>NZ_JARDJI010000002.1:0-558516 GCF_039907765.1 Mesorhizobium sp. CC13 | reverse complement strand
CCCCCCTCTGCCCTGCCGGCGTTCGTCGTTCGAAAAGCCAAGCAATTGGCTTTTCGTCGCCTTCGGCGACCACTCCTCACCCCCCACAAGGGGGGAGATCAGGCCGCCATCGACGTCCCGGCCAATCACCGACCTGCAAACCGCTGATCACGGCTAACCCACTCGCCCGGCAATCACTTTTGGCGAGCGGTCGCAGGATAGGCGCCGCCGGCGACGCGACTGATCTCCCCCCTTGTGGGGGAGATGGGCGGCAGCCCAGAGGGGGGTGGGAAGAAACGAGACTTTGAAATGGACGACCCTCAGGCAGGGACAAGGCGAAGGACCGCACAGACAGAAAAATCTCCGGCCCAGAGGAAAAGATCTCCACGTTGGGCCAAATCTCACGGCATGGATCCTAGGGTCCTCGCCACGGCGCTCACGCGCCTGCTTCACCCACATGACGACCCCGCGCCTACGCGTTCCGCCAACCTCGAGGCCGCAAGGATAAGCAGCTTGCGCTGGCGATTTGGCTTTGGCGCAGATGACGGCCGCAAGGCTGCACCCAGGTCGAAGGTCGAGCATGATCGCAGAGCCGCCGATCGCATTGGACAGCTTGCGCTGCCGCCCTGGCGGCGTCCCCCAATGAACGGACGACGAGGTCTCGACCGCCAAGACCTAGCTGGCAGCCCCGACCGCGACAGCTCTAGCTCGGCCTAGACCTAGTGGATCAGGGTGGGCCGCCCGCCGGGGACATGGCGCAGCCCCAGCGACGACAGCCGCTGCTTCTGTATAGACCTGATGATGGCTCGGGGCGGGCCGCCCGGCGAACATGGCGTCGGCGCAGCCCCGGCAATGACTGCCGCTGCCTCTGTTTGGACCTGATGATGGCTCGGGGCGGGTCGCTCGATGAACCTGACATCGGCGCAGCCCCGGCCACGACGGCCAATTCCTCGGCTTGGACCTGATAGCTCACGGCGGGCCGCTCGACGAACATGACGTCGACAGCGTCCTGGTCCGTCAAGAAATCTACGCCGTCGCGATCAGAACGGGATTTCGTCGTCGAGGTCGCGCGAACCGCCGCCACCGCCGCCCATGCCACCGCGGCCGCCGCCACCGCCGCCGCGGCCGTAACCCTCGGTCGGGCTCGACTGGCCGAAATCGGAGCCACGGCCGCCGCCGCCATAGCCACCGCCCTGCCCGCCGCCATAGCCGACCTGGCCTCCGCCACCGCTATAGCCGGACTCACCGCCCTGGCCGCGCGCGTCGAGCATCTGCAGCTCGCCGCGGAACTTCTGCAGCACGATTTCGGTGGTGTAGCGCTCGATGCCGTCCTTCTCCCATTTGCGGGTCTGGAGCTGGCCTTCGATGTAAACCTTCATGCCCTTCTTGAGGTACTGCTCGGCGACCTTGGCGAGGTTGTCATTGAAGATGACGACCTGATGCCACTCGGTCTTTTCCTTGCGCTCGCCGGAATTCTTGTCGCGCCAGCTTTCCGAGGTGGCGATACGCAGGTTGACGACCGGCTCGCCGGAATTGAGCCGGCGGATTTCAGGATCAGCGCCCAGATTGCCGACCAGAATGACCTTGTTGACGCTACCTGCCATGACACCGCTCCGCGCTCGTCCGAAACCAGATCCAAATTGTGAGGGCGCACATTAGCCCAATGCGCCATCCGCCCGCGCCCCCTGCGGGTGGAAAAGGACTTGCCGTCCACAAGTCATTTTCGTTCTTATTTTGTTCTATATCAGTCCACAACCATTGGCAAGAGCCGGCGGCATTGCCCGCATTTGGCCATCACGCCAAGCTGGTGCACCAGATTGACAGCTGCGAATGCCAAGGGCATCGTTGGCGTGCTTCATGGGGCGCATCGGCAGAACGCCGAAAGGGCAATGCCCACCTGGGACATCCAACTGCAATTGCGCCCATGCCGAGCCTCGAAAACCTCAGGAAGCAGGCCAAGCAATATCTCCGCTGGCATCGCCAGGGCTACTACCCGGTCGCCGCCGTGCTGAGAGCCGGCCTGCCGCGGTTCGCCTGCCTCGACGACGGCCAGATCATGCAGGCGAACTTCAAGCTCAGCGACGCGCAGGAATTGGTCGCGCGGCAACAGGGCTTCGACGGCTGGCAGGCGCTCAAATCGGGAGCCGATGACATGAGCCGACAAGACCTGCCGGCGCAGCCGCCTGTCCTTGCCGCGATTTCTGCGCAGCTGTTCGTCGCCGATATGGCCGCGTCCTGCGCCTTCTTCACCGAAAAACTCGGTTTCGCGGTCGATTTCGCTTATGGCGAGCCGCCCTTCTACGCCCAGGTCGTTCGCGACCATGCGCGCATCGCACTGAGGCTGGTCTGCGAACCGGTCTTCGTCGGCGATGTCCGTCGGCGCGAGCACCTGCTTTCAGCCTCGATCACCGTCGCAACCGCAAGCGAGATCAAAGAGCTGTTTGCGGAATTCCACGCCGCAGGGGTGACGTTTCACCAGACGCTGCGAAAGGAGCCCTGGGGCGCCCGCAACTTCATCGTGCTCGACCCCGATGGCAACCTGATCCTGTTTGCCGGACCGGCGGGCTAGGTAGGCGGCACGCCGTCGGGAAAGCAGCGGTCGCTAGCCTTCCAGCCGACCGGTTCGGTCTTGCGCGAGGGCAAGCTCGACCGCCGCCTCGGCATGAAGCTCCACCATGTCATGGGCAGGCACCGGGTAGTGTTCCATGGCCAGCAGCAGCGGCAGCTCGGTGCAGGCGACGACGATGCATTCCGCCCCCCGCTCCGCCAGCCCCTTGGCAAGTTGCAAGAGCAGCGCCTTCGAGTCCGGCTTCACCACGCCGAGCGTCAGTTCCTCGATGATGACGCGTTGCAAGGCGGCCCGCTCGTCCTCCGGCGGCACCAGCGCCTTGATGCCGAACTGCTTCTCCAGCCTTTCGCCCAGGAAGCCGAGCTCCATCGTGTAGCGCGTGCCCAACAGCCCTGCCCGTCTGTGCCCGGCGGCCTCGAGCGCCCTGCCGGCCGGATCGGCGATGTGCAGCAACTGGCCCGATGGCCGCAGCGGCCTTGTCGGCGACGCAATGCGGCGTCACCGCCGTCAGCATGGCGAAGGCCGCGCCGCCGGCCTCGAGATGCCGAGCCGCTTCTGAAACCACCGCGGCGACCCGCTGCCACTCGCCCTTGGCGGCGAGATCGTTGAGTTCGTCGAAGTCGAGCGTGAACATCAGCGAGCGTGCATTGTGATGCCCGCCCAGCCGCCGATGCGCCGCCTGGTTGACGAGACGATAGTAGAGCGCGCTGGATTCCCAGCTCATGCCCGATCAAGCCGATGAGCTGCGTCTGACGTTCGGCCATGGTTCTCCCCTCGCTCGGTCGAGCCTGGAGGGTCAGGTCGGAATGCGCTGTCGGGAAGACAAGAGCCGACCCTGGAGAAATTCCGCCGAATGCGCCGTGAGACTATCGGCGCAAGATATGGGGCGCAAAAATATGGCCCCGCCGCTCCCTGGAGCGCACGGGGCCGTTTTGTCGGGTTGTACCCTTGATTGCCGGGAGCGGTTTACCGGCTTTGCTCTCTCGGATGCTCGTGGCTCTCGGCCACCGATCCGACTACGGTTTCTGATTGTATGGGGGACAGCAGGTCACGGTCTGCGGGGCTGTTCACTCAGGAACGGCCAGGCACCTGCGCCTGCCGCGGCTCCGTCTCTCTAGCGGAACCTTTCGGGACTGTCCGGTGGAGTCATGCCTAGCTCCTACGTCAGTTGCGCCAAATGTACGCCTTCCGCTCAACTCGCGTGTCTGCGGCGTCTCGCAGACCGTCCGTAGCATGGTGAGGAGCCATTGAACGGGCTCGGCATCGGGCGACAAGGGCAGTCTGCATCCCTGATTCGGCCACGTCAACAGCAACATTGTCGGGCGGGAAAAATGTGAACGGCACACCGTCTTTCCGGATCTTGGCCCTGCCCCGCTCCTGCCATACCGTTGTCAGGATGCCGTTCGGCCTTTGTTCTTTTCGCTTGCCCGCCGGCGCCAAAGGCGCTTAAACGCTTGCCGGTGTGCGCGGCGCTGCTCTCGACCGGGCGTCGAAAATACCTACATAGGGGGATGGCCGGGCTCGCCCGCCACTCCGAGACATCCAGATTTGAGGCGGCGGCGCGGCAATGGCCGATCACAAGTACATTTCCATTCGCGGTGCGCGCGAGCACAATCTCAAGAACGTCGATCTCGACCTGCCGCGCGACAAGCTCATCGTCATGACCGGCCTTTCGGGCTCGGGAAAGTCGTCGCTCGCCTTCGACACCATCTATGCCGAGGGCCAGCGCCGCTACGTCGAGAGCCTCTCGGCCTATGCCCGCCAGTTCCTGGAGATGATGCAGAAGCCGGACGTCGACCAGATCGACGGCCTGTCGCCGGCGATCTCGATCGAGCAGAAGACGACCTCGCGCAACCCGCGCTCGACGGTCGGCACCGTCACCGAGATCTACGACTACATGCGCCTGCTGTTCGCGCGCGTCGGCGTGCCCTATTCGCCGGCCACCGGCCTGCCGATCGAGAGCCAGACAGTGTCGCAGATGGTCGACCGGGTGCTGGCGCTGGACGAAGGCACCCGCCTCTACATCCTCGCGCCCATCGTGCGAGGCCGCAAGGGCGAGTACAAGAAGGAACTGGCCGAACTGCAGAAGAAGGGTTTCCAGCGCGTCAAGATCGACGGCGCCTTCTACGAGATCGGCGACGCGCCGGCGCTGGACAAGAAGTACAAGCACGACATCGACGTGGTGGTCGACCGCATCGTCGTGCGTCCCGACCTCGCCACGCGCCTCGCGGATTCGATGGAAACGGCGCTGAAGCTCGCCGAGGGCCTGGCCGTGGCCGAGTTCGCCGACCGGCCGCTGGACGCCAGCCTGACCGGCGAGGACTCGGTCAACAAGTCCGCCAACGAAACCCACGAACGCATTCTCTTCTCTGAAAAATTCGCCTGTCCGGTGTCGGGCTTCACCATCCCCGAGATCGAGCCCCGGCTGTTCTCGTTCAACAACCCCTTCGGCGCCTGCCCGGCCTGCGACGGCCTCGGCAGCCAGCGCGCCATCGACCAGGCGCTGGTGGTGCCCGAGGACCATGTCTCGCTGCGCGAGGGCGCCGTCGCCCCCTGGGCCAAGTCGACCTCGCCCTATTACGCCCAGACGCTGGAGGCGCTCGGCAAGGTCTACGGCTTCAAGCTCGGCGACCGCTGGCGCGAGCTTTCCGGGGAAGCGCAAGATGCCATCCTGCACGGCACCGGCACGAAGGAGATCACCTTCAACTATGACGATGGCCTGCGCTCCTACAAGACGACCAAGACCTTCGAGGGCGTGATCCCCAACCTCGAACGCCGCTGGAAGGAGACCGAATCCGCCTGGATGCGCGAGGAGATCGAGCGCTTCATGTCGGCCACCCCCTGCCCGACCTGCGCCGGCTACCGCCTCAAGCCCGAGTCGCTTGCCGTCAAGATCGGCGGCAGGCACATCGGCGAGGTCACCGAGCAGTCGATCCGCAAGGCCAATGCCTGGTTCGAGGCGCTGCCGGCGCAGCTCAACGACAAGCAGAACGAGATCGCGGTGCGCATCCTCAAGGAGATCCGCGAGCGGCTGCGCTTCCTCAACGACGTCGGCCTCGACTACCTGACGCTGTCGCGCAACTCCGGCACGCTGTCGGGCGGCGAGAGCCAGCGCATCCGGCTGGCATCGCAGATCGGCTCGGGGCTGACTGGCGTGCTCTACGTGCTCGACGAGCCGTCGATCGGCCTGCACCAGCGCGACAATTCCCGCCTGCTCGACACGCTGCGCCACCTGCGTGACATCGGCAACACGGTCATCGTCGTCGAGCATGACGAGGACGCGATCCTGACGGCGGATTATGTCGTCGACATCGGCCCGGCCGCCGGCATCCATGGCGGCAGCATCATCGCCGAGGGCACGCCGCAGCAGGTGATGGCCAACCCCAATTCGATCACCGGCAAATATCTGTCGGGCGAACTGGAGATCGCCACGCCGCCGATCCGGCGCGAGCTCAAGAAGAACCGCCGCATCAAGGTCGTCGGAGCGCGCGGCAACAACCTCAAGAACGTCACCGCCGAAATCCCGCTCGGCACCTTCACCGCCGTCACCGGCGTGTCGGGCGGCGGCAAGTCGACCTTCCTGATCGAGACGCTGTTCAAGGCGGCTTCCCGCCGCATCATGGGCTCGCGCGAGCACCCGGCCGAGCACGACCGCATCGAGGGCTTGGAGTTCCTCGACAAGGTCATCGACATCGACCAGTCGCCGATCGGCCGCACGCCGCGCTCGAATCCTGCCACCTACACCGGCGCCTTCACGCCGATCCGCGACTGGTTCGCCGGCCTGCCGGAAGCCAAGGCGCGCGGCTACCAGCCGGGCCGCTTCTCCTTCAACGTCAAGGGCGGCCGCTGCGAGGCCTGCCAGGGCGACGGCGTCATCAAGATCGAGATGCACTTCCTGCCCGACGTCTACGTCACCTGCGACGTCTGCCACGGCAAGCGCTACAACCGCGAGACGCTGGAGGTGCTGTTCAAGGGCAAGTCGATCGCCGACGTGCTCGACATGACGGTGGAGGAAGGCGTCGAGTTCTTCGCGGCGGTGCCTGGCGTGCGCGACAAGCTCAGGACGCTCGACCAGGTCGGCCTCGGCTACATCCATATCGGCCAGCAGGCCAACACGCTGTCGGGCGGCGAGGCGCAGCGCATCAAGCTCGCCAAGGAGCTGTCGCGCAAGGCGACCGGCAAGACGCTCTACATCCTCGACGAGCCGACCACCGGCCTGCATTTCCACGACGTCGCCAAGCTGCTCGAGGTGCTGCACGAACTCGTCGACCAGGGCAACACGGTCGTCGTCATCGAGCACAACCTCGAGGTCATCAAGACCGCCGACTGGGTGCTCGACCTCGGCCCCGAGGGCGGCGACGGCGGCGGCGAACTGGTGGCTGCGGGCCGGCCGGAGGACATCGTCGCCGAGCCGCGCAGCTACACCGGCCAGTTCCTCAAGGAACTGCTGGAGAGAAGGCCGGGCGCGAGGAAGCGCGAAGCGGCGGAATAGCTCTGAGACAGACCTGTAGCAGGAGGGGGCAGTATGTCGATAAAGTTGCAGATTGCCCGCAACCAGCTGGGAGCTGCGCTTGAACTTTTCATTAGGAACAAGGACCCATTTTCCGTACAGGCCTTGGCGTGCGGTGGAAGCGAAGTAATCGAGGGACTGGCGTCACAGGCACAAATCCCCACTCTATCGACCCATATTCTGAGGACATTTCCGGACGTTGACATACGCAAGATAGCGGCGCTGCGGAATCAATATTGGAACGCGATCAAGCACTATCATAGGCGTGACAACTCAACTGCTCGGAACGACGAAGCGCTGTTGGCGGAATTCACAGACGCGGCAAACGACGCTCCCTTATTTATGGGCTGGCTGGACTATATGCTGCTGACAAAAATCCTACCTGTTGAAGCTCAAATCTTTCAAGTTTGGTGGTATGCAACAAACGAAGACAAGATGAATCCGGCAGTTGATCCAACTCCCTTTCGGACATTCTTTCCTCGAATTGGGGAAGTTGGCCGCATTGAACAAAAGCGTAGGCTTCGGAGAGCAGTCGAGAAATATCGAAATAATCGTGAGATTTTGGCCGATCCACGCACGGAGCGTGGTCCACTTCTGCGAAGTGCTTGACTGCGAGGGACTAAAAAGATGACCGCTTCAGGAAAAATCCGCGCCGGCATGGGCGGCTGGACGTTCGAGCCCTGGGAAGGAACGTTCTATCCCGAAAAGCTGTCCAAGGCGAAGCAGCTGACATTTGCCAGCAGTCAGGTGCCGGCGATCGAGGTCAACGGCACCTACTATTCCGGGTTCAAGGAGCCGACCTTCCTCAAATGGGCCAGCGAGGCGCCGGACGGCTTCGTCTTCACGCTCAAGGGCAACCGCTTCGTCACCAACCGCCGCGTGCTGGCGGAGTCCGGGGAGTCGGTCACGCGCTTCGTCACGCAAGGGATCACCGCGCTGGGCGACAAGCTCGGTCCGATCCTGTGGCAGATGGCGCCGACCAAGAAGTTCGACCATGACGACTTCGAGGCCTTCCTGAAGCTGCTGCCGGAGAAGCAGGACAGCATCATGCTGCGCCATGCCGTCGAGGTCCGCCATCCGAGCTTCGTCGTGCCCGAATTCGTGGCGCTGGCGCGCAAGCACAACGTGGCAATCGTCTATGCCGACCACGCCACCTACCCGGCGATCGCCGACGTGACCGGCGACTTCGTCTATGCCCGCCTGCAGACCGGCAGCGACGACAACCCCGACTGCTACGCGCCGAAGGCGCTGGACGAATGGGCCGGGCGGGCGAAAACCTGGGCGCAAGGCGGCGTGCCGGCCGACCTGCCCCGCGCCGACCCTTCGACCGACGCGCCCGTCAAGCCGCGCGACGTCTTCGTCTTCTTCATCACCGAGGGCAAGGTACGCGCCCCGCACGGCGCGATCGCCCTGATGAAACGGGTGAACGGAGGCTGAGCCGGGCACCGCGTTGCTTCCTTCCCACCCTGCTAGGTTTGCAGGACAGAGGGGGGTGGGAAGAAATGAGACGGTGAAAATGAGGGGAGATTGGCAGCTCCGGCGCGGGCGCTGCACTCCGTCCAGCACCCCTCATCCGCCTTCACTTCGTTCAGGCACCTTCTCCCACAAGGGGAAGGAAAGACGGCCCGCCCCTCACCCGCTCAACGCCGCGACGACCTCGCGCAGCGCGAGCGGAAGATCCTCGGCGATCAGGCCGGGGCCGAAGCGGCGGGCGGCGGCGGCATGCATCCAGACCGCGGCGCAGGCCGCCTCGAAATGCGGCATGCCCTGGGCCACGAGTGCCGCGACGATCCCTGACAGCACGTCGCCGGAACCGGCGGTGGCGAGCAGCGCCGTGCCGTTGGCGTTGATCGCCGCCCGCCCGTCGGGCGCCGCGATCACCGTGTCGGGCCCCTTGTAGACGATCGTTGCGTCCACCCTGGCGGCTGCCGCCCGCGCCCGTTCGAGCTTGGACAGCGCGGCATCGGCGGCGAGGTCGGGGAACAGGCGGCCGAACTCGCCGTGATGCGGCGTCAGCACCAGCGCCGGGCGGCCCTGCCGCCGGCGAGCCTCCAGGAAGCCCGCGCGCTTGTGCGACAGCGAGGTGATGCCGTCGGCATCGAGCACGAGCGTGCCGAAGCGTCCATGTCCTTGCATCATCAACTCGAGCGCGAAGCGGCCGACCTCCGGCTCCGGCCCCAGTCCCGGGCCGTAGACCAGCGCCGCGGGCCGGCGCGCCTCGAGGAAGGCTAGCGCGTCCTCGAGCCCGTCGCAGCGCCTGAGGATGATGGAGGTGAGATGTGCGGCATTGGTGGCCAGTGCCGATCCCGGCGACAGCACCGTCACCGCCCCTGCCCCGGCCCGCGCCGCGGCCATCGCCGACAGCCGCGCCGCGCCGGTGGCCGCGACCCCGCCGGAGAAGACGCCGACATGGCCGCGGCTGTATTTGTGGGCGTCGTTGGCCGGCGATGGAAACCGGCTGCGCCACCAGGCGGGATCGTTTTCCAGGCAGCGCGTGCCGGTGGCGGCGATCGTCGCGGTGGACATGCCGATGTCGGCAACGACGACCTCGCCGCAATGCTCACTTCCGGGTTGCAGCAGATGGCCGGGCTTCTTGCGCGCGAAGGTGACGGTCACGGCCGCATTGAACGTGGCGCCGAGCACCGCACCGGTTTCGCCCGATACGCCGGACGGCAGGTCGACTGCGACGACGGTCACGCCCGAGGCGTTCGCCCGCTCGACCGCCGCAAGGGCCTCGCCAGCCAGCGGCTTCGACAGCCCAGCGCCGTAGAGCGCGTCGACGACCAGGCAGCCTGGCTCCGGCAAGAAGCGCGAAAGCGGCTCCGGCGCGACCGGGCACTCGGCCGCCGCCAGTGCCGCGTCGCTGCCCGTCTTCGGCGTGCCGTCGGCGAAAAGCCTGACCGGCACCCCGCTTTCGCGCAGCAGGCGGGACACCACATAGCCGTCGCCGCCATTGTTGCCCGGCCCGCAGAGCACATGCACGGGGTGCGCGCCCGGATAGCGCGCCAGGACCAGATCGGCGACGGCGCCCCCTGCCCGGCGCATCAGGCCGATGCCGTCGATCGGCCCTGCCGCGATGGTCAGCCGGTCGGCCTCCGCCATCTCGTTCGGGGTCAGCAGTTCGAAGGCCATGGCACTATCCGTCCGGTCGTTGTCATGATGGTTATCACAGTGCGGGCGCGGACCGAAAGACACCGGTCAAAGCCCAATTCCTCGGCACAATGATGCATTTTTAGGCAGGCCCCGAGCGCAATTCGCGATGAAAATTTGTGCGCCCTCTGGTCAGCGGGGCGGAATCCGCCGCAATATCCCGTTTCTGCGGCCAGTGCGTGGGCAAACCGCTCAATTGTGTCGCAGGCGATGCAACTGGCATGCTTCGTGCTTCGATGAGCGCGAGCGGGTGCATCACCCCAAATGGATTCGGCAAGTGGAGGCCAGTATTCGCATGAAAAAGATCGAAGCGATCATCAAGCCGTTCAAGCTCGACGAGGTGAAGGAAGCCCTCCAGGAAGCAGGCCTCCAGGGCATCACGGTGACCGAGGCCAAGGGCTTCGGCCGCCAGAAGGGCCACACCGAACTCTACCGCGGCGCCGAATATGTCGTCGACTTCCTGCCCAAGGTGAAGATCGAGGTCGTGCTCGGCGACGAGGCCGTCGAGGCGGCCATCGAGGCCATCCGCAAGGCCGCCCAGACCGGCCGCATCGGCGACGGCAAGATCTTCGTCTCCAACATCGAGGAAGTGGTGCGCATCCGCACCGGCGAAACCGGCATAGACGCCATCTGACCCCTTTTTCTTCAGTCCATCCGATCCAACGTCATCAGACAGGAAAACAGCATATGACGACAGCCAGCGACATCATGAAGCAGATCAAGGACAACGACGTGAAGTTCGTTGACCTGCGCTTCACCGACCCGAAGGGCAAGCTCCAGCACGTCACCATGGACATCGCCGAAGTCGAGGAGGAAATGTTCTCCGACGGCGTCATGTTCGACGGCTCGTCGATTGCCGGCTGGAAGGCCATCAACGAGTCCGACATGGTGCTGATGCCGGACACGGACACGGTCCACATGGACCCGTTCTTCGCCCAGTCGACCATGGTGATCCTGTGCGACATCCTCGACCCGGTCTCGGGCGAGGCCTACAACCGCGATCCGCGCGGTACCGCCAAGAAGGCCGAGGCCTACATGAAGGCGGAAGGCATCGGCGACACCATCTTCGTCGGCCCGGAAGCCGAGTTCTTCGTCTTCGATGACGTCAAGTACAAGGCCGACGCCTACAACACAGGCTTCAAGCTCGACTCGACCGAACTGCCGTCGAACGACGACACCGACTACGAGACCGGCAACCTCGGCCACCGTCCGCGCGTCAAGGGCGGCTATTTCCCGGTGCCGCCGGTCGACAGCTGCCAGGACATGCGTTCCGAGATGCTGACGGTGCTGACCGAGATGGGCGTGCGCGTCGAGAAGCACCACCACGAGGTCGCCGCCGCCCAGCACGAGCTCGGCATCAAGTTCGACACGCTGGTCCGCAACGCCGACAAGATGCTGATCTACAAGTATGTCGTGCACCAGGTCGCCAACGCCTACGGCAAGACGGCCACTTTCATGCCGAAACCGATCTTCGGCGACAACGGCTCGGGCATGCACGTCCACATGTCGATCTGGAAGAACGGCAAGCCGACTTTTGCCGGCAACGAGTATGCCGGCCTGTCGGAGAACTGCCTCTACTTCATCGGCGGCGTCATCAAGCACGCCAAGGCGGTCAACGCCTTCACCAACCCGCTGACCAACTCCTACAAGCGCCTGGTGCCGGGCTACGAGGCGCCGGTGCTGCTGGCCTATTCGGCCCGCAACCGCTCGGCCTCGTGCCGCATCCCGTTCGGCTCGTCGCCGAAGTCGAAGCGCGTCGAGGTCCGCTTCCCCGATCCGGGCGCGAACCCCTATCTCGGCTTCGCCGCCCTGCTGATGGCCGGCCTCGACGGCATCAAGAACAAGATCCACCCCGGCCAGCCGATGGACAAGGATCTGTACGACCTGCCGGCCAAGGAGCTCAAGAAGATCCCGACCGTCTGCGGCAGCCTGCGCGAGGCACTCCAGAGCCTCGACAAGGACCGCGGCTTCCTCAAGGCCGGCGGCGTCTTCGACGACGACCAGATCGACAGCTTCATCGAGCTGAAGATGGCCGAGGTGATGCGCTTCGAGATGACCCCGCACCCGGTCGAGTACGACATGTACTACTCGATCTAAGGTTCGAGAAACAAAGCGAAAAAGCCCCGGAGCGATCCGGGGCTTTTTTATGCGCTGAGGCGCTGAATCGCTACGCGGCGCAGGCCATCCGCATGGCTCGTCAGCCCTCTCTCCGCTCCCTGGAAACGAAAAAAGCCCCGGACCGAAACCCGGGGCTTTGTTGTTCGACGCTGCCTAAAGGTTAGGCAGCTTCCTTGGTCTCGACGCTGGTCGGCACCGAAGCGATCGTCTTCAGGATCTGCGAGGCGATCTGGTAGGGGTCGCCCTGCGAGTTCGGGCGGCGATCCTCGAGATAGCCGCGATAGTCGTTGCGGACGAAGCTGTGCGGCACGCGGACCGAGGCGCCGCGGTCGGCCACGCCCCAGGTGAAGACGTGGATCGAAGCGGTCTCGTGCTTGCCGGTCAGGCGCAGGTGGTTGTCCGGGCCATAGACGGCGATGTGGTCGGCGCGGGCTTCGCCGAAGGCTGCCATCAGCGCCTCGAAATAGGCCTTGCCGCCGACTTCGCGCATGTAGGCGGTCGAGAAGTTGGCGTGCATGCCCGAGCCGTTCCAGTCGGTATCGCCGAGCGGCTTGCAGTGGTACTCGATGTCGATGCAGTACTTCTCGGTCAGGCGCTGCAGCAGGTAGCGCGCCAGCCAGATCTCGTCGGCCGCCTTCTTCGAGCCCTTGCCGAAGACCTGGAATTCCCACTGGCCCTTGGCCACCTCGGCATTGATGCCTTCATGGTTGATGCCGGCGGCCAGGCAGAGGTCGAGGTGCTCCTCGACGATCTGGCGGGCGATGTTGCCGACGTTCTTGTAGCCGACGCCGGTGTAGTATTCGCCCTGCGGAGCCGGGAAACCGCTCTCCGGGAAGCCGAGCGGGCGGCCGTCCTTGTAGAAGAAGTATTCCTGCTCGAAGCCGAACCAGGCGCCCTCGTCGTCGAGGATGCCGGCGCGGCTGTTGGACGGATGCGGGGTGACGCCGTCGGGCATCATCACTTCGCACATCACCAGCACGCCGTTGGTGCGGGCCGGATCGGGATAGACGGCGACCGGCTTCAGCACGCAGTCGGAGCTGCGGCCTTCGGCCTGCCGGGTCGAGCTGCCGTCGAAGCCCCATAGCGGAAGCTGCTCGAGCCTGGGGAATTCCGCGAACTCCTTGATCTGCGTCTTGCCGCGAAGATTGGGGGTCGGCGTGTATCCGTCCAGCCAAATGTACTCGAGCTTGTACTTCGTCATGCTGTCCTCTCAGTGTCGTGCTGCCGCCGGGGCGGCTGTTTTGCCGACATATGAGAAGCAAGCCTCGTGCCAACTGCGAAATGCAGCTGATGCAAGGCTTGGCACGACGGCACGCGATTGAAGTGCACAACAATTAGGCAGGTGGATGCCGGTCTCCGGCTCGTCCTGCACAAGCGACGTGCTGCGCCGCCCCGGCGGGTCAGGCCGGCTTCAGCGCGGTCAGCAGGGCAACGGCCGCCTGCATGTCGCGCTTGCGGTTGGCGCGGCGGGCGACGGCCTCGGAATCCTGGCCCCAGTGCTCGATCTGCCAGTCCTCATCGACGTGAGCGGCCGTCCAGGCCTCCTCGACGTCGAGTTCGCCCATCTCCACGGCCAGCGCCAGCAGCGCCGAACCGGTGAGCGCCGTCATGACATGCAGCGCTGCCAGCCGCATCGGCTCCGAGCGCTGCGAAAGATGGACGCCGAGCGCTGCGATCGCCTCGCGCGGCTGGTCGACATGCATCACGCCTTCGGCGAGCACGAAACGCGCGCCCAGCGACGCCCGCGCCCAGTCGATCACCGGATCCCAGGCATCCGACTGGCGCTGGACGAGCTTTTCCGGGCTGTCGGCGCGGTAGCACAGCAGATCCGAGGAGGCGAAGCGCAGGATGTCCTCGAGCACCGCCTGCGGGTCGGCGGCGACGCCGTCGATCGCCGTGTTGACGAGCCGCAGCACGGGCATGGTGAAGGGGTCGATGACTTCGGCCTGGGCGGCGAATTCGTCGGCGACGAGCTGCGCCGCCGCCGCGGTGGGCAGCGCGAGCAGGGCCTTGCCGGGCGTGCGCACCGACTTGCCGTCGAGCTGGACCGCATGGGCGCCGTCCGTTTCCGCCACCGATGCCTGCTTGTAGAAGCGCTTGGGCAGCGGCGTGCGCATCTGGATCTGCGCCCGGCGGATCGGATCGGGATCGGACAGCTGCGGGCCGGCTTCGAGATCGCTCAGAATGTCGCGCATGGTTCGCTCCTGTCAGTCGATGAGGGCCAGCAGTTCGGCGGGCGTGTCGATCACGGCATCCGCGCCGGTGGCGAACAGGCCTTCACGGTGGTGGTAGCCCCACGACACGCCGACCGCGCGTGCACCCGCGCTCTTGGCCATCTGCATGTCATAAATGGCGTCGCCGACCACCAAAGTCGAGGCCGGGTCGACGCCCATCTCAGCGCAGCATTCCAGCACCATGGCCGGATGCGGCTTCGACGGGCAGTCGTCCGCCGTGCGCACGGTGACGAAATAGCGTTCGAAGCCATGCGCTTCGAGCACGCGACGCACCCCTCGCCGCGACTTGCCGGTGACCATGCCGATCAGCACGTCGTCGCGAGCCGCCAATGTGCCTAATAATTGTGCAATGCCGTCGAACAGCGGCTCCTCGAAGTCGGGCCGGCGATGCGTGGCATTGAAATGTTCCTTGTAGCGGACAGCGAGTTGCCGGCACTCGTCGTCGAGCGGACGCTGCAAAAGGGCGGCGATCGCGATGTCGAGCGTCAGCCCGATGATGCCCTTGGTGGCGGCGGGCGTCGGAAGCGGCAGGCCGGCCTCGCGAAACGTCGCCACCATCGAGGCATGGATGATGTCGGCGCTGTCGACCAGCGTGCCGTCGCAATCGAAAAGTACGAGTTTCATGATGGTCCGGGGGTTCACTCGGGCGAGCCGCTTTCCTCGTCGAAGCCGATCAGGTTCCAGCTCTGGCGCATATGCGGCGGCATCGGTGCGGTGACGTCGATCACGCCCTGGTCGGGATGCGGGATGACGATGCGGCGGGCATGCAGGTGCAGGCGGTTCTGGATGCCGCCGGGGAATTCCCAGTTGGTGTCGTGCTCGAAATATTTCGGATCGCCGATGATCGGGCAACCGATATGGGCGGCGTGGACGCGCAACTGGTGGGTGCGCCCGGTATAGGGCTCCATTTCGAGCCAGGTCAGCGCCTGGGCCGCCTGCTCGAGGATGCGATAGTAGGAAACGGCATGGTCGGCGCCCTTTTCGCCGTGCTTGGCGATGCGCATGCGGTCGCCGTCCGGCGTCTGTTCCTTGATCAGCCAGGTCGAGATCTTGTCCTCGCGCTTGGGCGGCACGCCCTTGACCAGGGCCCAGTAGGTCTTCCTGGTTTCGCGGGCGCGGAAGGCCTCGGCGAGCTTCATCGCCGCAAGGCGCGTGCGGGCGACCACGAGCACGCCGGAAGTGTCGCGGTCGAGGCGGTGCACCAGGCGCGGCTTCTCGCCCTTCTTGTTGCGCCAGGCCTCCAGCATGTCGTCGAGATGGCGCGAGACGCCGGAGCCGCCCTGCACGGCAAGGCCGGCCGGCTTGTTGAAGACGAAGACCTTGGGGTCCTCGTAGAGCAGCATCTGGGCGAGCACGTCGCCATCATCCTGATTGCGCATGGTGCGCGCCGTCAGCGGCCCCTCGCCCTTCTTGTCGACGTCGAGCGGCGGAATGCGGATCACGTGTCCCGGCTCGACGCGCGTGTCGGCCTTGGCGCGGCCGCCATTGACGCGGATCTGGCCGGAGCGCAGCAGCTTCTGCAGATGGCCGAAGCCGAGCCCGGGAAAATGGGTCTTGAACCAGCGATCGAGCCGCATGCCCGCTTCGCCGGCTTCCACCGTGATCTGTTCGACGCCTGCCATCATTCACCTGTACGTTTCGAAGCGGCCCAATAGCATCAGCCGATGCTTCTTGCGAGCCACAAGCCGCAAAACAGCGCCAGGACCGCGCCGATCACGCTCGCGAGCGCATAACCCGCCGCCGAAACGGTCGCGCCACGTTCCCAAAGCGTCGCGACGTCGAGCGAAAAGGCAGAGAAGGTCGTGAAGCCGCCGAAGATCCCCGTAGCCACGAACAGCCGCAATTCGTTCGATGCGCCGGCGCGGCGCGCCAGCCAGCCGATGAACAGCCCCATGGTGAAAGACCCGACGATGTTGATGACCATCGTGCCCCAGGGAAAGTTCGGGCCGAACAGGCGCAGCGACACCAGGTTGACCAGATGGCGCAGCGAGGCGCCGATGGCGCCGCCCATTGCAACGAGAGATAGATGCAGCATGGCGACTACCTGCCTGCGCGCGCCATGGAGGTCAATGGGCAATGCGCCACACGAGGCCCGCTCAGGGCTGGAAGTGGGACCTGCAGGCATCCCAACTACGTTGTGGACAAGCCTTCGGCCTCCAAGGCCATTGTTGGGTCTGGCGCGAGCGGGTAATAGCATCGCTCTCATGCACCCTTCCAAGGACATCACCCGCCTGATCGAGATCATGGCAGCCCTGCGCGAGCCGGAAACCGGCTGCCCGTGGGACATCGAGCAGAACTTCGCGACGATCGCCCCCTACACCATCGAGGAGGCCTATGAGGTGGCCGACGCGATTTCGCGCAACGACATCGACCATTTGCGCGAGGAACTCGGCGACCTGCTGCTGCAGGTGGTCTACCACGCCCAGATGGCCGCGGAGGCCGGCGAATTCTCCTTCGGCGACGTGGTCCAGGGCATCACGACCAAGATGATCCGCCGCCATCCGCATGTCTTCGGCGACGCCGAGGCGCGCGAGGCGCGTTCGGCCAAGGGCATGTGGGAGAAGATCAAGGCCGAGGAGAAGGCCGAAAGGCGTTCCGCCCGCATCGCGCGCGGGCTCGACCCCGAGGACCACGGCAACGGCTTCCTGGACTCCGTGCCGGTAGCTCTACCGGCGCTGACGCGGGCGCTGAAGCTGCAGGAGAAGGCGGCGCGCGTCGGCTTCGACTGGGGCGAGGCAGCCCCCATCCTCGACAAGATCGAGGAGGAGATCGGCGAGTTGCGCGAGGCCATGGCCAAGGGCGACCAGGCGGCGATCAAGGACGAATTCGGCGACATGCTGTTTGCGCTGGTCAATCTCGGCCGCCACCTGCAGCTCGATTCCGAGGCGGCGCTCGGCGGCACCAACGACAAGTTCCGGACGCGTTTCCATTATGTCGAAAAGGCGCTGAACGAGGCCGGCAGCGGCCTGGAAGCGGCGACGCTCGACGAGATGGAAGCGCTCTGGCAGCAGGCGAAGACGGCGAAGTAGGTCGTCGCCGGCGAATGAGCTGGCTGCCCCAGCACACACGGGATTGAGACCCCCCCTCACCGGTTCGCTTCGCGAACCACCTCCCCCCACTTCGCGGGGGCGAGGAACCCAAGCTGGAGCAGCTCAGTGCCTGCCCTTGCGCACGATCCGAGCCGCGATCTCTTCGCGGGCCGAGGCCGTGGCCCTGATGGTCATCGACACGCTGCCGTCGTCGTTGTCGGTGCGCGAGACGACGTCGCCATTGCGGTAGAGCCAGTCGATCTGGCCGAGCTGGCTCGGTTCGAGCATCACGTCGATCGTTTCCAGCTCGCCCGAGACCCGTTGCTCGATGAGCGCGGTCAGGGCCGGAATCCCCTCGCCCGTGATCGCCGAGATCGCGATCGGCGGCGTCCCGCGGTCGCCGGAGCTGTCCGAAAGCAGGCGCTCGCGATTGCCCTCGTCGAGCTGGTCGATCTTGTTCCAGACTTCGATGACGCGGTCGGTATCGCCGGCATCGACGCCGAGATCGGCCAGGATGCGCTCGACGTCGTCGGCCTGGGCTGCCGTGTCGGGATCGGAAATGTCGCGGAGGTGGATGACGAGATCGGCCTCGACCACCTCTTCGAGGGTGGCGCGGAAGGCGGCGATCAGGTGCGTCGGCAGGTCGGAGATGAAGCCGACCGTGTCGGACAGGATGATCGGCGTGCCGTGCGGCAGCCGCACCCGCCGCAGCGTCGGGTCGAGCGTGGCGAACAGCATGTCCTCGGCGAGAACGCCGGCGCCGGTCAGCCGGTTGAACAGCGTCGACTTGCCGGCATTGGTGTAGCCGACGATGGCGACGACCGGGAACGGCACCTTGCGGCGCTTGGCGCGGTGCAGGTCGCGGGTGCGGCGCACCGTCTCCAGCTCGCGCTTGAGCTTGAGTATCTTTTCCTGGAGCGCGCGCCGGTCGGCCTCGATCTGGGTTTCGCCGGGACCGCCGAGGAAGCCGGCACCGCCGCGCTGGCGCTCGAGGTGGGTCCAGCTGCGCACCAGCCGGCCCTTCTGGTAATTGAGGTGAGCGAGCTCGACCTGCAGCGTGCCTTCCTTGGTGCGGGCGCGGCGGCCGAAGATTTCGAGGATCAGGCCGGTGCGGTCGAGCACCTTGGCGTTCATCTCTTTTTCGAGGTTGCGCTGCTGCACCGGCGTCAGCGGATGGTCGACGATGACCAGCTCGGCGCCGCGCTCCTTCACGATCTCGGCGAACTCCTCGACCTTGCCGCTGCCGAGCAGGGTTGCCGGCCGTGGTTCGGCGACCGCCACGACGGCCGTGTGCACCGGCTCGAGATCGATTGCCTTGGTCAGGCCCACGGCCTCGTCATGGCGCGCGTCGGACGAGCGCGACAGGCGTGGCCGCGCGCCGTCGTCGTCACCCTTGGCCTGGCGCGTGAGCACCGGCACGATGACGACCGCACGCGTGGGGGCTTTGTCGCCCCCTACCGAATCGGGTCCGTTGCTGGCACCGGCCTTGGAGCCGGAATTCCTATCGCGCGCCAATCAGCCGCCCTGGCTTTCCTCGCCGTCGAACATCTGAACCGGCTGGCTCGGCATGATCGTCGAGATGGCATGCTTGTAGACGAGCTGGGAATGTCCGTCGCGGCGCAACAAAACACAGAAGTTGTCGAAGGAGGTCACGACCCCGGTCAACTTCACGCCGTTAATGAGGAAAATGGTGAGTGGGTTTTTGCTCTTACGAACTGAATTCAGGAAAAGGTCCTGAAGATTCTGCGATCGTTCCGCCATTGTTTTTTTCTTTCGCCGATCCCTGTCTGCCCGCCAATGCGCCAAATTACACGGCCCATGTCAAGCCGGCAGACACCCCCTTGCCACAACCTGCAGCAAGCTGAACGAGATGAATTTAACCATTTACGCCCAAGCGGTTATCAGGCTTGGATTTTTTCCGCAACGTCAAAAAACGCCTCGCGCAGGGAAAGTGCCACCGAGCCGGGATGGCCGTTGGCGACCGGCTGGCCGTCGATCGCGACGATCGGCATGACCAGCGTCGTCGCCGCGGTGATGAAAGCCTCGCGCGCCGCCTTGGCCTCGTCGACGGTGAAGCCGCGCTCCTCGACCCTGAGGCCGAGCTTTGCCGCCACTTCCATCAGCGTGGTGCGGGTGACGCCCCTGAGGATGCCGTGGTCGGCCGGCCGGGTGACAAGCCGGCCGTCCTTGGTGACGATCCAGGCATTGGTCGCCGCACCTTCCTTGACCGTGCCGTCGGGATCGACGAACCAGGCTTCCTGGGCGCCGGCTTCCTTTGCCTGCTGGCGCGCCAGCACGTTGGGCAGCAGGCCGACCGACTTGATGTCGACCCTGTCCCAACGGTTTTCCGGAACCGTGATCACCTTGAGGCCGGCCGCTACCTTCCTGGCGGCGGCGGCCGGGTCGGTGCGCTTGGCGGTCACGACCAGCGCGGGGCGGGTTCCGGCCAGCGGGAAGACGTGATCGCGCGGCGCCACCCCGCGGGTGACCTGCAGGTAGACCATGCCGTTGACGACGCGGTTGCGGCGGATGACCTCGCGCATGATGTGGACCAGCGCGGCCCGCTTGAGCGGCCAGTCGATGCGCAGCTCGGACAGCGAGCGGTCGAGCCTGTCGAGATGCCGCTTGCTGTCGACGATGAAGCCGCGGGCCACCTCGCAGACCTCGTAGACGCCGTCGGCGAACTGGTAGCCGCGGTCCTCGATGTGCACGCTGGCATAGGCATGCGGGAGATAGCGGCCGTTGACATAGGCGATGCGCGGCATGAATTCGAACCCCTCGGCAAGTTTGCGGCGTTCTACCCGATCCCGGCCGGGCAGCAACGGAGATACTGGTGATCCAGGTCAGAAGAATTCCAGGCTGACACGGAACATCTGCTCGACCTGCTTGACCGCCTTGTCGAGCGCGAAGATGACGACGCGATCCTTCGGCCTGATCTTGACCGAGCCCCCCGGCTTGATGACCTGGCCATCCCGGTAGATCGCGCCGATGCGCATGCCGTCGGGCAGTTCGAGGTCGCGCAGCTGGGCTCCGACCAGCGGCGAGGTCTCGAGCGCCTCGGCCTCGATGATCTCGGCGGCTCCCCGCTGCACCGAATGCACCTGCCGGATGCGGCCGCGGCGGACATGCTGGAGCACGCGCGAAATGGTGACGGCGCTCGGATTGACATAGGCGTCGATGCCCAGCGACTTGGTCAGGTCGTGATAGGACGGGCTGTTGATGAGCGCCAGATTGCCCTTGCAGCCCAGACGCTTGGCCATGACGCTCGACAGGATGTTGACCTGGTCGTTGTTGGTCAGCGCCACCATGAGGTCGGCGTCCTGGATGTCGGCCTCGAGCAGGAGCTTCTGGTCGAGCGCGCTGCCGTTGAGCACCACCGTGCGGCGCAGCGCATCCGCCGCCTTCACCGCACGCTCCTTGCTGGCCTCGATGATTTTGATCCTGGTGCGCCCCTGACGCTGCTCGATGGTGCGCGCGACATAGAGCCCGATATTGCCGCCGCCGGCGATGACGATGCGCGTCGCTTCCTGTTCGTCGTGGCCGAACAGGCCGAGCGTGCGGCGCACCTGGTCCTTGGTGGTGACGACATAGGCGAGATCGCCGACCATGAGCTGGTCGGCCGAATGCGGGATGAACAGCTGGCCGTTGCGGCTGACGCCGACCACCGTCGATGGCAGGTCGGGGAAAAGCTCCGTGAGCTGGCCCAGCGGCGTGTTGATGACGGGGCAATCGTCGAGGCACTCGATCGCCACCATGACGATGCGGTTCTCGGCGAAGCGCACGACGTCGGTGGCGCCCGGCAGGGTGATGCGCCGAAGCACCATCTCGCCGACCTCGAGTTCCGGCGAAATGATGACGTCGATCGGCAGGTGGTCGCGCGAGAACAGATCCTGGTAGTGCGGCTGCAGATAGGCCTGGGAGCGGATGCGCGCCACCTTCATCGGCACGTTGAACAGCGCGTGCGCGACCTCGCAGGCGACAATGTTGACCTCGTCGAACAAGGTGACGGCGATGATCATGTCGGCGTTCTGGGCGCCCGCGGCCTCCAGCACCTCCGGATGCGAGCCGTGACCGACATAGCCGCGGACGTCGAGTGAATCGCGGACCGACTGGATCAGCTCCGGCGCCGTATCGATGATCGAGACGTCGTTCTTCTCGGCCGCCAGCCGTTCGGCGATGCCGTAGCCGACCTGCCCCGCTCCGCAGATGATCACGCGCATGTGGGATGTCTATCCTAGCTGGCCGGCGGCGTTCAGACGCCCAGCGACTTCAGTTTGCGGTGCAGGGCGGAGCGTTCCATGCCGATGAACTCGGCCGTCTTGGAGATGTTGCCGCCGAAGCGGTTGATCTGGGCGATGAGATATTCCTTCTCGAACATCTCGCGCGCCTCCCTGAGCGGCAGCGCCATGATGTGCTGGTCGGACTGGCTCGGCGCGCGCGGCATGACGTCGCCGATCTCGGACGGCAGGAGGTCGGCGGTGATCGGCGCCTCCGGATCGTCGCCGCGGGCGAGGATGAGCAGCCGCTCGATGTTGTTGCGCAGCTGGCGGACGTTGCCCGGCCAGTTGTGGGCCTGGAGCACGGCCAGCGCGTCGTCGCCGATGCGGCGCGGCTTGATGCCCGCCTGCTTGGCCATCTGCTTCATGAAGTTGTCGACGAGATAGGGAATGTCCTCGCGCCGCTCGGCGAGCCCCGGCACCATCACCGGGACGACGGCCAGGCGATGGTAGAGATCCTCGCGGAACCGCCCCTCGGCGATCATCGCCTCGAGATTCTGCGCCGTCGACGAGATGATGCGCACGTCGACCCTGACACGCTTGGTGCCGCCGACGCGCTCGAACTGCTGGTCGACCAGCACGCGCAGGATCCTGTTCTGCGTCTCGCGCGGCATGTCGGCGACCTCGTCGAGATAGAGGATGCCCTGATGCGCCTCCTCCAGCGCGCCGACCTTGCGCTCGCCACCGTTCGATTCGGTGCCGAACAGCTCGATCTCCATACGCTCGGGCGTGATCGTCGCGGCGTTCAGCGTCACGAACGGCCCCGCCTTGCGGCCCGAATGCGCGTGGATGGCGCGCGCCACCATCTCCTTGCCCGAACCGGACGGCCCGATGATCATCACGCGGCTGTTGGTCGGGGCGACGCGATCGATGGTCTGGCGCAGCTGGCTCATCGCCGAGGACATGCCGATCAGGTCCTGGGTGTCGCCGCTGCGCATCTTGAGCTCGGAGACTTCGCGCCTGAGCTTGGAGGTCTCGAGCGCGCGCTCGGCAATCAGGATCAGCCGGTCGGCCTTGAACGGCTTCTCGATGAAATCGTAGGCGCCGCGCCGGATCGCCGAAACGGCGGTCTCGATGTTGCCGTGGCCCGAGATCATCACCACCGGCAGATTGGGGTGCAACGTCTTGATCTCGTCGAGCAGGGCCAGCCCGTCCAGCCGCGAGCCCTGCAGCCAGATGTCCAGGAACACCAGGCGCGGCGCGCGATCGGCGATCGCGGCGAGCGCGCTGTCGGCATCGAACGCGGTGCGGGTTTCGTGGCCCTCGTCGCTCAGGATGCCGGCGACCAGTTCACGGATGTCTTCCTCGTCGTCGACGATGAGAATATCAGACGCCATTTCCGACCTTTTCGTTTTGTCCGTCCTGCGCTGCGTCTCCGGCATCGGCCGAGGGGGCCTCTTCGGCCGCCGCAGGCAAGATCATGCTGATCATCGCGCCGCGGCCGCCGTGGAAATCGGCAGGCGCGTCGTGAAGCTCCAATCTTCCGCCATGGTCCTCGACGATCTTCTTGACGATAGCGAGGCCGAGGCCCGTGCCTTTTTCGCGCGTCGTCATATAAGGCTCGAGCAGGCGCTGGCGGTTCTCCCGCGGCAGGCCCTTGCCGTTGTCGATGACATCGATGCGGATCGTCCGGCCCTCCCGCCTGGCGCGGATCCTGATGACGCCGCGCTCGCCGATCTGGCGTTCCACGGCCTCGATGGCCTCGGCGGCGTTCTTGATGACATTGCCGAAGGCCTGCGCCATCAGCCGGCTGTCGAACGTACCCTTGAGCGGTCCGGGCGGCACGTCGCGTTCGAAGGCGATGTCCGAACGGCTCACCTCGACCAGGAACGAGGCCTCGCGCAGCGGCTCGCGGATGTCGACGACCTTCATTTCCGGCTTCGGCATGCGCGCGAACGCCGAGAATTCGTCGACCATGCGGCCGATGTCGCCGACCTGGCGGATGATGGTGTCGGTGCACTGGTCGAAGACCTCGCGGTCCTCGGTGATGACCTTGCCGTAGCGGCGGCGGATGCGCTCGGCCGACAGCTGGATCGGCGTCAGCGGGTTCTTGATCTCGTGGGCGATGCGCCGCGCCACGTCCGCCCAGGCAGAGGTCCGCTGAGCTGTGACCAGGTCGGTGATGTCGTCGACGGTCACGACGAAGGACTTGTCGTCGGTTTCCTTGTCGCCCTCTTCCACGGTGACCTGCACGTTGAAGGTGCGCTCCGCCCCGGCACGGTAGAAGGTGACCTGCTCGCGATAGACCGGGCGTCCCGACCTGCGGCCGATCTCGAAGACGCGGCCGACATGCGGCAGGAGGACCGAGAGGTTCTGGCCGAGCGAGGCATCGGCCGGCAGCGCCAGCATGGCCTCGGCGGACCGGTTGACGATGGTGATGCTGCCGTAGGGGTCGACGCCGATGACGCTGGCGGTGACGCCCGAGAGCACGGCTTCCGAGAAACGCCGCCGCTCGTCGATGACGTCCTTGGCCGTCAGGATCTCGTTGCGCTGCGACTTGAGTTCCTGCAGCATCTTGTTGAACGTGCCCGCAAGCGCCGCCACGTCGCCGTCCGACGGCCGCACCGGAACCGAGACGTCGAGATTGCCGGTGGCGACCTCGTCGGCAGCGCCGATGAGCTGCCGGATCGGCCGCACCAGCCGGTCGGCGACGGCGATGCCGGTCCAGATGGCCGAAAGCACCACGATCAGCGTCAGGCCGAGGTAGAGCAAGGCGAAGGCGATCTGCGTGGTGCGCCGGTTGGCGCCGAGGTCGCGATACTCCTCGGTGTTGGCCGTCACGATCTGGCGCGCCCTGATCACGTCGGGGTCGACCAGGCGGATGGTGTAGAGGTAGAGCCCGTCGATCTCCCGCAGCTTGATGATCGCGCCGACGATGTTGCGCGTCCTCGGATCGATCAGCACCGGCTTGCCGTCGGCAGCGGCTTCCACCGCCGCTGCCGGCGGCTCCGGCATGGCAAAGTCGGCGCCCGTCTTGGCGCTCATGACGAAGGAGCCGTCGGGCTTGATCAGGGCTGCGTGGGCGAGCGCGCGCAGCTGCGCCTGCCTGCCCATGAAATCGAGGAAGCCGCCGCGGTCGAGGCCATAGAGCGACCGCGCATTGTCGAGGTCGTTGGCCATCGACAGCGTGGTGTTCTGCAGGTTGCGGGCGTTTTCCTGCACATAGGCTTCGGCGATCGACAGCGACGAATTGACGATCGTCTTGGTGCGGATCTCGAACCAGCGGTCGAGGCCGATGTTGAGCGTGATCGAGGCGACGATGGCGACGAGCAGCGCCGGCAGCGCCGCCACCAGCGCGAACATGGTGACGATGCGCACATGCAGGCGTGACGCCGCCTTGCCGTGGCGACGCGCCATGACGATGCGGCGCACCTCGAAGACGATCAGCCCGACGAGGATCAGGACAAAGCCGGCATTGATGGCGATCAGCGTCAACGTGGTCGTCGAATCGGGCGTGATCGGCGTCACGCCGACGAGAATGGCAAACGAGACCGCGGCCGTGACCAGGGCCGCGGCGATCGCCACCACGCCCGGAAGCGCGAGCAGCCGGCGGCCGTCCTGCGCGCCGCGCGGGCTAAAGATCGGTTGCTTCAGAGATGGAGTCTGAATCGCCATGCTGCCTTGTTGAGACGCGAATGCGTCACATCTATGCAACGCATTGTGGCGATTGTGCAACATTTCCGCCGCCGGCGAAAATGTTTCGTCGGCCTATCGACAGCTGGACTCGGCGGTGGCGATCAGCTGAGGCGCGACGATTTGTAGACGTTGACGCCGAGTTCGCGGATCTTCTTGCGCAGCGTGTTGCGGTTGAGCCCCAGGAGCTCGGCCGCCTTGATCTGGTTGCCGCGCGTCGCCGTCATCGAGGCGAGCACCAGCGGATATTCGACTTCCGCGAGGATCCGCTGGTAGAGGCCCGGCGGCGGCAGTTCGCCGGCGAACATGGCGAAGTAGCGCTGCAGGAAATGCTCGACGGCCTGGCCGACCGACAGGTCGTCGGGGATGAGATTGCCGCCGGGCATGACCGGCTGCTGCTCGCCGGTCTTGAGCTCCGCCTCGATGATCTCGGCCGAAATCTCGTCCTGGGGATAGAGTGCCGCCAGGCGCCGCACCAGGTTCTCGAGCTCGCGCACGTTGCCCGGCCAGGGATAGCGCTTCATCAGCTCCACGCCGGCGACGGAAATGCGCTTGGCCTGCAGGCCCTCGTTCATGCCCTGCTTGAAGAAATGGCGCACAAGATCCGGAATATCCTCGGCTCTTTCACGCAAGGCGGGCAGCCGCAGCGGCACCACGTTGAGGCGGTAGAACAGGTCCTCGCGGAACAGGCCCTGGTTGATCAGCGTACGCAGGTCCTTGTTGGTGGCGGCGACGATGCGGACGTCGGTCTTGATCGGGGTGCGCCCGCCGACGGTGGTGTATTCGCCCTGCTGCAGCACGCGCAGCAGCCGGGTCTGGGCCTCCATCGGCATGTCGCCGATCTCGTCGAGGAACAGCGTGCCGCCTTCGGCCTGCTCGAAACGGCCGGTCGAGCGGTTCTGCGCGCCGGTGAAGGCACCCTTTTCGTGGCCGAACAGCTCCGATTCGATCAGGTCGCGCGGGATGGCGGCCATGTTGATCGCCACGAACGGGCCGCTGCGGCGCCGGCCATACTCATGCAGCGCGCGCGCCACCAGTTCCTTGCCGGTGCCCGACTCGCCGGTGATCATGACCGTGAGGTCGGTCTGCATCATGCGCGCCAGCATGCGATAGATGTCCTGCATCGCCGCCGAGCGGCCGACCAGCGGCATGGCGTCGGGCTGCTCGTCGTGGCGCGCGTCGAGCTTGGGCCGCCGCGGCTCGGCGAGCGCGCGGTTGACGATCGAGAGCAGCTCGGTCAGGTCGAAGGGTTTTGGCAGATATTCGTAGGCGCCGGTCTCGGACGCGCGGATCGCGGTCATGAAGGTGTTCTGCGCGCTCATGACGATGACCGGCAGCTCCGGCCGCGCCTTCTTGATGCGCGGCAGCATGTCGAAGGCGTTCTCGTCGGGCATCACCACGTCGGTGATGACGAGGTCGCCCTCGCCCGCCGCCACCCAGCGCCACAGCGTGGCGGCATTCGACGTCACCCGCACGTCGTGGCCCATGCGCGACAGCGCCTGGTTGAGCACCGTGCGGATGGCGGCGTCGTCGTCGGCGACGAGGATGTTTCCGCGCTGGCTCATGCGTGATCTCCCTGGATGTCGGCGTCCGGCGCCTGCAACTCCTTCCAGGCGGGCAACAGGATGCGGAAGGTGGTGCCACGCGGGGTCGAATCGCATTCGATCACCCCGCCATGGTCGCCGACGATCTTGGCGACGAGCGCTAGACCAAGGCCCGAGCCGTTGGGCTTGGTGGTGATGAAGGGGTCGAACAGGATCGGCAGGATGTCTTCGGAGACGCCTGGCCCGTTGTCGTGGACGCAGAATTCGAGCGGCAGCGACACGCGGTCCTGGGTGCCGGGGATCGACATGCGGATGCCGGAGCGGAAGGCGGTAGACAGCGTGATCTCGCCGCCCGGCTGGTGGCCGATGGCCTCGGCGGCGTTCTTCACCAGGTTGAGGAAGACCTGCACCAGCTGGTCGCGGTTGGCATAGACCGGAGGCAACGACGGGTCGTAATCCTCCAATATCTTGATGCCGTTGGCAAAACCGTTGCGGGCAATGGCCTTCACATGGTCGAGCACGACGTGGATGTTGACCGGATAGCGGTCGATCGGGCGCTCGTCCGAAAACACCTCCATGCGGTCGACGAGGGCCACGATGCGGTCGGTTTCGTCGGTGATCAGCCGCGTCAGCGCCCGGTCCTCGTCGGAGGCGGAGAGTTCGAGCAGCTGGGCCGCGCCGCGAATGCCCGAGAGCGGGTTCTTGATCTCGTGCGCCAGCATGGCGGCGAGGCCCGTCACCGAACGCGCCGCACCCCGGTGCGTCATCTGGCGGTCGATCTTGTCGGCCACCGAGCGCTCCTGCAGCATCAGCACCACCGATCCCCGCAGTTCCGGCACCGGCGACACGTAGATGTCGACCATCTTCTCGATGCCGAGGCGCGGCGAGGAGACGTCGACGCGGTACTCGTTGACCGGCGTGTTGCGCTCGCGCACCTGCTCGACCAGCGTCAGGATCGGGCTGCCGAAGGGGACGAAGCGGGACAGCTCGCTGCGCGCCAGCACGGCGGCGCTGGAGCGGAAGAAGTCCTCGGCGTCGGCGTTGGCGAAGGTGATGAAGTTGTCGCGCCCGATCATGATGACGGGGCGGCGGATCGTGTTGAGCACGATCTGCGCGGCATCGGCGGCGGCCGGAACCATGCTGGAGCTCATGCCGCATTCCTTTCGGGCAAACTTCCACCGAACGACGCAAGGGCTTCACGCAACGACGAAATCACCTGTTTTGGTTCGAAGGATGTGAGCACCCCGCGACGCAGATCGTCCGACACGTCGCGGGTATGTCGCTCGAGATACCAGCCGAGGTGCTTGCGTGCCTGGCGCAGGCCGCTTTCGGTGCCATAGAGCGCGAGCATGTCTTCGTAATGGGCAACGACATAGTCAGCCAATTCAGCTGCGGACGCCGGCACGCCGGCAGCCGTCCCCCCTTGAGCGGCAGCGGCGATCGCGCCCGCCGTCCAGGGCGCTCCATAATGCGAACGCCCCGCCATCACGGCATCGGCGCCCGACTGCGAAAGAATTTCGGCCGCGTCCTCGGGCGTGGCGACGTCGCCATTGGCGACCACGGGAATGCTCACTGCCTGCTTGACGCGGGCGATCGCGCGCCAGTCGGCCCTGCCCTGGTAGAACTGGCAGCGCGTGCGGCCATGCACGGTCACCATCCTGACGCCGGCCTGTTCGGCGCGACGGGCGAGTTCCGGAGCGTTAAGTGCGTCGTCGTCCCAGCCGAGCCGCATCTTGACGGTGACCGGCACCTCGACCGCCCCGACCACCGCATCGATCAGCGTCAGCGCGAAGTCGAGATCGCGCATCAGCGCCGAGCCGGCATAGCCGCCGGTCACCTTCTTGGCCGGGCATCCCATGTTGATATCGATTACATCGGCACCTTCGCCGGCGGCGATGCGGGCGCCCTCGGCCATATGGGCGGCCTCGCGTCCGGCAAGCTGCACCATGTGGACCGGCAGGCCGGAATGGCGGATGCGGAAGCCGCTGGAGCCCCGCCCCTTGGCGAGCTCGCCGCTGGCGACCATCTCGGAAACGACGAGGCCGGCGCCATGTGCATGGGCGCGCGTGCGGAACGCCTCGTCGGTCACGCCCGACATCGGCGCCAGGAACACGCGGTTGCGGATCGTCACGTCGCCGATCGACAACGGTTCGCCGAGTTTCGCCAGATCAATCATGCACAAAAACAAAGCATCATTCGCCTCTGCACAATGAGTAGACAGGTTCGCCCTATTGTGCAACTGCGAAATGACAGCCGAATGAGGCGCTTTCGGGATTCCTCTGGCCTTCTACGATGCGCGCGACTAAGCCTCACCTCATGAACGACAGAGCCTTGCCTAAAAGCCGCCAGCCAAACGTCGCCGCCGTCATCGTCGCGGCCGGACGCGGCGAGCGCGCCGGCCAGGCCGACGGCCCCAAGCAATATCGCAGGATCGGCGGCAAGGCCGTCATCTGGCACACGCTCAAGGCATTTCTCGAGCATCCGCGGATCGGCCCGGTGGCGGTCGCCATCCATGCCGACGACGCCGAACTTTTCGCCGTGGCCGCGGGAGAATACGCCGCCCGCGTCACGACTGTCGTCGGCGGCGCGACGCGGCAGGATTCGACCCGCTTCGCCCTGCTCGCGATCAAGGACGCGGCCCCCGCCGCGGTCCTGATCCATGACGGGGTCCGGCCCTTCGTCGGCGCCGAGGTCATCGACAGGACGATCGCCGGCATCGACGACAAGCACGGCTCGCTGCCGTCGCTGCCCGTTTCCGACACGCTGAAGAAGGAAGCCTTCGACCGCACCGTGGCGGAGACGGTGCCGCGCGCCGGCCTTCATTCGGCGCAGACGCCGCAGGGTTTTCCGTTCGTGCCGATCTTTGCCGCGCACCAGCGCGCCTTCGCGGCCGGGCGCAGCGACTTCACCGACGATGCCGCCATCGCGGAATGGGCAGGCATTCCCGTCCGGCTGGTGCTCGGCTCGCCCGACAACGTCAAACTCACCTGGGCACGGGACATCACCATGGCCGACCAGCGCCTTTCCGGCCAGATGCCGCATTTTCCCGACGTCCGCACCGGCAACGGCTATGACGTGCACTCCTTCGAGGCCGGCGACCACGTCACCCTGTGCGGCGTGAATATCCCGCATTCGAAGAAGCTCAACGGCCACTCCGACGCCGATGTCGGCCTGCACGCGCTGACCGACGCGCTGCTCGCCACCTGCGGCGCCGGCGACATCGGCACGCATTTCCCGCCTTCCGATCCGCAGTGGAAGGGGGCGGCCTCGCGCCTGTTCGTCGAGCATGCGGCGGCCATCGTGCGCTCGCGCGGCGGCCGCATCGCCAATGCCGACATCACGCTGATCTGCGAGGCGCCGCGCGTCGGACCGCACCGGGCGGCGATGACGGCCGAGCTCTCCGATATGCTGCACATCGCGCCCGAGCGCATCTCGATCAAGGCCACGACCAACGAGAAGCTGGGCTTCGTCGGCCGCGAGGAAGGCATCGCGGCGATCGCCACGGCAAGCGTGGTCTATCCGGGCGAGCTGCCGGAATGAGCGACACCAGCGCGCTTGCCGCCGCCCTGCTCGAAGCCTGCGAGGCGCGCGGCCTGATGATCGCGACCGCCGAGAGCTGCACGGGCGGCATGATTGTCGCGGCCCTGACCGACATCGCCGGCTCGTCGGCCGTGGTCGACCGCGGCTTCGTCACCTATTCCAACGAAGCGAAGATGGAGATGATCGGCGTCTCCGAGGCGACGCTCAAGGCGCACGGAGCGGTCTCGCGCGAAACGGCGCTCGAGATGGCCGCCGGCGCTCTCGCCCATTCGCGCGCAAGCCTCGCGCTCGCCGTCACCGGCATTGCCGGCCCGGGCGGCGGCTCGGCCGAAAAGCCGGTCGGCCTCGTCTGGTTCGGAGTTGCCCGAAAGGGCATGCCGGCGGAGGCCGAGTTCCGCCTGTTCGACGACAAGGGCCGCGACTTCATCCGCCACGAAACGGTGAGGACGGCGCTGGGGCTGGGGTTGAAGGCTACGGGCCAGGCCGGCTACGCGGCCCCGTAGATCGCGTCCGCACGCTTCTCGAAGGCTTCCGCGAACATGCGGAAGGCGCGGTCGAACATCGTGCCCATCAGCGCGCCGAGGATGCGGCTCTTGAACTCGTAGTCGATGAAGAACTCGACTTCCGAACCGCCGCCGGGCGCGCCGACGAATTTCCACTCGTTGGTGAGGTAGCGGAACGGCCCGTCGAGATATTTGACGTCGATGGTGTGTTCGGTCGGCGTCAGCAGCACCTGGGTCGTGAAGGTCTCGCGGATCGCCTTGTAGCCCACGGTCATGTCGGCCACGAGGACTTCGCGGCCGTCGCGCTCGCGGCGGGTGCGCACGTTGAGCGCCTCGCACAAGGGTAGGAACTCGGGATATTTCTCGATATCGGCCACGAGGGCGAACATCTCGTCCGGCGAGTGGCCGACGTGGCGCGTGGTCTCGAACTTCGGCATCCGCTGGCGAACGTCAGGCCCGCTTCGCCAGCATCGCCTCGCGCGCGGCGCGCAGCTTGGCGAAGTCGTCGCCGGCATGGTGCGACGAGCGCGTCAGCGGGCTGGACGCCACGAGCAGGAAGCCCTTGGTCCTGCCGATGGTGGCGTAGGATTCGAATTCTTCCGGGGTGACGAACTTCTTGACCGGATGATGCTTCTTCGACGGCTGCAGGTACTGGCCGATGGTCATGAAGTCGACATTGGCCGTGCGCAGGTCGTCCATCAGCTGCAGCACCTCGTTCCGCTCCTCGCCGAGGCCGACCATGATGCCGGACTTGGTGAAGATCGACGGATCGAACTCCTTGACCCGCTGCAGGAGGCGGATCGAATGGAAATAGCGCGCGCCGGGACGAACAGTCAGGTAGTTCGACGGCACGGTTTCGAGATTGTGGTTGAAGACGTCCGGCTTGGCGGCGACGACGATCTCGAGCGCGCCCTCCTTGCGCAGGAAGTCTGGCGTCAGGATCTCGATGGTCGTCTGCGGCGTCAGCCGGCGGATAGCGTGGATCACGTCGGCGAAATGCCGGGCGCCGCCGTCGGCGAGATCGTCGCGGTCGACCGAGGTGATGACGACATGTGTCAGGCCCATCTGGGCGACGGCCTTGGCGACGCTCTCCGGCTCGTTGGGATCGAGCGCGGTCGGGATACCGGTGGCGACGTTGCAGAAGGCGCAGGCGCGGGTGCAGATCTCGCCCATGATCATGAAGGTGGCGTGCTTCTTTTCCCAGCACTCGCCGATGTTGGGGCAGCCGGCCTCCTCGCACACAGTGACCAGCTTGTGCGACTTCACGATCTCGCGCGTTTCCTGGTAGCCGCGCGAGACCGGCGCCTTGACGCGGATCCAGTCGGGCTTGCGCAGAACCTCCTGGTCGGGCCGGTGGGCCTTTTCGGGGTGCCGCGCGCGCGGACGGTCTTTGAGATCGAGCACAGTGACCATCGGTTCTTCCTACTGAGGCCGCGGCGGTTGCGAGCGGCCGAAAATCCAGAGCAGCAGTATCGCGCCGGCGATGGCGACGATGAGGTTGCCCGCGAACCCGTAATAATTGATGCCGAGCAGCCCCGCCAGTGTGCCGCCGACAAATGATCCGGCAACGCCCACCAGCATGTTGGTGAGGAAGCCGTGGTCGCGGTTCATGGTGCGTTCGGCGACATAGCCGGCCAGGAAGCCGATGAGCAGCATGCCGAAGAACCCGACACCGGGCATGCCGAGAATTCCGTAGCTTGGCTCCATCGCTCCTCTCCGGCCAGGTCTCGCCCGGCCCACAGACACGCAGCCCAGCATATAGTGCCAACCGGCGCGCCGCGAAAGGCGCGCCGGCGCCTGGCCGCTATGCGTTGAGCGCACGCCCGTAGGCGTCGAGCACGCTTTCCTTCATCATTTCCGACAGCGTCGGGTGCGGGAAGACCGAGTGCATCAGCTCTTCCTCGGTCGTCTCCAGGTTCATGGCGACAACGAAGCCCTGGATCAGCTCGGTGACCTCGGCGCCGATCATGTGGGCGCCGAGCAGCTGGCCGGTCTTCTTGTCGAAGATGGTCTTGATGAAACCCTGGTCCTCGCCGAGCGCGATGGCCTTGCCGTTGGCGCCGAACTGGAAGCGGCCGACGCGGATGTCATGGCCGGCTTCCTTGGCCTTGGCCTCGGTGAGGCCGACGGAGGCGACCTGCGGGTTGCAGTAGGTGCAGCCCGGGATCTTCGACTTGTCGAGCGCGTGCACGCCCGGCAGGCCGGCGATCTTCTCGACGCAGATGACGCCCTCGTGCTCGGCCTTGTGGGCGAGCATGGGCGGGCCGGCGACGTCGCCGATGGCGTAGACGCCCGGCACGTTGGTGCGGCCGTAGCCGTCGACCACCACGCAGCCGCGGTCGGTCTTCACGCCGAGCACTTCCAGGCCGAGATTCTCGATGTTGCCCTGAACGCCGACGGCCGAGATCAGGCGGTCGGCGGTGATCTTCTCGACCTTGCCGTCCTTCATCTCGACATGGGCGGTGACCGAGTTGGCGCCCTTCTCGACCTTGGTGACCTTGGCGTCGAGGATGATCTTCATCCCCTGCTTCTCGAACTGCTTCTTGGCGAAGGTGGAGACCTCGGCATCCTCGACCGGCATGACCTGCGGCAGGAGCTCAACCACGGTCACCTCTGCGCCCATGGTGCGGTAGAAGCTGGCGAATTCGATACCGATGGCGCCCGAGCCCATGACGACCAGCGACTTCGGCATCTCCTGCGGCACCATGGCCTCGAAATAGGTCCAGATCAGCTTGCCGTCCGGCTCGATGCCCGGCAGCGCGCGCGGCCGCGCGCCGGTGGCCAGGATGATGTGCTTGGCGGTGTAGGTGCCCTCGCCCTTGGTGTTCTTGGGCGCCGGATGCTGCGGCTCCATCGGCTTCTTCGACGACTTGGAGACGACGATCTCGCCCGGCTTGGTGAGCTTGGCCTCGCCCCAGATAACGTCGACCTTGTTCTTCTTCATCAGGAAGCCGACGCCGCCATTGAGGCGGGCGGAGACGCCGCGCGAACGCTCGACCACCGCCTTGACGTCGGCGGTCACGGTGCCGTCGATCTTGAGGCCGTAGTTCTTGGCGTGCTCGGCATAGTGCTTGATCTCGGCCGAACGCAGCAGCGCCTTGGTCGGGATGCAGCCCCAGTTTAGGCAGATGCCGCCGAGATGTTCGCGCTCGACGATCGCGGTCTTGAAGCCGAGCTGGGCGGCGCGGACCGCGGTGACATAACCGCCGGGGCCGGAGCCGATGATGATGACGTCGTAGTTCTCAGCCAAGGCGTTTCTCCAGTCCTAGAGTTCCAGCATCACGCGCACGATGGGCGCGAGCGCATGGCCTATTTTCCGTGTGTTTTCAGCGTCGAGATGCACCCCGTCGAGCGGCGTGGTGACGGCCGCCGAGCCGGCATCGAAGAAACCGCAGCCGACCTCGTCGGCAAGCTGCGCATAGAGCGGCGCGAGCTTGTGCGAGGCCTTGTCGCCGCCGGCGAACATGTCCTTGAACTCGGCATTGTCGGTACGGCTGACCGCGGGGGGCGAAACCAGCAGGATTTCGGGTGCCGTATAGTCCATGCCGTGGTCGTAGTTGCGGACGATGGACACCAGCCGCGCCATGCCCTGCTTGGCGGCCAGCGGATTGCCGTGGATCCACGGCTTCATATCGTTGGCGCCGAGCATGATGACGACGAGGTCGAGCGGTGTGTGGGTGCCGAGGATGGTCGGCAAGGCGCGCGCGCCGTTGCGGTCCGTGCCGGCAAGATGGTCGTCGAAGGCGGTGGTGCGCCCGTTCAGCCCCTCGGCGATGACCTGGACGCCCTTGCCCAGTTCCGCCTGCAGGACGCTTGGCCAGCGGTCCTCGAAGGCGTGACGGCCGGGGCCGGCGGCGTCATAGCCCCAGGTCAGCGAGTCGCCGTAGCAAAGAACGGTTTTCATGAAAGGGTCCTCGGTCGCTGCCCCCTCTGCCGCTGAAGGCGAATGCCCTCCCCGCGGACGAGGAGGGCGAATGCCTTACACCAGCATGCCCATCGGGTTTTCGATGTAGCGCTTGAAGGCGGCGAGCAGTTCGGCGCCGAGCGCGCCATCGACGGCGCGGTGATCGGTGGACAGCGTGACCGACATCATGTTGGCGATCTTGATCTCGCCGTTGCGGACGACAGCACGCTCCTCACCCGCGCCGACCGCCAGGATGGTGGCATGCGGCGGGTTGATGACGGCGGAGAAGTCCTTGATGCCGAACATGCCGAGGTTTGAGACCGCAGTCGTTCCGCCCTGGTATTCCTCGGGCTTCAGCTTGCGGTTGCGGGCCCTGCCGGCAAGATCCTTCATTTCATTGGAAATGGCCGACAGCGTCTTGATGTCGGCCTGGCGGATGATCGGGGTGATCAGCCCGCCCGGGATCGACACGGCGACGCCGACGTCGGCGTGCTTGTGCTTGACCATGGCCTGGTCGGTCCACGACACGTTGGCATCGGGCACGGCCTTGAGCGCCAGCGCCATCGCCTTGATGACCATGTCGTTGACCGAGAGCTTGTAGGCCGGAACCTCGCCCTTTTCGGTCTTGACGGCCGGTGCGGCGGCGTTGAGCTGGGCACGGAGCGCCAGCAGCGCGTCGATGTCGCAGTCGAGCGTGAGGTAGAAGTGCGGAATGGTGCTCTTCGCCTCGACCAGACGGCGCGCGATGGTCTTGCGCATGTTGTCGTGCGGGACGAGTTCGTAGCTGCTCTCTTCGAACAGCTTGAGCACCTGGTCGTCCGACATGCCCCTGGCAGCGGGTGCGGCGGCAGCCGGAGCGGCGGCCGGCGCCTTCGCGGAGGGCGCCGCCTTGGCGCCGCCACCGGCGATGGCAGCCTCGACGTCGGCCTTGACGACGCGGCCATGCGGGCCGGTGCCTGCAACCGCGCCGATGTCGACGCCGGCATCCTTGGCGATGCGGCGAGCGAGCGGCGAAGCAAAGGTACGGCCCTCGCTCGCGGCCGCAGCGCCGTTGGTGGCCGCCGGCTTCGCAGCCGGTGCGGCTGCGACCGGCGCAGGTGCCGCGGCAGGAGCCGCCTCGGGCTTCGGCGCCTCAGCCTTGGGAGCCGCGGCCTGTGCGCCGTTGCCGCCCTTGGCGGCGGCGGACGCATCCTCGCCTTCGCCGGCAAGAATGGCGATCAGCGCGTTGACCTTGACGCCTTCGGTGCCGGCCGGAACGACGATCTTGGCAACGGTGCCCTCGTCGACGGCTTCCACTTCCATCGTCGCCTTGTCGGTCTCGATCTCGGCGATCACGTCGCCGGGCGAAACCTTGTCGCCTTCCTTGACCAGCCACTTTGCGAGGTTGCCCTCTTCCATGGTCGGCGAGAGGGCCGGCATGGTAATGTTGATAGGCATTCTTAGGCCTCCTGCCGAGCAATTGCTTCGACAAGCTCAAGGCGCTTGCCGCGAACGTCTCTTCCCAAGGAATTTGCTAGTACGATTGAAAACACTAGGAAATACGCGACGAACGAGATTGCGTACGCCACGTAAACTACGACGTTGAACACCGTCTGCTCTTCCATCCCGGTCGAAAAAAGCAGGGCCGGAAGAAAAAGGCTCAAGACGCCGTTAATGACCATCCCCAGTACAATGCCTGCAAGAATGGTTTTCCAGAAGATGGACCAAGCAACGCCCCAGATTTCGCTGAGCGGGACCATAATCTCACCTCACCGATACGTGACTGCTTTGACCGCCTCGATCACTTCGCCGACATTCGGCAAAGCCAGCTTTTCGAGATTGGCGGCGTAGGGCATCGGCACATCCTTGCCGGCGATGGTGATGACGGGCGCATCGAGATGGTCGAAGGCGCGCTGCGACACCTGGTTGGCGATGAAATCGCCGACCGAGGACTGCGGGAAGCCTTCTTCGACGACCACCAGCCTGTTGGTCTTCTTGACCGAGGCGACGATGGTGTCGAGGTCGAGCGGACGGATGGTCCGGAGATCGATGATTTCGGCGTCGATGCCCATGGCGGCGAGCTCGGCCTCGGCCTTGACCGCATAGGTCATGCCGATGCCGAAGGACACGATGGTGACGTCCTTGCCCGGCTTGTGGATGCGCGCCTTGCCGATCGGCAGGACGAAATCGTCGAGCTTCGGCACGTCGAAGTGCTGGCCGTAGAGGATTTCGTTTTCGAGGAAGATAACCGGGTTCGGATCGCGGATGGCGGCCTTGAGCAGGCCCTTGGCGTCGGCGGCCGTGTAGGGCATCACGACCTTGAGGCCGGGGATGTGGCCGTACCAGGCGGCGTAGCACTGCGAGTGCTGGGCCGCGACGCGGGCCGCGGCACCGTTCGGGCCGCGGAACACGATCGGCGCGCCCATCTGGCCGCCCGACATGTACAGCGTCTTCGCCGCCGAGTTGACGATCTGGTCGATCGCCTGCATGGCGAAGTTGAAGGTCATGAACTCGACGATCGGCTTGAGGCCGGCCATCGCGGCACCGACGCCGACGCCGGCGAAGCCGTGCTCGGTGATCGGGGTGTCGACCACGCGGCGCGGGCCGAATTCCTGCAGCAGACCTTGGGTGATCTTGTAGGCGCCCTGGTACTCGGCGACCTCCTCGCCCATGATGAAGACGTCGGCGTCACGGCGCATTTCCTCGGCCATGGCGTCGCGAAGCGCCTCGCGCACCGTCATCGACACCATCTCGGTGCCGGCGGGGATGTCCGGGTCGGCAGCGACTTCGGTCTTCGGCGCGGCCGCGACGGGTGCGGCAGCCTCGCTCTTGGCAGGCGCCGGCGCAGCGGCGGCGGCAGGCGCTTCGGCCTTCGCCGGAGCGGCAGCCTTGCTGATGTCGGCCGAGCTTTCGCCGTCCTGCAGAAGCACGGCGATCGGCGTGTTGACCTTGACCCCCTCGGTGCCGGCACCGATCAGGATCTTGCCAAGCGTGCCTTCGTCGACGGCCTCGACTTCCATCGTCGCCTTGTCGGTCTCGATCTCGGCGATCACGTCGCCGGCGACGATCTTGTCGCCTTCCTTCTTCATCCACTTGGACAGATTGCCCTCTTCCATCGTCGGCGAGAGCGCAGGCATGAGAATTTCGATCGGCATCTTTCGCCCTCCCTTAGATCACGATGTCGGTCCAGAGCTCGGAAACGTCCGGCTCGGGATCGGTCTGGGCGAAATCGGCGGCATCGGCCACGATGTCGCGGACATCCTTGTCGATGGCCTTGAGGTCGTCCTCGCTCGCCCACTTCTTGGCGAGCACGCGCGCCTTGACCTGCTCGATCGGGTCATGCTCGGAGCGCATCTTCTGGACTTCGTCCTTCGAGCGGTACTTGGCGGGGTCCGACATGGAGTGGCCGCGATAGCGGTAGGTCTCCATCTCGAGGATGATCGGCCCGTTGCCCGAGCGGCACCATTCGGTCGCCATGTCGCCGGCAGCCTTGACCGCGCGCACGTCCATGCCGTCGACCTTGATGCCCGGAATCTTGAAGGAGACGCCGCGCTGCGAGAAATCCGTCTCGGCCGAAGCGCGCGTAACGGCGGTGCCCATGGCGTAGCGATTGTTCTCGATGACGTAGATCACCGGCAGCTTCCACAGCGCGGCCATGTTGAAGCTTTCGTAGACCTGGCCCTGGTTGGCCGCGCCGTCGCCGAAATAGGTCACGGACACATTCGGGTTCTCGCGGTAGCGGTTGGCGAAGGCGAGGCCCGTGCCGAGCGAAACCTGGGCGCCGACGATGCCGTGGCCGCCATAGAAGTGCTTTTCCTTGGAGAACATGTGCATGGAGCCGCCCTTGCCTTTCGACAAGCCGCCCCGGCGCCCGGTGAGTTCCGCCATGACGCCACGCGCGGACAGGCCCATGGCAATCATGTGGCCGTGGTCGCGATAGGCGGTGATCATCTGGTCGCCTTCGATCAGCGACATCTGCAGGCCGGTGACGACCGCTTCCTGACCGATATAGAGGTGGCAGAAGCCACCGATGAAGCCCATGCCGTAGAGCTGGCCGGCCTTTTCCTCGAAGCGGCGGATGAGCAGCATCTCGCGGTAGGCGGAGAGTTCCTGCTCTTTTGAGAATTCGGTTGGCTTGGGTGCTACCGGACCCGATTTAGAATCTGACTTGGCTTTGGCGGGCGCACGTTTCGCGGCTGTAGCCATGCATCACTCCCTTGATCGTCTCTTTACGGACATTGGAGGAGATCATGCATTGCCCTCCTCTCCATGTAGTTGACGCTAGCACGGAGGATGCCCTTACGCCATGCGGAAAAATGCATAGCAGGCATGCGGTTAAGGGCCTAGAATTGCTGGATTTCTTGGCGATTAACTGACTTCGAGTTAATTCGCGCGCGCGAACGGCCGCATGATCGTCAGCTCGTCGGCACCGGACACATTGAGCGTCCTGCGCGCCTGTTCGTCAAGCATGTCCTTCTCGAGGCTGCCGTCATAGAGCATCTGCACCCGGCGCTCGATCTCGATCCGCTGCGCCTTGACGGTGTCGAGCCGCGCCTGCAACTCGACGGCCCGGGCCTGATAGCGGTATTTCGAATAGATGCCGAATTCGCCGTTATAGGCGTGGAAGCCGAAATAGGAGAGGAAGACCGCCGCAAGCGCCGGGACGATCAGGCGACCCGTATTCCTCTGCTTGTGATGGCGTGTCCACATGGCCCGTCCCCTCTTCTGTGCTCTTGTCGCTCCATTGTGCTTAATGGACGGTTACGAGCCGGGGACGCGGAAGCGTGCGCGCAACAAAAAAGGCGGGGCAGCAGCCCCGCCTCTTCCAGTCTGGATTGCAGCGATATCAGCCGCGCAGGATCGACCTTCCGGCAAAGCGCGCCTGCGGGCCGAGCTCTTCCTCGATGCGGATCAGCTGGTTGTACTTGGCGGTACGGTCCGAGCGGGCCAGCGAGCCGGTCTTGATCTGGCCGCAGTTGGTGGCGACCGCGAGATCGGCGATGGTCGAATCCTCGGTCTCGCCCGAGCGGTGCGACATGACGGCGGTGTAGCGCGCCTTGTGCGCGGTTTCGACGGCGTCGAGCGTCTCGGTCAGCGAGCCGATCTGGTTGACCTTGACTAGGATCGAGTTGGCGACGCCCATCTTGATGCCGTCGCGCAGGCGGGCCGAATTGGTGACGAACAGGTCGTCGCCGACCAGCTGCACCTTGTCGCCGCACAGGTCGGTCAGGTACTTCCAGCCTTCCCAGTCGTCCTCGGACATGCCGTCCTCGATCGAGATGATCGGGTAGTCGGCGGCGAGCTTGGCCAGGTACTTGGCCTGGGCCTTGGGGTCACGCGTCTTCTTCTCGCCTTCATAGACGTAGGCGCCGTCCTTGAAGAACTCGGTGGCAGCGCAGTCGAGCGCCAGCGCCACGTCCTCGCCCGGCTTGAAGCCGGCCTTCTCGATCGAGGCCATGACGAAATCGAGCGCGGCCTGGGCGCTCTTGAGGTTCGGCGCGAAGCCGCCCTCGTCGCCGACATTGGTGTTGTGGCCGGCTTCCTTGAGCCCCTTCTTCAGGGTGTGAAAGATTTCCGAGCCCCAGCGCACGGCATCGCGCAAGCTGGGCGCGCCGATCGGCATGATCATGAATTCCTGGAAGTCGATCGGATTGTCGGCATGGGCGCCGCCGTTGATGATGTTCATCATCGGCACCGGCAGGACGCGGGCGTTGGGGCCGCCGACATAGCGGTAGAGCGGCAGGCCCGAAGCCTCGGCCGCGGCCTTGGCGACGGCGAGCGAGACGCCGAGGATGGCGTTGGCGCCGAGGCGGCTCTTGTTGGGGGTGCCGTCCAGCTCGATCATCGTCTGGTCGATGTGGATCTGATTCTCGGCTTCCATGCCGCCGATCGCCTCGAACAGCTCACCATTGACGGCCTCGACGGCGCGCTCGACGCCCTTGCCGAGATAGCGGGGGCCGCCGTCGCGCAGTTCCATCGCCTCATGGGCGCCGGTGGATGCGCCCGAGGGCACCGCGGCGCGGCCCATCGAGCCGTCTTCGAGAACGACGTCCACCTCGACGGTGGGATTGCCGCGGCTGTCGAGAATCTCGCGACCTACGATTTCGATGATTGCAGTCATAAAGGCATCCCCGGGATCTGTGCGACTAGATGGAGCGGTTGGATTTCCGCGCCCGTCTTAGCCAAAGCAGAGGAAAAGGCAATCGCACCCGCCGAAATATCACGCAACGTCAGGCGCGGATTCACTTTCGGCGATGGCCTGTCATCATATTTCATCTCAACAGGCAGGCATCGGCCAACACTTTCGGGTAAATTGTCGGCGCGCGGGGCGAAACAGAGGGAGTTTCGCCATGAGCCAGTTGAGTGGTATCCTGAGTTTGTTCTTCATCGCCGCGGCGTTCCTTACTTCCTGCGACAGCCAGCCGCCCCCTCAGGGCTCGTCGCAGATCCGGATTATTCCGAGTACCAAGTAGCCGCAGCGCTCATCGAAAAGCCCCGCAACCGCGGGGCTTTTCTCTTTCCGGCAAGGCCGATCCCATCAATGCCAATAGGGCTCGACCTGGTAGTGGGCGAAAGAGGCATCGCGCGCCGCCCGACCGTCGTCTTCGGTCAGTTCCTTGACGGAATAGGCCGGCGCGGCCTTCAGCTGATCGGTCGAGAACGGCACCACATAGCCGCCAAGCCTCGTGTCGTAGTCCAGAGTGGACCACGGAACGGCATGATATTTCTCGCCGATGCCGAGGAAGCCGCCGAAGCCCACGACGGCGAACATGATGTCGTTGGACGTCTTCTCCAGCATGACGTCCTCGATGCTGCCGATGGATTCGCCGGCGGCGTTGTAGACATTGGTGCCGATGACCCGCGATGCGGGTATGGCTTCGGTATGGCCGGTGACAGTCGTCATGGTCCTGCTCCTGTTTGGTTACGGGATGCAGGGTTAACGATGCCCCGGCGGACAGGTTCCAGTGATTTTCGGCCGCAGACGCAGGCGCGAACGCGTCAGTCGGTGAGGATGAAGGTCACCTTCATGTTGACCCGGTAGGCGACGATCTTGCCGTTCTCGACGACGACCTTCTGGTCCTGAATCCAGGCCCCTTCCACGTTCTTCAGCGTCTTCGAGGCGCGGGCGATGCCCTCTTCGATGGCGTCCTTGAAGCTCTTGGTCGACGACGAGGTGATTTCCGTAACGCGGGCAACAGACATGGAACTCCTCCTGCTGAAATGCTCAGTCACGAGGAAAGCCTACGCCCGGCAAAAGCCGGGCTCAAGCTGGAGTTGCAGGCGGGACGCCCCGAATCCGGGGCGGCGCTTCATCCCTTGGCGATGCGGTCGAAGGCCATCAGCCGTTCGAGCAGCGCCGGCATGTCCTTGAACGGCACCATGTTGGGGCCATCCGACGAGGTCGAGTTGTCGGGATCCTCGTGCGTCTCGATGAAGACGCCGGCAACCCCGACTGCGACCGCGGCTCGCGCAAGCGTTTCGACGAAACGGCGCTCGCCGCCCGAGGTGGCGCCCTGCCCGCCCGGCTGCTGCACCGAATGGGTGGCGTCGAAGATCACGGGTGCGCCGATGTCGGCCATGATCGGCAGCGCACGCATGTCGGAGACCAGCGTATTGTAGCCGAAGGAGGCGCCGCGCTCGGTCACCAGCACGTTCGGATTGCCCGAGCCGGTGACCTTGGCGACCACGTTCTTCATGTCCCAGGGCGCCAGGAACTGGCCCTTCTTGACGTTGACGACCTTGCCGGTCCTGGCGGCGGCCACGAGCAGGTCGGTCTGGCGGCTGAGGAAGGCCGGGATCTGCAGCACGTCGACCACTTCGGCGACGATGGCGCACTGCTCCTCATTGTGGACGTCGGTGATGACGGTGACGCCGAGCTCCTTGCGCAGGTCGGCGAAGGCCGGCAGCGCAGCCTCGAGGCCGGCGCCGCGCGTGCTCGACAGAGAACTGCGGTTGGCCTTGTCGAAGCTCGACTTGTAGACGAAGCCGATGCCGAGCTTCTGGGTGAGTTCCTTGAGCTTGCCGGCCATGTCGAAGGCGTGCTGGCGCGATTCGAACTGGCACGGGCCGGCGATCAGCGACAGCGGCGCATCGTTGGCGAAGAGGGTCTTGCCGACCGTGACGTTTGCATTCGGCTTGGTCATTTCTGTTCCTCGAAGATGAAGGCTGTACCCTGCCCGGGCGCCGGCGGAATCACCAGCCGATGGTCGCTTAGATCGTGCTCGATGCCGCGACCTGCAAGGAGAGCATGCGCCGCAGCCAGATCGCCGACTGCAAAGACGATGCCGCCGAGGCGGATATTGTCGCCGCCTGCAGCGGCCCGGACGACGAAACCGGCATTGGCAAGCGCAACCTTGAAGCCGTCCGGCTTCGTCTCGGTCTTGCTGCGCGCGAGCGTCGACAGGAAGGCTGTGGCCGCCGCGGTGTCGCCCGCATCCGCTTCGACGGCGACGACCCGACGGACACCGTTTGCGTGGATTTGCAGGGCGCCGCGGTCGACCTTGGGCGCGTTGGCGCGCTCGCAGGTAAAGAAGAACGCATCGCCCGCCGGCTCGGCAGCGAAGGCGAGCCGGAACGACGCGACGTCGGCGCGCCCCGTGGCGTCGACGACGGGCCGCGAGAAATCGAGCCGCGGCCCGGCGGACAAGGCAGCCGACAAGAATTCCGCGTGGTCGGCATCGGCGTCATCACTGGCAAAGACGACCGCAGAAAAACCTTCGTCGCCATGGGCGGCACGGAACGAACGGTCGCGCGCCACAAACACGTTGCTTTCCGCAACGGCCCTGTCGGCGGCCGAGGCATCGCCCACGGCGAGCGGTTCCAGGAAGGTGCCGTCGGCGAGGTAGACGCACGCGTTGACCGTGCCGAAGGGGTGGACGCCTACCGGCGCCACGGTGAAGCCGAGCGAAGACAGGCGTGCGCGCGCGACCGCAAGGTCGGCGGTCGGCAGGACCACATGGTCGAGGGCGCGTGGCCCGGCTTGGACGTTCCTGGTCATCGGCCAGCGCTGTGCCTCAAATCGTCATTTCGCGCAAGGTTCTGGGCCGGGCCCTCCCCCGGCGACCAGCTCGCCGAGGCGGCGCACCGTGTTCCAGTTGCGCGACGTGCCGATGCCGCCGGCGCGCCTGGGCGTGAGGGCCCCGAGCAGCCTCGACGCGCCGACACTGCGCGAGAAATAGAGCCAGATGTCGCCGTTGACGGCGGCGAGTTTCTCGTCGGCAGCGACATAGGGTCGAAGCCGCTCGATGACATCAGCTGTTACCGGCTCGCGCATGACGCGCACCGCCACCTGGTCGGGATCGCGGCCGGCTTCCTCTGGAAACGGATTGGCGGCGACGAGCTTCAGCCATGCCTCGCCGTCGCGGACTATGATGTCCACATGCTTGCCGAACTTTTGCGCGAAGGCCGCTTCGAGCGACCGCTCCAGCTCGGCAACCGAGCTGCCATTGGCCTCGAAGACGAGATTTCCGGTCGCGACCAGCGTACGCGGGTTGGCGAGGCCGAGGCCGGCCGCCATGGCGCGCAGGTCGGACATGACGACGCGCCGGCCGGGGCCCAGGACGATGCTGTAGAGGAGCGCGACATAGGTGGTCATGCGCCGCGCAGACCCGGAAAGATGTTGCGCGCCGGCGAGGTCCCGTCGGCGCGCATCAAAATCAGACCAGCCGGCTCTGCTCGACGGCGGCCTCGATGAAACTCGCAAACAGCGGATGCGGCTCCAGCGGCCGGCTCTTCAGCTCCGGATGGTACTGGACGCCGATGAACCAGGGATGGTCGGGATATTCGACCGTCTCCGGCAGCACGCCGTCCGGCGACATGCCGGCGAAGACCAGGCCACACTCTTCGAGGCGATCCTTGTAGTCGATGTTGACTTCGTAGCGGTGGCGATGGCGCTCGGAAATGTCGGTGTCGCCATAGACCTCGGCGATCTTCGAGCCCGGCGTCAGCTTGGCGTCATAGGCGCCGAGCCGCATCGTGCCGCCAAGATCGCCGGTCACCTTGCGCTTCTCGAGCATGTTGCCCTTGAGCCATTCGGTCATCAGTCCGACCACCGGCTCCCTGGTGGCTCCGAACTCGGTCGACGAGGCATGCTCGATACCGGCGAGCGAGCGCGCCGCCTCGATGCAGGCCATCTGCATGCCGAAGCAGATGCCGAAATAAGGCACCTTGCGCTCGCGGGCGAATTTGGCCGCCAGGATCTTGCCTTCCGAACCACGCTCGCCGAAGCCGCCGGGCACCAGGATGCCGTGGACCTTCTCCAGGAACGGCGCGGGGTCTTCCTTCTCGAATATCTCGCTTTCGATCCAGTCGAGCTTGACCTTGACGTTGTTGGCGAGGCCGCCATGCGACAGCGCCTCGATCAGCGACTTGTAGGCGTCCTTGAGGCCCGTATACTTGCCGACGACGGCGATGGTGACCTCGCCCTCCGGGTTGTGGATGCGCTGCGACACATTCTGCCAGGCATCGAGGCGCGGCTTGGGCGCCGGGTCGATGCCGAAGGCGGCGAGCACTTCCGAATCCAGGCCTTCCTTGTGATAGGCAAGCGGCACGTCGTAGATGTGGCCGACGTCGAGCGCCTGGATGACCGCGGATTCACGCACGTTGCAGAACAGCGACAGCTTGCGGCGCTCTTCCTTGGGAATGTCGCGGTCGGCACGGACCAGGAGGATGTCGGGGGCAATGCCGATCGAGCGCAGTTCCTTGACCGAATGCTGCGTCGGCTTGGTCTTGAGCTCGCCCGCGGTCGGAATGTAGGGCATGAGCGTGAGGTGGACATAGACCGCATTGTTCCGCGGCAGGTCGTTGCCGAGCTGGCGGATGGCCTCGAGGAACGGCATCGCCTCGATGTCGCCCACCGTGCCGCCGATCTCGCAGAGCACGAAGTCGTACTCGTCGTTGCCGTCGAGGATGAAGTTCTTGATCTCGTCGGTGACGTGCGGAATGACCTGTACGGTCGCGCCGAGATAGTCGCCGCGCCGCTCGCGTTCGATGATGTTCTTGTAGATGCGGCCGGTGGTGATGTTGTCGCTCTGGTTCGCCGAACGTCCGGTGAACCGCTCATAGTGTCCGAGATCGAGGTCGGTCTCCGCCCCGTCGTCCGTCACGAACACCTCACCATGCTGGTAAGGCGACATCGTGCCGGGGTCGACGTTCAGATACGGATCGAGCTTGCGGATGCGCACGCGATAACCGCGTGCCTGCAGAAGGGCTCCGAGAGCCGCTGCGGCAATGCCTTTTCCAAGGGAAGAAACCACGCCGCCGGTGATGAAAACATATCGCGCCATGGGAGTCATCGCTTAACGCGGCCAAATCGATTCCGCCAGAGAAAAATCCGCCGCGTCGGACTTTTCCCTATCTGGCTGTTCGGTGCTGCGACCCGGAAGGAGCGCAAACAAAAAGGCCGGCGTGACCGCCGGCCCGCTCTCTTCGCTTCGGGAGGACTGCGAAAGTCGCTCCGAAACGAGCCTACATAACGATGACTTCGGTGCCCATCTTCACGCGGTTGTAGAGGTCCATGACATGGTCGTTGACCATGCGGAAGCAACCGTTCGAGGAATTGGTGCCGATCGTCTGAGGCTGGTTGGTGCCGTGGATACGGATATGGGTATCCTTCTTGCCCTGGTAAAGGTAGATGGCGCGCGCGCCGAGTGGATTGTCGGGTCCGCCGTTCATGCCGTCCTTGTACTGGCCGTATTTCTTGGGCTCGCGCTCCTGCATCTCCTTGGTCGGGATCCAGCGCGGCCATTCCTGCTTGTCGCCGACGGTGGCCTTGCCCTTGAACTCGAGACCTTCGCGTCCGACGGCGATGGCATAGCGGCGGGCGGTCGAGGACGACTCGACCAGGTAGAGGTAGCGCGCGCCGGTATCGACCACGATCTGACCGCGCTCGTAGCCCGAGAACGCCACGTCCTGCGGCTCGAAATCGGACTTCACCTTGAACTGCTTCTTCGCCTGTTTGGCCTGCAGCACGGCATCGAGCGCGCGTGTCTGCGGCAGCATCGAAGGCTGCTGCGCCGCACCGCCGAACAACCCGGCAAACAGGCCGGCCTGCTTCGGAGCCGCCGCGCTTTCGCTGCGCAGCTCGCCGCTGTTGCCGGCCGATGCGACTTCCATGGCCTCGGGCGCGAGCGGCGCAACCGGCTGCGCGACTGCCAGCGGCTTCAGATCGCGCTTGGGCGTGGGAGCGGCGGCCGGAGCAGCCGAGGCAAGCTGGGTGCTGGCCTTCTCCGCCTTCTTGACCCGGGCGAGCTCGCGCGCCTGCTCCGCCTTCTGCTTGGCGGCTTCGCGCATGGCCATCTTCTTGGCCTCGAGCATCTTCAGCCGGGCCGCTTCCTTGTCAGCCCTGATCTTGGCTTCCAGCTCGCGGATGCGCGCCAGATCGGCGTCAGTCGGCTTCTTCTTCCGCGTGAGCGCCTTCAGCTCCGAAGCGTCGCTCTTCGCTGCGATTGCCACGACGTCGCCTGCAACCTGTGGCTGCGGAGGCGCAACCGTGCCGGCCGGCGTGGCGGCGATGGCGGCCGAGCCCATGAGGGTGGCGCATAGACCTGCTAAAAGGATGCGGCGGAGCTGCATGGCGAAGAAATCCCGAACGTTCAGCGCGAAAAGAAATGCGCGGCAACGCGCGGTGCCCCCAAGGCTCCCGTCCATTCGCCGCGGTTCAGCTATAATCGAATAGCCGGAGCCGTCTCAAGGGAGACCGCTCCGGCTACACAAGGGAAATTCGAAGATTTTGCAGCATTTGCCGCAACTGTGTTCAAACAACAACAGGTTGCGGCGCCGACGGTTCGTTACTGGTTCGGAACCTGGGGCGTGGCAGGCGCGGGCGCGGGCTGCGTGGTGGTCCCGGACGCCGCAGGCGCCGTCGCCGGAGCCGCAGGCTCGGTCGTCGTGGCAGGAGCCGTCGTGCCCGACGCCGGGGCCGAGCCGCCGAGCTGATCGAGAACGCCCTTGCCGCCGGTCGTGCTGCCGCCCTGGGTGGCCGGTGCGCGGTCCAGGATGTCGATGGGCTTCTCGCCATAGCGGGCTATGATCGACAGCGTCAGCGAGGTGACGAAGAAGAGCGTGGCCAGGATCGCGGTCGCGCGTGTCAACGCGTTGGCGGCGCCACGCGCGGTCATGAAGCCCGAACCGCCGCCGATGCCGAGGCCACCGCCCTCCGAACGCTGCAGGAGCACCACGCCGACGAGCGCGAGCACGATCATCAGGTGGATGACGATGAGGATGGTTTCCATTGGGCGTCCTGGGATCTTTCCTGGCGGGATTTCGCCGGCGCGCACTCGCGCCAGGCATTCCGGAGGCGGCTCATTACAATGCTTTCACGGCTTTTCCAAGCCCGCCGCCCGAATATGGGGCGACACCCCGGCATTGCAACCGCCGCCGCCCGAAATTCAGAGCTTGCGGTAGGCCTCGGCGATGCCGAGGAAATCGGCCGCCTTGAGGCTTGCGCCGCCGACGAGGGCGCCGTCGACATTGGCAACCGCCAGCAATTCGGCGGCATTGGACGGCTTGACCGACCCACCATAGAGAATGCGCATCTTGGCCGCCGGCGCGCCCAGGAGTTCCGTCAGCCGGGCGCGGATATGGGCATGCGCCTGGGCCACGTCATCGGCGGTCGGGGTGAGCCCCGTGCCGATCGCCCAGACCGGCTCGTACGCGATCACCGAATTGGCCGGCGTCGCCGTGGTGGGGACCGAGCCGGCGACCTGCCTGGACAGCACCGAAAGCGTTGCCCCTGCCTCGCGCTCCTCGCGCGTCTCGCCGATGCATATGACGGCGACCAGGCCCGCGCGCCAGGCAGCCTCGGCCTTGGTCAGAACCACGGCGTCGCTCTCGCCATGGTCGGTCCGGCGCTCGGAATGCCCGACGATGACGTGGCTCGCGCCCGCATCCTTCAGCATTTCCGCCGAGATGTCGCCGGTATGCGCGCCGCTTTCCTTGGCGTGGCAGTCCTGGCCGCCGGCCTTGACCGGGGTGCGGTGGAGAATTTCGGCGGCCCGCGACAAAAGCGTCGCCGGCACGCAGATCAGGGATTCCGTATCGGCGTCGAGACCACCCATGAAGCCGTTGGCGATGCCTCGCAACTCGTTGAGAGATGCGCTCGTCCCGTTCATCTTCCAGTTACCGGCGACGAGTGGGCGAATTCCTGGCGTCATGTGCTCTTCCTTCGGAAACGATCTTCGTTCGGGCCCCCTCACTACCAAAAACAAGCCACAAAGCAATCGACACTGGCGCTGAAGGGCGCTATTGCGCTTCGTTCATATCAAGCGTCGCAGACGCCCGAAGACCGGAACGGAAAATGCTCGACACGCTTAGAAATGCTGCCGGAACCTGGGTAGCAAAACTTCTGCTGCTGTTGCTCGTCGTGAGCTTCGCGATCTGGGGCATTTCCGGCTCGATGCTCGGCGGCTTCGGCAGCGACAAGATCGTCACCGCCGGCAAGACCAGCGTTTCCGGCGTCGAGTACCGCCTCGCCTACGATCGCCAGATCAGCGTGCTTTCGCAGCAGTTCGGCCAGCGGCTGACGCGCGACCAGGCACGGGCCTTCGGCATCGACAACCAGGTCCTCGCCCAGCTGGTGGCCGGCGCGGTGCTGGACGAACAGGCCCGCAAGCTGGGCCTCGGCCTCTCCAAGGAAAGCCTGGCGCAGCTGACCTGGCAGGATCCGGCCTTCCAGGGGCAAGACGGCCAGTTCAACCGCCAGGCCTTCGACTTCATCCTCAGGCAGATCGGCATGCGACCCGAGGACTATCTCAAGAACCGCGCCCAGGTGGCCGTGCGCCAGCAGATCGTCGAAGCGGTTTCCGACGGCATGAAGGCCCCCGACACGCTGCTGCGCGCAGTCGCGCTCTACCGCGGCGAAGACCGCACGATCGACTACCTGGCTCTGCCCAAGTCGCTGGTCGAGCCGATCGCGGCACCCACCGACGACGTGCTCAAGGCATGGTTCGAGGAAAACAAGAAGACCTATGCGGCGCCCGAGTATCGCAAGCTGAAATATGCGAAGCTGGAGCCCGAGGACATCGTCGACCTCGGTTCGGTGACAGACGATCAGATCCGCCAGGACTACGACCAGAACAAAGCCCAGTTCACGACGCCCGAGACGCGCAAGATCGAGCAGCTGGTGTTCCCGAACGCCGAGGCCGCCAAGGCTGCGTCCGACGCGATCAAGGGCGGCGCGAGCTTCGACAAGATCGTAACCGACCAGGGCAAGACCTCACACGACGTGCTTCTCGGCAACGTGACGAAGGACAAGGTAGCCGACAAGGTCGTCGCAGATGCCGCCTTCGCCATGCAGGCCAACCAGGTCAGCGACGTTATCCAGGGCAATTTCGGCCCGGTGATCGTGCGCGTCAGCGAGATCACGCCCGCGTCGACGAAGGCGTTCGACGAGGTGAAGGACCAGATCCGCAAGGACCTGGCGCTGGCGGAAGCCAACCGCATCCTGCTAGACGTGCACGACTCCTACGAGGACGCGCGCGCGGGCGGCGAGTCGCTGCAGGCGGCGGCCGAAAAGCTGAAGCTCAAGGTCGTCACCATCGATGCCATCGACCGCGCCGGGCAGCAGCCCGACGGCAGCGTGGTCAACGGCCTGCCGGAGTCGCGCAACCTCATCGAGGCCGCCTTCGAGGCGGAGTCCGCCATCGAGAACGAGCCGCTGAACACGGGCACCAATGGCTTCGTGTTTTACGAGGTGGAAGGCATAACCCCGGCGCGCGACCGCGCGCTCGACGAGGTTCGCGAAAAGGTCGTGGCCGACTGGACCGCGGCCGAGGCGAAGAAGCGCCTCAACGAGAAGGCGGGCGAACTGGAGAAGCGGCTCAAGGACGGAGCTGCGCTCGACGTCATCGCGGGCGAACTCAAGCTCGAGAAGCAGACCAAGCGCGGCCTCAAGCGCGACACCGACGACGCCGACTTCGGCCGCGACGGCGCGGCCGCCATGTTCGCCATGGGCCAGGGCGGAACCGGCGTGATCCCCTCGCCCACCGGCGACGCCCAGATCCTGTTCAAGGTCGCCGAGGTGTTCGAGCCGGCCGGCGCCGACGCCGCCTCGGTGCCGGAGGACGTGCAGAAGACCTTCGCCTCGGGGATGTCGGACGACCTGCTCGACCAGCTCGTGGCGCAGCTGCAGAGCGAATATCAGGTCACCGTCGACCAGAACGCCATCACCCGTGCACTTGCGGTGGGGACGCCATGAGCGCGCTGAAGCCACATATCGCCAAGGTCGCGGCAGGTAGCCCGCTCACCTTCGAGGAGGCGCGGGAGGCCTTCGACATCATCATGTCGGGTGAAGCGACGCCCGGCCAGATCGGCGGCTTCCTGATGGCGCTCAGGGTGCGCGGCGAGACCGTCAGCGAAATCTCCGGCGCCGTCGCCACCATGCGCGACAAGATGCTGCGCGTCGAGGCGCCGGCGGACGCTGTCGACATCGTCGGCACGGGCGGCGACGGCTCGCACAGCGTCAACATCTCGACTGCCTCGGCCTTCGTCATTGCCGGCGCCGGCGTGCCGGTCGCCAAGCACGGCAACCGCGGCCTGTCCTCGCTCACGGGTGCCGCCGACGTGCTGACCGCGCTCGGCGTCAAGATCGACCTGACGCCAGAGGCGATCGGCCATTGCATCCACGAGGCCGGCGTCGGCTTCATGTTCGCGCCCGCTCATCATCCCGCGATGAAGCATGTCGGCCCGACTAGGGTCGAACTCGGCACCCGCACCATCTTCAACCTGCTCGGCCCTCTCTCCAATCCGGCCGGCGTCAGCCGGCAGCTGGTCGGCGTGTTCTCGCCCGAATGGGTCGAGCCCGTCGCGGAAACGCTGAAGGAACTCGGCACGGAGAGCGCCTGGGTCGTGCATGGCGACGGCTACGACGAGATCACGACCACCGGCGAAACCAGGATCGCCGCGCTGTCGGGCGGCAAGATCGGCACCTTCACCCTGACGCCCGAACAGGTGGGCCTCGCCCGCCACAGCCGCGAAGAGCTGCGCGGCGGCGATTCGGCCTACAATGCAGCTGCCCTGCGCGCCGTGCTCGAGGGCGTGCCGGGCGCCTATCGCGACACCGTGTTGATGAACGCCGGCGCGGGCCTCGTGGTAGCCGGCAAGGTCGCAACCATCGGCGAAGGGGTCGCACTGGCCGTCAAGTCGATTGACGGCGGCCGTGCCCGCGCGGTGTTCGAGCGCCTCGTCGCCGTCTCGAACGGATAGCATCATGGCCGACATCCTGCGCCGCATCGAAGCCTACAAGCGCGACGAGATCGCCGCGGCCAAGGCGCTCACGCCGCTTGCCGACCTGAAGGCACGGGCGCGCGACGTGGCCCCGCCCAGGGGGTTCCTCGCGGCGCTCGAGGCGAAGCGCAGCCAGGGCCGCTTCGGGCTGATCGCCGAGATCAAGAAGGCGAGCCCGTCAAAAGGCCTGATCCGCGCCGATTTCGATCCGCCGGCGCTCGCCCGCGCCTATGCCGAAGGCGGGGCGGCCTGCCTTTCGGTGCTGACGGACACGCCGTCCTTCCAGGGCGCGCCGGAGTTCCTGACCGCCGCCCGCGACGCCTGCACCCTGCCCGCCTTGCGCAAGGACTTCATGTTCGAGCCCTACCAGGTGCACGAAGCCCGTGCCTGGGGTGCGGACGCCATCCTCATCATCATGGCGAGCCTGACGGACGACGACGCCAGGCGGCTCGAGGAAACGGCCTTCGAACTCGGCATGGATGCGCTGATCGAGGTCCACGACGAGGCCGAGACGGAGCGGGCCCTTAAGCTCGCCTCGCGCCTGCTCGGCATCAACAACCGCAACCTGCGCAGCTTCGAGGTGAGCCTGGAGACGTCCGAGCGGCTGGCGCCGATGGTCCCGGCGGACCGCCTGCTGGTCGGCGAGAGCGGCATCTTCACCCACCAGGATTGCCTGAGGCTTGAAAAATCGGGCATCGGCGGCTTCCTCGTCGGCGAGAGCCTGATGCGCCAGGCCGACGTGGCTGCTGCCACGCGGGCGCTGCTCGAAGGCAGCCCGGTCGCGGCGAGCGCCTGACATGGCCGCCCTCACCCACATCGGCGCCACCGGCGAGGCCAACATGGTCGACGTCGGCGACAAGGCCGAAACGACCCGTACCGCGATCGCCGAGGGCACAGTGACGATGCGCCCCGAGACGCTGGCGCTGATCCTGTCCGGCAACGCCAAGAAGGGCGACGTGCTGGGCACGGCGCGCATCGCCGGCATCATGGCCGCCAAGCGCACGCACGAGCTGGTTCCCCTCTGCCATCCGATTCTCTTGACCAAGGTGTCGGTCGAGATCGAGCCGGACGAATCGCTGCCGGGCCTCAGGGTGACGGCGCTGGCGCGCGTCACCGGCAAGACCGGCGTCGAGATGGAGGCGCTGACCGCCGCCGCCGTCGCCTGCCTGACCATCTACGACATGGCCAAGGCCGCCGACCGCGGCATGGTGATCTCCGGCATCCGCCTGGTCGAGAAGACCGGCGGCAAGTCGGGCGACTACAAGGCTGTCGACTAGATGGCGCTGCTGCCGGTCGCCGACGCGCTTGAACGGCTGCTCGAAAGCGCTGCCCCGGCGGGCACGGAACGCGTCGGCCTCGACGAAGCTTCCGGACGTGTGCTTGGCACGCCGCTCCACGCCTTGCGCACCCAGCCGCCCTTCGATGCCTCGGCCATGGACGGCTATGCGGTGATCGCGCAGGACATCGCCGACCTGCCCGCCCGGCTTGCGGTGATCGGCGAGGCGGCTGCCGGGCGGCAGTTCGCAGGGAAAATCGCGCGCGGACAGGCCGTGCGCATCTTCACCGGCGCGCCGGTGCCGGCCGGCGCGGACACGGTGGTCATCCAGGAAAACGTGCGCGATCTCGGCAACTGCGAAGTCGAGGTGGTCGAGCCGACCGCGCCCGGCCGCAACATCCGCCTCAAGGGCCTCGACTTCAGCGAAGGCGACCTGATCCTCGACGCCGGCCGCCTGATGGACCCCGCCGCGCTGTCGCTCGCGGCGGCCGCCAACCATCCGACGCTCGAGGTGCAGCGCGCGCCGCTGGTCGCGATCATCGCCACCGGCGACGAACTGCTGCCGCCAGGAAGCTCGCCCGGCCCCGACCAGATCATCTCGTCCAACGCCTACGGCGTGGCGGCCATTGCCCGCTCGGTCGGCGCCCGCGTCCTCGATCTCGGCATAGCGGCCGACAAGACCGGATCGATCTCGGCACTCGTCCGGCAGGCGCTCGACGCCGAAGCCGAGGTGATCGTCACCCTCGGCGGCGCCTCGGTCGGCGACCATGACCTGGTGCACGGCGTGCTGACCGGCCTCGGCATGAAGCTCGATTTCTGGAAGATCGCCATGCGCCCGGGCAAGCCGCTGATGTTCGGACGGCTCGGTGACACCCGCTGCATCGGCCTGCCCGGCAACCCGGTGGCGAGCCTCATCTGCTCGCACCTCTTCCTGAAACCGGTTCTGGCGAAGCTCGGCGGGCGGCCCTATGCGCCGGACATCCGCGAGGCCGTGCTCGGGGCGCCCATGAAGGAAAACGACCTGCGCCAGGACTACGTGCGCGGCGTGGTGCGCAAGACCGACGCCGGCCTCGTCGCCGTGCCCTTCGGGGTCCAGGACTCGTCGATGCTGCGAACGCTGGCCGACGCCAATTGCGTCATCATCCGCGAGCCCTTCGCGGGGGCCGCCGAATCTGGCACTGGCTGCCTGGTGCTGATGCTGCGCTGAGCGCCCCTCGGCACCTTCACCAAAATTTAATCGGTTGCGGAACACAACTGGAACATATAGTGTTTGTTCCGGGTTTGTTTTTCTTTCGATTCCCTTGGGGGCAGCGATGCTGACGCGCAAACAACACGAGCTTCTGCTGTTCATTCATGAGCGGCTGAAGGAGGCGGGCATCCCCCCGTCCTTCGACGAGATGAAGGAGGCGCTCGACCTCGCTTCCAAGTCGGGCATCCATCGCCTGATCACCGCGCTCGAGGAGCGCGGCTTCATCCGGCGCCTGCCGAACCGCGCGCGTGCGCTGGAAGTCATCCGCTTGCCCGACTCGATCGCGCCCGGCCTCAACGCCGCCAGGAAGTTTTCGCCGAGCGTCATCGAGGGCAGCCTGGGGCGCAAGCCCGAGCCGTCGCGTACGCTTTCGGCCGGCAACGACGACGATGCGGCTGCGGCTGTCGCCATTCCGGTGATGGGACGCATCGCCGCCGGCGTACCGATCGACGCCATCCAGCACAGGACGCACTCGATCTCGGTGCCGCCGGACATGATTTCGGGCGGCGAGCACTATGCGCTGGAGGTCAAGGGCGATTCGATGATCGAGGCCGGCATCTTCGACGGCGACACGGTCATCATCCGCAATGCCAGCAACGCCAATCCGGGCGAGATCGTCGTTGCCCTGGTGGACGACGAGGAGGCGACGCTCAAGCGCTTTCGCCGCAAGGGCGCCTCGATCGCGCTCGAGGCCGCCAATCCCGCCTATGAAACCCGCATCTTCGGCCCCGATCGGGTCAAGGTTCAGGGCAAGCTAGTCGGGCTGATCCGGCGCTACTAGGGCAATTCCAAAAAAAAGCGCGAAGCGAGTTTCCGTCCGGGTTTGCGTGGAAGCAAAAAGACAGAGCGTTTTCGCGATTCGAAGAAAAGCGGAAGTGCTCTCGGCTCTGCTCTCCCAGCGCTGGTCAGGAGCGATCGCCTTTCAGGGGCAGCGCACCCGATCAGGGTGCAGCGCATCCGGGCTAGAGAAATTCCGCTTCCCTTCGAATCACGAAAACGCTCTATCTCTTTGTTTTTGCGCAATTCCGGGCGGAAAACCGCTGCGCACTTTTCCTGGTAGCGCGGCGGGCATTTCGACGACTGCATCCCGATGAGGGCATTCCGCGCCTCGCTGCTTTTCTCGGCCGCATTCATGCGACGCCGGCGCGTCTCTGTCTGGCTGCAAGTTGCTTTATGGCGCGGCCTACTCCGCCGGCGGCTTTGCACGGTCCCGGCGGAAGGGCGGCAGGCCGCGCGCCTCACGGGAGAATGCCCGCTGCGCGTGCCATGGCCGATAGGGCTCGGCGATCGCCTTCTGGATTTCGATCCGGCGGCTCGCCTGCTCCCCTTGCGCCGGCAGGAATGCCGCGACGCTGCCGAAGCGTGCCAGGTCGCGCTTGGTGACGACGGTCGTCGCCGAACCTGTGCAGGGGTCCCGCGCCGTCGCGTCATCGATCACGATCAGGCTCGCGACGGCGCAGGCAGGCTTCGCCATTGCCGCATTGCCGGCATAGGCGATCACGGCGCCTGACGGGTGCTCGATGGTGCACAGGCCGCCGCCGCAGACGAAGGCCTGCCGGCGGCCCGGTTTTTCTACCCCTTGCAGGGACATGGCCGCCTCGAGCGCCGAGGCATCCGCCCGATCAGGGGGGGCCTTGGCGTCCGGGGCCGCCTCGCCGCCGGTGCCAAGCGGGCCGACCAGTTCCCCCGCCACAACCGCCCTCTTCCAGCTGTCGGTGACGAATTCGCTCGGACGTGCGCGGTTGACCGCCAGCCTGCCGCCCGCCGTCGGCACGCCGACCAGCCGGCCGTCTTCGGAGATCAATATGTCTGGCGTCCTTGCCTCGCCGAGCAGCAGCAATCCGCTCGCGGCGAACGGCAGGGCGGCCAATTTGAGCCGGGTGGTCGCCATGGAGACAATACAGAGCGCGACCGACACCAGTATCACCGAGCGGACGGAAATCAGGCCGACGGCGTCGACCGGCGACCGCTCGGAGAACCATCGCGCCATGGCGATCATCATGGCCAGGCCGCGCCCCATCGTGTCGAGGAACAGGCCGTCCAGGCCGAGCGGCATGAGCACGCCGGCCGCAACCGCAAAAGGCATCACCAGCACCGAGACGATGGGCATCACCGCCAGGTTGGCGAACAGGCTGAGCGGCGAGATGCGCTGGAAATGCCAGGCCCCGAACACGCTGGTCGCCAGCCCGGCGATCAGCGAGGTCGCCAGGAGCCCGACCGCCAGGGTCCAGAGCCTGCGCCACGTCTTTGCCGCGAGTGAAAGCTGCATCGCCGGCTGCACCCGCTCGGCCTGCCTGTCCGACCACCAGCCATAAGCGCCGACCAGTGCCGCGGTGGCCGCGAACGACATCTGGAAGCTCGGACCGACCACCTCGTGGGGAGACAGGAGAATGACGATGATGGCAGAGATGGCGAGATTGCGCATGGTCAATGCGGCGCGGTCGAACAGCACGGCCGTCAGCATCACGGCGAGCATGATGAAGCTGCGCTGCGCCGCCACTTCGGCGCCGGAAATGGAAAGATAGCCGCCTGTGGAGACGAGGGCCGCCAGGGCGGCGTATTTCTTCACCGGATGCCGCGATGCGAAGGCCGGAAAGGCCGCGAAACCGAGCCGCAGGCCAAGCATGACGGTTCCGGCGACCATGGCCATGTGCAGGCCCGAAATGGAGATGATGTGATAGAGGCCCGTCCGCCGCAGCGCTTCGTTGACCTCCTCGGGAATGCCGCCGCGCACGCCGACCATGAGTGCGGCGGCGATTTCGCCCTCCACGCCGCCGATCCGGTCGCGGATGCGCTGGGCAATGCGGTCGCGACGGTTTCCGAGCCAGGCCTCGATCCCAAGTGCGAACGGAACGGGTTGCGCATCCGCGACCAGTTCCGGCCCCTTCATGAAGAAGCCGCTGGCGCCGAGCCCGTCGAAATAGCTTTCGAAGGAGAAGTCGTAGCTGCCGGGCCGAATCGGACCGGAGGGTGGCATCAGCCGCGCATAGCCGCTGACCAGCGATCCCGCAGCGAGGCCTGCCGGCGCCCGGCGCGCCGTCAGGCGCACGCGATCCGGCGCATAGCGGAGCGCTGGCCGCGCGGTGGCAATGACGTCGATGGTCAGGCGGACTCGCCCTTTGTCGAGCCGGTCGATCCCCACGACGCGGCCCTGCACCTGCGTCGAGATTTCGGCGCCGAGCATTTTCGTGCCCAGGCGGGCGGTTTCGAGCTTTGCCGCGACCATGCCGAGCAGGCAGAGGGCAAGCGCGGCCAGCCCGTAGTGAAGCCATCTCCTGGGGCGCGTGGCGAAAGCCAACGCGGCCACAACCAGGGCTACCGCAGCGATCGGCAGCAAGGCCGGCTCCTCGGCGAGGCTGAAATAGGCCAGCGCCCCAATCGCCAGGAACACCGGGACGAGCAGGTACGCCACGCCGCGGTCGAGCTCGGTCTCGACCGCAGCGGCTAGTGTCCGGGCCGTGAACGGTCCATGGACGACGGTTATGGCTCCTGGCAGCCGCGACAGCAGGCCACCCGGCGGGGCGGTGCGTTCGATTGCGGAGGCTGGCTGCAGGTCGAGCTGGCGCCCCCAGACGAGCGGGGGCAACAACTCCCCCCCGGCGAGCAGGACGCGCTCGGCCGTTTCCGCGACCGGGATTTCGCCGGCTCGCCCCTCCCGCACATGGTCGCCCATCGGGCATGCCCCTTGCGCCCCAGACCTTCTATGCTACATCAACGCCACCGAAACGCCATGCGCCGCCGGTCTCCGGCCGGGCGACGCCATGCCTGCCCTGGAATACGCCATGCCCGTCGTCACCCGCTTCGCCCCCTCGCCTACCGGCTACCTGCATATCGGCGGGGCCCGCACCGCACTCTTCAACTGGCTCTATGCCCGCCACACCGACGGCACGATGCTGCTGCGCATCGAGGACACCGATCGCGAGCGCTCGACCGACGCGGCGACCGCGGCGATCCTCGATGGACTGACCTGGCTGGGACTCACCTGGGAAGGCGAGCCGATCTCGCAATTCGAGCGCGCCCCGCGCCACCGCGAGGTGGCCGAGGAGCTCGTCCGCATGGGCAAGGCCTATCATTGCTACGCCTCGCCGGCCGAGCTCGACGAGATGCGCGAGAAGGCGCGCGCCGAGGGCCGCCCGCCGCGCTATGACGGCCGCTGGCGCGACCGCGACCCGTCGGAGGCCCCCGAGGGCGTCAAGCCGGTCATCCGCATCAAGGCGCCGACCGAGGGCGAGACGCTGGTGCGCGACCGCGTGCAGGGCGACGTGCGCTTCCCCAACAAGGATCTCGACGATTTCATCATCCTGCGCTCGGACGGCGTGCCGACCTACATGCACGCCGTGGTCGTCGACGACCACGACATGGGCGTCACCCACATCATCCGCGGCGACGACCATTTGACCAACGCCGCGCGCCAGACGGTGATCTACGATGCCATGGGCTGGGACGTGCCGGTGATGTCGCACATCCCGCTGATCCACGGCGCCGACGGCGCCAAGCTGTCCAAGCGCCACGGCGCGCTCGGCGTCGACGCCTACCGGGCCATGGGCTACCTGCCGGAGGCTCTGCTCAACTATCTCGCCCGCCTCGGCTGGAGCCATGGCGACGACGAGGTGATGAGCATCGCCGACATGATCAGCTGGTTCGAGATCGAGGACGTCAACAAGGGCGCCGCGCGCTTCGACTTCGCCAAGCTCGAGGCGCTGAACGGCATCCACATGCGCCAGATGGACGACGCCAGGCTGCTCGACATCTTCATCGCCACCCTGCCCTACCTGCCAAATGGCGCAATCGTTACCGAGGGCCTCAACGACCGCACCAGGGCGCAGCTGGTCGACGCCATGCCCGGCCTGAAGGAGCGCGCCAAGACGCTGGTCGAGCTGGCAGACGGTGCCGCCTTCCTGTTCGCCCAGCGCCCGTTGGCCGTCGACGAGAAGGCTGCCGGCCTGCTGGCAGGCCCGGCCAAGGATATCCTCAAGGGCGCCCATGCGGCCCTTTCGACGGTGGCTGGCGCAGACTGGAACGCGGCCTCCGCCGAGGCTGCAATCCGCGAGTTCGCCGGTCGCGAAAATGTGAAACTGGGCGGGGTCGCCCAGCCGTTGCGCGCCGCCCTGACCGGCAAGAGCACGTCCCCCGGCGTGTTCGATGTACTCGCCGTTCTGGGGCGCGACGAAAGTCTGGCCCGCATTTCCGATCAAATCGATTAGGTCAGCAGTGCTTTCCTAATTTTGCATTGTAATGAGGCTTTTGCGGTGCAACATTGCGGCAACAGGCCAATTTGACAGCAGCGGGAAAGCTGGAGGGCGAGACCGAGCGTTCCGGACCTATCGGGTTGCTTGTTAACAAGATTGCGCCGCCCAGCGGCAACTCAGCACTAAGGAGTATGCGATGACAGATTCAACCGCCAAACTGGAGTTCCGCGGCCAGACCCACGAGTTCAAGGTCCGAGGCGGGACGGTCGGGCCGGATGTCATCGACATCGCCTCGCTCTACTCCACCACAGGCGCGTTCACCTACGATCCCGGCTTCACCTCGACGGCAAGCTGCGAGTCGCAGATCACCTTCATCGACGGCGACGCCGGCGTGCTGCTGCACCGCGGCTACCCCATCGACCAGCTCGCCGAGCACGGCGACTTCCTCGAGGTCTGCTACCTGCTGCTCTACGGCGAACTGCCGACCAAGGCCCAGAAGGACGACTTCGACTATCGCGTCACGCGCCACACCATGGTGCATGAGCAGATGTCGCGCTTCTTCACCGGCTTCCGCCGCGACGCCCACCCGATGGCGGTGATGTGCGGCGTGGTCGGCGCGCTGTCGGCCTTCTACCACGACTCGACCGACATCTCCGATCCGCACCAGCGGATGGTCGCCTCGATCCGCCTGATCGCCAAGATGCCGACGATCGCCGCGATGGCCTACAAGTACCACATCGGCCAGCCCTTCATTTACCCGAAGAACGAGCTGAACTTCGCCGCCAACTTCCTGCACATGTGCTTTGCCGTGCCGTGCGAGGAGTACAAGGTGAACCCGGTGCTGGCACGTGCCATGGACCGAATCTTCATCCTGCACGCCGACCACGAGCAGAATGCCTCGACCTCGACCGTGCGCCTCGCCGGCTCGTCAGGCGCCAATCCGTTCGCCTGCATCGCGGCCGGCATCGCCTGCCTCTGGGGCCCGGCTCACGGGGGCGCCAACGAGGCCGCGCTCAATATGCTCTCCGAGATCGGCTCGGTCGACCGCATCCCGGAATTCATCGACCGCGCCAAGGACAAGAACGACCCGTTCCGCCTCATGGGCTTCGGCCACCGCGTCTACAAGCACTACGATCCGCGCGCCAAGATCATGCAGAAGACCACGCACGAGGTGCTCGGCGAACTCGGCATCAAGGACGATCCGATGCTCGACGTGGCGATGGAACTCGAGCGCATCGCGCTGACCGACGAGTACTTCATCGAGAAGAAGCTGTACCCGAACATCGACTTCTACTCGGGCATCACGCTGAAGGCGCTGGGCTTCCCCACCACCATGTTCACCGTGCTGTTCGCGCTCGCCCGCACGGTCGGCTGGATCGCCCAGTGGAAGGAGATGATCGAGGATCCGCGCCAGAAGATCGGCCGTCCGCGCCAGCTCTACACCGGCGCTCCCGAGCGCGACTACGTGCCGATCGCCAAGCGCTGAGCCGGTACGACGTCAATGTGAAACGCCCGCCTTTCGGCGGGCGTTTTCATTTGCGGATATGTCTGAGGACGACCTGGGCCGCCAACTCGCCGGAGGGCCGCTCGGTCGCGAACCGGCGCCTGACCTCGGCAAAGCCGTCCTTCTGCCACTGCCGCAGCGCGCTGTCGGTCAGGAGCCCCTCGAGATGGCGGGCCATCCACTGCGGCCGCACATACTCGTTGTAGGCCTCGATGACCACCGTGCGGTCGGCGACGAGGTTGGGCAGCGAGGCGCTCCACACCGTGATCAGGCGCTGGGCCATGCGCATCACCGCATCGAGCTTGTAGCACGACATCATCGGCACGCCGGAGAGCGCCAGTTCGAGCGACACCGTGCCCGAGGCGATCAGGGCAGCATCGGCCTCGCCGAAGGCCTGCCATTTCTTCTGCGCGTCGAGGATGATTTCCGGCTTGTCGGGCCATTGGCCCGTGATCGACGTGACCATGTCGGCGACATTCGGGACCGTGGGCAGCAGGAGGCGCAGGCGATGCCCGCGCGCCTTGAGGATCGAAACCGTCTCACCGAACGGCCCCAGCAACGCGCGGACCTCGCTGCGGCGCGAGCCCGGCAGCAGCAGGAGGGTCTTCTCGCCGCCTTGTTCCGCCGGATCGCTGCCGTGCTCCTGCATTGCAGCCGCAATCAGCACGCCGGGATCGCTGATCAGCCGATGGCCGACGTAGGTGCCGGGCGGCCCGTCCAGCCTGGCAAGTTCCTTCGGCTCGAACGGCAAGATGCAGAGCACCTCGTCGACATGCGGCCGCATGGCCTTGGCGCGACCGGGTCGCCACGCCCAGACGCTCGGGCAGACATAATGGACGATCGGGATGTCGGGGGCGAGCGCGCGCACCTTCCTGGCGACGCGGAGGGAAAAATCGGGACTGTCGATGGTGATCAGGCAATCCGGCTTCTCGGCCGAGACGAAGCGCGCGGTCTCGCCGATCCGCCGGATCAGACGCGGCAGGTCGCGCAAAATCGCCGACAGGCCCATCAGGGCGATTTCGCCGGCATTGAAGAGCGGCGATAGCCCGAGTTCCTTGAGATGCCGGCCGCCCACTCCCACCAGTCGCACGTCGCGCCCGCTCATCTGGCGCAGGGCACGCACGAGGTCGGCCCCAAGCAGGTCGCCCGATTCCTCGCCCGCCACGATCGCGATCTTGAGCGGCGGCTGGGTCATCGATCCGTCTCCTTGCCGGTGAGGCCGACGACGAACAGGCCGAGCCGGTCGGCCCGCTCCACGAGTTCGCCGAAATCCAGCACGAGCGAGCGTCCGGCCTCGACGCCGATACCGGCAAGCCCCGCGGCATGTGCGGCATCGACGGTCGCAGGACCGATCGTCGGCAGGTCGGCGCGCAGTTCCTGGCCGGGTTTCGCGCATTTGACCAGCACGCCGCGCTTTCGCCCGGCTATCCGGCCGTTGTCGCGCAGGTCGCGCACGCGTTCGAGCAAAAGGTCCGTTCCTTCGATGCCCTCGAGCGCTATTGCACGTCCGCCAACGGCTACGGCCGCCTGCCCGATATCGAGCGCGCCGATGGCACGGGCGGCTTCCAGCCCCGCATTGAGGTCATCCCAATCGGCCGCAAGCGGTGCATGCGCGCCCATGCGGCCTTCAACCGCGAGCAGTTCCGGCACGACCTGGTGGGCACCGACCACCTTGATGCCTTTGTCCTCGATGAGGTCGACCAGGATGCGCAGAAGACCGTCGTCGCCGCGCCGCAAGGCGCGGATGGCGCGCGGCAGGATCGACAGCAGAGACAGGCTGGGGCGTATGGCGCGCCACACTGGCCGCCGGCTCACCCCGCCGGCGAGCACCACATGGGTGATGCCATGGCGCTTGAGCATGGGCAGAAGCCCGGCGAACTGCTCCACGGCTAGCGTGGACCCCGGGTAGGTTTCGAGGCTGGTGCCGGCGTCGGTCTCGCCGGCGATGCGCACGATGAAAGGCACGTGCCCGGCCAAGGCCAGGCTTTCGGCGACGTTGACGGGCAGCCGGCCGCTGCCGGCGACTATGGCGACCTTATCGGCCGCGGCAAGGATTGTCTTCCGCCCAGCCTCAGCTTTCGTCATCGGCGGCGTCGTCGGAGACGGCGTTGCGCAGCGGCGGGACGGTGAAGTGGCGCTTGCCGCGCGCCTGGATGAAATCGAGCATGTCGCGGACGATGGGAGACGTGCCGAACAGCTTCTCGACCTCGGGGATGTTCTCGGCCACCGCCCGGGACGGGTCGAAGATCATCTTGTAGGCCTTGCGCAGCGCGAAGATCTCGGCCCGCGCAACGCCAGATCGCTTCATGCCGATGACATTGAGCCCGCGCAGGCGAGCGCGGTTGCCCATGACCATGCCGTAGGGAATGATGTCGCCGTCGATGATCGCGGCACCGCCGGCGAAGGCGTGATGGCCGATGCGCGTCATCTGGTGCACGGCGACGAGGCCGCCGAGGGTGACGTTGTTGCCGACCTCGACATGGCCGCCGAGGGTGGCGACATTGGCCATGGTGACGTTGTCGCCGACGACGCAGTCATGCGCGATATGCGCGTAGGCGAGGAAGTGGCCGTTGTCGCCGACCGTCGTCTCGCCGCGGCTGCTGTCGCTGCCGAGATGCATGGTCACGCCTTCGCGGATCGTGCAGTTCCTGCCGACCACCAGCGTAGTGCGCCCCCCCTTGTGCTTGTTGTTCTGCGGCGCAGCACCAAGGGTGGCCTGCGGGAAAACCCTGCACCCTTCGCCCAGCGTCGTCGCCCCCATGATCGCGACATGGCTGACCAGTTCGACCCGGTCGCCGATCACGGCATCGGCGCTGACATGACAGAAGGGCCCGACGCGCACGCCTGTGCCGAACTTGGCGCCGGCTTCGACGATGGCCGCGGGATGGATGAATGTCTCGGTCTGCATGACGATTGGTACTATTCCTTGGGCACCATCATCGCTGCAACCTCGGCCTCCGCCACGGTCGCGCCGTCCACCCGCGCGTCGCAGGCGAATTTGAGGATGTTGCCGCGCTTCTTGATCTTCTTGACGTGGATTCGCAACTGGTCGCCGGGCACGACCGGCTTGCGGAACTTCGCCGCATCGACGGTCATCAGGTAGACCAGCGACGGGCTTTCATCGACCACCAGGCGCAAACAGATCGCGCCCGCGGTCTGCGCCATCGCCTCGATGATGAGCACGCCGGGCATCACCGGCTGGCCGGGGAAATGGCCCTGGAAATGCGGCTCGTTGAAGGTGACGTTCTTGATGCCGACGGCGGAGTCGTCGCCGTCTATCTCGACGATGCGGTCGATCAGCAGGAACGGATAGCGATGCGGCAGCAGCTCGAACAGGCCGAGGATATCGACGGCCTCGAGCGTCGTTGTTGCCTGGTCAGTCATTGCCCCCACCCTCTTTGGTCCTGGCCCTGGCCAGCTTCCTGAGCACCGCGAACTCGCGCATCATTTCCTTCATCGGCTTGCCCGGGAAACCGCCCCAGACCTCGCCTGCCGGCACATTGTTCATGAAGCCGCTGCGGGCCGCCAGCTTGGCGCCGTCGCCGACGGTCAGATGGTCCGCCAGCCCGACGCCGCCGCCCATCATCACGTTGTCGCCGATGACGCAGGAGCCCGAAATACCCGTCAGCCCGGCGATGACGCAATTGCGGCCAATGCGCACGTTGTGGGCAATCTGGACGAGATTGTCGATCTTGGTGTTTTCGCCGATGACCGTATCCGCCAGCGCGCCGCGGTCGACGGTGGTATTGGCGCCGATCTCGACATTGTCCTGGATGATGACGCGGCCGATCTGCGGCACCCGTTCCGGCCCCTTGGGGCCGCCGGCAAAACCGAAGCCGTCCTGGCCGATCCGGGCACCGGCATGGACGATGACGCCATTGCCGAGCAGCGCATACTGGATCGAGCTGTGCGGTCCGATGTAGCAATCGCGGCCGACCTGCGCGGAACGGCCGATGACCGCATTGGCCGCAACCACGGTGCCCGTGCCCACTGCGGCATTGGGGCCGATGACGGCACCGGCTTCGACGATCGCCCCCGCCTCGACATGAGCCGTCGGGTCGATATGGGCATGGGGCGAGATGCCGGTCTCGCCGGTCGCGCCCACGGGGCGCTCGGCTGCCGGGTAAAGCATGCGGCCGATGCGGGCGAAGGCCTGCTGGGTTCTGGGCGTGACGAGTGCGGCAATGCTGGCGGGAACGAGGCCGACGACATCCGGCGTGCACAGCACCGCCGCCGCCTTGAGCGTCGCAAGGGGGGCGGCATTGCGCTTGCCGTCGACGAACACCAACGCGCCCTCGCCGCCTTCGGCGGCAGAGGCGATGGTAGTGATGATGATGTGGGAGTGGCCGGGATCTGCGAGCACGGCGCCGGTCAAGTCGGCCACCTCGCCCGCGGTCAAGCGGCGTGACGGCACAAAGAACACCGGGTCCGTCATGAAGTGCTTTTCCAGCTGAGCCGGGCGGGCTTCCGGGCCGTCGAGGCCCGGAAGCATCGTTCCACGCGATTAGAAGCGGGTCGAAATGCCGAAGTTGAATTCCTGGGTGTCGTCGGTGTCTTCCTTCTTGACCGGCACCGCGTAGTCGATACGCAGCGGGCCGAAGGGCGACGCCCAGAGCAGGCCGATACCGACAGAGGCACGCCATTCCATGCCCGTCGAAACGATATCGGTACCCGCGACATCGACCTTGTTGCCATACAGCGTCGCGGCATCCGCGAACACTGCACCACGCAGGCCGAAGCTCTCGGGAACGACCGGGATCGGGAACTGCGCCTCGGCGGAGGCATTGAAATAGGTCGTGCCGCCGAGATGATCCTCGCCATTCTGATCGAACGGACCGATGCCGTTGTACTTGAAGCCGCGGATCATGCGGTCGTTGTTCTTGAAGTGGTCGAACACGCGCAGGCCATCGTCGCCGAAGCCCTGGATGTGACCGCCACCGACCGAAACCAGACCGACGATGTCCATCTCCTCGGAGATCGTCTGGTAGTAGCTGCCGCGGCCCGTGAACTTGACGAACTTCGCATCGCCACCGAGGCCGGCAACTTCGGTCGTGAAGTTGGCGTAGATGCCGTTACGCGGATTCTTCATGTCGTCGATGGTGTTGTAGACCAGCGTGCCGCTGACCGACGACTTGATCCACGGGCTGCGCTCGACGCCATCTATGATCGCAGGCGACACGTCGCAATCAAGATCCGGGCTGTTGGGATCCGTTGCACCGTCGCAATCGTCCGAGAAGGAATATTCTTCCTGCGAGATGTTGTACGCCAGCTGCGTCGAGATGTTGTCCGTGATCGGCAGGCCGAAGCGGATCGTGCCGCCGGTGATGTCGCTGTCGTACTCGTCGTACTTGCGGGTCTGACGATAGATGTCGAAACCTGCAGCGATGCGGCGGCCGAGGAAATACGGCTCGGTGAACGAGAAGCTGTAGTCTCGGGAGTTCTTGCCGCCGCCGGCGGAGAACTTGATGAACTGGCCGCGGCCGAGGAAGTTGCGCTCGGTGATCGAGCCTTCCACCGACGGGCCGGCATTGTCGCCACCCGTCGAGTAGCCGGCGCCGATCGAGAACTCGCCGGTCGACTTCTCGACCAGATCGACCACCAGCACGACCTGGTCCGGCTGCGAGCCGGGGGCCGTCGAAATCTCGACGCGCTCAAAGAAATTAAGCGCTTCAAGCCGCTTCTTCGCGCGCTGGATGAGAACCTGGTTGAAGGCGTCGCCTTCGCTGACGTCGAACTCGCGACGGATGACGAAGTCACGCGTGCGCTCGTTGCCGCGGATCTCGATGCGCTCGACATAGGCCTTGGCGCCCTGGTCGACCGTATAGACGACGTTGATCGTGCGGGTCTCGAAGTTGCGGTCGCCGCGCGGGGTCACCTTGGCGAAGGCATAGCCCTTGCCGGCGACGTTCTCGGTGATCGCGATGATCGAATCTTCGACGTTCTTGGCGTTGTAAACGTCGCCCTTGCGGGTCTCGACCAGCGACTGCAGCGTGGTGCCGTCGATTTCCGGGATGGTGCTTTCCACCGACACGTCGCCGAAGGTGTAGCGCTGACCCTCGTCCACCGTGATGGTGATCGTGTACTGGTTGGTCGCCTCGTCGAGCTCGCCGAAGGCGGACACGACCTGGAAGTCGGCATAACCGCGATTGAAGTAGAAGCGGCGCAGCGCTTCCTCGTCGGCGCGCAGACGATCCTCGTCATAGATGTCGTCGCGCAGCATGAACGACAAGAACGACGAGCGCTTGGTCGAAATCACGTCCGCCAGGCGGCGGTCGCCATAGGCGTTGTTGCCGACGAAATTGATGGCAGCGATCTTGGTGCGGCCGCCTTCGTTGATCTCGTAGACCACGTTGACGCGGTTTTCGCCGAGATCCATGACCTGGGTCGTGACGGTCACGTCGTCCCGACCGACGCGCTTGTAGGCTTCCTTGATCGCCTCGGCATCAGCCTCCATCGTCGCCTGCGAGAAGGCGCCGCGCGGCTTGAGCTGGACGGCAGCGCCCAGCTGGGCGTCCTTCAGCTTCTTGTTGCCCTGGAACAGGACGTTGTTGACGACCTGGTACTCGGACACCTGGACGACGAGCGTCGACCCGACCTGGTTGATGCGGACGTCGGAGAACAGGCCGCTGCCGAACAGCGACTTCACCGCCTCATCGATGTCGGCGTTCGAGAACGTCTTGCCGGGCTTGATGGTGATGTAGTTGCGAATCGTCTCGGCGTCGACGCGCTGGTTACCGCGCACCTCGATCCGGTTGACGACGGCAGCTTCCGCCGCCGAAACGGCGGCAAACTGAACAACGGCCGCGCCAGGCACAGCCAGAGCGGCGGACAGAGCCACCGCGGACGCGGCGCTCGCAAACTTAAATGCTGCCTTCATCGGCCTTTACAACCTTTTCTCGAAGTCCCCACGGCGAGAAAACCGGACGTCGCGGTAAATTTTCCCGTACCGTAATAACCGGATTTTCCCTACACGCAAGGGTTCTGGTTAATTTGCACTTACTTACCCAGCGAGCGTGACTTTCGCGTCACTCATACCGACCGGGATGGTAAATGGTCCCTCAACAGACGCCCTCTCCGCGTCGATTTTCTTCATGAATTCAACATCCAAATAGGTCGTTCCAAAAAACGAATCCCATGAACGCAAGAACCAGAATCATTCCCACCCGATATACAGCCTCCATGGCCCTTTCGGAAACAGGGCGACGGATGACCGCCTCGACCGCGTAGAAAGCCAGGTGGCCGCCATCGAGCGGCGGAATCGGCAGCAGGTTCAGGAACCCGATGCCGACCGACAGCAATGCAACCAGCTGCACCAGCCAGCCGAAGCCCAGCTTGGCCGCCTTGCCGGCCATGTCGGCGATCTTGACCGGCCCGCCGAGCTGGCACTTGTCCTCGCGCCCGAAGACGAAACGCTTCAGGAACTGGCCGGTCCGGGCGATGATCTGGCCGGTTTCTGTGACGGCCTGGACGAAGGCTCCGCCCGGGCCGTAGGTGATGAGCCTCGGCTGACCCAGCTCCTCGTTGTTGACCACGCCGATGACGGCGACCTTGACCTTGTTCCCCAGGGCGTCCTGCTGCTCCATCAGTTCCGGCACGGCGGTGACGGAAACTTCCTTGCCGTCCCGCATCATGACGAAGGCGATCGGATCGCCGCCGCGGCCCGACACCAGGCGCTGGACGTCGGAGAAGGTCTCGACCTGCCTGCCGTCGACGCTGACGAATCGGTCGCCCGGCTGGATGCCGGCCTTGGCCGCGGGGCTTTCTGCACGCACCTCGGCCACCGTGGGCTCCATGACATAGCGGCCATAGGCCGTGAACAGCACGGTGAAGACGGCGATCGTGAGCAGGAAGTTGAACAGCGGCCCGGCAAACACCGTTGCGGCGCGCTTCCAGACGGGCTGGGTGTGGAAGGCTACCTTGCGTTCGGTTGCGCTCAGCCTTTCCGCCTCGCCGCCCTCGGGCGAACTGGTGACGTTCATGTCGCCGACGAATTTGACGTAGCCGCCGAGTGGAATGGCACAGAGCTTCCAGCGTGTGCCGCGCCGGTCATTGAAGCCGATCAGCTCCGGCCCGAAACCGACGGCGAAAGCCTTCACGCCGATGCCGCACCAGCGACCGACGAGGTAGTGCCCCATCTCGTGCACGAACACGACGATCATCAGCACGAACAGGAATGGAACGATCGTGCCGAGCAGCAGGCCATCCGTGCTCAGGAATGCGGGAAGATACTCGCTCAAGTCATGCCCTCAACCACGAACCGCCGCATCACCCCTCCGTCGGGCACCCTTCGGGCACTGCCGCCGGCAACTCAGACCGGAAACAGGGCTTGCGCCGGATGATCGGCCGAACCAGACAGCCACCCGATGACGTATAGGGCAAAAGCCGCGGCGACAAGCCCGTCCACCCTGTCCATCACGCCGCCGTGACCGGGTATGATCGATCCTGAATCCTTGTAGCCATGCCGGCGCTTGACCCACGACTCGAAAAGATCGCCCGCCTGCGAGATCGCCGACAGGAGCAACGCCACGCCGGCGAGCATCGCGACGTTGCCGGCGCCGACTGCGAGCGCGAGCAGAACGCCCGCCACAATGCCGCCTACGGCACCGCCGACAGCGCCGCTGCGCGTCTTGCCGGGCGAAATGGCGGGGGCGAGCTTCGGACCGCCGACGCTGCGGCCGACGAAATAGGCGAAGATGTCGGTCGACCACACCACCGCAAAGAGAAACAGGATGGCGGCGAGGCCAGCTGCGTCATTGCCGCGCAGTAGCGCGAGCGAGAGCCCCGAAAGGGCGGCATAGGCGAATCCCGCAGCGTCCCACGCGCCGGCCTCGCGAATCCGTCCCGACAGCCACAGCACGGCCGCAGACAGGACCGCCAGCCCGATGAGCACGATGGCCGGCGCGCCCAGCGCCAGGGCAACCGCGAAGATGAGAATCAGCGCCTCCGGCACGAAACCGAGCCGGCCCGGCGCCCATGCGCCCTCCGCCCGGGTCCGCGACATGCGCGACCATTCGTAGAAGATGCCGAGCGCGATGCCGGCAGAAAGCAGCCTGAAAGGCAGGCCGCCGGCCCAGGTCAGCGCCAACGCGGCAACGGCCAGGATGACCGCCGAGATGGTCCGGAGCTGAAGATTGCTCATGCCTGCCGCCGTCACAAGGCGATGTCGCGAGCCGCAAGCCCGCCGAAGCGACGCTCGCGGCCGGTGAATTCGCGCAACGCCTCGGCCAAATGCTCGCGCGTGAAATCGGGCCAGTAGCAGGGCAGGAAGACCAGTTCGCTGTAGGCCGACTGCCAGGGCAGGAAATTGGAAAGCCTGACCTCGCCGCTGGTCCTGATCACCAGGTCCGGATCCGGAATGCCCGCGGTATCGAGACGCTCGGCAAAGAGCTCGGGCGTGATCTCCGCGCTAGACAATTCGCCTCTCACGACGGCCTCGGCGAGCTGTCGCGCGGCGCGCGCGATCTCGTCGCGTCCACCGTAGTTGAAGGCGATGACCAGGTTCAGCACCGCGTTGCCGGCCGTCAGCGTCTCGGCTTCCTCCAGCAGGCTTCTGATGTCGGACTGCAGGGTCTGGCGGTCACCGATGACGCGAACCCTGACGCCGGCGTTGTGCAATTCGGCAAGGTCGCGGCGGATGAACAGCTTCAGCAAACCCAGCAGATCGGTGACTTCCGACTTAGGGCGCGACCAGTTCTCCGAGGAAAAGGCGTAGACGGTCAGCCAGGAAATGCCGAGATCGCTGGCGGCGCGGACAGTGTTGCGCAACGCTTCCACGCCAGCGCGATGCCCTGCAACGCGCGGCAGGCCGCGGGCCTTTGCCCAGCGGCCATTGCCGTCCATGATGATCGCGACATGCGCGGGCGTAGTCATCAGTTCGCTTTCGGGCCGGCTCTTCGTCGGCTCAGACTTGCATGATCTCGGCTTCCTTGCCGGCGAGCAGGCTGTCGATCTGGCTGATGGTGTCGTCGGTCAGCTTCTGCACCTTTTCGGACTTGACGCGATGGTCGTCCTGGCTGATGTCGCCATCCTTCTCGGCCTTCTTGAGCGCGTCCATGCCGTCGCGGCGCACGTGACGGGCCGCAACCTTGGCATTCTCGGCATAGGTGTGCGCGATCTTCACCAGTTCCTTGCGGCGCTGCTCGTTGAGTTCCGGCAGCGGGATACGCAGATTGGTGCCGTCGACGATCGGATTGAAGCCGAGATTGGCCTCGCGGATGGCGCGATCGACCGCGCCGACCATCGACTTGTCCCAGACCGAAACCGAGATCATGCGCGGCTCCGGCACGGATACCGTGGCGACCTGGTTGATGGGCATCGCCGAGCCGTAGGCCTGGACGTGGATCGGATCGAGGAGGTTGCTCGAGGCGCGACCGGTGCGCAGCGAAGCGAGGTCGTGCTTGAAAGCGCTGATGGCGCCATCCATGCGCCGCTGGAGATCGTTGTAGTCAAGGCTCATAGCAGTCTCCTTGGTCCCGAATCCCGGGACCACCGTTCATATCCTCAGGCGTCCGCAACAACCGTGCAGTGGCCGCCACCCTTCAATATTTCGCCGAAACCGCCTTTTTCGTGGATCGAATAGACGATTATCGGAATGTTGTTTTCCCGCGCAAGCGCAATCGCCGCCGTATCCATGATGGTCAGGCCCCGGTTTATCACTTCGGCGTGGGTGATGCGCTCGAAGCGCGTCGCGCTCGGGTCCTTCTTGGGATCGGCGGAATAGACGCCGTCGACCTGCGTCCCCTTGAACAGCGCATCCGCGCCGATCTCGGCGGCGCGCAACGCCGCGGCCGAATCCGTGGTGAAGAACGGGTTGCCGGTGCCGCCCGCGAAGATCACCACCTTGCCGGCGTTCATGTAGGCGGTCGCCTGGCGCTGGGAGAAGCTCTCGCAGAGTTCCGGCATGGCGATGGCCGACAGCACGACGGCATCCACGCCGATCTTGACCAGCGACGTGCGCAGCGCCAGCGAGTTGATGATGGTGGCGAGCATGCCCATGTGGTCGCCGGTGACGCGGTCGCCGCCTTTCGAGGCCACGGCCACGCCGCGGAAGATGTTGCCGCCGCCGATGACCACGCCGACCTCGACGCCGAGCGCCCTTGCCTCTGCGATGTCGGACGCGATGCGGTCCACCACCGACACGTCGATACCGAAATGCTGGTCGCCCATCAGGGCTTCGCCGGAGGCCTTGAGCAGAACACGCCTGTAGAGCGGCTTGGCGGTCATGAATTCCTCGCGGCTGTTGAAAGATCGGGAGTTCCGATACACGAAGGGCGCCGCGATGTCACGCGGCGCCCTTGGGCTATCCTCAGGAAGCGCTTGATGCAGCGCTGCTTTTTAGCCCTTAACAGCGGCTGCGACTTCGGCTGCGAAGTCGCTCTCTTCCTTTTCGATGCCCTCGCCGAGAGCGAAGCGGATGTAGCCCGTGATCTTGGCCGGCGCGCCGATCTGCTTCTCGGATTCCTTGAGTGCCGCCTCGACCGTCAGGTCGGGGTTGAGCACGAAAGCCTGCTTCAGCAGCACGACTTCCTCGTAGAACTTGCGCATGCGGCCTTCGACCATCTTCTCGATGATGTTCTCCGGCTTGCCCGACTGGCGGGCCTGATCGGCGAAGATCGCCTTTTCGCGCTCGACGTGAGCGGCGTCGACTTCGTCGGGGGTCAGGGCGAGCGGGTTGGTCGCGGCGACGTGCATGGCGACCTGACGCGCAAAGGCGCGGGCCGCATCATGGTTGCCGGCGGTCTCGATCGCGACAAGGACGCCGAGCTTGCCGAGGTTGTCGGCGACGGCGTTGTGGACGTAGGTCGCAACCACGCCTTCCGAAACCGAGAGCTTGGCCGAACGGCGGAAGCTCATGTTCTCGCCGATGGTGCCGACGGCATCCTTGATGGTGTCGCTGACCGACTTGTCGGAGCCGGGATACTTGGCCGCAGCGACAGCCTCGGTCGTGCCATAGGCGAGTGCGACCTTGGCGACGTTGGCGACGATCTCCTGGAAGGCGGCGTTGCGGGCGACGAAGTCGGTCTCGGAGTTGACCTCGACGACAACGGCTTCGCGGACGCCGGCGTCGACGCCGATCAGGCCTTCGGCCGCCGTACGGCCGGCCTTCTTGTCGGCCTTGGAGATACCCTTCTTGCGCAGCCAGTCGACCGCGGCCTCCATGTCGCCGCCGGTCTCGGCCAGCGCCGCCTTGCAATCCATCATGCCCGCGCCGGTGAGTTCGCGGAGTTCCTTAACCTGTGCTGCCGAAATGCTCATTGTGGCCTCTTTGTTTCTAAATGCGCTGGCGCACCACCGAGGGTTCGATGATGCGCCGTACGCCGGCGCGAGGTATGCGCCAAATCCTGAAAGGAAGGCCGGTCGCCCGGCCTTCGCGATTACGCCTCGGCTTCGCCCGAAGCGGAATTGTCGAGAGCCGGCTCGACCGGAGCTTCGGCCGCTGCGCCGATGTCGACGCCCAGCGCGCCCTGCTGGCGGGCGATGCCGTCGATGGCAGCCTTGGCGATCAGGTCGCAGTACAGCTGGATCGCGCGGGCGGCGTCGTCGTTGCCCGGGATCGGGAAGTCGATCTTGTCCGGGTCGCAGTTCGAATCGATGATCGCGACGACCGGGATGCCGAGACGCTTGGCTTCCTGGATGGCGATCGCTTCCTTGTTGGTGTCGATCACGAACATCAGGTCCGGGGTCGAGCCCATGTCCTTGATGCCGCCGAGGGCCTTGTTGAGCTTCTCGCGCTCACGATCGAGGTTGAGGCGCTCCTTCTTGGTGAAGCCCTGGGCTTCGCCGGCGAGCATCTCGTCGAGCTTGCGCAGACGCTGGATCGAATTCGAGATCGTCTTCCAGTTGGTCAGCATGCCGCCGAGCCAACGCGAGTTGACGTAATACTGGGCCGAGCGCTGCGCGGCATCGGCAACGATGTCCGAAGCCTGGCGCTTGGTGCCGACGAACAGCACGCGGCCGCCGCGCGACACGACGTCCGAAACCTGCTTCAGCGCCTGGTGCAGCAGCGGAACCGTCTGCGACAGGTCGATGATGTGGATGTTGTTGCGGGCGCCATAGATGTAGGGCGCCATCTTCGGGTTCCAGCGGTGGGTCTGGTGGCCGAAGTGAGAACCAGCTTCGAGGAGCTGGCGCATGCTGAAATCAGGCAATGCCATCTGTCATTTTCCTTTCCGGTTAGCCTCCACGGACCATGACGCTTTTTGCTGGATCGCTCTAAACGCCACCGGAGGTCTCAGCCGGATTTCTCCCGGTCGGAAACCAAAGTCCGTGTGTGGAATGCGGCGGCATATAGACGTGTTGCGCCGCGAAGGCAACCCCGCGGACCGCATCGCCTGCCCTGCCCGCTCGGGCACGGGCCGTTCAGCTGCCGGCGGCCCATCGCGAAAGCGTCGGCTCGGGCGGCGCCTGCTTCTCCGCGGGCTTCGGATCGCGCCGCTTGAAGTTGCGGACACGGACCCTCCGGAACACCGCCACGATCTCGTCGCGGCTGCATTCGATCGCGCCGAGCCTGACGGCGCGATCGCGTTCGAAGCCAGTGATGTCGTAATGCGGCGCCGACGTCTTGGGCGGCCCCTGATAGGAGGACTGCTTCAGGCCCAGCTGCGCGGCGAAACGATGCAGCTCCGCCGTGTCGTCGGCGAGCAGGTGGCACCAGCGGTGGCCCACCCACTTCCAGATAGCCGCGTCGACATAGACCGCCACCGGCGCCCGCTTACCGCTTGCACTCGCCCTTGGGCGTGGGGAACAGGGAGAGATTGACCAGCTTGCCGGTCATCGAGAAATCGCCGTAGTCCATGACGAGGTCGCGGGTCAGCCCGTTCTCGTGCAGCTTGAAACTGATGCGGTACTCCGGCACTTCCTCGCCGCTGCCCTTGCTCAGGTCGAAATAGGCGATGTCGACCGGCCAATATTGGTCCTTGGCGAGCCCAGCCAGCACCGGCAGCTCCGGATCGCCGCTCGGTGCCTGGCTCTTCTTGCCGACGATGACGGTGGTGGTCATCACCTTGTCGGCATCTTCGGAACCGTCGAACAGGCTTGTCTCGTAGAAGGTCTCGCCCTTCTCCGCCTTGCCGATCAGTTCGACCAGGTGCTGGGTGGGGAACTGCGTCTTCGCCAGATCCACCACGCCGGCCTGCGGCTTCTCCAACTCGACCTTCACACCGTTGGGCTCGAGCGTCGCGGTGCCCTTCACCTCCCGGTCGAGGGCCTGGTCGACGAAGGACTTGGTGACGAAGGAGAAGGTTTTTCCCTCCGCATCCTCAAAGGTCGTCGTCTGCTGGTCGGTCACGCGCGTATTCTCGCGCGTCGCGATCTGCGTGACGAAACGGAACTTGACCGTGTAGCCCTCGCAAGGCGAGCCGTTGAATTCATAGACCATGCGGCCCGTCAGGCCGGTGATTCCCGACCGGTCCGAGGCCTGGTCGAGCACGAGGTCGTAGACCGCGCGGTGCGGAGCGAGCGCCACAGGGGCGGCAAAGGCAGGCATGGCGCCGAAGGCCGGAGCGGACAGGGTGGCAAGTAGGGCAAGGCGCGCTGCGCGCATATATGAGGCTCCGGTCGGCGCGGCCTGACAGACCGCTGGGAATGATGGTCCACCTTAAAAAAAGTCGTGGCGGAAGCGAGGCAAAAATAGCAGTTTCGGCGCCAACTCACCTTCCACGCCAGACTCAGAGATAAGGAAAGACAATGGGCGAAACAATCGAAAAGCGGCTAAACGATCTCGGTGTCACGCTGCCCGCCGCCGCGGCACCTGCGGCCAACTACGTGCCGTTCATGCAGACCGGCAGCTACGTCTTCACCGCCGGCCAGCTGCCGCTCAAGGATGGCAAGCTCATCGCCTCCGGCCTGGTTGGCCGCGACGTCGACACGGCGGGGGCGAAGGACGCCGCCAAGCAGTGCGCCGTCAACATCCTGGCCCAGGTGAAGGCAGCCCTCGGCGACCTCGAGAAGATCCGCCGCGTCGTCAAGATCACGGTCTTCGTGGCGTCCACCCCCGACTTCACCGAGCAGCACCTGGTCGCCAACGGCGCCTCCGATTTCCTCGTGGCCGTGCTCGGCGAGCGCGGCAAGCATGCGCGTTCGGCGGTCGGCGTGGCCTCGCTGCCGCTCAATGCAGCGGTCGAGATCGAAGCGATCGTCGAAACCGAGTGAACGGATAGTTCCGATGACCGACCTTGCATGGCTGACTGCCCGCCCCATCGCCCACCGCGGCCTGCACGACCTCAACAAGCAATGCTGGGAAAACACGCTGTCGGCATTCGAAAGGGCCGCCCAGCGCGGCTACGCGATCGAATGCGACGTGCATCTGACGGCGGACGGCGATGTGGTCGTCTTCCACGACAATGCACTCGACCGCCTCACCGGCACGGAAGGCTATGTCTGGCAGCGGACCGCGGCCGAATTGGGCGCGCTCCGTATCGGCGGCACCGCCGACCACGTGCCCACGCTCCACGAACTGCTCAGGCTCGTCGACGGTCGCGTGCCGTTGGTGATCGAACTCAAGGGCATTCCGGGCAAGGACGACGGCCTCGTCGCCAAGGTGGGCGCAGCCCTGCGCGACTACCACGGCAAGGCGGCGATCATGTCCTTCGACCACTGGCTGATCCGGGATTTCGCGAGGCATGCCCCGGGCATTCCCGGCGGTCTGACCGCATGGGGCGAGAAGGATCACGAACTCGAGGCGCATTTCTCCATGCTCGCGCACGGGATCTCATTCGTTTCCTACGCGGTCGATCATCTGCCCAACCGTTTCGTCGGCTTCGTGCGCGGGCGTCTCGGCATGCCGGTCATCACCTGGACGGTGCGCGACCGCAACGCGGTCGAGAGGACTTTCGCCCATGCCGACCAGATGACCTTCGAAGGGTTCCTGCCCGACGAGGCGCCAGTCGCCTAACCTCTTGCAACGGCGGCTTTCGAGCGTAAGTAAGGCCAATGACCAATGCGAGCGACGCCGGGGCGAAATTGGCGGATGGCGGATACGCCGTCCGCGTCGCCGCCTCGATCGCAGAGTTCAGCCGCGACGAATGGAGCAGGCTGTCGGGCGCGGCCAAGGGCCAGTCAGGAACGCCTTACAACCCCTTCGTTTCATTCGATTTCCTGAACATCCTGGAAGAGTCCGGCTGCGCCGTCCGCAAGACCGGCTGGCAGGGGCATCATCTGCGGCTGGAAGCCTCGGACGGCACCTTTCTCGGCGCCCTTCCCTGCTACGCCAAATCCCACAGCCAGGGCGAGTATGTGTTCGACCATGGCTGGGCCGACGCCTTCGAGCGCGCCGGCGGACGCTACTATCCCAAGCTGCAGTGCTCGGTTCCGTTCACGCCGGCCACCGGCCCGCGCCTGCTCGCGGTGGCCGAGACCGACGCCACGCGAGCGAGATCGGCGTTGGCGACCGCCCTGCGCAGCGTCGCCGAGGGCTTGGGCGTCTCCTCGGCGCATGTGACTTTCGCCCCGGCCGAAGAGGTCGAGGTCCTCGACGCGGCCGGCTTCCTGCGCCGCACCGACCAGCAGTTCCACTTCATCAACGAAGGCTTTGGCTGCTACGACGACTTCCTGGCGACGCTCGCCTCGCGCAAGCGCAAGGCGCTGAAGAGAGAGCGGCGCGAGGCGCTGGCCGCGGGCATCTCGATCGAATGGCTGACCGGGCGCGACCTGACCGAGGCGGTCTGGGACGACTTCTTCGCCTTCTACATGGACACGGGCGGCCGCAAATGGGGCCGGCCCTACCTCAACCGGACATTCTTCTCGCTGATCGGCGAACGAATGGCCGACGACGTGCTGCTCGTCATGGCCCGCCGCGGCGGCCGCTATATCGCCGGCGCCATCAACTTCATCGGATCGGACACGCTCTTCGGCCGCAACTGGGGCTGCATCGAGGACCACCCGTTCCTGCATTTCGAGGTCTGCTACCACCAGGCCATCGACTTCGCCATCGAGCGCAAGCTCAAGGTCGTCGAGGCCGGCGCCCAGGGCGAGCACAAGCTGGCACGCGGCTACCGCCCCGTCACCACACAGTCGGCCCACTACATCGTGCATCCCGGCCTGCGCCGGGCCGTGGCCGAATATCTAGAGCGCGAGCGGCAAGAGGTCGCCGAAATCGGCGAGTACCTGGAAGACCACGGCCCGTTCCGGCGCGGCTGAGCTTCAGTGCGCGACCGATTTCGAGAACAGGTTGATGACCACCACGCCGGCCATGATGAGGCCGATGCCGAGCAGCGCCGGCAGATCGAGCGACTGACGGAACCACACCCAGGCGATGCCCGTGATGAAGACGATTCCGGCACCCGACCACAGGGCGTAGACGATGCCGACCGGGACGACCCTCAACACCAGGGACAGGTAGTAGAAGGCGAAGCCGTAGCCCGCGAGCGCTATGACCGACGGGACCAGCTTGGTAAAGCCTTGGGTTTCCTTGAGCGCCGAGGTGGCGACGACCTCGAAGGCGATGGCGATGATCAGATAGACGTAGTTCAACTTCGCTCCTCTCGGCCCCTCGCGGCTTGACGTCGTCGGCGCCAGCGCCGAAACATCCACCACGAAATCACATCAAACGGGATAGGCCATGTCGAGCGTCGCTTACGATCCAAACAACGTCTTTGCCAAGATCCTGCGTGGCGAATTGCCGTCGCACAAGCTCTACGAGGACGCCGACACGCTCGCCATCATGGACATCATGCCGCGCGGCGAAGGCCACTGCCTGGTGCTTCCGAAGCAGCCGGCGCGCAACATCCTCGACGTGGAGCCGGAGAGCCTGGCAGCGGTGATGCGCTCGGCCCAGAAGCTGGCGCGCGCGGTGAAGAAGGCTTTCGACGCCGAGGGCGTCACCGTGCACCAGTTCAACGAAAGCGCCGGCGGCCAGGTGGTCTTCCACCTGCATGTGCACGTGATCCCGCGCTTCGAGGGCGTGGCGCTCAAGGCACCGGGCGGGCCGATGGAAAAGCCGGAAATCCTCGCGGCCAACGCCGAGAGGATCAGGGCGGCGCTGGCAAACGCCTGAACCCGCTGGTGCGGACCAAGGCCTACGGTCGAACTGGCTCCGCGACGTGAAGCGGGGCCATTGCGCGGCGGGCTGCGGCGTTGCCGGTCAGGAGCCCAGACAGTTTCCAAAGCAGGGCAACGCCGAATGCCGATGCATATGCATCAATGGCATAGTGCCAGCCCAGATGGACCGATCCGACAAAGATAATCAGGGCGAAGACCGCCGCGGCCGCGGCCAGCCAGCGGTTGATATGCCGGGCTGCAAGAAAGAAAAGCACGCACATCGCGTTGTGGATGGAAGGCATGGCCGAGATGCCCGAAATGATTGTGTCGATATCGTTCACATAGGAAGCCCACAACACGTCGCGGACCTGCAGGGTATTCAGGCCCCAGGCGGCATTTACCGCCTCGAGATTGCGGGTCAACTCGGTGAACGAGGACGGCCCGCCATAGGCGCGATCGTAGAAGATCGGACCGACGGATGACAACGCCGTGGCGAATATGATGCCGAGGACGCCCCAGATAAGCACATAGGTCAGCATGAACCGGTGGCGGATGCCGAACTTGTCCGGCAACCCCATCACCAGTCCCATGGAAAGATACACGGCGAAGAACCACAGGTAGTAGATGCGGTCCAGGATCACCGTTGCAGTTCCGTATCCCAGCACGGCATCGAGCCATCTCCACGGGTCCGTTCCGAAATGCAGATAGCGATCTGCATCACTGAACAAGGCATCGAGCCCATACGGATTGAAAGTCGGGATCGCCGATTTGAAATGACTGAACGAATTCATCAGCAGGCCGGCAGCCACCAGGGCCGGAATGGCCACGGCCGCATTGCGCCGTGTGAACACTTCAGCCCAAAGGTATTCGAAGCTCTTCGAAAGCGATCCCGAGCTAAGCGACCTGATCGCCAGGTAGCCGCATATGGCCAACGCCCAGGCCCCGACGAATGGCCGCAGGCTCTGCGTGATGGACCATGCCATCATTTCAACTGCGCCGGGCAACAGTATCAAACGGGCGGCAACCACAAGCAGAACCGCTCCCAGAAACAGGCCCTGTTCCTTGCAATTCAGGCGAAGGAACTCGGCCAACCTCCGGCCGAGTGACGCATCCCCCACCAGGGTGCGCGGGGCGAGCGAAGGGCCAGGACCATCGCTGAATGGAATCTCGCTCATGAACCCGCCCGAATGAATGTCCGCACCGCGAAGAAGCGACCGGCCAATGCCCACGCCGCGAAGGCGACGGCAATGCCGCCGATCACGTCGACGAGGTGGTGACCACCGTCCACTGGCGTGGAGAAGATCACGGCGAGATTGAGGGCCAACACCAGCCAGAACCACCTGCCTGCCCCCACGAACGCGAGGACGACAAGGACGGAGAGTGTGCTGTGGTAGGAGGGGAAGGCGATGAGGCCACGCGGTTCGTCGAGCGAAATCAGGCGGCCAAGACCATCGCGCAGGTCGAAGAAGGCTTGCTTGTATTCCAAGTCGACGACAGGGTTGTTCGCCGCAATGAAGTCCGGCGATGGTCTGATCGTGCCCAATGCGCCAGCCGCAGGCAGCAAAGCAGAGATGACAATGCAGATCAGCGCGCCAAACATCACCGAAAGCACAAAACGCTGGACCCTCTGGAGGTGTCCCAGCATTCCGACGGCAACAACCGTCAGCGCCACCTGCGAGATCGTGGTCACATAGACCAAGGACGACGCCACACCGAGCCAGGGCCTGTCATTGACGAAGCCCACATAGGCCAGCCAGTCGAAACCCAACTCGGCGTCGATCGCCATCAGCCTGTCGTCGACCAAGGGCAAGCCGATTGAGGTCATCAGGACGCTGAAGACCGCAGCCGATGCGGAAAAGGCCAACAGGAACGCCGTCTCGGTGCAAAGCGTCTCGAACTGCCTTATCGGGCGTTTCACGCGGTAGAACCAGGAAATGGCGACCAATGCGATGGTGACGGCCGCAACCTTCGCCAGGCTGCGCAGATCGAATTCAAAGTCCGACGCGGCGATCCAGATCGTGTCGATGACCACGAGACTGGAAATCAGGGCGATTTTCAGCCGTCCCGCCGTGCCCAGATCCGCTCCAGCGACCTGTATGTGCCTGACCGTCGAATGGATTTCCACCATTTGCCCCTCGCACCCGAGCAGCACATTAGTTAGCGGCGGTTAAGCCCGTGTGAATCCATCCTTGTCACGACGCCCCCTTCGAGCGCGACGGCAGTTAGAACAGGGCGATCCGCCCAAGCAGCACCGCTTCTGCCACGAAGATGCCGACGATGACCTTTCGCCCCAGCAGCATGTAGGCGGCGAAGCCCGCCGCGACGGCGGCCAGGCGCAGCGCGAGCGATGTCTCGGCCAATGCGCCGCTGGGAAAGACGATGAGGTTGCCGATGACCGCAGCGACAAGTGCCGTGGCGAGCGCCCGGACCAGCACGAGCAGGTCGGAATCCTCAGAGAGGCGATCTCCCAGATAGACACCCAGGAAGCGCCAGGCGTCGGTGGCCAGCCAGCCGCCCACCAGGATAAACAGGAACGGCCACCACCATGCATCGAGCGATTGAAACGTCACGCCGGCGCCCTCCGACGCGACAGCTTGTGGAAGATGAACGCGGCGCCACCGCCGATCAGCCCTGCCCCAAGCAGATCGAACCCCGGCGCCACGAGGTGGAGCAAGGGACCGACGACCAGCCCGATGACCATGGCCACGTGCCCTGCCCGCTCGCGCGCCGAGCCCCACAGCGAGGTGAGGAAATACATCGGCGTGAGCAGGAAAAGGGCTGCCGAAACCGCCGGCGGCAAGCTGTCGGCCACCAGGAACACGATCGCGACCACGGCCATGTTGACCAGCACCAGCGTCGAGCCGAGCCCGGCATAGTAGCTGGTGCGCATGTCGCGGGGGATGCCGCGCAGCCGCTCCATGGCGAGCACCCACGAGGTCACGGCGACGAAATGGGAAAGCACGTAGAGCACCCAGCGCGGCGTTTTCGGTCCGCGCAGTTCCGGAACCAGGGCAACCACCATCGGCGCGAGGCGAATGGACGAAAGCGCGACCGCGAAGGCGGCGGCGGGCAGCGAGGCTCCGGACAGGATGGCGCCGACGAGCACGACCTTGGCGGGCAAGGCCCAGACCATGCCGACCATGAACACGGTCTCTGCCAGAGTGAGCCCCGCTTCCTTGGCGAGGCCGGCAAAGCCGACGAAGGCGCTGGCCAGGATGAGGCCCGGAATGGAAACCGCCGTTCGAGCGCCGCGCAGATACCAAAGACGGCGTGAGGTCATGCTCGGCACGGATGGTGGTGGGTCGGGGCAGCCATGCCAAGCCGATAGCACGGCCCTTGCGCCAAGTCAGCGCCGCCGCCCGACCCACGCGACGGTCCTGCCAGCCGATAGGCCCTCGGTCCTGCAGCCATGTCAAAGTTGCGGAAGGCCGCAACGGCATATTGACAACTTACGCACCGTCAACATGTAGAGAAGTCTTGTGGGCAAGCGAGGAAGTCATGTCCGGCACGATTCTGCTAGTGGTGCAGGCTCTGATCTATTTCGCAACCATGGCGGCCGTGTTCCACGCCCGGCACAGGTTCGGCATCGGCATCTTCGTCTGCGTGCTGGGCGTGATGCATTTCCTCGAGACCTATCTGGCCGCGGTCTTCTTCCTGCCGCTGCCCTTCGGCCTCATCTCGCCCGGCTCGACCGTCATGTTCTCGGGCAAGCTGGTGATGTTCCTGCTCCTCTATATCAAAGAGGACGCCGAGACCGTCCGCCAGCCGATCTACGGCCTGCTGATCGGCAACTGCCTGATGGTGGCGCTCGCCCTGATCCTGCGCCTCTACGCCAGCGTCGCCCAACTACCTGGCTACCAGCCGGACCTCACTTTCCTCGACCAGATGGGCCTGCTGATGGTGTGGGGCACGCTGCTTTTGTTCGTCGACAGCATCGCCCTCATCCTGCTCTACGAAAAGCTCGGCCAGCGCATCGCCGGCACGATCTTCAAGCGGGCATTCCTGAGCCTTGCAGTGGTGCTGACTTTCGACCAGCTGCTGTTCTTCATCGGCCTGCGCCTCGTCACGGGCGTGCCGATAAGCGCGCTCTACGGCGGATGGATTGCCAAGATGGGGGCGGCCGCGCTCTACAGCCTGCTGCTTGTCGGCTATCTGCGCTACGTCGAGACCCGCCCCGCCCCTGCCAGCCCAGAGCCGCTGCTCAAGGTCTTCGACAGGCTCACCTTTCGGCACCGCTACGAAGACCTGTTGCAGCGCACCGGCATCGATTCGCTGACCGGCGCGCGCGACCGCGGCCAGTTCGAATCGATGGCGCAGTCGCTGGTCGACCGGGCCATCGGAGCCGGCAAGCCCGTGAGCCTGCTCATGATCGACATCGATCATTTCAAGAACATCAACGACCAGTTCGGTCACGTGACCGGCGACAAGGTCCTGAAGGACGTGGCGCATGCGTTGGCCGGCTCACTGCGCAGCGGCGACTACCTCTTCCGCTACGGCGGCGAGGAATTTGCCGCGATCTGCCAGGACCTGCATGCGGGCGATGCCGCGGTCATGGGCGAGCGCCTGCGCGCCGCGGTCGCGTCGGCCAGCGTCACCGATCTCGGCATGAGCGCCACCGTCAGCATCGGCATCACCACCGTCGAGGGCGGTCCGGCGACAGTTGAGGAAATGACCAAGGACGCCGACAAGTGGCTCTACGAGGCCAAGCGGCGGGGGCGCAACCGCGTCGAGAGCGCAATCCTGGACTGATCGCCGGCGGAATGCCAAAAAAAGAAAGCCCCGTCGCCGGGGCTTTCTTGTCTGATGTCAACCCTTTCTGGGCAATTGCGGAACCAGGCTCCGCTTGCCTCCGTCCTTGCCCTTGGGGTCGGACTTCGGCTTGGTGGCCACGATCTTCTTGGCCGCGGGCTTCTTGGCGGCAGTCCGCTTGGTCTTGGGCCGGTCGGCGGGTTCTTCCTTCTTCGGCTTGACCGGCACGTCGTCGGCCACGGTTTCGAGCTTGAGACCGGTTTCGCCGGTCTCCTTCTTCTCCACTGTGACGCGAACCGTCCCGCCCTTCTTGAGCTTGCCGAACAGGACCTCTTCGGCCAGCGGCTTCTTGATGTGCTCCTGGATGACGCGGCCGAGCGGCCGCGCGCCCATGCGCTCGTCGTAGCCCTTGTCGGCCAGCCAGGCGACCGCCTCTTCCGACAGGTCGAAGGTGACGCCACGCTCGGAGAGCTGGGTCTCCAGCTGCATGACGAACTTCTGCACCACCTGGTGAACGACCGGCACCGGCAGCGAGCCGAACGGGATGATGGCATCGAGACGGTTGCGGAACTCCGGCGAGAACAGCCGGTTGATCGCCTCCATGTCGTCGCCTTCGCGCTTGGACGAGCCGAAGCCGATGGCCGCCCTCGCCATGTCGGAGGCGCCCGCATTCGTGGTCATGATCAGGATCACGTTGCGGAAGTCGATCTGCTTGCCGTTGTGGTCGGTCAGCTTGCCGTGGTCCATCACCTGCAACAGGATGTTGAACAGGTCGGGATGCGCCTTCTCGACCTCGTCGAGCAGGAGCACGCAGTGCGGGTGCTGGTCGACGCCGTCGGTGAGCAGGCCGCCCTGGTCGAAGCCGACATAGCCGGGCGGCGCGCCGATCAGACGGCTCACCGTGTGGCGCTCCATGTATTCGGACATGTCGAAGCGCAGCAGTTCGACGCCCAGCGAGGCTGCGAGCTGCTTGGCGACCTCGGTCTTGCCGACGCCGGTCGGACCCGAGAACAGGTAGGAGCCGATCGGCTTCTCCGGTTCGCGCAGGCCTGCACGCGCCAGCTTGATCGATGCGGCAAGCGCCTCGATGGCCGTGTCCTGACCGTAGACGACGCGCTTGAGCTCGGTCTCGAGGCCGGCGAGCACCTTCTCGTCGTCGGCGGAGACAGTCTTGGGCGGGATGCGCGCCATGGTGGCGATGGTCGCCTCGATCTCCCTGATGCCGATGGTCTTCTTGCGCTTGCCCTCGGGCAGGAGCATCTGCGAGGCGCCGGTCTCGTCGATGACGTCGATCGCCTTGTCCGGCAGCTTGCGGTCGTTGATGTAGCGCGCCGAGAGTTCCACCGCGGCCTTGATCGCCTCGTTGGTGAACTTCACCTTGTGGAAATCCTCATAGTAGGGCTTCAGGCCCTTCATGATCTCGATGGCATCGGCAACCGTCGGCTCGTTGACGTCGATCTTCTGGAAGCGGCGGACAAGCGCCCGGTCCTTCTCGAAGAACTGGCGGAACTCCTTGTAAGTCGTTGAACCGATGCAGCGGATGGCGCCTGACGACAGGGCTGGCTTGAGCAGGTTGGAAGCATCCATCGCCCCGCCCGAGGTGGCGCCGGCGCCGATCACCGTGTGGATCTCGTCGATGAACAGCACCGCGCCGGCATATTCCTCGAGTTCCTTGACGACCTGCTTCAGCCGCTCCTCGAAGTCGCCGCGATAGCGCGTGCCGGCGAGCAGCGTGCCCATGTCGAGCGCGAAGATGGTGGCATCCTCGAGCACTTCCGGCACGTCGCCTTCAACGATTCGCTTGGCCAGGCCCTCGGCGATCGCCGTCTTGCCGACGCCAGGATCGCCGACGTAGAGCGGATTGTTCTTCGACCGCCGGCACAGCACCTGGATGGTGCGGTTGATCTCGGCCTCGCGGCCGATCAGCGGATCGATCTTGCCGGCGCGCGCCTTGGCGTTGAGGTTGACGCAGTAGGCCGTCAGCGCGTCCTGCTGCTTCTTGGTCTTGGCGCTTTCCTCGCCCGCCTCGTTGCCGGGGCCGTGCTGTTCCTCGTCGGCGCCGCGCGGCGTGCGGCCCTCGGTGGCGCCGGGACGCTTGGCGATGCCGTGCGAGATGTAGTTGACCGCGTCGTAGCGGGTCATCTGCTGTTCCTGCAGGAAGTAGGCGGCGTGGCTCTCGCGCTCGGCGAAGATCGCCACGAGCACGTTGGCGCCCGACACTTCCTCGCGGCCGGACGACTGCACGTGGATGACGGCGCGCTGGATGACGCGCTGGAATCCGGCCGTCGGCTTGGAGTCCTCGTCATAGCCGGTGACGAGGTTGTCGAGCTCGGTGTCGATGTAGGTCAGCACCGTCTGGCGCAGTTCGTCGAGATCGACGTTGCAGGCGCGCATGACGGCGGCAGCCTCGGTGTCGTCGATCAATGCGAGCAGCAGATGTTCTAGCGTCGCGTATTCGTGGTGACGCTCGTTGGCGAGCGTCAGCGCCTGGTGCAGCGCCTTTTCGAGGCCTTGGGAGAAAGCCGGCATTCAATACCTCACTTCTTCTCCATCACGCATTGTAGCGGATGCTGGTTCTGTCTGGCAAAATCCATGACCTGAGACACCTTGGTCTCGGCCACCTCATAGGTGTAGATCCCGCACTCGCCGACGCCATGGTTGTGGACGTGCAGCATGATGCGGGTCGCGGCCTCCCTGTCCTTCTGGAAGAAGCGTTCGAGCACATGCACGACGAACTCCATCGGGGTGTAGTCGTCGTTGAGGATGAGGACCCGGTAGAGGCTCGGCCGCTTGGTCTTGGTCTTGCTGCGGGTGATGACTGCCGTTCCGCGGCCGGGGCCGTTGCCGCCCTCGTCACCGTTCTGCATCCGCGCCACATCAAGCCGTGTGGCCTCCAAGCCGATAGTCACCGTGGTCCTGCCCTTCGTCAATTCCGACCCACCTCGTCATGTAGGTGTCACTGGGAGGATTTTAAGCCCTTCTAACGTGCTGACAATATGGCCACTGGACTACCCAGAGCGTTTTGCCCCTTTCGTGAAGCCGCCGACCGCTCTTGCAACAAAAAACCCGGCTGCGGAGGCGCAGCCGGGTCTTTCTTGGCGGATGCTGAGATCCGCCCCCCACTGTTGGGGTCGGTCACTTCGCCTTGGCGACGAGCGACTCGAAGGGCTTGTAGGCGTCCTTGGCCAGTTCGGCGTAGAGTTCGCCGAGCTTGGTCGCCTCGGCGACGAAGCCCTCGTAGGCCTGCTTGACGTAGTCGGCCTGGATCTCGACGGCCTTGTCGAACGACTTGACGCCGAGCAGTTTCTCGAAGGCGGCAGCGCCCGTCTCGAAGCTCTTCTTGGTGTAGTCGGTCGCCTCGGTGGCGATCGCCTGGGCGCCCTTGGAGAGCGAAGCATAGCTCTTCAGGCCGGTGTCCACGAATTCCTTGCCGTACTTGCTGAAATCTTCATAGGTCTGGGTCATCGCTGCATCCTTTCGGGTTGGGAGCGCTGCGCTATGTGATTGTGCGATGCAGCCTACATATTGTGCACCGCACAAATTGTCAACTGACCCTGCGTCATTTGCGAACCTGCGTCATTCCCTAGATTTCGATTTAAGCCCGAGCAAATGTGTGAACGGGGCAGTTACCATAAACGGATTGGTAACGCTGCCGCCCTTAGAGTGCGCGGATATGGGGCAGGAACCTTTGCCGCCCCGAACGCAACGATAATCCAAGGGTGAAACAGTGCGTCAGGCGTTGCCGGGTAAGCTCTTCAAGGCGGCTATCTCATTAAAATCCATGATGGTTTACACGCTCGCGGCAGCGATCGGACTGTCGACGGTCGCCCCTACTTCGGCAGCGAAGGACAGCAGGTACGCAGCCATCGTCATCGACGCCAACACCGGCAAGGTGCTGCATTCGTCGAGCGCCGATTCCCGGCGCTATCCGGCTTCGCTCACCAAGATGATGACGCTCTACATGACCTTCGAAGCGCTTGCGAAGGGCAGGATCCGCAAGGATACACAGGTCGTCTTCTCCAAGAACGCAGCGTCCGAGCCGCCGACCAAGATCGGCGTCAAGGCTGGCAGCTCGATCACGGTCGAGGCCGCGATCCTTTCGCTCGTGACGCGCTCGGCCAATGACGCAGCGACCGCGCTTGGCGAGATGATCGGCGGTTCCGAGGAGAACTTCACCCGCATGATGACCGCCAGGGCGCGCAGCCTCGGCATGAAGGGCACCGTCTTCCGCAACGCCAACGGCCTGCCCAACAGCGCCCAGTTCACCACCGCGCGCGACATGGCGACGCTCGGCATCGCGCTGCGCGAGCATTTCCCGCAGTATTACGGCTATTTCTCGACCCGCTCCTTCGCCTTCGGCCGCCAGCGGATCGCCAACCACAACCGCCTGCTCGGCCGCGTCAAGGGCGTCGACGGCATCAAGACCGGCTACACCCGCGCCTCCGGCTTCAACCTGGTTTCCTCGGTGCAGGACGGCAACCGCAGCCTGGTCGCCGTCGTCATGGGCGGTGCCAGCGGCGCCGGCCGCGACAGCCGCATGGCCGAACTGATCAAGACCTATCTTCCGCAGGCGTCCAGGCGCGGCGGCGGCGGCGATCTGATCGCCAAGGCCGACGTGAGCGCCCCCGAGCCGGTCGTCGCCAAGGTCGCGCTGCCCAAGCAGGAAGTGCCGACGCCGGATCGCCGTCCGCAGGTGGAGCAGCCGATCGAGGTCGCAGCCGTTTCCGACGACGCGCCGGCCGCAGCGGCCGAAGTCGCTCCGGTGGCAGTGCCTGCGCCCAAGCCGACCATCGGCCTCTCCGCCAAGCCCAAGATCGCGATGGCCTCGGCCGAGCGCTTCGGCGGCAACATCCCGTTCCAGATCCGCAAGTCCAAGGAAGTCGTTCCGAGCAACGCCGCCGAGGCCGTCGAGCAGGCATTCGCAGAGCCGTCAGAGGCTCCGGCCGTGGACGCCTTCAAGACCGCCTCCGTGCCGGCCGGCTGGGCCGTCCAGATCGCCTCGTCGCCGAGCGACGCGGAAGCCCGCACCATCCTCGACAAGGCCGCCAAGCAGGTTCCGCAGGTCCTTGCCGACGCATCCGCATTCACCGTGCCCTTCGAAAAGGGTGGCGTGACCTATTTCCGCGCCCGCTTCTCCGGCTTCGATTCGAAGGACGCAGCCTGGAAGGCCTGCAACGCGCTGAAGAAGAAGAAGATCGCCTGCTACGCCATCGCGCAGTAGGCGGTCGCCAATCTCCTGAATTGTATCGCGTCGAAGGAGAGTTAGTGATGATCGGAGAGAAGGACGTCCTTGGCTTCGTTGATCCGCGCCGCCAGGAAAGACGACCCGCCGAGATCGGGATGCAGGCGCTGAATCAGTCGGCGGTGGGCCTTGCGGACATCCGCCGCGGCAGCCCCCGCTTCAAGACCAAGGATCTTGTAGGCCTCCTCCTTAGTCATGGCGCCAGAACCTGGCGGAACACCCAGCCCCTCGTGACCGTCAGGCTTCGCGTCTTCGCGCCAAACGGGAAACCTGCCGTCAAGGTAGGTCTCAAGTAGTTGCCGGCTCTCCGGATCGCCGGAGAGCTCGGCCAGAAGTCCCTTCAGCTCGGCGAGACCGAGCGAGGCGAGCGACTTCCCCTCCTGGCGGCCGGCCAGGACAATCCCGGTCAGAACACCGCTGTCGTGATCGAGTTCCATTTCGAGGGCCGCCGTCCGAACGGTCGATCGGCGCCCCGGCGTCCTGGCTAACGAGCCGCCGCGCCGGCTCGCGGCATACCAGGCCAGCGCCGCCGATATCAGCCCGCCTCCGATCGCGGCGCGCCCCAGAAGCAGCAGCACGACACCGACCAACCCCAGGGCAATCGGACCTGCCATTTTCAGCGCCCGGGCGAGCTTGGCCGCATCGGCCCGCGCAAGCAGGGCGATCAGCGCGGCCGAGGTCAGCAGGACGAACGCAATGACGGCGAACGCGGTCATGGCGAACTGCGCCCCCTCATGTGCTCGATCATCAGCACGTCCTCCGGCCGCCCCCTCGCCTCCAGCGCCTTGATGCCGCCGGTCGCAAAGACTGCGACTGCCGAAAGCAGCTTGGACAGCGTTGCCGCAGCCTTGCGGTCGAACCGGAACCATGCGCCCTTGGACAGCCGCGCTATCTCCTTGAACGCACGTTCGGCCTCGGCATCGTGCCCTTCCTGGAAAACGAAGGCCGGAACGCCGCGCAGGCCCAGCCGGCCTGCCTTGTCGGCGAGTTCATCGACATTTTCCTCCATCGCGTCGCCGATGTAGACGATCGCGTCCACCTTGGCGGCCGTGGTCTCCTTGAGCGCGTGGCTGAGCACCTTGCCGAGCTGCGTCTGGCCGCTGCGGCACTGGATCGAGGTCATCAGGCCTTTGAGGGCAGTTGTATCGGCAACGAACTTCGAAGCCCGGCATTCGCCCAGCCCGCGGAAGTAGACGAGCTGCACGTTGAGCTTGCCGGCCTTGCCGACCGCGTCGAACATCTGACCCTGCAGTTCGCAGGCAAGGTCCCAGGTCGGCTGGCGGCTCATGGTGGCATCGAGCGCGAGGATCAGACGGCCATTGGCCTTGGCCCCAGCAAGCGCGCGCGCCTGGCGCACGAAGGCATCGATCTCCACAGCATCCGAACGGCGCTCCGCCGGAGGGCGGTTCGCGGACGGTGCGAGTGGCTTGCGGTCGTCGCTCATCACCCATCAAGATGTGGCGGCACGCGCCGGCTTGCAAGCCCGTCAATACGGCGGAGCGGTGGCGTCAGAGCAGGCCGAGTTCGGCCAGCTCCAGCCTGAGCTTGGGCGGCATTTCGGCAAGTGCAGCATTGCCCTGGCCGAGATCGGCCGGGGCGTCCTCGGGCTTGAGATAGCGCCACCCCTGGAAGGCGCGGCGCGGTTGCCATTCGGTACGCACGACCGTCGGCTCAAGCACAAGGTGGCAACGCGAAATGCCTTCCGAATCGGTGAAGGGGCGAATCTCCAGCAGGCGCTGGCGGCACTGCACGCTGCCCTTGATCACCCAGTAGAGCGAACCGCCGTCGGTGATCTCCGTGCCCCGCGTCGGCACCATGCGAGTGGTATGGAACTGCTCCGCGGGCTCGCCGGCACGACGCCGTTCATCGAGGCGGAAGGCGATCCAGTCCTCGAGATCCTCGACGCTGTCGCAGCCGACGCAGAGCTTAATTAGGTTGAGTGACATGTTTCGAACATGGGCGCGACAATTGCTGCGGTCAACAACGAACGGGCTCTCGCCCACAGCTCAGGCAGCCTGCGGGCGCGCTCGATCCGACAGCCGTTCGTCCAGGCTCTTGCTTTCGGCTCCGGCAACCACCACCGCTACGGGCAGGCGGAAGAAGGGCTGAGCCAACCTCGCAGATCGATGCGCCGCCCCTCATCCGGCCCTTCGGGCCACCTTCTCCCGGTGAACGGGGAGAAGGAAAACTTCAGCACTCCACCACGTTGACCGCGAGGCCGCCGAGGCTGGTTTCCTTGTACTTCTCGCTCATGTCCATGCCGGTCTGGCGCATGGTCTCGATTGCGGCGTCGAGCGGAACGAAATGCTTGCCGTCGCCCTTGATCGCCAGGGATGCGGCAGTGACGGCCTTCACCGCGCCGAGCGCGTTGCGCTCGATGCACGGAACCTGGACGAGGCCGGCGACGGGATCGCAGGTCATGCCGAGATGGTGCTCGAGCGCGATCTCGGCTGCGTTCTCCACCTGCTCCGGCGTGCCGCCCATGACGGCGCACAGCCCGGCGGCGGCCATGGCCGAAGCCGAACCCACCTCGCCCTGACAGCCGACCTCGGCGCCCGAGATCGAGGCGTTGGTCTTGATGATGCCGCCGACAGCGGCTGCGGTCAGCAGGAAGTCGCGGATGCTCTCCTTGTCGGCCTCGACATGGAAGTGCAGCCAGTAGCGCAGCACCGCCGGCAGCGTGCCGGCCGCACCGTTGGTCGGCGCGGTGACGACGCGCCCGCCGGCCGCGTTCTCTTCGTTGACCGCCATGGCGTAGATCGAAAGCCAGTCGTTGGCGAGCAGCGGATTGGGCCGGTTCTGGCTCCACTGCTCCTGCAGCTTTTCGTGCAGCTGGCGCGCCCGGCGGCGCACCTTCAGCCCGCCCGGCATGATGCCGTCCTGCGACAGGCCACGGTCGATGCACCGGCTCATGGCGTCCCAGATCGCGTCGAGGCCGGCATCGAGCTCGGCCCGCGGCATGTGAACTTCCTCGTTGGCCCGCTTCATCTCGGCGATGGAGAGCCCGCTCCGCGCCGCCATGGCCAGCATCTCGACCGCGTTGGAGAAGGGATAGGGCACGCGCTTGCCCTGGGCGGGCGCCGCGGTCTTGGCCTTCATGCGCTGCAGTTCTTCCTCCGAGACGACGAAGCCGCCGCCGATCGAATAGTAGATGCGCTTGAGCAGCAGCCGGTCGCCGGAATCATAGGCGTAGAAGGCCATGCCGTTGGCGTGGCCGAGCAGCGGCGTCTTCTTGTCGAGCACGAGATCGACGGACGGATCGAAGCGATAGGACGGATGGCCGGGCGGAGACACCCGCTTGTCCTCGGAAACCTCGTCGATGATCGCGTCGGTCTTGTCCGGATCGACCGTCACGGGCGTCAATCCGGTCAGGCCGAGAATGACCGCCCTGTCGGTGCCGTGGCCCACGCCGGTGTAGGCGAGCGAGCCGTGCAGGCTTGCCGCCAGCCTGTCGACCCTGGCGCCGGCCGGACGGGGCCAGTCGCCGCTGAGAACCTCGTCGAGGAAGCGCGCCGCCGCCGTCATCGGCCCCATCGTGTGCGAACTCGACGGACCGATGCCGATCTTGAACAGGTCAAATACCGATAGGAACAAGTTTCACTCCCTGCGGCGACGGCGGTCGCATATCCATGCGATCTTCCCGCCCATTCTACACCAATGCTTGGCACGCTCCGACGCCGCCTGATCATCGCGCGACATTTGCCACATAGCAAAAAAGCGCGGCTCTGCCGCGCTTTTTGTATCCATTCCAGCCTACAATTGGATTAGCCGGCGGTCACGGCCGCCACCTTTTCGGCGTTGCCGCTGACGAGCCAGGCAAGGAGGAGAAAAACCGCAAAACCGAGCACTGCCTTGGCCGTCAAGCCCCAGCAGGATTTCTGAACGCCGTCGTCCATGATGTGTCGCAAGACCCTTGTCGTTGGGCGGGCCGGCGGTTTCGCCGCCTTGCAGCCCGTCCCGAGTGGGACTGCTGGATACGCCCTTGCCGGGGATTGCGCAACGGCAAAAGATGGCGAAACCATGGCAATCAGGGTCGCTTCATCTCGCATCGGGACAGTCATTGTAGTGAATTCAGATATTTAGTCCGGCACGGACGTTAATGCATCATCAACACGTGCGGCGACGGCGTGATGGGTGGACGCTCTCGAAAACGCGCTTCCCGCCGTGCTATCTCTAGCGGATGAGCGGCGATTCTCTTTCGATCTTGGGGCTGATGAGCACACTCGACGTGGCCGCGCTGGCGTTCTTCGTCGCCGGCTGGGTGTTCCACGCCGCGGCGGCCGAGGGCCATGTAGTCAAGCGCATGTCGCTCACGCGCGCGATGAACGCCCAGAGATCCGCCTGGATGGCGACCATGGCGCGCCGCGAGGTCCGCATCGTCGACACCTCGATCATGAACGGCCTGCAGCAGGGCACGGCCTTCTTCGCGTCGAGCTCGCTGATCGCCATCGGCGGCTGCTTCGCGCTGCTCGGTGCGTCCGATCGCGTGCTGGCAGTCTTGAGCGACGTGCCACTGGCGGGCGATACGGCGCGGCCGCTGTTCGAGATCAAGGTCTTCGGCCTGATCGTCGTGCTCGCCTATTCGTTCTTCAAGTTCGGCTGGGCCTATCGCCTGTTCAACTACTGCTCGATCCTGATCGGCGCGGTGCCGCAGCTTCGCGCCGGCGGCGAGCCCGATGACGAGATCGGCCTGGCGGTGATGCGGGCCACGCGCATGAACGTGCTTGGCGGCAAGCATTTCAACGCCGGGCTGCGCGGCGTGTTCTTCTCGCTCGGCTACCTCGGCTGGTTCGTCGACGCCAGCGTCTTCTTCGTCACCACCATGGTGCTGCTGGCGGTGCTGGTCCGGCGCCAGTTCTTCTCCGAAGCCCGGCGGGCCGTCCTGCTTCAGGGACCGGGGAAAGGCTCGTCGATACGGCCGGACAGCCAGTAGGCGAGCAGCCCGGTCCATTCGCGCAAGACCATCGTCGTGTTCTGCAGCGAATCGGCCGGGTTGTCGGCGAACAGGCCGATACCCTCCTGGCCGGACGTGCGGTAGTCGACGGGCCACGCAACAACGGCAAACCCGGCCTTCGCAAACAGCGCCATCGAGCGCGGCATGTGGAAGGCCGAGGTGACGAGCAGCCAGGTCTCGCCCGGCTTCGGCGACACCAGTTGCTTCGAATAGAGCGCGTTCTCGTAGGTGTTGCGGGAGCGGTTCTCGAGGATCAGCCGGTCGCGCGAGACCCCGAGCGCCTCGAGCAGCCGGGGCGCCGTATCGGCATCACCCTCGCCGTCGAGGACCAGCGTGCCGGTGCCGCCCGAGACGACGATCTTCGCCTGCGGGTAACGGCGCGCCAGAACGGCCGTTTCGACGAAGCGATCGCCGCCGCTGTTGAGCTCGTAGCCGCCGCGCGCGAGGTTGATCGCACCCTCGAAGCCGCCGCCGAGCACGACGATGCCGGCCACGTTGTCCGGCGCGGCTGGCCGCGGGTAGCGCTCTTCGAGCGGGGTCAGCAAGGCGGCGCCGAGCGAGGTCCAGGCCGCGATCGCAAGGATCAGGAAGGCCAGGAACGACGCCGTTCGGAGAAGGCGGCGCCGGCCGAGGAAGCTGGCAGCGAGCCCGAACGCCAGCAGGAGGATCGCGAAATTGAGCGGCTGGGCGAAGAACCAGAAGATTTTCGAGAGGTAGAAGAACATCGCCTCAAGGCAGGCGCGAAGCGCCTACCACCACTTCTCCGGCGCGAAGCGTCCGGCCGCCTGCTCGACCGCATGCGCGGTCTGGAACAGCGTCTCCTCGTCGAACGGCCGCCCGATCAGCTGCAGGCCGAGCGGCAGGCCATGGCCGTCGAGGCCGGCAGGCACGGCGATGCCCGGAAGGCCGGCCATGTTCACCGTGACGGTGAAGATGTCGTTGAGGTACATCTTGACCGGATCGGAGGCCATGTCCTGGTCGGCGATGCCGAAGGCGGCCGAAGGCGTTGCGGGGGTGAGGATGACGTCGACGCCGGCGGCGAAGACCTGCTCGAAGTCGCGCTTGATCAGCGTGCGCACCTTCTGCGCCTGCAGGTAGTAGGCGTCGTAGTAGCCGGCCGACAGCACATAGGTGCCGATCATGATGCGGCGCTTGACCTCGCGGCCGAAGCCGGCGGCGCGCGTGTTCTCGTACATCTCGACGATGTCCTTGCCCGGCACGCGCAGGCCGTAGCGGACGCCGTCATAGCGGGCGAGGTTGGACGAGGCTTCGGCAGGCGCCACGATGTAGTAGGCGGGCAGCGCGTATTTGGTGTGCGGCAGCGAGATGTCGACGATCTCGGCACCGGCGTCCTTGAGCCAGGCAATGCCCTTCTGCCACAACGCCTCGATATCGTCCGGCATGCCGTCGACGCGGTATTCCCTCGGGATGCCGACCTTCATGCCCTTGAGCGACTTGCCGATGGCGGCCTCATAGTCCGGCACCGGCAGGTCGACGGACGTCGTGTCCTTCGGATCGACCGAAGCCATCGACTTGAGCAGGATGGCGGCGTCGCGGACGTCGCGGGCGATCGGACCGGCCTGGTCGAGCGACGAGGCGAAAGCGACGGTGCCCCAGCGCGACACGCGGCCGTAGGTCGGCTTGATGCCTACGGTGCCGGTGAAAGCCGCCGGCTGGCGGATCGAGCCGCCGGTGTCGGTGGCCGTGGCACCGGCGCAGAGCCATGCGGCAACGGCGGCGGCCGAGCCGCCGGAAGAGCCGCCCGGCACCAGCTGGGCATTGTCCAGCGTGCGCGCCGTCCTGGCGCCGCCCGCGGAAACGAAGCCGCCGTCGCCCTGATGGGTGGTCGGCGTCACGACCTGATCGAGGCGCGAGCGGCGCCACGGGTTGACCACCGGGCCGTAGTAGGAGGTCTCGTTGGACGAGCCCATGGCGAACTCGTCCATGTTGAGCTTGCCGAGCATGACGGCGCCGTCGGCCCAGAGATTGGCCGTGACCGTCGATTCGTAGCGCGGCTTGAAACCGTCGAGCACATGGCTGCAGGCCTGGGTGTGGACGCCCTCGGTGGCAAAGAGATCCTTGATGCCGAGCGGAATGCCTTCGAGCGCCCCGCCCTCGCCCCTGGCGAGCCTGGCGTCGGATGCCTTGGCCATCTCGCGCGCCGTGTCGGGCGTCGTCGCCACATAGGCGTTGAAGGTCGGGTTGGCCTGCTCGACGGCCGACACATAGGCCTCGGTCAGCTCCGAAGCGGTGATCTCCTTGCCGCGCAGCTTCCCGCGCGCTTCGGCAATCGTCAGTCTGGTCAGATCGGTCATGTGCTCAGCTCGAAAGATTCTTTTCGTAGAAAACCGACCACTGCGAGTCGGGATAGTCGAGTACCGGGCCGCAGCGGCTGAAGCCGGCGCCCTCATAGACCGCCCAGGCGGCCGGATGACGGTCGCCCGTCTCCAGCACCAGGCGGGTAATGCCTTCCTCGCGCGCCATTGCCTCGATCCGGCCGACGATGTCGGCGCCGATCCTTTTGCCGCGGTGGGGCGGGCGCGTGTACATGCGCTTGACCTCGCCAACGCCATCGTCGTGGCGCTTCAGGGCGCCGCAGGCGACCGCCTCGCCGTTGTCGCGGGCGATGAAAACCGTGGTATCCGGCTCGGCCATCTGCTCGGCCGTCATATGGAAGCAGAATTCCGGCGGCGTCAGCTCGAGCAGGGTTGCGTTGAGCTCGGCGATCAGGCCGCGGACCTCATCCTGCAACGGGCTTTCGACGGCGATATCGATGGCCACCGGGGCTTACTCCACCACCTTGGGCACCAGGAAGAAGTTCTCGTCGGTCGCCGGCGCGTTGGCGACGATGTCGGCGGCCTTGTTGCCGTCGGTGACAGCGTCGACGCGCTTCTTCATCTCCATGGGCGTGACCGAGGTCATCGGCTCGACACCGGAAACATCGACCTCGTTGAGCTGCTCGACGAAGCCCAGGATGGCGTTCAGTTCGCCGGTCATGCGCTCGGCATCCTCCTCGCTCACCGCGATGCGGGCGAGATGCGCGACGCGCTTGACTGTCTTGAGATCAACGGACATCGAAAAAACTCCGGCAGACCGGGGGAAAGGATCATTGGCGGCTATAACGGCGCGGCGCGCGCGGCGCAACACGCATGATCGCACTCACGGCATGGTGACGCCGTCGCAGAGGTAGTAGGTGCCGGCATTGCTGACGGCGCCATTCTCGTCGTCCACGGTCCGCACCGAGGTGAGTTCCATCTGCGTCGGGCTGAGTTCGAGGATCGACAAGACGTCGGGGAACAGGTGCCCCGGCTCCTGGCAGAGCGCGGTGACCGCCCAGGCCGGCGAGCGTTGCCCCCTTGCGATGTTCAGGAACTCGCAATTGTACTCGACGCCTTCGATGCCGTTGGCCGACAGCATCAGGTTGCCCTCGTCGATGACCGTTTGCAGCGTTTCCTTCTTGGCCTTGGAGCAAAGCTCCTCGGATTGCAGGTAGACGCCCTTGATGAATTCTTCGGCCGCCGTGACCTCGACACCCAGCACAAGCGCCGGAATGGCTGCAAGCAGTCGCCAATCACGCATCGAAGCCCCCTTTTGTGCGCAGCCGCAGGCCGCCGCGTTCAGATTTCCCTCGCCTCGCCTACCTTCGGCAGCACCACCTCGACGCCCGAGTCCTCCAGCCCGGCGACGAATTTCTCGGCCGTCTGGTCGATGATCGGGAAGCTGCCGTAGTGGCTGGGCAGCACGGTCTCGAAATCGAAGAAGCGCCGGCAGGCGAGCGCCGCCACAGCTCCGCCCATGGTGAAGCGATCGCCGATCGGCACGATGCCGATCTTGGGCTCGTGCAGCTCGTTGATCAGCGCCATGTCGGAGAAGATGTCGGTGTCGCCCATGTGATAGAGCGTGCGCTCGTCCGGGAAATGCAGGATCAGCCCGGCGGGGTTGCCCAGATAGGTGTTGGTGCCGCCCGCGCCGCCGGCGGAGGACGAATGCAGCGCGTTGACGAAGGTGGTTGTGAACCCGCCGCAATCGACGGTGCCGCCGAGATTGCCCGGATTGATCTTCCTGTCGCTGACGCCCTTGCCGACGAGGTACATGCAGATCTCGAAATTGGCGACCAGCATGGCGCCGGTCTTCTTCAGGATTGCCGCGGCGTCGCCGATGTGGTCGTCGTGCCCATGGGTGAGCAGCACATGGGTGACGCCCTCGGCCGCCTGCTCCCACGACTTGCCCCAGGACGGATTGCCGGTGAGGAACGGGTCGATCAGGATCGTCGCGCCCGCCGCCTCGATGCGGAACGCCGAATGTCCGTACCAGGTGAGCTTCATTCGTCCGGCACTCCTCGCAATTTCGTCGGCCAGAGGATAGAACGCCGCCATCGCATGTCAAAAGGAAAGCCGCGTGGCCGTCGTCACCATTGAACAGCTTCCAGCCCTGCTCGCCGGCGGCAAGACACTCGCCGGGCTCGACCTCGGCGACAAGACGATCGGCGTGGCCGTTTCGGACCGCGGGCTGTCCTTCGCGCACCCGCGTCCGGTCATAATGCGCAAGAAGTTCACGCTGGATGCCGGCGCCCTCATCGGGCTCCTGACCAAGGAGAATGTCGCAGCCGTCGTGATCGGGCTTCCCATCAACATGGACGGGTCCGAGGGCCCCCGCGCCCAGAAGTCGCGCGCCTTCGTGCGCAACATCTCGACGTTGACCGAACTTCCGTTCGCCTTCTGGGACGAACGGTTGTCGACGGTGGCGGCAGAGCGGGTCCTGATCGAAATGGACGTCTCGCGCCGGAAACGCGACGAGCGGATCGATTCGGCCGCCGCCGCCTTCATCCTGCAGGGCGTGCTGGACCGGCTTCAGACGCTGGGGGCGGATTCCGCCGGAAAATAACGCGTCCGCAGTGACCGCAACTTCACCGCGATGACCTTGCGGCGGCGGAACGCCCAGATCGCCAGCAGGATCAGCGTGTCGATGACGCAGGCTTTGGCGATCATCCACGGGATCGTGGCCGGGTCGACGCCCAGCACTTCGCCGTAGAGGTCGAAGATCGCGAGGTTCAACGCCCTGCTGAACCAGGGGGTGCCGAAGTTTACGTCGTTGATCGACAGGAAGTACCAGCCCCAGAAGAGCGCCAGTGGTGCTGCCCAGGCCGCGAAAATATAGCGCATCACATGCCGTCCCGGGCCTGGGAGCCCTGGAGTTCGCCGATGTCTGGCCGGTGCCTTGAAACGCGCATGGGGAAATCCCGCCTGTTCGCGGAGGACTGTGATCCCTGCGTCCCCTCCGCGCAACGTAAACCATTCGTTAAGGTTAACAGAGAGACGGGGGATGCAAAGTTGCGTCGCGGCCGACTTCCCCCGGCGTGCTCAGTTTGCCTGGGGATAGAGCGTGTCGATGATCAGGCGGGAATCATGGCGCGCGTCGAGCATGCCGTAGGTGCCGCGCCACTGGCCGGCGAGCCTCGTCTCGATGAAGGCGTCGGCGATGCGCCCTGCCCCCATGCGGCGCAATTCCGCCGCCGCCGCCGAGATGGCCAACTGCTCGGTCAGGATGCGGGCCGAGCCCTCGTCGGAATTGGCCACCTGCATCGCCGCCCGGAGCACGCCCAGGATGCTGCGGCCGCCTGCGCCGAGATCGCGCTCGATGCTCGCCAGCACGTCGTCGAACAGGCCGGGCGCCCTGCCCAGGACGCGCAGGACGTCGAGCGCCATGACGTTGCCGGAACCTTCCCAGATGGCGTTGACCGGCGCCTCGCGATAATGGCGCGCCAGCGCCATCTCCTCGACATAGCCATTGCCGCCCAGGCATTCCATGGCCTCGTAGAGCAGCGCCGGCGAGATCTTGCACACCCAGTATTTCACCACAGGCGTCATGGCGCGCGCGAACGCAGCCTCGCTGCGGTCGCTGGCGGCCTCGTCGAACGAGCGCGCCAGGCGGAAGGCGAGCGCGGTCGCGCCGGCGACGTCGAGCGCCATGTCGGCGAGCACCCGCTGCATCAGCGGCTGGTCGATCAGGTTCTTGCCGAACACCTGGCGATGGCGCGTGTGATGAACCGCCTCGGCAAGCCCCGCCCGCATGATGGCCGAGGACGCCACCGCGCAGTCGAGGCGCGTAAGCGTCACCATGTCCATGATGGTCTTCACGCCGCCGCCGGGTTCGCCCACCAGATCGCCGATGGCATCCTGGATCTCGACTTCGGAGGAGGCGTTGGAGCGGTTGCCGAGCTTGTCCTTGAGGCGCTGGAACTGCAGCCCGTTGGCGGAACCGTCGCTCAGGATGCGGGGCACCAGGAAGCAGGAAAGCCCTTCGGGCGCCTGCGCCAGCATCAGAAAGGCGTCGGACATCGGCGCCGACATGAACCACTTGTGGCCGGTGAGCCGATAGAAGCTGCCGCCGGCACGCTCGGCCCTTGTCGTGTTGGCGCGCACATCGGTGCCGCCCTGCTTCTCGGTCATGCCCATGCCGAGCGTCAGGCCGGCCTTTTCCACAGGCGGCTTCTGCGCCTGGTCGTATTTGCGCGTGGTCACACGCGGCGCCCATTCGCGGAACAGCTTCGGGCTCGCCATCAGCGCGGCGAGCGAAGCGCTGGTCATGGTGATCGGGCAGAGGTGGCCGCATTCGAGCTGGGCGGTGAGATAGAATCGCGCCGCGCGGACCTGGTGCCTGCGTCCGGTCTCGGCCTCGCCGTTTTCCCACACCGACGAATGCAGGCCGCCGGCGATCGAGCGACGCATCAGGGCATGGTAGGCCGGGTGGAACTCGACCTGGTCGATGCGGCGGCCCTGCCGGTCATGGGTCTTGAGCTTCGGCACCTCGCTGTTGGCGAGCCGCGCCAGATCCTGCGCTTCTTGGGTGAAGACGAAGCGCCCCAGCCCGTCCAGATCACGCCGGACAGGTTCCGAAAAATTTTCCGCGATCTGGATCAGCAGCGGATCGCCGCGCCAGGCATTGCTGCCCGTCAGCGGCGGGGGCTGGTTCGGCACGTCCTGCGTCACGCTCGTCCTTCATCGGTCTGGCGACGGCACGAATCCGCTGCCCTTGGCCGGCTTTATAGCCGAAATGCTTATCGATAGCTTATGGCGCAGCTTTCTCGCGACGAAAATCCCGGGGGACAACTTTCGGCATCCAAAAGTCGGCTTGCGGGTCAATTAAGCACAGCCTATAGCAGCGGCTTGAGATGACCGAAGCTCCGCACCTGCCGCTCTATCCGCACCGCCATCTTCTTGGCATACGCGACCTTTCCCCCTCCGACATAGACTTGCTGCTCGATCGTGCCGACGCAGCCGTGTCGATCTCGCGCCAGTCCGAGAAGAAGACCTCGACCTTGAGGGGACGCACCCAGATCAACCTGTTCTACGAAGCCTCGACGCGCACGCAGTCGTCCTTCGAGCTCGCCGGCAAAAGGCTGGGCGCCGACGTCATGAACATGTCGGTGGCAAGCTCCTCGGTGAAGAAGGGCGAGACGCTGATCGACACGGCGATGACGCTGAACGCGATGCGGCCCGACATCCTCATCATCCGCCACCAGTCGGCGGGTGCTGCCGCCCTGCTGGCACAGAAGGTAGGCTGCTCGGTGGTCAACGCCGGCGACGGCGCGCATGAGCATCCGACCCAGGCGCTGCTCGACGCGCTGACCATCCGCCGCGCCAAGGGCAGGATCGGGCGCCTGACCGTGGCGATCTGCGGCGACATCCTGCATTCGCGCGTCGCCCGCTCCAACATCCTCCTGCTCAATGCGCTCGGCGCCCGCGTCCGCGTCGTAGCCCCGTCGACGCTCTTGCCATCGGGCATCGCCCAGATGGGCGTCGAGGTGACCCAGTCGATGGCCGACGGCCTCAAGGACGCCGACGTGGTGATGATGCTGCGCCTGCAGCGCGAGCGCATGGCCGGCGCCTTCGTGCCGTCGGTGCGCGAATATTTCCGCTACTGGGGCCTCGATGCCGAGAAGCTGAAGGCGGCCAAGGAAGACGCGCTCGTCATGCATCCCGGCCCGATGAACCGCGGCGTCGAGATCGCATCCGAAATCGCCGACGGCCCGCAGAGCGTCATCCAGGAACAGGTGGAGATGGGCGTCGCCGTGCGCATGGCGGTGATGGAGGCGCTGCTCGACCCGCGCCGCAACCGCGACGGAATGAACGCATGAGCATCACGGTTTTCCAGCGCGCCCGGGTCGTCGACCCCTCGCGCGGCATCGACGAGACCGGCTCGGTCGTCGTCGACGGCAAGAAGATCATGGCTGCAGGTGCGGCGGCCCTGAACCAGGGTGTGCCGGAAGGCGCCGAGGTCATCGACTGCGCCGGCAAGGCGATCGTCCCGGGCCTCGTCGACGGACGCGTCTTCATCGGCGAACCCGGTGCCGAACATCGCGAGACCATCGCCTCGGCGAGCGTTGCCGCAGCCACGGGCGGCGTCACTTCAATCGTGATGATGCCCGACACCGACCCGGTGATCGACAATGTCGCGCTCGTCGAGTTCGTGCTGCGCACCGCCAAGGAAACGGCATCGATCAACGTCTTCCCGGCAGCCGCCATCACCAAGGGCCTCGACGGCCACGAGATGACCGAATTCGGCCTGTTGCGCGAGGCAGGTGCGGTCGCATTCACGGACGGGCGCCACACCATCGCCAACTCGCTGATGATGCGCCGGGCTCTGACCTATGCGCGCGACTTCGGCGCCGTCCTCGCGCACGAGACGCAGGATGCGGACCTCGCCTCGTCGGGCGTCATGAACGAAGGCCTCTACGCCAGTTGGCTCGGCCTGTCCGGCATCCCGCGCGAAGCCGAAACCATCCCGCTCGAGCGTGACCTGGCGCTGGCCCGGCTGACGCGCGGCAACTACCACGCCGCCAAGATCTCGACCGCGATGGCGGCCGGCGCGGTCGCCCGCGCCAAGGCCGACGGCGCGAAGGTCACGGCAGGCGTGTCGATCAACAGCCTGTCGCTCAACGAGAACGACGTCGGCGAATACCGCACCTTCTTCCGCCTGGCGCCGCCGCTGCGCGCCGAGGAGGACCGGCTGGCCATGATCGAGGCGCTCAGGGACGGCGTCGTCGACATCATCGTCTCCTCGCACGACCCGCAGGACGTCGACACCAAGCGCCTGCCTTTCGCCGACGCCGCCGTCGGTGCGATCGGGCTCGAGACGCTGCTCGCGGTGGCACTGCGCCTGCATCACAACGGGGAGGTCCCGCTCATCCGGCTCATCGAGGCGCTGTCGACGGCACCCGCCAGGCTGTTCGGCCTGCCCGGGGGCACGCTGAGGCCGGGCGCCTCCGCCGACCTCGCGCTCGTCGACCTCGACGAGCCGTGGATCGTACGCGAAACGGATATCCGCTCGCGCTCCAAGAACACCTGCTTCGAAGGCGCGCGGCTCCAGGGCAAGGTCTTGCAAACCATGGTCGCCGGCCGCACAGTATTCGCGGCCTGACGGCCACGGGGGGAGAATAAGTATCTTGATGCCGGACGACATTTTTCCGACGGCGGTGAGCGTGCTGATCGCGGCTGCCGTTTTCGGCTACCTGCTCGGCTCGATTCCATTCGGCCTGCTCTTGACGCGCGCGGCCGGCCTCGGCGACGTGCGCAAGATCGGCTCCGGCAATATCGGCGCCACCAACGTGCTGCGTACCGGCAACAAGAAGCTGGCTGCCGCGACCTTGCTGCTCGATGCGCTCAAGGGCACCGTCGCGGTCCTGATCGCCAGCCGCTGGAGCCACGACGCCGCGATCTTCGCCGGCTTCGGCGCCTTCATCGGCCATCTCTATCCGATCTGGCTGGGCTTCAAGGGCGGCAAGGGCGTCGCCACCTATCTCGGCGTCCTGCTCGGCCTGTCCTATCTCGGCGCGCTCATCTTCGCCGCAACCTGGCTCTTCATGGCACTTGTCAGCCGCTATTCCTCGCTCGCCGCCCTGACCGCGGCAGTGGTCGTCCCCGTCGCCCTCTATCTGACGGACCTTCCCAAGGCGGCAGGCTTGCTCGCGCTGATGAGCGTGATCGTGTTCATTCGCCACCGCGCCAACATCTCGCGGCTGCTTTCCGGCACCGAATCGCGGATCGGAGCCAAGGGATGAGCCAAACCGCCGCCGGGCCGCAACTGAGCGACCGGCAGCGGCTTCACTGGCTGCGCCTCATCCGCACGCCCAATGTGGGTCCGGCGAGTTTCCGCGACCTCATCAACCGCTTCGGCTCGGCCGAGACGGCGATCGAGATGCTACCCGAGGTCATGCGCGCGGGCGGCGCCCCGCGCAGCGTTCGCATCCCTTCCGTGGCCGAAGCCGAGGCCGAGCTGGACGCGGCCCGCCGATTCGGCGCCCGCTTCGTCGCCATCGGCGAGGCCGACTACCCGCCGATGCTCAGGCGCATGGATCACCCGCCTCCCCTCCTCGCACTGAAGGGAACGGCTGCCGTCCTGCACCTGCCGCCGGTGGCCATCGTCGGCGCCCGCAACGCCTCGCTCGCCGGCATCAAGATGGCGCGCACCCTGGCCGCCGAGCTCGGCCGCAACGGCTATGCCGTGATCTCCGGCCTGGCGCGCGGCATCGACACGGCCGCCCACCAGGGCAGCCTCGACACCGGCACCGTGGGCGTGCTGGCCGGCGGCCTGGACCATCCCTATCCGCCGGAAAACAGCGACCTGTGCGACGAGATCGCCGTCCGCGGCGCGATCGTCTCCGAAATGCCGTTCGGCTGGGAGCCGCGCGCGCAGGATTTTCCCCGGCGCAACCGAATCGTCGCCGGCCTCGCGCTCGGGCTGGTGGTGGTCGAGGCGGCGACGCGCTCCGGTTCGCTGATAAGCGCGCGGCTCGCCGCGGAACTTGGCCGCCTGGTATTCGCCGTTCCCGGATCGCCGCTCGATCCGCGTGCGGCCGGGACCAACGGGCTGCTCAAGGAGGGGGCGACGCTGGTAACGGATGCCTCCGACGTGATCGAGGCGCTTGCCCCACTCGCCGGCGGCGAGTTGCCGGCGACGCCGCCGAAGGTCGAGGAGCCCCCGGATTTCGCCGCGGCGCCGCCGCCCGCCGAGGGCGACCGGGCGCGCATCGTCGAGGCCTTGGGGCCGGTTCCGGTCGAAGTCGACGAACTCATTCGCCATACCGGCCTGCATCCGGCGCAGGTCTTCATGGTCTTGCTGGAACTCGACCTAGTCGGCCGCCTCGAGCGCCACTCAGGCGGACGGGTTTCGCTCGTCACGCCGGACGACTGAGGGCCGCTCGCCGCGCAGGATATCGCCCGCCTCGATGTAGGCCATCTCGATGAGATAGGCGAGCATGTGGCAGCGCTCGACTTCGGCCATCTGCCGCAACTGGCCGAGCATCGACTGTATATAATCCAACGTTTCGGCCCGCCGTCGGACGGGCGCGTTCTGATGCATGGCATCACTTTCCTTGAAATTGCCGGGCGAGTGCCAGAACCCACCACGGCATCCGCCGGCGAGATCTTGCTCAACCGGCACTGGTGGAAATATAGCAAATCGACTACAGATTGCAACATCTGCAGGTCAATAACTTTAGGTTGCATTACTGGGCAGACCGCCCGTTTTTGCCCCCCTCCCCTTGACCGGACGAAAAAGGGCGGCCATTTGACGTGCGAATTGAAATCTGTCCGTCACGCGCCTCAGCCGTTGTCCGGCGCTTCACTGGAAAATCAGCCGCATATGGACGTCGTCGTCGTCGAGTCACCCAACAAGGTGAAGAGCATCAACAAGTACCTGGGCCGGAACTATAAGGTTCTGGCCTCGTTCGGTCACGTCCGCGACCTGCCGGCCAAGGACGGATCGGTGAAGCCAGATGACGACTTCGCCATGTCCTGGTCCGTCGACACGGCGTCTGCCAAGCGGCTTTCCGACATCGCCAAGGCGGTCAAGGACGCCGACGGGCTCATCCTCGCAACCGACCCGGATCGCGAAGGCGAAGCCATTGCCTGGCACGTGCTGGAAGTGCTCAAGCAGAAGCGCGTGCTGAAGGACAAGTCGATCAAGCGCGTCGCCTTCAACTCGATCACCAAGCAGGCCGTGCTCGACGCCATCGCCAACCCGCGCGAGATCGATCCGCCGCTGGTGGATGCATACCTGGCGCGACGCGCGCTCGACTACCTCGTCGGCTTCACGCTGTCTCCGGTGCTCTGGCGCAAGCTGCCCGGCGCACGCTCCGCCGGCCGCGTGCAATCGGTGGCGCTGCGCTTCGTCTGCGACCGCGAGGCCGAGATCGAGCGCTTCGTGCGCGAGGAGTACTGGCAGATCGCCGCGATCCTGGGCACGCCGCGCAGCGAGAGCTTCGAAGCCAAGCTCGTCGCCTACGACGGCAAGAAGCTGCAGAAGCTCGACATCTCCTCGCAGGGCCAGGCCGACGACATCAAGGCCATGCTCGAAGGCGCATCGTTCAAGGCGCTTTCTGTCGAGGCGAAGCCTACCAAGCGCAATCCCGCGCCGCCCTTCACCACCTCGACGCTGCAGCAGGCGGCTTCCTCGCGCCTCGGATTCTCGGCGACCCGAACCATGCAGGTGGCCCAGCGCCTCTACGAAGGCATGGACCTCGGCGGCGAGACCACCGGCCTGATCACCTATATGCGTACCGACGGCGTGCAGATGGCGCCCGAGGCGATCGGTGCCGCCCGCGACGCCATCGGCAAGATGTTCGGCGCGAAGTACCTGCCCGAGAAGCCGCGCTTCTACACGACCAAGGCCAAGAACGCTCAGGAAGCCCACGAGGCGATCCGGCCGACGGACTTCAACCGCAGCCCGGCCGAGATGCGCAAATATCTCGATGCCGACCAGGCTAGGCTCTACGAGCTGATCTGGAAGCGCGCCATCGCCAGCCAGATGCAGCCAGCCGAGATCGAGCGCACCACCGTCGAGATCGAGGCGCGCAACGGCGCCAAGCTCGCGGGCCTGCGCGCCATCGGTTCGGTCACCCGCTTCGACGGCTTCATCGCAGCCTACACCGACCAGCGCGACGAGGATTCGGAGGACGAGGAAAACCGCCGGCTGCCCGAGATCCGCGCCGACGAGACGCTGAAGCGCGAAACCATCAACGCCACCCAGCATACGACCGAGCCGCCGCCCCGCTACTCCGAGGCGAGCTTCATCAAGAAGATGGAGGAGCTCGGCATCGGCCGTCCGTCGACCTATGTCGCGACGCTGAAGACGCTCGAAGACCGCGACTACGTGAAGATCGAGAACCGCAAGCTGGTGCCCCAGCCGAAGGGGCGGCTGGTGACGGCCTTCATGGAGAGCTTCTTCGAGCACTATGTCGAGTACGACTTCACCGCCTCGCTGGAGGAGAAGCTCGACGAGGTCTCGGACGGCAAGCTCGCCTGGCGCGACGTGCTGCGCGACTTCTGGAAGGATTTTTCGGGCGCCGTCGACGAGATCAAGGAACTGCGCGTCACCGACGTGCTCGACGCGCTGAACGAGGAGCTGGCGCCGCTGGTCTTCCCGGAACGCGAGGACGGCTCGAATCCGCGCATCTGCCCGAAATGCGGCACCGGCAACCTGTCGCTCAAGCTCGGCAAGTTCGGCGCCTTCGTCGGCTGCTCGAACTATCCCGAATGCGGCTACACGCGCCAACTCGACGGCCCGAACGGCAATGGCGAGAACGGCGGCCTGGAAGACGGCACAAAGGTTCTCGGCACCGACCCCTACACCAGCGAGGAGATCACGCTGCGCAGCGGCCGGTTCGGCCCCTACATCCAGCGCGGCGACGGCAAGGACGCCAAGCGCTCCAGCCTGCCCAAGGGATGGACGCCGGCAACCATCGACCACGAGAAGGCGCTGGCATTGCTGGCGCTGCCGCGCGACGTCGGCCAGCACCCCGAAACCGGCAAGATGATCTCGGCCGGTCTCGGCCGCTACGGCCCCTTCGTGCTGCACGACGGCACCTATGCCAATCTCGAGAGCATCGAGGACGTATTCTCGATCGGCCTAAACCGGGCCGTGACCGTGCTCGCCGAGAAGCAGTCCAAGGGCAAGGGCGCGCGCGGCGGCGGCACGCCGGCAGCGCTCAAGGACCTTGGCGCACACCCCGGCGGCGGCGGCAACGTCACCGTCCGCGACGGCCGCTACGGACCCTATGTCAATTTCGGCAAGGTCAATGCTACCTTGCCGAAGGGCAAGGACCCGGCCTCGGTGACGCTGGAGGAAGCCCTCGTCCTGATCGCCGAGCGAGAGGCGAAAGGCGGGGGAGCCAAGAAGCCGGCGCGCGGCGGAGCCAAGAAACCGGCCAGCAGCAAAGCCAAAAAGAAGGACTGACCCACCTTGGCGCGCAAGATTTCCGGACGAAACGCCGGCTCCAGACGCGCCGCAAGCGACGAGGTCAGGGGCAAGGACGTCTATCGCCCCTCGCGCGACGAGGTTCTCCGCTACATTGCGGAGAATCCGGATCGCAGCGGCAAGCGCGACATCGCCAAGGCTTTCGCGCTCAAGAACGACGACCGCATCTGGCTGAAGAGCCTGCTGCGCGACCTGCAGGACGAAGGGCTGCTCGAGAAGAGCCGCAAGCGCCTGCACCGGGTCGGACAGCTCGCGCATGTCGCGGTGCTCGACATTTTCGGCCGTGACGAGGAAGGCGCGCTTCTGGCCCGCCCGTCGGAGCAGCCGGATGGCCCCGTCGTCCAGATCAGGCTGCCGCGCGGCGGCAACGGGCCAACGCCCGGCGTCGGCGACCGCGTGCTCGCCAAGACCTTTCCGATCGAGGACCACATCGGAACCGAGAACGAACCGGCCTACACCGCGCGGGTGATGAAGGTCTTCGAGAAGCGTACCGACACGGTTCTCGGCATCTTCCGCATCCTCGCCGACGGCACCTTCCGCATCGAGCCGGTCGAGCGCCGCCAGCCCGAACTGGTGGTCGACAAGGAATTCCAGAACGACGCCAAGCCGGGCGACCTGGTCGAGGTCGAGCCGGCCCGCGCGAGCCGCTACGGCCTGCCGCGCGCCAAGGTGCTGTCGGTGCTGGGTTCGCTGACCAACGAGAAGGCGGTCTCGATGATCGCCATCCACGCCCACGAAATTCCGCACATCTTCCCGCAGGAGGTCATTGCCGAAGCCGAGGCCATCCGGCCGGCCACGCTCGACGGACGCGAGGACTGGCGCGACCTGCCGCTCGTCACCATCGACCCGGCCGACGCCAAGGACCATGACGACGCCGTCTATGCCGAGCCGGACACCGACGAGAAGAACGTCGGCGGCGTCATCGTCACCGTCGCCATCGCCGACGTTGCAGCCTATGTGCGGCCGGGCACCGCACTCGACCGCGAGGCATTGAAGCGCGGCAACTCGGTCTATTTCCCCGATCGCGTCGTGCCGATGCTGCCGGAGCGGATCTCGAACGACCTGTGCTCGCTGCGCGAAGGCGTCGACCGTCCGGCGCTCGCGGTGCGGATGACATTCTCCGCCGAGGGCCGCAAGGTAAGGCATTCCTTCCACCGCATCATGATGCGGTCCGCCGCCCGCCTCGCCTATCCGCAGGCCCAGGCCGCGGTCGACGGAACGCCGGACGACAAGACGACACCGATCCTGGAAACCGTCCTCAAGCCGCTCTGGGCGGCATATGACGTGCTCAAGCGCGGCCGCGACGCACGCCAGCCGCTGGAACTCGACCTGCCCGAGCGCAAGATCCTGCTCAAGCCGGACGGCACCGTGGACAGCGTCGTCGTGCCCGACCGCCTCGACGCCCACAAGCTGATCGAGGAGTTCATGATCCAGGCCAACGTCTCGGCCGCCGAGACGCTGGAGAACAAGAAGCAGAAGCTGGTCTACCGCATCCACGACGGCCCCTCGCTCGCCAAGCAGGAATCGCTGCGCGAGTTCCTCCAGACGATCGGGCTGTCGCTGGCGCGCGGCGCCCAGATGCGGCCGAGCCAGTTCAACGGCATCCTCGAGCGCGTCCGCGGCGAAGACAACGAGCAACTGGTCAACGAAGTGGTGCTGCGCTCGCAGAGCCAGGCCGAATACAACCCCGACAATATCGGCCATTTCGGCCTCAACCTGCGCCGCTACGCCCATTTCACCTCGCCGATTCGCCGCTATGCCGACCTCATCGTCCATCGCGCCCTGATCGGCTCGCTCGGCCTCGGCGCCGGCGGGCTGATGCCCTCCGAGGAAGCGCGACTGGAAGAGATCGCCGGGCTGATCTCGCAGACCGAACGCCGCGCCATGGCGGCCGAGCGCGACACCGTCGACCGGCTGATCGCCGGATTCCTGGCCGAGCGTGTCGACGAGACCTTCGACGCCCGCATCTCCGGCGTTACCAAGGCGGGACTATTTGTCCAATTGCCGCAATATGGCGCGGATGGTTTCATCCCCGTGTCATCCTTGGGTGACGATTATTATCACTTCGATGAAGCTGCCCGCTCGCTGTTCGGGGAGCGCACCGGCAAGGGATATCAGCTGGCCGACCGCGTTCAGGTCAGGCTGGTCGAAATCGCCCCGCTCGCCGGCGCCATGCGCTTCGAGATGCTGACCGAACCGAAGCCCCTGCCCGGCTCGAAACGGTCGTTCCACAAGGCGAAGGGGCAACGAACGCGTGCCCGCGCCTCCCAGCCGAGACGAGGACCGCGCGGCAGGAGATGACTATGGAAGAACAGGTTTTCGGCGGCGGACACCAGCAGGTCGACCGGCAGGCGCGCCCGCTGTGGCCCGCGATCAAGCGGGGCCTGTTGGGCAAGTGCCCGAACTGCGGCGAGGGCAAGCTGTTTGCATCCTTCGTCAAGACCGTCGAGCGCTGCGCCGTCTGCGGCGAAGAGATATTCCACCATCGCGCCGACGACCTTCCCGCCTATCTCGTCGTGGTGATCGTCGGCCACATCGTCGTCGGGGCCTTCATGGCGGTGGAGGCGACGAGTTCGCTATCCACCTGGCAGCACCTGGCAATCTGGGTGCCGCTGACCATCATCTCGGCCCTCGCCCTGCTGCGCCCCGTCAAGGGAGCGGTCGTGGGCATGCAGTGGGCACTCTACATGCACGGTTTCGGCGGCGAGGACGACGAGATCAAGGGCCATCCCGAGGCGTGAGCCTCCGCTGGCGCAATGCCCGCCTGCGGCCAAGCGCTTCCCTCCACCCCGACATTCCGTTAGGACAGCCGCGATGGATGGCATCAGCAAAGCAGAACTCGACCGGCTCGAGGCGCGCGAGATGGCGAGCGGCCCCGCTCCGCTCAGGCCGCGCGACGCGGCGACCCTCATCCTCCTCGAACGCAGAGGCGGCGACGTGCTGGTGCTGATGGGACGCCGTCACATGAAGCACGCCTTCATGCCCGGAAAATTCGTCTTCCCCGGCGGCCGCACCGATCCGGCCGACAGCCGCATCCGCGTCGCCGACGAACTGCATCCCATCGAATTGGAAAAACTGCGCGCCGGCATCGGACGCGTCAGCGTGGCCCGCGCCCGTGCCATCGCCCTGTCGGCCATTCGCGAGACCTATGAGGAGGCCGGGCTGCTGATCGGAAGGCGCAGCACCTTCGCCACCACCAAGCCCGACTGGCAGGGGTTTGCCGAACAGGGGGTGGAGCCCGCCCTCGCTCCCCTGCGCTTCATCGCCCGCGCGATCACGCCTCCGGGACGCGTCAGGCGCTTCGACACGCGCTTCCTTTCGGCCTGGCGTAGCGACGTTGCTGTCGAACTGCCGGAAGGCGGGCCGACCAACGAACTCGAGGAACTGGTATGGCTGCCGCTCGAACAGGCGATGCAGGCCGACATTCCCGAGATCACGCGGTCGGTGCTCGGCGATCTCAGGCAGCGGCTGGAGGGCGATCCGGACCTGAGCCCCGGTGGCCGGGTGCCTTTCTACCGCATGCTCAACAAGCGCTTCCGGCGCGTCATTCTGTAGGCCGCCCAGCTATGAACGAGACCATCCGGGAGGCCGAGAGCGACGAGCGCGTGCATTGGCGATCGATTTCAGCCGCCATCGCGTCCATCAGCGTCGTCGGCATAGCCATCGGGCTCGGCATTCCACTGCTCAGCGTGATTCTCGAATCGCGCGGCTATTCGTCGTCGATGATCGGTCTCAACACCGCCGTCGCAGGCATCGCCTCGATCGTCGCGGCCCCTCTGGCTACGCCGATAGCCATGCGCTTCGGTGTCGTCTGGACCATGCTCGCAATGATCTTCGCGGGAGCCCTTGCCTTCGTCGGCTTCCACTTCGCCGGTGCCTTCTGGATGTGGTTTCCGCTCAGGGCCATCCTCCACTTCGCGCTCACCGTGCTGTTCATCCTGTCGGAGTTCTGGATCAGTGCGTGCGCGCCGCCCCATCGCCGCGGCCTTGTGCTCGGCGTCTACGCCACCGTTCTGTCGCTCGGCTTCGCCGCCGGCCCGTGGATCTTTTCCCAGATCGGCAGCGACGGCTTCCTGCCCTTTGGACTGACTTTCGGACTGGTGACGCTGGCTTCGATCCCGGTGCTGCTCGCACGTGCCGAAAGCCCCCGGATCGTCGCCGAAGGCGGCAGCGGCGGCTTCTTCCGCTACATCTGGATCGTGCCCACCGCGACGGCCGCGGTGCTCGTGTTCGGCGCGGTCGAGACCGGCGGCTTCGCGCTGTTTCCGGTCTACGGGCAGCGCATCGGCTACAGCGAGGGCGACGCGGCGATGCTGCTCACCATGATCGGCCTCGGCAACGTCATCCTGCAGATCCCGATCGGCATGATCAGCGACCGCGTGCGCGATCGCCGCACGCTGCTGCTCGTCTGTGCCGCCACCGGCCTGGTCGGCACCCTCGCAATGCCGTGGATCGCAGGCAACTGGCACGTCATGGCCGGCATGCTGTTCGTGTGGGGCGGCGTGGTCGCCGCCCTCTACACCGTGGGCCTCGCCCATCTGGGGGCGCAGCTGTCCGGCCGCGACCTCGCCTCCGCCAACGCCGCCTTCATCTTCTGCTACGGACTGGGCATGATCCTCGGCCCCCAGGCGATCGGCATCTTCATGGATGTGTTCGGCCCCAACGGATTCGGCTGGGCCCTGGCTGTGTTCTTCGCCGGCTACATGGCCCTCGGACTGGGCAGGATCGCCGTGAAATCGAGGCTTTCGCGCTCTGAGGCTTGACTTTCCGGGCGCGATCTTTATGTGTCGCGCCAAGTTTTCCGCGTCCGGGGTCGTTTCCCGTCATGAGGCGGTTGCAACACCAGACATCTAACGGACGAGAATCATGGCCAAGGCTGCAAACATCAAGATCAAGCTTCTGTCGACCGCCGACACCGGTTTCTTCTACGTGACGAGCAAGAACAGCCGCACGAAGACGGAGAAGCTGTCGTTCCGCAAGTACGACCCGGTCGCCAAGAAGCACGTCGAGTTCAAGGAAACGAAGATCAAGTAATTCGGGTCCATATCCGATTGCCAAACGCCGCCCTCCGGGCGGCGTTTTCGTTTGGCACGGCAGCCAGGCGATTTCGCGCGGCCAGACGGCCGCGGCCCCTTGCCTTCGACGATGTTGGCGAAAGTCGGATAAAGGGGGCCGGTCGGCTATCTGGCAGCGGTACGAGGAGGCCACTATGTGCCAGAGCCGGCCGGCCGACCCCACGGACCCAGGAGATGCGGCGGACCTGAGCATCATGGGGTATCGAGCGAACTTGCCGGCCTAGCTCCTCGTGCCGACGTCCGTTCGTGTTCTCATTTCCACAGTCGCGCAAGATTACTTGAAAATCAACACTTTCTTAACCACGGCCGCGAATCGCGTGGAACAAGGTAAACAATTGAGCTTAACGCTACTGACCATTCGGAGGTTGCAGCCCTACGCAGCGCTTGCAACCACCCGATTTCGGCCAGCGGTCTTGGCGTCGTAGAGCGCAAGGTCGGCACGCTTCATCAGGCCGGCGACGCTGTCGCCTTCCTGCCGCAGCGACGACACGCCGACGCTGACGGTGACCGGTATCGGCTTGTCCGCGCCGCTGACTGCAAACGGCGTCTGGGCAACCTCATTGCGGATCCGCTCGGCCACGACCTCGGCGAGAGCCCCGTCCGTGTCGGGCATCACGATCACGAACTCCTCGCCGCCAAATCGGCATGCAAGGTCGATGCCCCGGACGCTTTTCCTCAATCGGCGCGCAAATTCGCGAAGCACCTCGTCGCCACCGTCGTGGCCATAGGTGTCGTTGACCTGCTTGAAGCGGTCGAGATCGGTGATCATCACCGAGAGCGGCCGCCGCCGGGCGACGGCACGCTCGAACAGCTTCGGCAGGTGACCGTCGAGATAGCGGCGGTTGTGCAGGCCGGTCAGCCCGTCGGTGACGGCCATCTCGATGGTCTGGCTGACGCTCTGGCGCAGTTCGTCGTTGTAGCGCTTGCGCCGCACCTGCGTACGCAGGCGTGCAATCAGTTCCTGCGGGTCGAGGGGGCGAACGAGATAGTCGTTGATGCCCAGCTCAAGCCCCCTGATGATGCGCTCGTCCTCCTTGGTCCCGGCCAAGAGCACGATCGGCAGCGAGCGCGTGCGTTCGAGCGAGCGCAGCTGCGAGCACAGCCGCAGCGGGTCGAACGCAGCGAAGCCGGTGGAGACCATGACGCACTCATAACCGCCCTCGGCAGCCTGGAAGAGGCCGGCCTGCGGGTCCAGAGCAAGGTCCACTTCGGCAGCCCCGTCGAGCAATGCGCATATGTGGGAGGCGGACGAAGTCTGCTCGTCGATCAACAGCACCCGTGGCAGCGAATCCTGCAGCAGGCCGGAATGCGACAGCAGACCTTCGACGCCGATCCTGTGGGTGGACGACGCGCGCAGGCGCAATTCGTCGGTCAGCATCTTGAGGCGCACCAGACTCCTGACCCGCGTCACCAGTTGCAGGTCGTTGACCGGCTTGGTGAGGAAATCGTCCGCGCCTGCGTCCAGCCCGCGCACCCGGTCCGCTGCCTGGTCGAGCGCCGTCACCATGACGACAGGGATGTGGGAGGTGGCCGGCTCGGCCTTCAGCCGGCGGCAAACTTCGAACCCGTCCATGCCCGGCATCATGACGTCGAGGAGCACGACATCGACGTTGCCGTTCTCGCAGGCGGAAATGGCGTCAGGTCCGTTCGAAGCCGTCGAGACCTCGAAATACTCGGCAAGCAGCCGGGCCTGGAGCAGCTTAGCGTTTGCCGGAATATCGTCGACAACGAGGATGCGAGCGGTCATGCCGGTACCCTGTGACAACAGGCGAGCATGTCAGGCGTCGCCGAGATAGGATTTTATCGTCTCGATGAAGCGAGGCACCGAGATCGGCTTGGAGATGTAGGCCTCGCACCCGCCCTGGCGGATGCGCTCCTCGTCGCCCTTCATGGCAAACGCGGTGACGGCGATCACCGGGATCGTGTGGAGGTCGTCGTCCTCCTTCAGCCATTTGGTGACCTCCAGCCCCGACACTTCGGGCAACTGGATATCCATCAGGATGAGGTCGGGCCGATGCTTGCGGGCGAGGTCGAGCGCCTCCAGGCCGTTGCGCGTGCGCACGGTCTCGTAACCGCTTGCTTCGATGAGGTCGCGGAAGAGCTTCATGTTGAGCTCGTTGTCCTCGACGATCATCACCTTCTTAGCCATCGAATTTCCGTCCGGATTGCGCGCCGCGATTCGGCAACAATCATCCTGCGCGCCGACCGCGCACGCCAAGCCCGAATCCGACAATAACTCAAGAACATTACGAAACGTAAAACGCCGCTGCCAACCCACGACTGGTTGAACCACGCTTTGCGGGTTGCCGTGCGACCGGCTTGCCGCTACTCCGTGAGGCATGGCAATGATCGGAGCGCACATGCTCAAGGATGACAAACAGCGCGAAAACGCCGAATCCCTGGCGATCCGGGCGCTCGGCTTCGTTGCATCCGATGCCGAACTGCTGCCGCGTTTTCTGGCGATCACCGGCATAGAGCCGCACCAGATCCGCCGCGTCGCGACCGAGCCGGGCTTCATGGCGGGCGTGCTGAACTTCGTCCTTGCGCATGAACCGACGCTGCTGCGCTTTGCGGAAGAGGTGGGCATCGCCCCCGGCGACGTCGCCAAGGCCCTGCGCGCCCTGCCGCTTGGAAACGACGACTACGACCGTTCGACATGAGCGACGATCCCGAGACCGCACGCCAGATCGCCGAACTCGCCCGAGACAGCCGACCGCTGCTGGTGCTGGACGTGGACGAAGTGCTGCTCGAATTCACCGTACCCTTCATGCGCTTCCTCGAGGCACAGGGGTGCGAATTGTTGCTGAGGTCGTTCAGGCTGACCGGCAACATCGTCGACCGCCGGAGCGGCAGCGAACTGAACCAGGAGGCGGTCAGGTCGCTGATCGACGGGTTCTTCCACGCCCAGCGCGAATGGCAGACGGCGACGCTTGGCGCTCGCGAGGCGGTGGCTACTCTGGCAGCAGAGGCGGAGATCGTGATGCTCACGGCCATGCCGCATCGGTATCGCGACGTCCGGCGGCTCCACCTCGACGCGCTGGGATTCCCCTACCCGCTGCTGACGACCGAGACCGCCAAGGGCCCCGCACTCAAGCTGCTGAGGGGCGACAGCGGCCGGCCCGTCGCCTTTGTCGACGACATTCCCCACAACTTGGTGTCGGTGCGCGAGGCGGTCGCCGACGCGCACCTGTTCAACCTGATGGCCTTTAGGGACATGCGCCGGCTGCTGCCCCCGCTTCCCGACGGCATCGTCGTGACCGACGATTGGGACGAAGCCGCCGTGAAGATAGCAGCGGCGCTCGGCCTCTAGCGCATCCGGGCGAGGCCGCGCCCGATCACTCAACGCAGAGAAAAGACAGCCAGTTGGAGCGACATGTTGATGTCGTGTCCAAAGCGGCGAGCTTCACGCGTCATCGCCCTAGGCGCGCCACCAGTCGCGTCCGCTGTCGAGCTTTTCGATGCCGGAACTGTCCAGCCCGAGCGCCCATTCGGCGGCAGTCTTGCCGGCCAGCACCAGGTCCGGCGCGATTTCGGCCAGCGGCACCATCACGAAAGCCCTGTCGAGCATGCGCGGGTGCGGAATCTCCAGCCCGACGTCGCTGACATTCGTGTCGCCGTGCAGGAGCACGTCGATGTCGATCAGGCGCGGCCCCCAGCGCTCGACGCGAACCCGCTTGAGGCGGCGCTCGACGTCGAGGCAGAGCTCGAGCAGTTCGAGCGGCGCGAGCGAGGTCGCCACTTCGGCCGTCACGTTCAGGAAGTCGGGCTGGTCGACCTTGCCCCAGGGCGGCGTCCGGTGCAGCGACGAGACGGAGACGACCCGCGTGCTGCCGCTGGCGTCGAGCAGGTGCAGCGCCGTAGCCATCGTCTTCGCCGGGTCGCCGAGATTGCCGCCCAGGCTGAGAAAGGCGCGCTCCTCAACGTGGCCAGACAACGGTCACCTCTACGTGGTCCAGCACGCCGCGCACCGGCGCATTGGGCTTGCGGACGGTAATCTCCGCCTTCCTGATCTGCGAGAACCTGTCGCAGAGCGCCTTGCCGACCTCCTGCGCCAGCGCCTCGATGAGGAAGCGCCGCTGACCCGTGACGATCTTCTCGATCACCTCGAAGGCGATGCCGTAGTCGACGGTGCTCTGCATGGAATCCTCGTCGAGAGGACGGTCCGGATCGACGGTCAGCTCGGCGTCGACATAAAAGCGCTGGCCGAGCGTCTCCTCCTCGTCCAGCACGCCGTGCCGGGCAAAGAAGGCGCAGTTCTTCATGCGGATCAGGTACATCGGCGGTCAGCTTCCCCGGGAATTGTTCTGGCGCGCCAGCATAGCATCGGCAAAGGCGAGCGCGTCGACGTTGATTGCGACATTGTGGACGCGAAATATACGCGCCCCTTTCATGCGGAGTATGACACTGGTGGCCGCGGTTCCGGCATCGCGGTCGGCGGGTTCGCGCCCGGTGACATGGCCGACGAAGCGCTTGCGCGAGGTGCCGGCGAGCAGCGGATAGCCCAGTTGCGAAAGCTCGTCGAAACGCGCCATCAGGTCGAGGTTCTCGTCGGCCTCCTTGGCGAAGCCGAAGCCCGGATCGAGGACGATCTGCCCCTCACTTACACCCGCCTGACTGGCGATCTCCAGTGAGCGCCGCAGAAACAGCAACTGGTCGTCGATCACGTCCGCCAGCTTCTGGCGTTCGCGGCCGGTATGCATGATGACCAGCCCTGCCCCGGTTTCCGCAGCGATCCTGGCGATGCCCGGCTCGCGCTGCAGGCCCCACACGTCGTTGACGATGTGCGCACCGGCCTCGACCGCCAGGCGCGCGGTCTCCTCGCGATAGGTGTCGATCGAGATCAGCGTGTCACCGGCAGCGGCCAGTGCCGCGATCACCGGCAGGACCCTGTCCTGCTCCTCGGCCGCGGATACGGAAGCTGCGCCGGGCCGCGTCGACTCGCCGCCTACATCGATGATCGACGCCCCTTCGTCGCCCATGCGGCGCGCCTGGTCGAGGGCGCGGTCGAGGCCTTCGAAGCGGCCGCCGTCGGAAAAGCTGTCCGGCGTGACATTGAGGATGCCCATGACGAGCGCCTTGTCGCCCAACTCGACGTGGCGCCCATGCGCCAGTTGCCATCGTATGCCGGTCATGTCGTCGCCACAAAAGAAATCCAAAGCATCGACCGCGTCACGAAATATCAACGCTTCGCACGTCAATTCGCGGACGGTCACTTTTTGCGGCGCCTTGAATTCCGTTGCGCCGCCACCGCCCCTAACGCAAGGTAGGCCAAGAGGCAACTAATGAAGCATCTCCTCCTCGCCGCCATCCTTGCCGTCGGCACCGGCCTTCCGGCCCAGGCTGCCAATGTGTCGAAGAGCTATAGCTACTTTACCATCACCGGCAAAACGCTCGACGAGATCGAAAGCCAGCTCATGACCCGCGGGCCCGAGGTGAAGAGCACCGGAGGGCGGCACCCCGGGGCGACGCAGATGGAGTTCACCACCCGCATCGGCTACTCCGAGGTCAAGGGCGGCTGCGCCATCGTGTCGGCCCACGTCACCGTCAAGGCCAAGGTCATCCTGCCGCGATGGCGGCAGAGCGGCAAGACGGCCCAGGAGGTCAGGCTGATCTGGGACACGCTGTCGGCCGACATCAAGCGCCACGAGGAGAGCCACGTGGTGATCGCCAAGAACCACGCGCGCGAACTCGAACAGGCGTTGCGCGTCATCGGCAAGAACAAGACCTGCCAGGCCGCGGCAGCCGAGGCCAAGGCGACGAGCGAGCGCATCCTCAGCCGGCACGACCGCGCCCAGGCGGAATTCGACCGCATCGAAGGCATCAACTTCGAAAGCCGGATCATGCGGCTGCTGCGCTACAGGCTGGAGCGGATCGACGCGGGCAAGCTCAAGGGCTGAAGCTCAGTCGGGAACGCCGAGCTTCCTGTGCAGGCTGGTCGACGAGGTCGTGTACTGGAAGACGATCCGCTCCTTGGGGCTGACGACGTGCTTGGCCGCCTGGGCCATGAGCGCCGCCTCGTGAAAGCCCGACAGGATCAGCTTCAGCTTTCCCGGATACCAGTTGATGTCGCCGATCGCGAAGATCCCCGGAACCGAGGTCTCGAACTTCTCGGTATCGACCGGGATCTGGTTCTCGTGAAGGTTGAGCCCCCAGTCGGCGACGGGGCCCAGCTTCATCGTCAGACCGAAGAATGGCAGCAGCCGCGTGCACGCGACCTCGACCTCCCCATCCGGTCCCTTGACCTGAATGGAGCGCAATTCACCGCCCTCGCCGTTCAGCCCTGAAACCTGGCCGATGACAAGGTCGATCGCGCCTGAATCGGCAAGCGCATGCATCTTGTTGACGCTGTCGGGCGCGGCACGGAATTCCGGCCGACGGTGTATCAGAGTGACCCGCCTGGCGACGGGCTGGAGGTTGAGGGTCCAATCGAGCGCCGAGTCGCCGCCGCCCACCACCACCACGTCGTGCCCGCGCAGGTCCTCCATGCGCCGCACCGCATACTGGACGCTTGCGCCTTCGAAGGCCTCGATGCCTGGGATCGGCGGTCGCTTCGGCTGGAACGAGCCACCGCCCGCGGCGATCACCACCACCTTCGCCTCGAACACCTCGCCCTCGTCGGTCGTCAGGCGAAAGCCGCCGCCCTCCAGGCGCTGCAGGGCGCTGACCATGCGGTTGAAGGTAAAGTCAGGCTTGAACGGCGCGATCTGCAGCAGCAGCTTGTCGACCAGTTCCTGCGCGTTGATCGCAGGATAGCCGGGAATGTCATAGATCGGCTTTTCCGGATAGAGCTCGGCGCACTGGCCGCCGGGCCGGTCGAGAATGTCGATCAGATGGCAGCGCATGTCGAACAGGCCGAGTTCGAACACCGCGAAGAGCCCGACGGGCCCCGCACCGATGATGAGAACGTCGGTCCTGGTGATTTCGCTCACGGCCACCCTCGCCTCTCATGCACGCAACCGGGACTGTGCATGACGCGACAGTTCATGCCAAGCGAAGCGAACGTCGCCTCGCCGTCAGCCCTGTCGTTCGGGCACGGTGACGACCAGCCCGTCGAGTTCGTCGCGGACCTTGATCTGGCACGACAGGCGCGAATTCGGCCGCACCTCGTAGGCGAAGTCGAGCATGTCTTCTTCCATGGCCTCGGGTTCGCCGACGACCGGCATCCATTCTTCGTCGACATAGACGTGGCAGGTCGCGCAGGCGCAGGCGCCGCCGCACTCGGCCTCGATGCCGGGCACGGCGTTGCGGATCGCGTTTTCCATTACGGTCGAACCGTTCTCCGCCTCGACGTCGAAACGCGTCCCGTCATGGGCAATGTAGCTAAGCTTGGTCATGCTCGTTCCTGAGAGAAGTCACCCGGCAGATAATCACTCCACCGAGCAAGTCAACAGCCGCGCGATTTCGCCGCGTCCTGTCGATTTGCGGACACCGCTAGCGATTGATGGCGGCGATGTAGTCGCGGGCTTCGTCGATCAGTCGCGAAAGGCGCTGCACTGGTGCCGGATCGTCCGGCCGGCTTTCGATCTCGGCGACGCAATCGGCAATGGCGAAAGCGCCCACGCCGCGCGCCGACCCCTTGAGCGCGTGAGCCAGCCTGAGCTTCTCGGCAAGGTCCGACGAGGCCAGGCTGTCGCGCACCGAAAGCGCATGATGAACAAACAAATCGAGCACTTCGCGCTCGATCTCGCGGTCGCCCATCGACTGCCGCCCGAGGTGATCGAGGTCGATCGGACGCCCGCCTGCACTGCCCGAAGATTCGCCGCCCGGTTTGCCGAAGGCCACGGAATCCGTTTCGCGGGCTGCCATTGAAGCCCTGTCCGTCCACTCGCCCATGGGTTGGTAGACTAGGGGCCGCATGTGGATAACCCGTTAACCCCGCAAAGCCAGGAATCCCGCGGAAACGGGGCTCATAATCACTCCAGTGTTAACCTTATATTTAAACTTTTACGTATCCGGGCGAATGCAGGTTTTCTTTACCGGTTTGTGTCACTACGATACGGGCGGTCCATAATGAGCCTCGTACGCGGACAAAAATAGGACAAAAAGTCCAGCAATTCCGCGTCGTTAGTACAGGGTAGCGAAGGCATGGCGAAAAAGTCCACTCCGATCAAGAACATCGATATTGACGTAGCCAAGGAGCTCGAAGAGGCCCTCGACTTCGACCTGACCGGTGCCGATGACGGCGGGTTGGACATGGCTGCCTCGATGGAAGATCTGGAAGCACAGATCTCGCAGGCGGCGGAAGAACTCGCGCGCGAAAGCAATATGCAGAAGCCCGCGCAGCCGAAGAGCGAGCCGGCTCCGGCACGCGCCGCAAGCGTCGTCGCGGAGCCCCCGACCGTATTGCGTCCAGTCGAGACGCGCAGCAGCCAGCCGCTTCAGCCCGAAGGCTTCAAGCCCGCCAACGACGAGCGCCAGAAAGACTACAAGAACCTGCTGCACAGCCTCAACCGGCGTGCGTCCAGCACCGTCTACTGGGCGGTCGGGTTCGTTTCGGTGGCATGGGCGGCCGGCGGCGTAGCGCTGGCCGACCGCTTCGTCACGCCCAGCATCTGGAGCATCAGGTCGCTCGACGACATCCTCGCGCGTCCCAGCCTGCTCGCATTCGCGACCGCGACGGCCGTGCCGATCGCACTGTTCTGGGCCTTTGCCTCGATGGTCCGCCGCGCCCAGGAGATGCGCCTGGCAGCGCAGTCCATGACCGAGGTCGCCTTCCGGCTCACCGAGCCGGAGAACATGGCCCAGGACCGCGTCATGATGGTCAGCCAGGCGGTGCGCCGCGAAGTTGCGGCCATGGGCGAAGGCATCGAGCGCACGCTCGCGCGCGCCGTCGAACTCGAGACCCTCGTCCATACCGAAGTCAGCCAGATCGAACGCTCCTACTCGGAGAATGCCGCGCGCATCCGTTCGCTCGTCGACGGGCTCGGCAGCGAGCGCGAAGCCGTGGTCTCGCACGCCGAGCGCGTCCGCGCCTCGATCGCCGGCGCGCACGAGACCCTGCGCGACGAGCTCGGATCGGCCAGCGACATCATCCGCGACAGCATCATGAATGCGTCGACCAAGCTGTCGATGACCATCACCAATTCCGGAGATGCGCTGATCGACCGCCTGAACGAGGGCGGCATGGGCCTGTTCGAAGCGATCGACGGCCGCCTGGATTCGATCAGCGACCGGCTGTCGACCTCCGGCGAAGCCTTCGCCAGCCTGCTCGACACGCGCATCGCCAAGCTGACCCAGAGCACCGATCACGTAACCCGCTCGCTGACCGAACTGCTCGACGACCGCACCTCGGGCATGGTTTCGCTGCTGGGCGGCGCCGCCAAGACGATCAATTCGGAGTTCGAGACCAGCCTGCACAACATCGAGCGGACGCTGGCGGAGCGCGGCCAGGCGCTCATCGGCGAGTTCCAGACCCGCGCCGAGGCGCTCGACACCGGCACCGCCAAGCTCAACGCCGCACTCGAAGCACGTGCCCGCCAGATCAACGAAACGCTGGTCGAGCGCGCCCGCGAGATCGCCACGACATTCGTCGAGGGCCGCGACTCGCTGTCGGCGATGATCGACCAGGGCAAGACCCAGATCGGCACCGACCTCGCCGACATCATCACCTCGACCTCTACCATGCTGGAATCCCGCGCCAGCGACTTCGCCGGCCGCATGGAGGCCGCGCGCCTGCATGTGTCGCGCGCCTTCGACGGCGACATCCAGCGCCTTTCGGACGCCCGCGTCGGCATCGAGCAGGCCGTCGAGGATCACACCCGCAAGCTGTCGGAAGCACGCGACCGCATGGCCGCGGCCCTCAAGGACGACCTCAGCAAGTTCGCAGAGGGCCGCGCCAGCATCGAGGCCGCCGTCGGTTTCCAGGTGCAGAAGCTGGCAGAAGGCCGCAGCCTGATCTCGCGAGCGCTAGACGACGACATGCGCAAGCTCGAGCAGTCGCGCCAATCCATCGACGACACGCTCAGCAGCCAGTTCAGGCAACTCGCCCAAGGCCGCGAACAGCTCGCCCAGGCGCTCATGGAAGACTCTGAGCGCCTGGTCCAGGCCCGTACGAACATTGACGAAATGGTCGCCGGCCATGTCGGCAAGCTGGCCGAGGGCCGCAACATCCTGTCGCGCGCTCTGGACGCCGATCTCACCAAGCTGGCCGACAGCCGCAGCAGCATCGACGGACTTGTCGCCGGCCAGGTCGAGAAGATCGCGGAAGGCCGCGCCGTGCTGGCCAAGGCGCTGGAGACCGACCTCGAAGGCATCAAGGCCCTCGTCGATGGTCATTCCTCGAAGCTGGCTGCCGACCGCGCCGAGCTGACACGCAGCCTCGAAGCCGACATATCGGGCGTCCACAACCTGATCGAGGCTCACGCCGGCCGGCTGTCGGAAGAACGTACGCTCTTGTCCAAGACGCTGGAATCCGATCTTGCCAAGCTGGCCGAGAGCCGCGCCGGCATCGATGGTCTCGTCGCCGGCCAGGTCGAGAAGCTGGCCGAGGGCCGCGACATCCTCAAGCGGGCGCTCGAATCCGACCTGAACACGATCCGCTCGACCATGTCGGCCCAGGCCGAGCAGCTCGGCGAGGATCGCGCCATGCTTTCGCGCTCGCTCGAAGCCGACCTCGAGAAGGTCCGCGGTCTGGTGTCGAGCCACGCTGACAACCTGGCTTCGGAACGCGGCGCGCTGTCCAAGGCGCTGGAGGACGACCTCGCCAAGCTGGCCGAGAGCCGCACCGGCATCGACGGCCTCGTCGCGGGCCAGGTCGAAAAGCTGGCCGAGGGCCGCGACATCCTCAAGCGTGCGCTGGAGGCCGACCTCAACGCCATCCGCGGCTCGATGTCGGCACAGACGGACAAGCTCGCCGAAGACCGCGCGGCGATGGCCCGAGCGCTCGAGGCCGACCTCGACAACGTCCGGGGCTTGATGTCGGGTCACGCCGATCGGCTGGTGGCCGAACGCGGCGCCCTGTCCAGGGCGCTGGAGGACGACCTCGCCAAGCTGGCGGAGAGTCGTTCGGGCATCGACGGCCTGGTCGCCGCCCAGGTCGAAAAGCTGGCAGAGGGCCGCGATATCCTGCGCCGCGCGCTCGAAGCCGATCTCACCAAGATCGACGGCATGATGCTCGGCCAGGTCGACAAGCTGGCAGCCGGCCGCGACACGCTCACCAAGGCGCTCGAAGCCGACCTGGCCATGCTCAGCGAAAGCCGCGCTACCATCGACGGCATCGTCACCGGCCACGTCGGCAAGCTGGCCGAGGGCCGCGACACCCTGGCGCGCGCGCTGGACCAGGACCTCGGCAAGCTCGCCGACGCGCGGCGCGAGGTCGACCTGGCGATCGCCGGGCATATCGACCAGATCGCCGCCCGCCGCTCCGATATCTCCGACGCGCTCGCTGGCGACATCGAGAAGATCGAGGATGCATTCCGTCGCCAGACCGGCGTCATCGAAGAGCGCACCGGCACCATGGAGCGGGCGCTTTCGCTCGGCATCGACAATGTCCGCGGCGTGCTCGAAAAGAGCGCGGTCTTCGTGGCCGGCGCGCTGCGCGACAAGGTGATGGAAGTCACAGCCGCCCTCAACGAGGAGGCCGGCAGGGCCTTTACCGATGCCGACCGGGTCATCGCCGAGCGCGCCGAGCAGACGTCGAGCGCCCTGCTCTCCCGAGCCGAGGACATCGCCCGCGCCTTCGAGGATGCGGACCGCAGGCTTGCCGCCCGCGCCGAGGAGACGTCGAGCTCGCTGCTCGCCCGTGCCGAGGAAACCGCCGACACGCTGTCGGCCAAGGCGGGCGAGATCGCCCGGACATTCGATACGGCAGACCGCTCGCTCATCGCACGCGCCATCGAGACGGCGGAATCGCTGTCGTCGCGTGCCGGCGACATCCTGCGCAACTTCGACTCCGCCGATGAACGGCTCGCCCTGCGCATCGGGGAATCGGCCGACGCGCTGGCGGCACGCGCCGCCGAACTCGGCCGCATCTTCGATACGGCCGACGAGAAGCTTGCGGCACGCATCGCCGAAGGCGCGGATTCGCTCGGCGACCGTGCCGGCGAACTCAGCCGCATCTTCGATGCCGCCGACGAGCGCATCGCAGCCCGTGTCGCCGACAGCTCGGCAACGCTCGGCAGCCGCGCCGGCGAAATCGTGCGCAACTTCGAGGAGGCCGACGAAAGGCTCGCCGCCCGCGTGTCGCAGACCGCCGACGTGCTGGCGACCCGCGCAGCCGAGATCGGAAGCGCCTTCGAGAACGCCGACAGCCGGATCGCCGCGCGCGTCGAGCAGTCGGCCGACACTTTGCTCGGACGCGCTGCCGAGATCAGCCGCGCCTTCGACGAGGCCGATGGCCGCATTGCAGCACGCATCGATGTGACCTCGCAGTCCCTCTTGGGGCGGGCGACGGAAGTCGGCCAGGCCTTCGACGACGCCGGCCAGCAGCTTGCCGCCCGCATCGCCGAAAGCACATCGGGCATCGGCGAGCACGCGGCGCAGATCGCCAACGCCTTCACCGAGACTGAGCAGCGCGTGGTGGCGCGCGCCCACCGCACGGCAGCCGAACTCGACGCCCGCGCCAAGGCGATCGAGGAAACGCTCGCCAATGTCGACGAGCGCCTCGCCCGCGGTGCGGAAGGCGTCGGAGCGCGCATCGACGAACACCTGTCGAGCGCGCAGAACCGCCTCGCCTACGGCGCCGAATCGATGGGCGAGAAGCTCGCCGAGCAAGTTGCCCAGGCCGAAGCTCAACTGGTCGCCCGCGCCAATGTGATTGCCGAGACCTTCACGGCCGTCGGCCAGCACATCGGCCAGAGCACCAACGAAGCCGCGCGCACCATCGGCACCAACACCCGCGAACTCAACGCCATGCTGGCCGAGCGCTCGAACGAGATCGCCAAGATCCTCGACGAGACCGCCCGTCCGCTGGTCGAGCGTTTCGCCGAGGGCGGCTCGGAGCTGCAGCGGAGCATGGAGGAAGCCACCGCCCGCGCCACCGAGAAGCTGCGCATCGAGAACGCGAGCCTGGTCGACGCCATTTCCAGCCGCACCGCCGAAACCCTGTCGGCGGTCGAGGGCGCCCGGTCGACTTTGGCCGAAAACGTCGCCGACCTCATCGGCCGCATGTCGACCTCGAGCAACCAGCTCGGCGAGCTGATCGAACGCGCGGCGCAGAACCTGGCGACCGTCGACGACCGCCTGACGAGCAGCACCACGGCCTTCTCGGCGACCACCGACAAGGCGGCGCAGACCTTCGCAAGCGCTGCCCGCCTCGTCGATTCGAACACGAACCGCCTGACCGACCTGTCGTCGAGCACGCTGCGCGAGGTGGCCTCCATCGCCACCAAGTTCGATGAGCACAGCCGCCTGCTGTCGAGCGCCTCCAACCTGCTCGCCTCGGCCCAGAGCAATCTCGAACACACGCTCGAGCGGCAGTCGTCGCTGGAGGACCTGGCCGTCGGCCTGGTCAAGAAGTCGGAGGAACTCGAGCGCGTCATGCAGTCGTTCGAGCGCCTCGTCGGCCAGACGCTGGAAAGCGCCGAGGGCAAGACGATGGAATCGGCCGAGAAAATCCGCAGCACCATCGCCGACGTCGTCGAAACCGCCACCAAGCGCTTCGCCGATGCGACCGACGACATGCGCCGCACCGCGGGGTCGATCAAGACCGAGCTCGAAAGTACCCGCGCCGAACTCAAGAAGGGTGTGCTCGACATGCCGCAGGAGGCCAAGGAATCGACCACGGCCATCCGCCGTGCGGTTTCCGAGCAGATCAACGCGCTGAAGGAACTCTCGGCCATCGTCGCCAAGTCGGGCCGCACGGTGGACGTGTCCGACGCATCGCTGCGCACGCCGCCGCAGGCGCCGCGCCGCCCTGCGCCCCAGCCGGAACGCGGCGAGCCGCATGTCCCGCTCAGCGGCGGCACCGGCCTGCGCGGCACGCTCGACATCGAGCGCCCGGCGGCTCCGGCCCAACAGGCTCAGCCGGTGCGCGAACCGGCCAGCCGCGCCCAGCAGGGTGGATGGGTGCGCGACCTCCTGACGGGAGCCTCGCGCGAGCAGGAGCCGGCCCGTCAGGCAGCACAGCCCGAGCCGCGCGCGGTACCGGCGCAACGCTCGCCGCTGCATGTGGTCGAATCGCTCAACTCGCTGTCGGTCGACATTGCCCGCGCGATCGACCACGACGCCTCGATCGAACTGTGGAACCGCTATCGTCGCGGCGAGCGTGACGTCTTCACCCGCAGGCTCTACACGCTGAAGGGCCAGCAGACCTTCGACGAGATCCGCCGCAAGTATCAGGGCGACGCCGAGTTCCGTTCGGCCGTCGACCGCTACTGCGACGACTTCGAGAAGCTGCTCAAGGACGTGTCGCGCAACGACCGCGACAACATGATGACCCAGACCTACCTGACATCGGATACGGGCAAGGTCTACACGATGCTCGCTCACGCCGCCGGCCGCCTGAAGTAGGGCGGCTGCCGGAAGGCAGCAGGACTCCAAGGCAAAGGGCAGCAGGTTCGTACCTGCTGCCCTTTTGCTTTCCGGGTCATGTTTGCAGCGCCGACGTTTACCTCGCCAGCCCAGGCACTTGCTGCCGCTTACAGGATCGAACCACGAGCAAGGCGAGTGGAATTGCCACGTCAGGCACCTACTGCCCTACCTCCCTACTCCCTTGCTGACCTGTTCAGATCAGCGATTCCGTCCATTTGACGATTTCGGCCGCGGCCTGCCCGAAGGCGGCGTCGAGGGCGGCGACATAAGCGTCGTTGCCCGCCCCCGAAACCGGGACGCCGGCCGTGAACACGCGCGAGGCGCGCACCTGGCCGTTGCGATCGTTGAGCAGCCGGACGAACAGGTCGACATCGGAGCGCTCGCCGCCGCCGACCCTGATTTCGAAGCTGCGGATCTCCACGATGACCTGGTAGTCGATCGCCAGCCCTTCGCCGGGCTTGCCGATGCCTATGAAGCCGCCGGCGCGCTGGAACGTCTCCGCCAGCCGGGCCTGGACGATGCGCGGCAGACGGTCGGACCACTGCGCGCCCTTGAGGAACTGGATGGAGCCGGGTGCCGGCTTGATGACGATGCGCTCGCCGTCGAGCGCCTTCAGCGCCGACGGTTCGGCAATGAGGATCTGGCGGCGGCTCTGGCCATCGCGGCCGTCGACGGCCGGCGCGGAAAGCTCAAAGGTGTCGAGCGGCGGCGGCGTGCTGACGAGAAGCGAGGCGCAGCCCGACAGCGCCAGCATGGCCGCAGCAAGCAGCGTTGAAGTTCCACCAGCTTTCACGTGTTGTCCCCGGACACGACTCACTCGCGTAATGCGCGAACCACCCTCCAGACGTGTCATGCTGCGACGGGCCGGCGATGTCAACGACGCACCCGTCCGTCGAACTCGCGTACGGTGCCTTCGCCTCCGGTGATGATGCGTTGCGGATTGCGCTGCAGGTCGGTGATCGCCTCTTCGATGCGGGTGACCGAACGCCGGCTGTCCTGGACCAGCGCCTCGACGTCGCGTAAGCCCTGGCCGGAGAAGCGGGCGAGGCCATCGGTGATCGTGCCGAGCCGGGCATTGAGCGTGTCTGCGACCTGCTTGAAGGCCTTCAGTGTTTCGCTCGCATCGGACATGACGCCCTCGGCCTCGCCGGTGCCGAGGAGCTTGTCGACCTTGGCCAGCACGCCGTCGACCCGCGTGGAGGCCTGGTTGAGCCGCGAGGCCAGTTCCTTGGCATCTGTGACGATCTGGTCGATGTCTTCAGCCCGGTTGCCGAATTTGTCGGTGACCTTGGCGATGTCGGCCGCCACCTTGTCGGCGTTCTCGCTGGCCTTGCGGATGTTTTCGAGCGACTCGCGCACGGTGGCCCCATCGACGCCTTCGAGCGCTCCGTCGAGCTTGGTGAGCGTCTGCTGGGTTTTCTGGGCGAAGTCGTTGATCGACGCGACGGCGGTGTTCACGCCCTTGACGACGTCGTCGATCTGGTCGCTCTGCTCGCCGAGCTTGGTGGTGAAGGTCTCGACGTTGGCGACGATGGTCTTGACCTTGTCCCGGTCCACCGACTTGAGGAGGCTTTCGGCGGCCTCGATGGTGCCGTCGAGCTTGCCCGAAACGCCTGCCAGTTCCTCCGAGAGCGCGCTCACGCTCGCCAGAAACTTGTCGACGCCTTCCGAATTGCGCGCCAGCGACTGCGAGAATTTCTGCGCGTTTGTAACCGTCTCGGTCAGTGGGCCGCGGACGTCGTTGGTGAACCCTTCGAGATTGGTCAGCACCGTGTCCGCACGCTTGAAGATGTCCTGCGCGGTCTGCAGCAGATTGGTGACGGCCGAGGGGTTGGCGACGATCTCGGCGGTCGTGCCTTCGGCCTCGGCCTGGTCGAGCAGGTTCGGCTCGTTGACGTCGGCGCCCTTGAGCTCGATGTTCGCCTGGCCGGTGAGGCCGGCCAGGCCGATATCGGCCTGCGTCGACTGCGTGATCGGCGTCAGCCTGTCGATCTCGGCATCGGCGATCGCCACGCGCGGATTGGTGACGTCGAGATAGACCCGCCGGACGTCGCCGACCTTGACGCCATTGAACAGCACGAAGCTGCCGCGGCTGAGGCCGGAGGCGGAACCGGGAATGCGTACGCGCAGCATCGCCGTCTCGCCGCGCTCGCCGATGGCAGCCGTCCAGTAGACGAAGGCAAAGGCAGCCAGGATCGCGACCAGTGTGAAGATGCCGACGATGACGTAGTTGGCCCGAGTCTCCATCACATCATTCCATCTCTACCCTGGCCGCAAGATCAAGCTGGCGGGCACGCTTTCCACGGAAGTACGACTTAACCCACGGCTCGTCGCTCTTCAGCATGTCATCGATCGTTCCTTCGACGAGCACCTTCTTGTTACCGAGCACGGCGACGCGGTCGCACACCGAAAACAGGCTGTCGAGGTCGTGGGTGACCATGTAGACGGTGAGCCCCATGGTGTCGCGCATCTTGGCGACCAGTTCGTCGAACTCGGCAGCGCCGATCGGGTCGAGACCCGAAGTCGGCTCGTCGAGGAACACGATGTCGGGGTCGAGCGCCAGCGCCCGGGCGAGCGCGGCGCGCTTGATCATGCCGCCCGACAGTTCCGAGGGATATTTGTCGGCGGCATCCGGCGGCAGCCCGACCAGGTCGATCTTGAGCCTGGCGAGCTCGTCCATGAGCTTTCGCGGCAGGTCGAGGTACTCGCGCATCGGAACCTGCACGTTCTCGAGCACGGTCAGCGCCGAAAACAGCGCCCCGTGCTGGAACAGGACGCCGAGCCGCATGTCGATCCTCAGCCTTTCCAGCTCGTTGGCCTTCTCCAGATCGACCCCGAACAGCCTGATCGTTCCCGACTGCTTGCGGATCAGGCCGAGGATGGTACGCAGCAGCACCGACTTGCCCGATCCGGACGCGCCCACAAAGCCGAGGATCTCCCCCCTCCGGATTTCGAGCGACAGCTTGTCGAGAATGACGTTGTCGCCGAACGCGACCGTGAGGTCGCGCACCGAAAGCAGCACCTCGCCCTTGCTCCCGGGATCCTGGATCTCGGCGTGGATGGTATTGGTCCTGCTGCCCATGTCAGAAGTCGATCGCGGCGTAGAACATGGCAAACAGGCCATCGAGGATGATGACCACGAAGATGGCCTTGACCACCGAGGCGGTGACGTGGCGCCCGAGCGACTCGGCGCTGCCGCCGACCTTCAGGCCCTCGACAGAGGCGATGGTGCCGATGATCAGCGCCATGAACGGTGCCTTGATCAGGCCTGCGAAAATGGTGCTGAGGTCGATGGCAACGCGCAGACGCTCGATGAAGGCGGCCGGAGGAATATCTGAATAGAACCAGGCCGTGGCCATGCCGCCGCCGAGCGCTGCAAAGTTGGCGAGGATGGAAAGGCACGGCAGCGCGACGACGAGCGCGACCAGGCGCGGGAAGACCAGCACGCCGATGGGATTGAGGCCGATGACAGTGAGCGCGTCCACCTCCTCGCGCATCTTCATCGAGCCGATCTCGGCGGTGATCGCGCTGCCGGAACGGCCGGCGATCATGATCGCCGTCATCAGCACGCCGAGTTCGCGCAGCACCAGCACGCCGATGAGGTCGACGACGAAGATGTCGGCGCCGAAATAGCTGAGCTGGAACGCGCCCTGCTGGGCGACGATCGCACCGACGATCGTCGACATCAGCAGGACGACGGGGATGGCGCCGACGCCCATGCGGTCGACCTGGTGGAAGATCGCCGCGGGATTGACCGCATGGCCCCGGCCAAGCTTCATCTGGGCGCCGCGGATGGTTGCGCCCAGGATGTTCATCGCAGCGAAAAAATCGTCGCGCATCTCGTAGACGCGTCGTCCGATGGTCTCCAGGAAGCGGATGGCGATGTTGGGGTTTTCCGCCTCGGCCCTGGCGGCCTCGCGGCGCGCCGCCTCGCCGACCGCGCCCAGAAGGATATCAGCCGCTTCGCTGCGCCCTTCGACGCTGACGCGCACGCCCTTCCTTTCGTTGGCGCTGACCAGCCTGTCGATGATCCAGGCACCGGCGGTGTCCATCTTTTCGATGCCGGCGAGGTCGAGCGCCAGGGCCCTAAACCCCGTGCGCGCCTCGATCTTGCGCATCTCGGCGTCGACTAAGGCCACGGTACGGGTCGTCCAGATGCCCGTGAAGACGCAAGCCAGCACGCCGTCGCGCGCCGCCACCGCAACCTGCGGTCGGTGGTTGCTGTCGCCGGTCGCCCCGCTGCTTGCTTCCCGTTTGCCGATGGTCAACATGGCACACTACTTAACGCGTCGGCTGCGGCATGTCGATTTATGCACCTCAGAACCGGCATCCTTGCGGAGCAGTTTTTCATGTCTCGTGTCCTTTCAGTCGCCGCGGAGAGCTTCCCTATTGCTGGAACCTTCACCATTTCCCGCGGATCGAAGACCGAGGCCGACGTAATCACCTGCACGATCGCCGAATCAGGCCGCCTCGGCCGCGGCGAGTGCGTGCCCTACAAGCGCTACGGCGAGACGATGGAGAGCGTGCGCGCGGCGATCGAACTGGCCCGGCGGGCGATCGAGGCAGGCGCCTCCCGCGCCGACCTGCTCGAGCTCATGCCGGCCGGCGCCGCCCGCAATGCGGTCGACTGCGCTCTCTGGGACCTGGAAGCGAAGACCAGCGGCATCCCTGCCGCCGCGAAGCTCGGTCCGGCCGAACCAAGGTCGCTGGAGACGGCCTACACGCTGTCGCTCGCCGAGCCGGAGGCGATGGCGGCACAGGCACGCGCCAACGCCGCCCGGCCGCTGCTCAAGGTCAAGATCGGCGGCGACAACGACATCGCCCGCATCCGCGCGGTCACCCAGGCCGCGCCGAACAGCCGCATCATCCTCGACGCCAACGAGGGCTGGACCGAAGCCAATGTCGCCGGGAACCTCGCGCTTGCCGCCGAACTGGGCATCGCCCTGATCGAGCAGCCCCTGCCCGCCGGCGCCGATGAGATCCTGGCCCGGATACCCCATCCCGTGCCGATCTGCGCCGATGAAAGCGTGCATGTCGCCGCAGACCTCGACGCCCTGCGCGACCGCTACGACGCCATCAACATCAAGCTCGACAAGGCGGGTGGACTCACCGCCGCACTGGAGCTGCGCGACCGTGCCCGCGCGCTCGGCTTCCAGCTGATGGTCGGCTGCATGGTAGGCACGTCGCTCGCCATGGCGCCCGCGGTGCTGCTTGCCCAGGACGCGGAATTCGTCGACCTCGACGGGCCGCTGCTGCTGGCGCGGGACCGCCAGCCCGGCCTCGCCTACGAGGGCTCAGTGGTAGCTCCGCCCTCGCCCGAGCTTTGGGGCTGAACGAGACCCGAGCAAGACCAGGCCGATGGCGAAGGCGGCGACGCCTGCCATGAAGAAGAAGCCGTTGGCGCCGAAGCGATCGTAGAGCGGTCCGGAAATCAAGGTCACCACCGCCATCGACATGCCGTTGGTGAAATAGGCGACGCCCTGCGCGGCACCCGTCTTTTCCTCGGGCACGGACTCGGCGATCAGCTTCTGCACGCCGATCAGCACCAGGGCGGTGGACAGCGCATGCAGGCTTTGCACGGCGAAGAAGCCTGCAACGCCGAGCCCCAGCGGCCAGATCAGCGGATAGGCGAGCCAGCGCAATATCGCGCCCACGCCGGCCAGCACGAGCACGAACGCGGTCGAGCGTCCGCCGAACAGCCGGGCGAAGAGCATGAACATGACGATCTCGGCAGCGACGCCCCAGCTCCACAGCAGCCCGACCACGGTCTCGTTGATGCCGAGCGACTTCCAGTAGATCGATACGAATCCGTACAGAAAACCGTGGCTGGCGATGATGACGCCGGTGCCGCCAGCCATGAGCAGGAAATAGCGGTTGAACAACTTGGGCGCCTGCTGCTGCAAGTCGGTGGCCGACAGCGGCGAGGCGCGTCTCGGCCTGCCGAGGCGCGGCGTGACGAACGACATCAGGAAACAGCCGAGCAGCCCGACGGTGATGATGGCGGGAACGGCGTCGGCTCCGGTCAAAGACAGGATGAACCCCGCTCCGAGGCTGCCGCCGAGAAAAGCGATGGAGCCCCAGATGCGCATCGCCGCATAGTCCGAGCCGTAGCGGCGCACGCCCGACAGGGCCAGCGAATCGGCGATAGGCGCGTGCGGCGTCCAGACGACGGACAAGGCCAGCGAGACCGCGAGCACGACGAAATAGGTCGGCTCGAGGAAATAGCCGAGCGACAGCAACAGCGACGAGACGGCCAGGACCAGGAACACATTGGCGCGGTCCTTCGCCCGATCGGCCATCGCGGCGATCAGCGGCGTGGTGATGACGCGGAGGAACATCGGCGCCGACAAAATGACGGCGATCTGCTCCGGATCGAACCCCTTGGCCTCGAGCCAAAGCGGAAAATAGGGCAGATGCACGCCCATGGGGACGAAGAGCGCCGCGAAGAGCAGCGATATGCGCAGCTCGAAGCGGCGCGGCTTGATCTGCTGTTCGGGCGTGAGCGGCGGAAGGGTCATGGCGGGCATTCGGTCCGGGTGCAGACCCGAACCATGCAAGCCTCACCGATTTGCCCGATCCATTATCACGGGTGCCCGTCGCGCGGAAGCTGTCGACTTGGGCGCAAGGATTGGGCCACGCGCCCTGCGCCGCGGGCTCGTCATCTCGCCGGACGGTCGTTCGCAGGCACCTAGGCGAGTCGAGTGCCGTCGCACCAGCAGGCCGACCGGTGCCGCCTCGATTGCGGCATGGCCAGGCCCCTCGCGCCAGCGACGCGACCTATGGGTTGGATCGCACATGGAAGGGTCCGATCAGGCCGCCTTGCCGACCGCCTGATCGATCGCCACCGGCACGAAGGGCTCGTTCACCAGCCTGCCCGCCATCACATGCGGCCAGCGCAGGATGACGAAGCTGCCGTCGAAATTCTCGGCCACGGCGGTGCAGTTTTCCACCCAATCGCCGGTGTTGATGTACTGGATGCCATCGAAATCCTCGATCGCGGGGTGGTGGATATGGCCGCAGATGACGCCCTCCACTTCCGAGCGCCGGGCTTCCTCGGTCAGGACCTGCTGGAAGGCACCGATGAAGTTCACCGCCTTCTTCACCTTCACCTTGGCCCAGGAAGAGAACGACCAATAGGGCATGCCGAAGGTACGGCGGAAGCGCGCCACCACGCGGTTCGTCGCCATCGCCGCGTCGTAGGCGAAGTCGCCGAGATAGGCGAGCCAGCGCGCATTCTGGACGACGGCATCGAACTGGTCGCCATGGATGACGAGGAAGCGCTTGCCGTCGGCGGCCTCGTGGATGGCGCGGTCGGCGACGACGATGCCGCCGAAATGCACGCCCTGGAAATTGCGGGCGAATTCGTCGTGGTTGCCGGCGATGTAGGTGATCTCGGTTCCCTTGCGCGCCTGGCGCAGCAGCTTCTGGACAACGTCGTTGTGAAGCTGCGGCCAGTGCCACTGCCGGCGCAGGCGCCAGCCGTCGACGATGTCGCCGACCAGGAAGATCTTCTCGGCCTCGTGATGGCGCAGGAAGTCGATGAGGAATTCGGCCTTCGCGGCCTTCGACCCCAGGTGCACGTCGGAGATGAACAGCGTGCGGAAATTGCGTGTGCTCGTGCCGGACATGGCATTCGACCCGTTGCTTTTGCCGTGGCTATGCCCAGATTCATGCAACAGGCGTATGACGGTTGCGGCTCGGGCGCGGCGGTTCTAGGCTGCGCCACCACCGACAGGAGAACGCATCATGGATCTCGGCATCCGCGGGAAGAAGGCTATCGTCTGCGCTTCGAGCAAGGGTCTCGGCAAGGGTTGCGCCATGGCGCTGGCGGAGGCCGGCTGCGAGCTTTTCCTCAACGGTCGCGACGCCCGCGCCCTCAGCCGCACCGCCACCGAAATCCGCCAGCGCTACGGGGTACAGGTAACCGAGATCGTCGGCGACATCTCGGAGCCGGCGGTGCAGAAAGCGCTGCTCGCCGCCTGCCCTGAACCCGATATCCTGGTCAACAACAACGGCGGTCCGCCCTATCGCGATTTCCGCGAACTCGACCGCGAGAAGATCCTCGCCGGCGTCACCAACAACATGGTCACGCCGATCGAACTCATCAAAGCGGTGATCGACGGCATGGCCACGCGCGGCTTCGGCCGCATCGTCAACATCACCTCGCTGTCGGTCTATACGCCAATTCCCGGCCTCGACCTGTCGTCCGGCGCGCGTGCAGGCCTGACGGCTTTCCTAGCCGGCGTGGCGCGTACGGTCGCCGACCGGAACGTCACCATCAACAACATGCTGCCTGGCAAGCTCGACACCGACCGCCTGCGCGGCCCGCACGAACCGGGAAGCATCGAGGACCCAGCGGAAGGTGCCGCGAGGCGCGCCCGCCTCGGCGCCGGCGTCCCCGCCGGCCGGCTCGGCACGCCGGAGGAGTTCGGCCAGATCTGCGCCTTCCTGTGTTCTGTCCACGCGGGTTACATGACCGGGCAGAACATACCGGTCGACGGCGGGCTCTATGTGAGTTCCTTCTAGCCTTCGCGGCGCCTGGACCACCCTATGAACAGGTCAGCCTGCGCGTCCCATGGACGCGCTGCGCCCGCTCAGCCTCACAAAAGACCGAATCTGCATTTCAACCGCCGCCCACAAGTAGCTGGAATGATTGCACTTCCGGCTTTTGAAAGTGATTCAACGTCCATTTGGCCGTTGATGCCTCGAAAATTGCGCAGGCCGTGCTAATAACGGCCTTTGAAACTAATTTTGAAGGAGCTGGACATGGCCGGGGACGACAAGAAGAAGGAGCCGCTGTCGGACCTCGACCAGGCCGCGCTCTTCTTCCACAAGAGCCCCGTCCCGGGAAAGCTGGAGATCCAGGCCACGAAGCCGCTCGGCAACCAGCGCGACCTGGCCCTCGCCTATTCGCCCGGCGTCGCCGCTCCCTGCCTCGCCATCAAGGACGATCCCGAGACTGCCGCCGACTATACCGGCCGTGCCAACCTGGTCGCCGTGATCTCCAACGGCACCGCCGTGCTCGGCCTCGGCAACATTGGCCCACTGGCCTCCAAGCCGGTCATGGAAGGCAAGGCCGTTCTGTTCAAGAAGTTCGCCGGCATCGACGTCTTCGACATCGAGATCGATGCACCCGAGATCGACCAGATGGTCAGCACCATCGCCGCGCTCGAGCCGACCTTCGGCGGCATCAATCTCGAGGACATCAAGGCGCCCGAGTGCTTCGAGGTCGAGGCCCAGCTCAAGGCCAGGATGGACATCCCCGTCTTCCACGACGACCAGCACGGAACCGCCATCATCGTCGCGGCCGCGGTTCTCAACGGCCTCGAACTCGCCGGCAAGAAGATCGAGGACGTCAAGATCGTGACGTCGGGCGCGGGCGCGGCGGCGCTCGCCTGCCTCAATCTCCTGGTCTCGCTCGGCGCCAAGGTCGAGAACATCTGGGTCACCGACCGCTTCGGCGTCGCCTACAAGGGGCGGACAGACGAGATGGACCGCTGGAAGGATCCCTACGTCAAGGACACCAACGCGCGCACCCTCGCCGACGTCATCGGCGGCGCCGACGTGTTCCTCGGCCTGTCCGCGGCGGGCGTGCTTAAGCCCGAACTTCTCACGGAGATGGCGGAAAGGCCGCTGATCCTGGCGCTCGCCAACCCGAAGCCGGAGATCATGCCGGAAGAGGCGCGCGCGGCGCGTCCCGACGCGATGATCTGCACCGGCCGTTCGGATTTCCCGAACCAGGTCAACAACGTGCTCTGCTTCCCCTACATCTTCCGCGGCGCGCTCGACTGCGGCGCACGCGCGATCAACGAGGAAATGAAGATGGCGGCGGTGCGGGCGATCGCAGCCCTTGCCCGCGAAGAGCCGTCCGACGTCGCCGCCCGCGCCTATTCCGGCGAGACGCCGACCTTCGGGCCCGATTTCCTTATCCCCTCGCCCTTTGACCCGCGGCTCATCCTGCGTATCGCGCCCGCCGTCGCCAAGGCGGCCTGCGACAGCGGCGTGGCCAGCCGGCCGATCACCGATTTCACCGCCTATGTCGACAAGCTCAACCGCTTCGTCTTCCGCTCCGGCCTGGTGATGAAGCCGATCTTCTCCAACGCCAAGCAGGCGGCGGCCAAGCGGGTCATCTATGCCGATGGCGAGGACGAGCGCGTGCTGCGTGCGGCCCAGGTCGTGATCGAGGAGAACCTGGCCAAGCCCATCCTCATCGGGCGCCCGCATGTCATCGAGGTGCGCTCGAAGCGCTATGGCCTGCGCATCCGCCCGGGCATCGACTTCGAGGTCATCAATCCCGAGGACGATCCTCGCTACCGCCACTATGTCGACCACCTGATCGAACTCGGCGGCCGGCGGGGCATCACGCCGGAGGCGGCCCGCACCATGGTGCGCACCAACAATACGGTGATCGCCGCGATTGCGCTCAAGCGCGGCGACGCCGACGCCATGATCTGCGGCCTGGAGGGCCGCTTCGAGCGCCACCTGCGCAACGTCCAGCTGATCGTCGGCGTGCGCGAGGGCGTCAAGGACCGCGACCTCTCGGCCCTGTCGATGCTGATCACCCAGCGCGGCGTGCTGTTCTTCACCGACACCTATGTGACGATCGATCCCACCGCGGAGGAGATCGCCGAAATGACCATGCTGGCGGCCGACGAGATCCGCCGCTTCGGCATCGAACCGAAGGCGGCATTGCTGTCGCATTCGAACTTCGGCTCGCGCGAATCGGCCGGCGCACTGAAGATGCGGGAGGCTGCGGCGATCCTGAAGCGCCTCGCCCCGGAGCTTGCCAGTGACGGCGAAATGCACGGCGATTCGGCACTTTCCGAAGCGCTGCGCCACCGCGTCTACCCGCATTCGAGCCTGAAGGGCGAAGCCAACCTCCTGGTGTTCCCGAACCTCGACGCCGCCAACATCGCGCTCACCACGGTCAAGACGATGATGGACGCGCTCCATGTCGGGCCGATCCTGCTCGGAACGGCCCAGCCGGCGCACATCCTGACGCCTTCGGTCACCTCGCGCGGCATCGTCAACATGACGGCGCTGGCCGTGGTCGAGGCCTCGCAGCGGGCTCAGGCGTAGAGCATCTGGAACTCGAGCGCGGCCCCAAGGAACGGTTAACGGGTCGAGGCTAGCCTTTGGCTGCAACAGCGGCTGGTGGCATGTATTGGCGATGCGATAACAAGGAACGCCCTGGCGGCCGCCTGTTGGCGGCCTTCGCCGGTATGGCGTTGGCCCTGCTCGCGGCCGACGGCGCGGTTGCGGCGTCGCGTCTTTGCCGACAGTTGCAGGCGGAGTTGGCGCGGTTGTCGGAAGAAGGTTCGCCGGAGGCGGCACGATACCGGGAAGCGGCGGAAATCCAGCGCAGCGAGATCGACCTGGCCCGCGGCGAGGCCGCCGATTTCGGCTGCGACCGGGCGATCGCCGGCGAGATGATCGCCGAATGCGCGGGCCTGAACGCCAAGATCGACGAGATGGCCCGCAATCTCGAAGACCTGGAGAGCCGGCTGGCCGAGCTTTCCGAGACGCGCGAGCGGGCAAGGCTGCTGGACGCGCTCGCCGCCAATGACTGCCCCCGGCAGGAACCGGATGCCGAGGCAGGTGCGAGCGACCAGGACCTGTTCGAGGAGGTTTTGGGCGGCACGATCATCCGCGGCGGGGCAAGCCGGGACGCGGCGGACGACGGTCGCTATCCCAAGCGGATCGTCATCGGCAAAGGCGAAGGATCGGGCGGCGGCGAATTTCGCACACTCTGCGTCCGAACCTGCGACGGCTATTTTTTCCCGATGTCGAACGGCGCAGCGCTTTCCGACTTCGAGCGCGACCAGAAGAGGTGCGAGGCGGCGTGCCCGGGCACCGAGCTGTTCTATCATCTCGCCGACGGCGAAGCGCAGGAAGACATGGTGTCCGCACGGACGGCCGAACCCTACCGCGAGCTGCCATCGGCCTATCGGTACAAACGGACCGGCCTGCCGCGCACGCCGGATTGCGGCTGCAACGCCAGGCAGGACAGCAGCTTCTCGATCCTCGCGGGTGAAGGCCGGCCGATCCCGCAATCGAACAAGGCGCCAGTCGACGCAGAAAAGCCGATGCCGGCGACGCCGGCAGCCAGGCCCGATCCGGACCGCAAGGTCAGGGTCGTCGGGCCAAAGTTCCTTCCCGACCCACCAGGGGCAACAGATCTGCGAGTTCCGGTCCCGACTCCAGTCCAGTGAGCGCCAACCGCAGCGGCATGAACAGGGCCTTGCCCTTGCGGCCGGTCGCCTTCCGCACCTTGGCGGTCCAGTCCTTCCAGACATCGCCGTCCCATGGCTCTTCGGGCAGCAGATCGAACGCCTGGCCGACGAATTCGCGGTCCTCCTCGGGCAGTTCCGCCGCCTGCTGCGGTCCATCGCGGAGGATGCGCCACCATGTGCCCGCGTCGCTGAGCCTGTCGAGATTGCCGCGCACGGCCACCCAGAACGTCTCCGCATGCTCGCCGCTGATGCCGAGCAGCATCAGCCGGTCGCGCACCTCGGCGAACGGCATGTGATGCAGCAGCGCACGGTTGAGCACGACGAGTTCGTCGGGATCGAACTTGGCGGCAGACTTTGAAGTCGATGCCGGATCGAATTTCTCGGCGAGTTCCGAAAGGTTGGTGGCTGCCGCCACGTTCTCGGACGTGCCCACCAGAACCGCGAGCGACGCCACCGACATCGGCTCGATGCCACCGTCGCGCAGGCTTTCGATCGACAGCGCGCCGGTACGCTTGGAAAGTCCCTCGCCCGACGCTGTCGTCAAAAGGTTGTGGTGCCCGAAGACCGGGGGCTCGGCGCCGAGCGCCTTGAACAGCGCGATCTGGACGCCCGTGTTGGTTACATGGTCGTCGCCCCGGATGATGTGCGTGACACCCATTTCGATGTCGTCCACCACCGACGGCAGCGTGTAGAGGTAAGTGCCGTCCTCGCGCACCAGCACGGGATCCGACAGCGACGCCAGATCGACCGTCTCCTCGCCGCGAACGAGGTCGTTCCAATGGACTTCCGTCCGCTCGGACTCGAATGGATCCGAAACGAAGTTGGGCAGCAGGAAGCGCCAATGCGGCCTGCGGCCATCCTGATCCAGGGCAGCGCGCTCGTCGTCGGTCAGTTTCAGCGCCTCGCGCCCATAGACGGGCGGCATGCCGCGCGTGCGCCGCACCTTGCGGCGCAGGTCGAGTTCCTCCGCCGTCTCGTAGCAGGGATAGAGCAGGCCCGCGGCCTTCAACGTCTCGACGGCGGCGTCGTAGCTCGCAAAGCGGCGCGACTGGTACTCGGTCTGGTCGGGGAAGATGCCGAGCCAATGCAGATCGTAGAGGATCGAGTCGGCGAATTCCTGGCGCGAGCGCTCCGTGTCCGTGTCGTCGAACCGCTGGATGAACCGGCCCCGGTTCCTGAGGGCGAACAGCCAGTTGAAAAGGGCCGTGCGCGCATTGCCGATATGGATGCGGCCGGTGGGCGAAGGAGCAAAGCGAACGGTGACTGTCATGTTCGGGGCGTAGCGGATGGCTTTCACATTGACAAGGCAGCGCCCCCGCCGCGTGCATCCAGAGATAAAGCAAGGCCTCGCCGAATGGAAGCTGACCAAAGGGGCTAAATATAACCGGCGAAACAACAAATGGGCCGCAATCGCTCGCGGCCCATGAGGCGTCAGACGAGGCCCTTGGTGAGTTCCAGGGCTTGGCGCTCGAACAGGCGGCGATAGATGCCGCCATCGAGGCGGACGAGCGCTTCGTGCCGGCCTTCTTCCACGATCTTGCCGCGGTCGAAGACGAGCAGCCGGTCGAGCGCCCGCACCGTCGACAGCCGGTGCGCGATGATCAGCGTCGTGCGCCCCACCATCAGCCGCTCCATCGCCTCCTGGATCAGCACCTCCGATTCCGAATCGAGGCTCGACGTGGCCTCGTCCAGGATCAGGATCGGCGCGTCGGCCAGGAAGGCGCGCGCGATCGCCACACGCTGGCGCTCGCCGCCCGACAGCTTGACGCCGCGCTCGCCCACCAGCGTGCCGTAGCCCTTGGGCAGCCGCTTGATGAAGTCATGCGCACTGGCAAGCTTCGCCGCGTGCTCGATTTGAGCCTGGGACGCGCCGGGCCGGCCATAGGCGATGTTCTCGGCCAGCGAGCGATGGAACAGGATCGGCTCCTGCTGCACGATCGCGATCTGAGAACGCAGCGACGACTGACTGGCCTGGGCAATGTCCTGCCCGTCGATCAGGATCCGCCCCTCGCTCACGTCGTAGAGGCGCTGGACGAGCTTGACGAAGGTCGTCTTGCCCGAGCCCGAGTGCCCCACCAGGCCGACGCGCTCGCCCGGCCGGATCTTCACGGAGAAGTCCCGGTAGAGCGGCAAGGCATGGTTGCCGTAGTGGAAGGTCACGTGATCGAACTCGATGCCGCCGTCGCGGATTTGGATCGGCTCCGCACCGGCGCGGTCGGCGACGCCCAGCGGCTGCGCCTGGATGTCGACCAGTTCCTCCATGTCGTTGACCGAACGCTGCAGGTTGCGGATGTGCATTCCGACATCCCGCAGGTAGCCCTGCAGCAGGAAGAACGAGGTCAGCACGAAGGCCAGGTCGCCCGCGCTCGCCTGTCCGCTCGACCAGAGATAGAGCGCAAAGCCGATGATCGCTGCACGAAGCACCGCCAGGGTGACGTTCTGCGCCGTCCCGTTGAAGGTGCCGCGCATCCAGGTGCGGGCCGTCCGGTGCCGCCACTTGCCGATGACCCTGGCGAGCCGCGCCTCCTCACGCTCTTCGGCGCCGAATGCCTTGACCACCGAGTTGCAGCTGACGGCATCGGCCAACGAGCCGCCGAGCCGCGTGTCCCAGCTGTTGGCGAGGCTGGCGGCCGGCGCGACGAAGCCGAGCGACATCATCACCGTCTGGCCGATGAACAGGAGCGAGCCGACGGCGATGATGAGCCCCATCATCGGCCAGTGCCATCCCAGCAGGACGGTCGAGCCGACCAGCATGACCACCGACGGCAGCAATGCCACCAGCAGCGTGTCGTTGAGCAGGTCGAGCGCCCACATGCCGCGCGTGACCTTGCGCACCGTCGAACCGGCGAAGCTGTTGGCATGCCAGTCGGTGGAGAAGCGCTGAACGCGGTGGAACGCATCGGACGCGATGTCCGACATCATCTTCAAGGTGAGCTCGATGATGCCGCTGAAGGCGATGTGGCGGAACACCAGCGAGCCGGCAGCCAGCGCCAAAAGCGTCAAGAACGCAGCCATGGCAGCATTCCAGGCGACCGCATCGCTGGCCGCGCCGCTGGCGACGGCGTCGATCAGGCGCCCGGAATAGAGCGGGGTCAGCACGTCGGCCATGGTCGAGACCAGCACGGCGGCCGAAATGATGGCGAGCCGCACCGGCTGACGTTGCCAGTGCCGGAAGGTGAATCCGAGAACGCTGCGGAACGCCCCGCCGCGCAGGTCGATACGAAAACGAGTCATGATGTCATTGAGGCGCCGGAACCGACGCCATCCTCGAATAAAGAATGTCCAAAAGCGCGACGAATAATTCTTGCGGAACCAGGAAGTCGCGATACGGCAGCGTCAGGAAAGGGAGACGCCGGAGGCGGTATGCCGGGTCAATGACCCAGGATCATACCTCGGGAGGACATGTCGTATGCTGGCATTAAGACCTCCCTGTTAGTGGCCGCGAAAGATTTGCTTATAACCGAGCATTTCTTCTCCGCCAACCCCCGCGCTGGACCGAAGCTGGTTGTGCCAGAAAGGCGGCTTTTCCGGCAGCCGGCTTGCGCAACAAATAAGTGTATGCTTATCTCATTCGCATGAACGAATCCGACGTCTTCCGTGCCCTCTCAGACCCTACGCGCCGCGCCGTGCTCGACCGGCTGCTGGCCGGCGAGAAGAACGCGACCGAGCTGCGCGAAGGGCTCGAAATCTCTCAGCCGGCCGTCTCGCAGCATATCGCCGTGCTGCGCGGCGCCGGGCTGATCAACGAAGAACGTGCCGGCCGGCACGTGAACTACAGCGTCAACCCCGACGGGCTGAAACCTCTGTTCGACTGGCTCACCCGCTACCGCGCCTTCTGGCCGGACCGCGTCGAACGGCTGAAGGCCCTGCTCAAGGAGATGGACCAATGACGGACATTCTCGTAGCCGACGAGAAGTGCGACGCGATCGTGGTCGAATGCGAACTCGAGGCGGAACCGGAAAAGGTCTGGCGTGCGCTGACCGTGCCGGAACTGGTGTCGGCCTGGCTCGACGTGCCGGCGGCAGACGATGTGGCTGCCGACACAACCGGGCCGGTCTATCGCATCGTCGAGGCCCTGCCCTTCTCGCGCGTCCGCTACGCCTGGAACGACGACTCGGCCGGCGAGCCCGACGGCTTCGTGACCTTCGATCTCGCGGCACAGCCGGGCGGCGGCACATGGCTCCGCCTCACCCACAGCGCTGAAATCGGCCGTAGGCCAGCGGGTGCTGCGGCCAATTCGAACAGCCCGCCGGTCATGGCGCGCGCCGCCTAATTCAAGCAAATCGGAACATGGAAAGGAACTCGCGCATGCGCGACACGATGCAGCTCGTCCCTATTGTCGTTGAGCAATCGCCTCGCGGCGAACGTTCGTTCGATATTTTTTCCCGTCTGCTGCGCGAACGGATCGTCTTCCTCAACGGCGAGGTCAACGACCAGTCGGCTTCGCTGATCTGCGCGCAATTGCTGTTTCTGGAATCGGAAAACCCGAACCGGGAGATCTCCTTCTACATCAACTCGCCCGGCGGCGTGGTCACCAGCGGCTTCGCCATCTACGACACGATGCGCTTCATCCGCTGCCCGGTGTCCACGCTGTGCATGGGCACGGCGGGATCGATGGGCTCCTTCCTGCTGGCGGCCGGCGCGCCGGGCCGGCGCATTGCCCTGCCCAATTCGAGCGTGATCCTGCACCAGCCATCCGGCGGCTTCCGCGGCCAGGCTTCCGACATCGAACGCCACGCCGAGGACATCCTCAAGCTGAAGCGCCGGATGACTCGCCTCTACGCCGAGCATTGCGGCCGCACTGAAGAGGAAGTGGCGCGCGTGCTCGACCGCGACTTCTTCTTCACCGCGGAGGAAGCCCGCGACTGGGGCATCGTCGACCATGTCTACGACAGGCGCGAAATCGTCGAGGGACTTCCGGTGAAGTAGCCCGCCTCAGGCGGTCGCCGGATGCGGCACTGGCTGGTTTCGGTCGCGTACCCGCCGGGACACCCTTTGGAGCAGCAGCGATACGGCGAAGCAATAGGCGCCCATGGCGAGAATCTGGCTCGGAAAACTGACGCCGCCGTCGATGAGGTAGCCGGTGAGGCCCGGCCCGATCGCCGAGGCGAAGACGCCGGCCGATACGATCAGCGCCCGGATCGCACCGAGGTGCCTGAGTCCGTAGACCTCTGGCCAGACGGCGCCGAACAGCGTGGTCGACAAGCCGTTGGACAGGCCCAGCAGCGCCATGAAGCCGAAGGCGCTCCACTGCGCCTCGACGCTGCCGAGCAGCAGGCAGGCAAAGCCGAGAGGCAACAGCACGACCGGCAGCAGCGCCACGCCGGAATACCTGTCGATCAATTGCCCGACCACCAGCGTGAAGATGCTGTTGATGACCGCCGCCACGGCGAAGGAGGATGCGAACACGCCGAGCGACCAGCCGCGCGTTTCCACCAGATGGACCTGGTGGAAGAACACCGACGTGACGATGAAGGCGGGCGCCATCACCCCGAGCATCAGCAGGTAGAAGACAGGATCGCGGACCACCTCGGCGCGGGTCCAGTCGCGGGCATCGACGATGCGCGGCGACGGATCGGAAGCACGCGGGTGCCTGTCGACGGAAACGAGCACGGCAATTGCAGGCAGCGCCACGAGCAGCAGCGCGAAGGCCGCAATCAGCCAGCCCTGCCGCCAGCCGAGCGCGCCGGCGACCGTGACGAAGGCGATGGGCAGCACCGCATCGCCAACATTATGCCCGAGAATGATGGTGGAAAGCGCCCGCCCCCGCTGCGCCGAGAACCGACGCGCGGCGGCCGTGTAGGCCGCGTGGACCATCATGCCCTGCCCGAACAGCCGAAGCAGGTAGATGCTGGCGAAGAGCAGCGCGAGATGGCGCGAAAAGGCCATGCCCATAGCGGCGATGGCCAGCATCGGCACGACGAAGAGGCTGACCTTGCGCACGCTGTGGCGGTCGACGAGCTGGCCCAGATGCGGCAGCGTGAACGCGCTCGCCAGCGTCGCGGCCATGTAGAGCGTGCCGAAGGTGCCGTGCGACAGCCCATATTCGGCGCGGATGTGGCCCGCCGACAGCGAGATGAAGGACGTCTGGCCGAAGGTGGAGAAGCTTGTGAGCAGAAGGCCGCCGGCGAGCCAGCGCGCGTTGTCGCGCACGAAAGTCAGGTAAGACATGCTATCCCGCCGGCAAGCGCGTCCGAGACAGCCGCATGTACAGGCCGTCCGTGGCCGTCACGAAGCCGAACTTCTCATAGAGGCTGTGTGCGTCGGCCGTCCGCAGCGAGAAGCCGGTCACGCTGGCAAGCTCGGGATGGTCGAGCAGCGCCTGGATCAACTTCTTGCCAATGCCGTGGCCGCGCCGCTCCGGCCAAACGATGACGTCGGCGACATAGGCGAAACAGGCGTAGTCGGTGATGACGCGCGCAAAGCCCACCTGCTCGCCGTCGATATAGGCGCCGACGCATAGGGAATTGGCGAAGGCGCGGCGGTGGATATCGTCGCTGCGGTCGTCGCCCCAATAGCTCGCCTTGATGACCTCGGATGTCTTGTCGAAGTCGATCCTGGAGACGTCAAAGCTGATCTCGACCTCGGCCACAGGTTCCTCCGATCGACGGATTTCATTTCGTTTCAGGGGTCTAATCCCGGTCCCTGTACCTGTTCGTGATCGGATAGCGGCGGTCGCGGCCAAAATTCTTCTTGGTGATCTTCACGCCGGGCGCGGCCTGCCGTCGCTTGTATTCGGCGATATAGAGCAGATGTTCGATCTTGTGCACGACCTCCCGGTCATGGCCGCGTGCGACGATCTCGTCGACGCCCATCTCGTTCTCGACGAGGCACTCGAGGATGTCGTCGAGCACCGGATAGGGCGGCAGCGAATCCTGGTCGGTCTGGTTGGGCCTGAGTTCCGCCGACGGCGCCTTGTCGATGATGTTCTGCGGAATGACGATGCCGGAAGGTCCGAGCGCCCCCGGCGGCACATGCGTGTTGCGCCAGCGCGACAGCGCATAGACCTGCATCTTGTAGAGGTCCTTGATCGGGTTGAAGCCGCCGTTCATGTCGCCATAGAGCGTGGCATAGCCGACCGACATCTCGCTCTTGTTGCCGGTGGTCACCACCATCGAGCCGAACTTGTTGGACACCGCCATCAGGATGGTGCCGCGGGCGCGGCTCTGCAGGTTTTCCTCGGTAATGCCTTCCTTGGTGCCCTCGAAAAGCTGCGTCAGGGCATGGGAAAAGCCGTCGACCGGCTCGTGGATCGGCACGATGTCATAGCGGCAGCCGAGCGCGCGGGCGCAATCCTCGGCGTCCTTCAGCGAGTCGGCGGAAGTGTAGCGATAGGGCATCATGATCGCGCGCAGCCGCTCCTCGCCCAGCGCATCGACGGCGAGTGCCGCGCAGATCGCCGAGTCGATGCCGCCGGAAAGGCCTAGCACGACGTTCTTGAAGCCGTTCTTGTTGACGTAGTCGCGCAGGCCGAGCAGGCAGGCGCGGTAGTCGGCCTCCTCGCGGTCGGGGATCTTGGACATCGGGCCTTCGACGCAGGCCCAGCCCTCATGCCCTTGATCTTGCGCGCCTGCGGCATCGCGGCCGCGCTTCCAGGTGGTAATCGCCACCGTCTCCTCGAACTGGCTCATCTGGAAGGCCAGCGAGTGGTCGGCGTTGATGGCAAAGGAGGCGCCGTCGAAGACGAGTTCGTCCTGGCCGCCGAGCTGGTTGGCGTAGAGCAGCGGCAGGCCGCTCTCGATCACCTGGCGGATCGCCACCTGGTGGCGCACGTCCATCTTGGCGCGATAGTAGGGCGAGCCGTTGGGCACGAGCAGGATTTCGGCACCGCTCTCGGCCAGCGTCTCGCAGACGCCGAGTTCGCCCCAGATGTCCTCGCAGATCGGGATCCCGAGCCGCACGCCACGGAAATTGATCGGTCCGGGCATGTCGGGACCGGCCTGGAAGACACGCTTCTCGTCGAACTCGCCATAGTTGGGCAGGTCGACCTTGAAGCGCTCGGCGATGATCTTGCCGCCGTCGGCGACGATGATCGAATTGTGCAGGCCGCTCTTGCGCTTCAGCGGCACGCCGATGATGACGCCCGGCCCGCCATCGGCGGTCTCGGCGGCGAACTCTTCGGCCGCTCGCTCGCAGGCCGCGACGAAGGCCGGCTTCAGCACCAGGTCCTCCGGCGGGTATCCGGCGATGAACAGTTCGGTGAACAGCACGAGGTCGGCGCCCTGGCGCGCAGCATCCGCCCGCGCCTCGCGCGCCTTGGCGAGATTGCCCCTGACGTCACCCACCGTGGGGTTGAGCTGGGCGACTGCGATGCGCAGGATGTCGGGAGATCTTTTCGTCATGTCAGCGGTTTAGCCTGCGTATTGAAGAGGGGCAATGCCGTTCGATTGGGCCATCATTCGCCCATGTAGCTCGCCAGTTCCTCGGCCGGACGGTTGACCCCGATCGACATGGAGAGGATGCGCGAAATGTGTGCCCGCGGCAGCCTGGTCGCGTCCGCCCACTCGTTGATCTGCATCTGGATCTTTGCGAGGTCCTTCTTCGAAGTCGCGGCCTCGCCGATGTCGAGGCCGGCGTCGCGCAAAGCCAGGACCACGTCCTGCGACAGGATGAAGGTGTCCCAGCCGAGCCAGCGCAGCAGATATTGCCCGGTGTTACCGCCGAGCCGGCTGCCATGCTTGCCGAGATAGGCGGTCAGCCCGACTTGATCGTCCGCCGGCCATTCGGCCAGGAACTTGCCGAAGCTGCCGTGCTCCTTCGACACGCGATCCACGAAGGCGGCGTTGTCTCTCACCGATCTGATCTTCTGCGGATTGCGCACGATGCGCTTGTCCGAGGCGAGTTCGTGCCAGAAGTCGTCGGGCTGGAACAAAAGCCGCTTCGGCTCGAAATGAAGGAACGCTTCTTCGAAACCCGGCCACTTCTGCTCGATGACGCGCCAGACGAACCCGGCGGCGAAGACGCGTTCCGCCATGGTCGAGAGGATGCGGTCGTCCGGGACCTCGGCAAGCGCTGCATTGTCGGGCACCGGCCCAAGCAGCGACCGAAGCACGGCTTCGCCGCCCTTGCGCTCTGCCGCCCTCGCCCTGATCTTACCGAAATCCGGCATATGCCCTCCTCTTGCCGCCGCCGTGGCAAAGCGTTGCACTATCTTCGTATAAGGAACTTGCGCTGCCAAGACAGCGGCCCATTTCGGAGCAGGACATGAACAAGACCGTCGCAGAACTGGCCGGCCGCTGGATGACCCACAAGGCCGACGCTCTGAGCGAGCTCGAGCACAAGGTGCTGCAGAGCGCAATCGACCGGAAGCCCGTCGCCCGGAACGTCAACGACAGCATCGCGAGCCGCGAGGGCGGCGGCGACCGCCTGGCAGACGCGATCGCGCGCATTGGCGGCTCGTGGACCTTCATCCTCAGCTTCCTGGCCTTCCTGGTGGCCTGGGCCGGCCTCAATGCCTGGCTGCTGGGGCGCGCGGCTTTCGACCCCTACCCGTTCATCTTTCTCAACCTCGTTCTGTCCATGCTTGCGGCCATCCAGGCCCCGATCATCATGATGTCGCAGAACCGCCAGGCGGAGCGCGACCGGATCGATGCCGCGCACGACTACGCAGTGAACCTCAAGGCCGAGATCGAGATCATGGCCCTGCATGAGAAGCTCGACGAAATCCGCTTCCAGGAAATCATCCTGCTGCGCGAGCGCATCGAAGCGCTTTCTACACAGATCGCGCGGATTGCCGACGCGGGCGCCACCGGCGAACCCTCCGCCAGATGACCGACGCCATCCACTATCTCGTCGAACGCTACGGTCTCCTGGCCGTGTTCATCGGCTGCATGGCCGAAGGCGAGAGCGTGGCCATTCTCGGCGGTTTCTTCGCCCACCAGCAGGTTTTCGCCGCATGGCAGGCGTTTGCGGCGGCCTTCCTCGGCGCATTCTTCGGCGACACGCTGTTCTTCGTCCTCGGACGACGCTTTGCGGGCAACAGATGGGTGCGGCTGATGCGCCGGAGACCCGGATTCAGCCACGCCTACCGGATGGTGCAGGCGCACCCGAAACTTTTCGTGCTCGGCAACCGCTACATCTACGGCATGCGGCTTGCGGGCGGCATCGTGGCGGGCCTGTCGAACATACCCACGGCTCTCTTTCTGGGGCTCAATGCGCTGTCGGCGCTCGTCTGGGCCGGCATTTTCGTGAGCCTAGGCTATGTCTTCGGCGTCGGCGCCGAGCAGATACTGGGCGAGGCGCTGAAGGCCCATCAGCGCCTCTTTATCGCGTTCGGGATCGGCCTGGTGGTCGCGGCCGGCGCATGGCTGCTTGCCCGCCACGTCGCCAGGAAAGAGCCGCAAGAGTAGCCGTCAGCCGATACCGAGGTCCCGCTCGCCGCGGTCCAGGATGAGCGGGATGATCAGATCCTCCTCGTCGGCGAGATGCCTGGTCAGCATGGCGATCAGGCGTGCATTCTCGTCGGCATAGGAATCTGCCGCGAAACGCTGCCTGTCGGCATCCTCGCCAAGCGCGCGGATGAAGGCGTTCGCAGCCTCCGCGTTGCGTGCCAACGCCTCGTGGATGAGGTGATGGTCGGCATCGAGGATTTCGAACCCGCGCTTGAGGCGCTTCTCCGCATCGGCGAAGACCGGGAAATAATGCTGGTCCTCGACATTATGGTGGCCGTCGAGATTGCCGAGGAAGAAGTTGAGGCGAGGCGCGAACCAGCGGGCGAAGCCCTGCGCATCCAGCCGCGCCTCGCGGTAGTCGCCGATACCTTCGGTCAGCATGCCGCCGAGTTCGCGGAACATGTCGTGCCGCTTGAGCCACATCGACGCCATGCCGTGGACGTTGTCGTGGCCGAGCCAATCCTCGCGCGGGTACCTTTCGACGAGCCAGCGCAAATCGTCCGGCAGCCCGGTACGGATTTCAAGATGATGGTTGGGTTGGGCTTTCTCAGCCATGTCGGTCTCCTTTGGTAACCGACATATAGGTATGCCCTGTTCAGATCGGGAGACCGAAGAAACGCTCGGCAATGGCGAAGCCCCAGATGCCGAGCACGATCACGATCGAGATCAGCACCGCGAGCGAGCCGCAATCCTTGGCAAGCTGGATGTCGATGTTGAATTCGCGGCTGACCGCGTCACAGGCGGCCTCGATGCCGGTGTTGAGCACTTCCACGGTGATGAGGAACAGGATGGCGCCGATCAGCAGCGCGTAACCGCTCCAGCTTTCGGCGATGAACCAGCCGATGGGGAGCGCCGCAACCAGCAGCATGACTTCCTGCTGGAATGCCGCCTCGGTGCGGATCAGCCTGGAGAAGGCGCGCACCGAATTCTGGAAAGCCTTGACCAGCCGCTCCATGAAAATCCCCTTGAGTTCGATCGAGGGGCATCATGTAGCGGCTCGGCGGTCAATCGAACAGATAGGAATCGTTGGCGAAGAAACCGTAGTCGACTGAATTGTGGACCCGGCGGCCCTTCGCGCCTTCGCCAGCAGCGCCGTAGGCGAAGAAGATCGGCATCAGATGCTCGTCGGTCGGGTGGTTCTCCGACGGGTAAGGCGCCTTCTCCCTCCAGTGCAGCAGCGCGTCGGCGTCGCCGGCGGCGAGCTTTTCCTCGAACCATTCCGTGAAGGCGTGCACCTTGCCCGCCAGCACCGGATCCAGTTCGGCACCACGCCTCACGGTGGTGAAATAGGCCCGCAGATTGTGCGTGATATGGCCCGAGCCGATCAGGAGGATGCCTTCGTCGCGCAACGGCGCCAGTGCCTTGCCGATGGCATAATGCCAGGCCGCATCGCGGCTGGGGTCGATCGACACCTGCACGATGGGGATGCCGGCGTCCGGGAACGCCAGCTTGAGCGGTGTCCAGGTTCCATGGTCGTAACCGCGCTTTTCATAGGTATGCGGGTTGAGCCCGGCCGTCTCCAGCATGGCGAAGACCCTTTCCGCCAGCGCCGGCTCGCCCCTGGCCGGGTAGACCATCTTGTAGAGCTCGGGCGCGAAGCCGCCGAAATCATAGATCATGCCCGGCTTCGGGTCGGTGACGACCGCGACGCCGTCGGTCTCGAAATGAGCCGAGACGATGACGATGGCCTTCGGCCGGGACGTGAGTTCCGACACGGTCTCGAGATAGTGTCGCGCCGGCGTGTCGGCGAGCACGATGTCCGGACCGCCATGGGAAACGAAGAGTGTGGGCAGCGAAGTCATGTTCTTTCTCCTTGCCCTGGAATATACGCCTCCTCCACTTGCCGCGGCAGTGCATCGCTTTGCGACGAAGCGTTCAACATAAATGAACGAGGTTGGGGAATTCGTTCAACTGACGGGCAGTCTCGTCGTTTGCGACGATCCTTCGAACTGCGGCAACTCGTCGTCGATGTCGTAGTAGGCGCCCTTCTCGGCCACGAAGATGTGGCACAGCCCCGTCAGCGAGGAAGACTCCTCGAACGCTCCGGCCATGATGGAGACGTAGGGCATGTCGTTCGGCTTCCAGAACATCACCGAGCCGCACCGGCTGCAGAAGCCGCGGCGGGCGAGATCGGATGCCGCATACCAGGTGAGGTGCTCTCCGCCTTCGACCTCGATCCTGTCGTCGGCGACATTGGTGGCCGCGTAGTAATGTCCGCTCTGCTTGCGGCACTGCGTGCAGTGGCAATAGATGACGCCGCGCAGTTCACCATGCGCCTTGAAGCGTATGGTGCCGCAGAGGCAGGCTCCTTGATGTGGTTGGCTCATGGTTCACCTCCGTTGCTCGTCAGGCTGCAAGATAGACTGCCGCCCTGCAAGATGAACCCTCGAATGCGACGTCCGATACACTGCTACGTCCCCGATAGGCTTCCGTTGCGTCGGAGAATACACCCTCTGGTAGAAAAATCGGATGCACGACTGTGGAAATTAAGGAAACTTTAGCCTGCCTAAATTAAGCCGGGATACAGGCGACGGATGCAGAGGGGACCTGCAGCGTTGCAAGCATTCACACTTTTACCGCTCGCGCCCCCGAACGGTCGCACGCCAGAACGATGCTGGCGTGCCGGCTGACGGCTGGCCAATCGAAACGGGTCATAGATGCAAACCGCACAAGCCCCGACAGATAGGGGCAATGAGATTGCGAGCACCGTGGTGGCGACGATGGTCCAGATGGGCGTCATCGGCCTGCCGAGGAACTACGAGATATTCTACGAGGCATTGACCGGCTCCAATCCGGCGCTCAGCCTGGAGGTCATCGCGCTCGGCAATCGTCCAACCCAGGAACAGCTGGACGAGATCGGCCGCAAGTTCTTTGCGCAGAACCACGAACAGGGCATCGTCGAACAGGCGCGCGAAATCATCGCCCGCGAGCTCGAGGGCGTCGCGACCCTGCTGCGCAGCGAGCGCAACTACATCGAGCGCTACGGCAAGGTCCTCGACGAGACGTCGAGCGGCTTGAACAGCCGCACCGTCATGTCGCAGGAACTGCTGCAGAAGATCGTCGGCGTCATGTCGGTCGCGACCGCCTCGACCATCGATCACGGCAAGCAGGTGGCGAGCACGCTCGGCGACAAGTCCGCCGAACTCGAAACAGTCAAGTCGAAGCTCGAGGAATACAAGAAGCTCGCCGACACCGATCCCCTCACCCACGTGTGGAACCGCCGCGCCTTCGACAAGCGGATCTCGAAAATCTACAACGACAACCGCGGTGTGCTGTTCAGCGCGCTGATCCTTGCCGACATTGACCGCTTCAAGGAGATCAACGACCGCCACGGCCATCCGGCCGGCGACCAGATCCTGCGCATCATTGCCGACATCTTCCAGAGCAGCGTGCATCAAGACATCTTCGTGGCCCGCACCGGCGGCGAAGAGTTCGCCCTCATCGTCGAGGGCACGACGGAAGAAGCAACCTTCGAGATCGCCGACCGCATCAGGATGCTGGTGGCACAAACCTCGCTGAAGGACGTCCAGCCCGGCTGCGGCCAGGTCACCATCTCGATGGGGGTCTGCATGGCGGCAGACGCCGACAGCGCCGACGACCTCTATGCCAAGGCGGACCGGGCGCTCTACCGCTCCAAGCTGATCGGCCGCAACCGCGTCACGCGCTACTCGACCATCGCCGAGCGACAGGGCAAGAACTGGCTGCTCTACAAGAAGGACTGATCGCGCATCGCGCAAACTGCGGTCACGGGTCTTTCCATATGAATTTCTCTGACTTATATTTGCCAGAGAAAGGAGCCGCCATGCGGAGTCGCTCTCATCCAGCCACGGCGGCGGAGCCCGGCGCCGTCATTACCAAGGCAACGCTGCGCGCCGCCGACCTGCTCGGCATGACCGCCAAGGTGCTTTCCGCGGTCATCGGCGTTTCGGAAGCGACCGTTTCGCGGATGCGCAAGCAGGAGTTCGTACTCGAGGCCGGCGGCAAGCCGTTCGAACTCGCCGTCCTATTCGTCCGCATGTTCCGTGCCCTTGACGCCATCGTGGGCGGTGAGGCGCCCGTCGCCCGGGCCTGGCTGCGCAACGACAACACCGCGCTCGGCGCGGCCCCCGTGGACAGGATCATCACCATAGCCGGGCTCGTCGATGTCATCGCCTATCTGGACGCCCGAAGAGCTCTCGTCTGAGGCCCGCCCGCTCGAAGGTCGCTGCTGGCGGCTCGTGGAGGCCCAGCACCGCGTCTCGACGCTGAAGCTCGTCGACAGCCTCGACGAGCAGGCGCTGCTGGAGCAGCTGATCGAGACCACCAAGCCGCATATTCCGGTGGAGTGCGGCCATCTGCATTATCTCCTGGCGACGCCCTTCCGCTACGGCTCCAACTATCCGACCGGCTCGCGCTTCCGGCGCGCCGGAAGATCGCTCGGCGTCTACTATGCGGCCCAGCGGGTGCAGACTGCGGTGGCCGAGATGGCCTTCTATCGGCTGCTGTTCTTTTCGGAATCGCCCCACACGCCATGGCCGAGCGACGCAGCAGAGTACACGGCATTCGCGGCATCCTTCAAAGCGGCCCGCGCGATCGACCTGACCATGCCGCCATTGTCGAGAGATGCCGAGAGCTGGACGCATCCGACCGACTATGCCGCCTGCCAGCAACTCACCGACGACGCGCGCGGCGGAGGCATCGAGGCTATCCGCTACCGTTCCGTGCGCGATCCGGCCGGCGGCGCCAATCTGGCGCTGCTGACCTGCACCGTCTTCGCCAAGCCGGCCCCCGTCGACCGCCAGACCTGGCGCATCCGCCTCGGTCCATCGGGCGTTCAGGCCATCTGCGAATTCCCCGAGCTCCGCATCGGCTTCGACCGTGGCAGCTTCGCCGGCGATCCCCGCCTCCGGGACATGCGCTGGCCCCGCCAATGAAAAAGGCGCCGGTCGAAACCGGCGCCTTCGGATGAACATCCGACCTGCGGATCAGGCGTTGACGGCCTGCTTCTGCTCGGTCGCGGTGCCCTTGCGCAGCAGCTCCGAAACCAGGAATGCCAGCTCGATGGCCTGGTCGGCGTTGAGGCGCGGATCGCAATGCGTGTGATAGCGGTCCTGCAGTTCTTCCGCCGTGATGGCACGGGCGCCGCCGGTGCATTCGGTGACGTTCTTGCCGGTCATCTCGACATGGATGCCGCCCGGGTGCGAGCCCTCGGAGCGGTGGATGTCGAAGAAGCTCTGCACCTCGCTCAGGATGCGGTCGAACGGACGCGTCTTGTAGCCGGCAGCGGTGATCGTGTTGCCGTGCATCGGATCGCACGACCAGACGACCTTGCGGCCTTCCTTCTCGACCGCGCGGATGAGCTTCGGCAGGTGCTCGCCGACCTTGTCGTGGCCGAAGCGCGCAATCAGGGTGAGGCGGCCAGCCTCGTTCTCCGGGTTGAGCGCATCGATCAGCTTGAGCAGGTTGTCGGGCGTGATCGACGGGCCGCACTTGAGGCCGAGCGGGTTCTTCACGCCACGGCAGTACTCGACGTGGGCGTGGTCGAGCTGACGCGTGCGGTCGCCGATCCAGATCATGTGGCCCGAGGTCGCGTACCAATCGCCCGAGGTCGAGTCGATGCGGGTCAGCGCCTGCTCGTAGCCGAGCAGCAGGGCTTCATGGCTGGTGTAGAAATCGGTCTCGCGCAGCGCGTAGTTGGTCTCCGAGGTGATGCCGACGGCCTTCATGAAGTCCATCGTCTCGGTGATGCGGTTGGCCAGCGCCTCGTAGCGCTCGCCCTGCGGGCTGTTGGAGACGAAGCCGAGCATCCACTTGTGCACGTTCTCCAGGCTGGCATAGCCACCCTGGGCGAAGGCGCGCAGAAGGTTCAGCGTCGCCGCCGACTGGCGGTAGGCCATCTCCTGGCGGGCCGGATCCGGCACGCGCGACTTCTCGTCGAATGCCGGGCCGTTGATGATGTCGCCGCGGTAGCTCGGCAGAGTCACGTCGCCCTTGGTCTCGTTGTCGGCCGAACGCGGCTTGGCGAACTGGCCGGCGATGCGACCGACCTTCACCACCGGCTGCGCGCCGGCGAAAGTCAGCACGACCGACATCTGCAGGAAGACGCGGAAGAAGTCGCGGATATTGTCGGCGCCATGTTCGACGAAGCTCTCGGCGCAGTCGCCGCCCTGGAGCAGGAAGGCCTCGCCATTGGCGACAGCGGCCAACTGCTTCTTCAGCTTTCGCGCTTCACCTGCAAAAACCAAGGGTGGAAAGGTGGCGAGACGGGCTTCCGTTTCTGCGAGAGCCGCAGCGTCCGGATAAGCCGGCACCTGCTGGATCGGCATGCTTCTCCAGGAATTCGGTGACCATTTCGTCATGTTCGCACCCAAAAGTTTCGCCAGCGGGCACCTCACCCGCGCTATGACCCGCCTATTACGGGAACGGGGCTCCTTACACGAAGAAAGGCCTGCATTCTACCCCGGATTGCCAGCGAAACGAAGTTCGCCGGCTTCGCCAACCAATCTGTTGCCGCAACGACAACCGGGGGCACCGATCCGCCCGACGGCTAGCGGCGTTTTCAGTCCGCGGCCGAGCGATTGCGCGGTCAATCGTCCAGGCGAACGCCGTCCTTCACCAGGTAGCTCGGCTTGTACATGGTCACCAGCTCTTCGGCCGCGGTCGGATGCACCGCCATGGTGCGGTCGAAGTCCTCCTTGGTAAGCCGTGCCTTGAGCGCAATGCCGAGCAGCTGCGCCATCTCGCCGGCATCGGGGCCGAGGATATGGGCGCCGACGACGATGCGCGTGTCGGCATCGACCACGAGCTTCATCAGCATCTTTTCCTGGCGTCCCGACAAGGTATGCCGCATCGGACGGAAGCTGGCCCGATAGATTTCGAGGTTCTTGTAACGCTTGGCGGCGTCGTCCTCCGACAAGCCGACGGTCCCGATCTCGGGCTGCGAGAACACCGCGGTCGCGATCGTGTCGTGATCCGGAGCAGTCGGATTGCCCTTGAACGCCGTCTCGATGAAGCACATCGCCTCGTGGATGGCCACCGGCGTCAGCTGTACGCGATTGGTGACGTCACCCACGGCCCAAATGTTGTCGGCGCTGGTGCGCGAATAGGCGTCTACGACGATAGCGCCTACCTTGTCCAGCTCGACGCCGGCCGCCTCGAGACCGAGGTTCTCGGTGTTCGGCGTGCGGCCGATGGCAAGCAGCACCTGGTCGACGGTCAGCGACCGACCGGTGTTCAACTTGACCTCGAGCCGGCCGTCGTCGCGCTTGCTGACCTCCTGCGACACGGAATGCAGCAGGATCCTGATGCCTTTCTGTTCCATCGTCTCGTGAAGCGTGCGCCTGAGATCCATATCGAAGCGGCTCAGGATTTCCTTGCCGCGGTAGACGAGCGTCGTTTCCACGCCGAGGCCGTGGAAGATGTTGGCGAACTCCACGGCGATGTAGCCGCCACCCTCGATCATGATCGCCTTGGGCAGTTCGGGAAGGTCGAACACCTCGTTGGAATAGATGCAATGCTCGTGCCCCGGCAGCGCCGGATGCGTGCTCGGCCGGCCGCCCGTCGCGATCAGTATCTGGTCGGCGGTCACCGTGCGCCCGTCCGCCTCGATGCGGACCGTGTGCCTGTCGACCAGGGTCGCGCGCGAATGGATCGTCTCGCCGCCCGAATTGTCGACGTTGCGCTTGTAGATGGCCTCGAGCCGCGAGATTTCGCGCTCCTTGTTGGCGACGAGCGTCTTCCAGTCGAAGCTGCTCTCGCCCACCGTCCAGCCATAGCCGGCCGCATCCTCGAAATGCTCCGGGAACTGCGAAGCGTAGACATAGAGCTTCTTCGGCACGCAGCCGCGGATGACGCATGTGCCGCCGAACCTGAACTCCTCGGCCAGCGCCACGCGCTTGCCCATCGCCGCCGCCACGCGAGCCGCGCGCACCCCGCCGGAGCCGCCGCCGATGACAAAGAGATCGTAGTCGTACTGAGGCATCGTCTCGTTCCTGCTTTGAACCGGCCGGTCGGGCGGCATCGCGCCCGGCACTCAAGCCTCTGGCGGCTGCGTGGTGCGCCACAGGTAGTGGCAGCCGCCCCAAAAGAAAAGCCCGGCGGATGCCGGGCTTGTCTCGAGTGACGTATGGTCGCGGCCGTTCAGTTCTTCGGCGCTTCCGCCGGAGCCGCGCCCTCGGCCGCCGGAGCCTTGGTCCCGGCCACTGCCTTGAGCTTTTCGCCGACCTGCTGGGCGAGATCGCGGGCGATGCCGTTCTGCCAGATGTCGGCGGCCTTGACCAACTCCCGGGTCGCGATCGGGCCGCTCTCGATCAGCTTCTTGCCGGCTTCCGAATTGTAGAAGGTGGCGATCTCGGTGAGCTCCTGCTCGGTGAACGCACGCGCATAGGCGAGCGCTGATTCCTTCTCCAGGTCGGCGCGGCGCGAGGCGAGCTCAAGCGTCTTCTCGTCGACGGTCTGGGTGATCAGTTCCTGCATGTCGGGATTCTGCTGGATCAGCTGCTGCTTCAGCGCCGCGGCCGCCTGCGGCAGGATCGAATCGAAGGAATCCGTCGCATGGATCGCAGAGATCGCCGCATGCGCGGCCTTGAGGTGGGAGGCGGCGATCTCCTGGGCCTGCGCCGAAAATGCCGTGGCCATGAATGCCGAAGCCGCCACCATGACGGAGAAGCGGCGAAGCCGGTTTGTCAAAATCATGATGAGTAGAACTCCTGTTTAGCGGGCCGGGTGGACGGTTCTGACCCCGTCGGCACCGGCAATGACGGCAACGGTGGCCAGACCCAGAAAGAGACCATGTTCCACGACGCCGGGTATGGCGTGCAGCACATCCGACAGCGCTCTTGTATCCGGAATACGGCCAAAAGATGCATCGATGATGAAATGTCCACCGTCCGTCACGAAGGGCGCTTCACCCGCCATCCGCAGCGTGAGCGGACCGTTGAGGCCGAGCTTTTCAGCGGCCTTGGCGATGGCGATTTCGGTGGCCTTGAGGCCGAACCGGTTGACCTCGATGGGCAGAGGAAAGCGTCCGAGCGCGTCGACGAGCTTCGACTGGTCGGCGATGACGACCATGCGCGCGGAAGCCGACGCCACGATCTTTTCGCGCAGCAGCGCACCGCCGCCGCCCTTGACCAGGGACAGCGCCGGATCGATCTCGTCCGCGCCGTCGATCGTCAGGTCGAGTTCCGGCGTCTCGTCGAGCGTCGACAACGGCACCGACAATTCGCGGCACAATGCTGCCGTGCGTTCGGAAGTCGGCACGCCGACCACCTTCATCCCGCCGGCGACCTTCTCCGCCAGCAGCCGAACGAACTCCTCAGCCGTGGAACCGGTGCCGATGCCGAGCCGCATCCCGCTCTCGACATAACCAAGGGCGGCACGCGCCGCCTCGATCTTCAAAGCCTTGGCATCCATGATATGTTCGCAAAGTTCCCGAATAACGGTCTGGCTCCTAGCATTTTTGCCCGATGGGTCAAAGGCTTTATGGAGTCCGCGGCTTGCACCGAACCCACCTGGGGGCTATCGCCTGCCGCGACGACAACCGACGAAAGCCGTGCCCATGTCCAGACCGATCATCGTTTTCGACCTCGACGGAACCCTTGTCGACACCGCTCCCGACCTGCTCGACAGCCTGAACCACGCACTGGTCGCAGGCGGGCTGATACAGGTGGACGACGCCGCTTTCCGCCGCTTCGTCGGCATGGGCGGCAAGATCATGATCGAACGGGCCTATGCCGCGCAGCAGAAGCCACTCGCAGGCGACGAGAACGAACGGATGCACGATATCTTCCTCGATCACTACACGCTCAACATTCCCGGCCGCTCGCAGCCCTATCCCGGCGTCGTCGCGGCGATGGCACGCTTTGCCAACGCCGGCTATCTGCTTGCCGTCTGCACCAACAAGTACGAGACCCTCGCGCGCAACCTGATCAGCGGGCTCGGCCTTGCCGACCGCTTCGCCGCGATCACCGGGCCCGAAACCTTCGGCATCCGAAAACCCGACCCCAGGCACCTGACCGAAACCATCGCCATGGCCGGCGGCGACGCATCGCGGGCGGTCATGGTCGGCGATTCGGTCACCGACATCGACACGGCCAAGGCAGCCGGCATTCCGGTCGTCGCCGTCGATTTCGGCTACACCGATCGCCATGTCAGCGAATTCGAACCTTCGGCGGTCATCTCGCATTATGACGAGCTGACGCTTGGCCTCGCCGAAAAGCTGATCAGTGCGGGAAGTCGCTAAAGCCGCCTTGACACGACTCCTGCCGCTCCCCTATATCGCCGTCACGTTCGGCCCCAGGGCCAAGGACGGGCGATTAGCTCAGCGGGAGAGCACACCCTTCACACGGGTGGGGTCGTAGGTTCAATCCCTACATCGCCCACCATTCTCTTCGCGCAGATTTTGCCAGACAAGTCGAACCTCGCGCCGCGACGGTACGTCCGTACGGCGTCATGCGGCACCGTCTCCGCAGTCGCAGTCGGGGCAGTCTTGCAGACACTTGACGCTGCGCGCATCATGCCAGCGCGGTCGGAATTCCCGCTTGTCGAACCCACCACCACCCGACCGGCCGCAGGCATCCCGACGGAGGCCGCGCATGCAGGATGCTGCCCAACCAGCCAAGCCAGCCGTCGTCATGGCTTTCAATCGCGACGAACAAGGCGGCCTCACGCCGGCTTTTCCGCCCCGGGAAATGCAGAACCATGACGCCGCCGTGCGGTTTGCCAAGATGATCGAGGACCACCACGCCGGTGTAGTCGTTTGGGCGGGCTCGACCGGTACGCCCGCTGACGATCGCTCCCCGGAAACCGTCCTATATCGTCACGGCGACGTGCCCGGGATGGGATGATCCCGATCAGCCCGAGTGCCGGTATGCCGCTTCGGGCGCCAGATCAGATGCTCGGCGTCCGCGCTGCCTCGGTCTTGGCGAACGCTTCCATCACCCGCGCATCGCGCTCGTAGACATCGCCGAAATAGTCGATCTTGCCGTCGGCTTCGGGCCAGGCGGTGAAATAGGCCACGTAGACCGGAATCTTACGGGTGACCTTTTCGAACGAGTGACCCTGCTTGAGCTTCGCCGCGACATGGTCGACCGTCGTCCCCAGCACGGCAGCCGCCATCCCGCGCGGGTCGGACAGGCGAATGCAGCCGTGGCTGAAGGCGCGGCTGTCGCGATCGAACAGCGCCTTCTGCGGCGTGTCGTGCATGTAGATCGCGTGCTTGTTGGGAAACAGGATCTTGAGTTCGCCGAGCGCATTGGCCTCGCTCGGCGCCTGCCGCACGCTGTAGGGCACCTTGCCGCCGTACTGGCTCCAGTTGATCGCCGAGGACGGAATGCGCTGGCCGCTCGAATCGGTGACCTCGTAGCCGGCACGGTCGAGATAGCCGGGATCGCTGCGCAGGCGCGGTAGCATCTCGTTGACGATGATCGACTGCGGAACGCCCCAATAGGGGTTGTAGTCGACCTGCTCGATCTCGTCCTGGAAGAAGCTCGTCTGGTTGGTGGTCTTGCCGATCACCGTCTTCATCTTGAGCTTTTCAGCACCGCCTTCGAAGTAGCTGGCGGTGAAGGCGGGCTGGTTGATGAACACCCGCGTGCTGCCGAGATCGGACGGCAGCCAGCGCAGTTGCTCCAGGGCCACGAGCACCTTGTCGAGGCGATCGGCCTTCGACGTTCCGGCAAGCACGGCCACCGTGCGCGGGCCGACGACGCCATCGGCCTTGAGCCCTGCCCGCTTCTGCACCGCCTCAAACACCGGCACGAGCTCTGGCACGTAGACTTCGCTGCCGGCCAGGCGAGCCAGCGCTTCGCCGAACTGGCCGCCCATCTCGTCGTCGAGATTGCGCGCGATCAATTGCAGGAGCTTCGGCAGTTCCGCACTCGCCTCCCCCGGCTTCAAGAGCAGCTTGGGATCGACGACGATGTCGTTTTCCTCGCTGGCCCGCAGCGCCTCGAGTTCGACGCGTAGTGCCTGGTACTGAGGGTTCTGCGGATGCTTCAAGTCGAGGAACGCACGGACGTCCGCCGTTTGGCTCAGCGTCTTCAGGACGCCGGCCATGTCGAGCGGCTTGGGCGCGAAATCGTGGTAGCCCGAGATGCGGTTGGGATCGATGCGACCGCCCTGTGCGTCGTGCACGTAGCGCAGCACACGCGCCGACATCGCCATCTCGAAGCGCATCAGTTCCTTCAGCCGGTCGGCGGTGCTCTCGAGCGCATAGGCCGCGGGCGGAACCGACACGGCATAGTCGGCCGGCAGGAGCCCGTGGCTCGCGGCATCGCTCAGCACACGGACGGTGTCCTCGGCACGGCTGTTGGCCGTGGAGCCGGTGACCCAGATGAAGTCGGGATTGGCCGAATAATAGTCGATCAGAGCCTTGGCGATGTCCTTCTCTGCAACGAGATCGGAATCGGCGAGGCTCGGGATGGCCTCACGGAAGGAAGTGCCCGCGAGCGACGGCTCCAGCGACACCGACTGTCCGCCGGCCGCCAGCTTCGAGAAGTCCACCCGCACCATCGGATCGGTCTTGTAGGTGTAGTATGACGGCGCGCTGATCTTGGCGATCTTGGCCGGCGCCCTCTTTGGCAGGGCGCTGGGCGGCGGCGGATACTCGCCGCGAGGCTGGCGCTGCACGCGATTGCCGTTGCCGAACAGGATGTCGAACAAATTCTGGGCGGACGCATCCGGCACGCCGAGCGCAACGCTGGCGGCCAGCGCCGCGGCAAGTGGCAACGGCAATTTGAGGAATGAAATTTTCATTGGTCACCCGTCCCCGCCCGTGACTGTATCGGAATCAGCGAATTCCGCCCGAAGAATTCGTGCTGCCGCATGGCCGATGTAAGGCGCGACAATATCGCTTCGTTGAGACAGCTCATACCGACAGCGTTAATGTTTCATAAATTTGCGCATCACTGTTGCCGAACAGTTTCACACAGCAGGCAGAGTTTGCGGTGGCCGCGCGCCGATGCCACCATGACAGACAGGGCCCCCGGGTGCCATTACTTGGCGTGCCAAGGTGAACCGCACAGAGGGTGACGCGAGGGAAAGATGAAGAAGGGCTACAGGGATCTGCTCGACGAGGCCAACGCCGTGGTCGAGGTCGTCTCGCCCGGCGAAGCCGCGACGCTGCTCGACGACGACGACACGATCTTCGTCGACCTGCGGGACCCGCGCGAGGTCGAGCGCGAAGGGCGCATCCCCGGGGCGCGCCACTGCCCGCGCGGCATGCTCGAATTCTGGATCGACCCGGAAAGCCCGTATCACAAGCCTTTCTTCGCCAGCGGCAGGAACTTCGTCTTCTTCTGCGCCGGCGGCTGGCGCTCGGCACTTGCCGCCAAGACGGCCAAGTACATGGGCCTGGAACCGGTGCGGCACATTCTGGGCGGCTTCACCGCCTGGCGCGACGCCGGACTGCCCACCGAACCCGGCGACGGGAGGAACTGACCGGCCTAGTGCACCAGCACCCGGTCGGATTCGGCAGCCACGAACCCGACGGTCTCGCGAACGACCGATGCGTCGGACAAGATCCGGCGGTGCCCGAGGCCATTCGCCCACAGCATCCTGACGTGGTCGCCTGCGCCCGCCATGGCACGCGCCTCCGCCTCCGGTACCTCGCGGTCATCACGGGCATGGACGACGAGCGTCGGGACGGGCAGTCGCGCCAGCATCTTTGCATTTTCAAAGTCGCGGAGCGGCGTTCCCGTAACCCGTTCGACCCGCGCTTCCAGGACCCGATAGCCCGCCGGCCCGAGGCTGACATGGCGGCCGAACTCGCGGAACAGCCGCGGCATCGAATTCGGTGCGGCGATGAGCACGAGGCGGCTCGTTTCGAGCGGCGCGAAGCGCCCGATCGAGCCGGCCGCGGCATTGACCGCGACCGCACCACCGAACGAATGGCCGACGACCGCGGCGAACGGCCCGAACCACTGACCCGCCAGATGCGCCGCCTCGACTGCACGAGCCATGTCGAGGGCGCGGCCAGTCGAACCGCCATGCCCGGGCAGGTCGAGCGACACCACCTTGAAGCCGGCATCCCGGTGGCCCTCGATCAATGCCCGCATGTATTCGGTGCGCGAGCGCCAACCATGGAGGACCAGCACCGTGCCGGCCGAAGGCCCTTGCCGCGGGCGAAATTCGTGCAGGGCAAGGCAACCGTAGCTGGCCCGGATGCGGTGATGGCGGGCTTCCGCCATGAAGTCGGCCGCACGTTCCACGGCACGCCTTTCCCCGTCGGTCATGGACTTCGGGCTCGGCGTGCGCCGGAAAAGTTCGAACGCCGCGCGGCCGGCGAGCTTCGGCGAGACCAATTCCGCAGCCGCAAGAATCCGGCGGATGACCTTCAGCCCGATTGATGCCATAGTGAGCGCCCATTCGTCCGTTCAATCATGAACATATATTCGTTCAATCATGAACAATAAGCAAGATTTGCCTTGGGACAATCCACGGTTCCGAAACTGGGTCGCGGTGGCAAAGGCATGCCACTCGATGGAGCGCGCGCTGGGTGCGGCGCTGCAGCCGCACGACCTGAAGCCGGCCCAACTCGACGTGCTGATGAATCTCTATCGTCATCCCGGCATGTCGCAGCACGACCTCGCCCGTAAGCTGCTGGTCGGCCGCTCGAACATCACCATGCTCCTGCCGCAGCTCGAAAGGCGCGAACTCGTGCGCCGCGAGGCCGACGGCAAGGATCGGCGAATCATGCGGCTGATCTTGACGGACGATGGCGAGGCGCTGCTGCTACGGGCGCTGAAGTCCTATAGCGCGCTGATCGAGAAGGCGATGAGCGCCTCGACCCCCGAACAATGCGACCTGATCGGATTGCACATGCAGCGCGTGGCAGAGGCTCTGCGGGATTAGTCAGGCCGCGGCCTTGGCCGGAGCCCTTCGCCCTCGCTGAACTTGGGACTTGTCGGGAGCGCGTACGTAGCCGAGCAATGCGACGGCCGCGCCGGCAGCGAGTATCCACCAGGCCGGCCGGACCGAATAGGAAAACTGCAGGTTTGCCGCAAGCACCCGCTCAGGCGGCACGCCGGTCGCGATTCCATACCAGGCGACTTCGACCGCGGCCGTGGCGAGCGCCGCGCCGATCGCGATCGCCAGAAGGACGAGCGCGGAATTGAGGCTGAAGCCGCGCCAGTGGGCCAGCCTGTAAGCCATGAGCAGCAGGAAGAAGCCGGCAATCAACGTCGGCTGGTAGACGTCGGCCTTGGACTGCATGAAGAAGTGCAGCGCCGCCAACATGCCGATGCCGTAGACGATCTTGTGCAGACGGTTCCAATTGGCGCCGAGCTTGCGGATCGCCGCGTCCGTCGACGTCGACCCCAGCGCGACAAGGCCAATAAGGGCGACAAAGCCGATGGTCAGGTAGATTCGCAGCGCGATTTCGCTGGCGACGCGCCACAGGTCCCAGTTCTGGTCGAAGAAATACAGTGTCAGATGGCCGAGCGCATAGCCGAGCGCCGCCACGCCGAGCATCCGCCGAACGAGGATGAGCCGCGGCCATTGTCCGATGCGGCGCAGCGGTGTCACGGCCAGCGACAGGACGAGAAAGCGGATGGCCCAGTCGCCGGTGTGGAGGATCGCGGCATTGAACGGTCGCGGTCCGAGCAGGCTGCTGGTCACCGCACCCTTCGGAAACCCGGCCACGGCATAGTAGGCGAGCAGCAGCGCCGGCACGAGCGTGGCGACGAAGGTCGCCGTCTTGAGCAGCGAGAGGTTTCCGGCGCGGTCCGTCCAAGGCATCATCAACTGAATTCCCAGCTACCTTGCCGGTATACGTACAGAAAACCGGCAAAGTTACGCGCTGGCAATCACTTTATGTTGAGTCCGGCGGCCTTCTGGGCAGCCGTGCCTCTGCCTACCACATGGTCTGGCTGGCGCGCGCCGGCCAGTCGCGGTCATAGGCTGCCCCGTCGATCTTCTCCGCGCTGGTGACGGCCAGGATCTGTCCCGGCGTCGGCAGCGAATTGGGATCCACATGCCGTTCGGCGTTCCACAGGTCGGAGCGGACGATCGCCCGTGCGCACTGGAAATAGACCGCCTCGACCTTGATCACGATCACCGACCGCGCCGGCTTGCCTTCGACGGCGAAGGACGTGCAGAGGTCGGGGGCGACGCTGAGGTGGGCGCGGCCGTTGACGCGCAAGGTCGTGCCCGAGCCCGGCACCAGGAAGAGCAACCCGACCCGCGGGTCGCGGATGATGTTCTTGAGCGAATCGGCTCGATTGTTGCCGCGCCGGTCGGGCATCATCAGCGTCTTCACATCGTGGATGCGGACGAAGCCGGCAAGGTCGCCGCGCGGCGAGCAGTCGAGCCCCTCCGGTCCGCTGGTTGCCAGCCCGACGAAGGGCGATGCCTCGATGAAGGCGGCATATTCCGGGATGATGTGGTCGAGTTCCTTCACCAGCGAGGTCTCGCCGGGAAGGCCATAGAGCGCCTCGAGTTCCTCGACCGTGGTGATGACCGTCATTGTCCCGCCTCGCATCTGCACTTCGTCGCGTCCTGCCTCACCAACATGACGTAGCTACGACGACGTCACCTGTCGCGCGAAAGCCCCTTCTGCGCCAATTCGCCGAGATAGGCCTGCCAGCGTGCGTCCTTCTCGTGGCCGAGCGTGTGCAGATAGTTCCAGGTGAAGATGCCGGTGTCGTGGAAATCGTCGAAGGTGATGCGAACCGCGTAGTTGCCCACCGGCTCGATCTTGAGGATCGCGACGTTCCTCTTGCCCGGCACCGTCACGCGTTGCTCCGGCGAATGCCCCTGCACCTCGGCGGAGGGCGAAAGCACGCGCAGCAATTCGGCCGAAAGCTCGAATGGCGCATGATCGGGAAAGGTGACCGTCAACAGCTTGCGATCCTTGGAGACCCTGAGTTCCTTCGGCGCTGACATATCTGCTCCCTGCTTGTCACCTCCGGTTACGCCGAAACTGCCCGCGAAGGAAGCGGCAAACAGAATGGCTTGGTCTGGAATCCTGCTCGCATCTTGCTAACCTCGACGCGGCCTTGCGAGAGGCCGTCAGCGAGGAGCGGGACATGCGGATTTCAGGGTTGACGCTTTGGCCGATCGCCGGGTTGGCGATCCTGGCGGCGACCGCCGCTCAAGCGGCCGACAATTGCGCCAATGCAAACGATCAGGCGACGATGAACGAATGTGCCGACAAGGCCTTCAGGGCATCGGATGCCGAACTCAACACGCTGTACAGGCAGATCCAGGGCCGGCTGAAAGACGATCCGGGCGCGGCCAAGCTGCTCGTCGCCGCGCAAAGGGCCTGGGTCGGCTTCCGCGACGCCGAGTGCGACTTTTCGAGTTCGGGTGTCGCTCAAGGCTCCATCTACCCGATGACAGTGCTGCAATGCCATGATGGCATGACCCGGCAACGTATCAAGGACTTGCAGAACTACCTCAAATGCGACGAAGGCGACACGAGTTGCCCCATACCGGCCGCAAAATGATGGGCATTCCGCCGCCGGAAATGCAACATTATGGTCGGTACGGGACATCGATTGCCCCGCCAGCCAGCCAAATGTTACCTGTAAGGGTCCTTCGGGCTTGAATGGTAAGGTTTTTTGAACGACATGAAAGGCAGCGGTCTGGGAAACCGCCTGAGGGAGTGAGCAAAGGCAAGATGGGAATTCACGACACCGGCATGATCGATCCCTTCGGTCGCTCGATTACCTATCTGCGCGTGTCGGTGACCGACCGCTGCGATTTCCGCTGCACCTATTGCATGGCGGAAGACATGACCTTCTTGCCCAAGAAGGATCTCCTGTCGCTCGAGGAACTGGATCGCCTGTGCACCGTCTTTGTCGAGAAGGGCGTCAAGAAGCTGCGGCTGACCGGTGGTGAACCGCTGGTGCGCAAGAACATCATGCACCTGATCCGGCAGCTGTCGCGGCATCTCGACAGCGGCGCCCTGGAAGAGCTGACGCTGACCACCAACGGCTCGCAGCTCTCCCGCTTCGCCCGCGAACTGGCCGAATGCGGCGTGCGCCGCATCAATGTCTCGCTCGATACGCTCGACCCGGAAAAGTTTCACGCGGTGACCCGCTGGGGCAACCTCGTCAAGGTGATGGAAGGCATCGACGCGGCGCAGGCGGCCGGCCTGCACGTCAAGCTCAATGCGGTGGCGCTCAAGGACTTCAATGACCATGAGATCCCGGAGATGCTGCGCTGGGCGCACGGCCGTGGCATGGACCTGACCGTCATCGAGACGATGCCGATGGGCGAGATCGACGGCGACCGCACCGACCAGTACCTGCCGCTGTCGCTTTTGAGGGCAAGCCTCGAGCGCCAGTTCACGCTGAACGACATTCCCTTCAAGACCGGCGGCCCCGCGCGCTATGTCGAGGTCGCGGAGACCGGTGGCAGGCTCGGCTTCATCACGCCGATGACGCACAATTTCTGCGAAAGCTGCAACCGCGTGCGCCTGACCTGCACGGGGACGCTCTACATGTGCCTCGGACAGGACGACGACGCCGACTTGCGGACGCCTCTGCGCGCTTCGGAGGGGAATGAACTGGTGTCGACGGCGATCGACGAGGCCATCGGCCGCAAGCCCAAGGGCCACGACTTCGTCATCGACCGTCGCACGAAGCGTCCCGCCGTGGCCCGTCACATGAGCGTAACCGGAGGCTGAGCGGCACCACCGAACAGACTGCCCCGGAGGGGAACGGATGGCTCGCAGTCTTGGAACGTCGCTTTCGGCAGCACTGCTCGCCTGCGCCCTCGCCTCACCTGCCATCGCGAAACCGTTCACCTACACCAACGCGCGCTTCGGCACGTCGGTCACGTTCCCGGGCGAGATATTCACCGGCCAGGCCGAGCCGCCCGAAAATGGCGACGGCATGACCTTCCTGGCGCCGGACGGTGCCAGCCTCGCCGTCTATGGCTCGAACAACGCCCTGGAGCAGTCGCCCAGGCAACTCGCAGACTTCGTCGCGGAGGGGCACGACGTCACCTATCGCAAGGTCGGCAGCAATTGGGTTGTTCTCTCCGGCCGCGACGGCGACGAGATTTTCTACCAGCGCCTCGAACTCGGGCGCGGCGGAGTGATCCACGCCTTTCTGCTCAAGTACCCGGCCTCCGCCAGGAAGAAATACGACGCCCTGGTCTCGCCCCTCGCGTCCAGCCTCGAAGGGCCTTGAGATCGCGTTGGTCCATGCGTTTGCCGTTGCTGTTTTGCGTGGCGGTGCGTAAGCCTTGATCTGCAAGCAGTAGTGGAAGGCCGAATTGCCTCTTTCATCCAACATGCGCGGCGCCCTGTTCATGGTGATCGCCATGGCCGCCTTCACCTTCAACGACACGCTGACCAAGCTCGCGGCGCAGTCGGCCAACATCGGCCAGATCCTGCTGGTTCGCGGCCTGTTCGCTTCGGCTCTGATCGCGGTCCTCGCCTGGCACCAAGGTGCCCTGAAGGGCGTGCGCGACTATCTGCACCCCATGGTGTTGCTCCGCCTCTTCGCCGAGATCTTCGCGACGCTCAGCTTCCTGAGTGCCCTGCCGCATCTGCCGCTGGCCAACATCTCGGCCGTCCTGCAGGCACTGCCCCTGGCTGTGACCATGGGCGCCGCGCTGTTCCTCGGCGAAGGCGTCGGCTGGCGCCGCTGGCTGGCGATCGCCGTCGGTTTCACTGGTGTGCTGATCATCGTGCGGCCGGGCTTCGAGGGCTTCAATGTCTTTTCGCTGCTGGCGCTGGTTTCTGTCGGCTTCTGCGCCCTGCGCGACCTTGCCACCCGACAGATACCGAGCCACGTGCCGTCGCTCTTCGTATCGACCGCGACCTCGATCGCCGTCACGCTCACCGGTGCTGCGACGCTCGTCCCGTTCGGCGGCTGGGCACCCATGTCGGGCGACGTCGTTGGCTACCTTGCCGGCGCTGCCGTGCTGCTGCTGTTCGGCTATCAGTTCGTCATCATGGCGATGCGAGAAGGCGAAGTGTCTTTCATCGCCCCGTTCCGTTACACCGCGCTCATCTGGGCGATCTCGCTGAGCATCGTGGTTTTCGGGGACATTCCGGATCTGCCGATGATCGCGGGCGCCAGCCTCATCGTCGCCTCGGGCCTCTATTCGCTCTACCGCGAACGCGTCGTCGGCAGAAGCCGGCCCGCCGCCGCGAGCACCAGCCCGGCCACGGCTCCGGACGGGATGTGACGCCGATGCGGATCGCGGGGCTCATTCTCGCTGGCGGGCGATCGACCCGGATGGGCGGCACGGACAAGACCCTCCTCGTCCTCGGCGGGCGGCCGATGATCGCGCGTGTGCTCGACCGGCTGCAGCGGCAGGCGTCGCCCATGGCCATCAACACCAACGGCGACCCGTCCGCTTTCGCCCACTTCGGCGTTGACGTCATCGCCGACACCATAGCCGGCCATCAGGGGCCGCTCGCCGGCATACTGGCCGGCATGGAATGGGCAGCGAACCGTTCGACGGGCACGCATCTGCTGAGCGTCGCCGGCGACACGCCGTTCTTCCCTGGCGATCTCGCCGCAAGGCTTGCACATGGTGGATCGGCCGACCGCATCGCCGCTGCGGCCTCCAATGGCCGTGTGCACCCCACCTTTGCGCTATGGCCCGTCTCTTTGCGGCGCACGCTTGCGGAGTTCCTGGAAAGCGGCAATACGCGCAGGGTGATGACCTTCATGGAACAGGCCGGGATGGACGTGGTGGAATTTCAATCGGAAGAGCCCGGGATCGCGCCTCTCGACCCGTTCTTCAACATCAACACGCCCGAAGACCTGGCGGAAGCCGAGCGCCTGCTCGCGGGAGCCAGGTGATGGCGCATCGCGTCTTCGGAATCACCGGCTGGAAGAATTCCGGCAAGACCACGCTGACCGAGCGGCTCGTCACGGAACTGACCAGCCGCGGCTGGAAGGTCTCCACCGTCAAGCATGCGCACCACGACTTCGACATCGACAAGGCGGGCACCGACAGCTTCCGCCACCGCCAAGCGGGCGCCAGCGAAGTCGCCATCGTCTCGGGCCGCCGCTGGGCGCTGATGCACGAACTGCGCGGCGAGGACGAACCGACGCTGGATGATGTTCTTGCCCGCCTGGCGCCCTGCGACCTGGTCCTCGTCGAGGGCTACAAGCGCGAGGGCCATATGAAGATCGAGGCACGCCGCCTCGAGGCCAAGGACCGGTCGCCGCTGTCGGTGAGCGATCCGGCGATCGTGGCCATCGCCGCCGATCACCCCGTCGACGGTGAGCAAGTCCCGGTCTTCCGCATCGACGACATCAGCGCCATCGGCGACTTCATCGAGGCTCGATCCGGCCTGAAAAGGGTGTGACGCTGCGTAATCTCCAGGCCGGCGCAGTTCACGAGAAACACCCGATTCACGATTGATTTTTAACCGAAAACAGTGGGAGTATCGCCGCCAATGCGGAGGGAAACTTCCGTTTGGCCGACCGGATGAACACGGATCGGCCGGAAGAAAGTGGAGAGGAACAAATGGGAACTTCGATGCGTATCGCCTTGGCCGCCACGGCGGCAATTGCGCTCCTGGCCGGAGCCGCGCAGGCGCAGGAGAAGACGATCAAGATCGCCACCGAGGGCGCATACCCTCCCTACAACAGCCTGACCTCCGACGGTAAGCTGGTCGGCTTCGACGTCGACATTGCCAATGCCCTCTGCGACGAAATGAAGGTCAAGTGCGAGATCGTCGCCCAGGAGTGGGACGGCATGATTCCCGCCCTCCAGGCCGGCAAGTTCGACGCCATCATCGCCCAGATGTCGATCACGCCCGAGCGCAAGGAGAAGATCGACTTTTCGAAGAAGTACATCAACACCCCGGCCGTTATCGCCGCCGCCAAGGATAGCGACATCAAGGGCGTGACCAAGGAAGACCTGGCCGGCAAGAAGATCGGCGTGCAGGGGTCGACCATTCACTTCAACTATGCCGAGAAGGTCTACACCGACAGCGAGGTCAAGTCGTACCCGACCGCCGAGGAGTACAAGCTCGACATGGCCAACGGCCGCCTCGATGCCGTCAGCGACGACGCCGTGACCCTGGGCGCTTGGTTGGAAACGGCCGATGGCTCATGCTGCAAGATCGTCGGCACAATTCCGAACATGCCCGAAATCCACGGTGACGGCGCCGGCGTCGGCGTCCGCAAGGGCGATCCGCTGGCCGGCGAGTTCACAGCGGCCATCGCGGCGATCCGCGCCAATGGCAAGTACAAGGAAATCAACGACAAGTACTTCAAGTTCGACGTCTACGGCGACTGAGCCGCGGCCATCTGAAGCTTACCGGATGGCGGGACAAATCCCCGCCGTCCGGCTGGAATCGAGATAACAACGAGCCGCCATGAAAGGCGGGCCGCCTCTGGCAAGCAGAGGCAAAAGGGGACAGCCGGCCGATGCAGAGCATCTGGGCGCTTCTAAGTTTCGGACCGGAAGGCTGGGGTGACGACCTTGCCTACGGTGTCTTCATCACCGTTTCCCTCGCCCTGGTGACGCTGCCGCTGGGGCTCATGATCGGCTTCCTGGTGGCACTCGCCAAGCGGTCCGAGGAGCCGTCGCTGCGGCTTGCGGGCAACATCTACACCACCATCTTCCGCGGCCTGCCCGAGCTTCTGACGCTGTTCCTGGTGTTCTATGGGGCGCAGATCGGCATCCAGCAGCTCGTCCGCCTCGTCAGCCCGGAAACGACCGTCGAGATCAACAGCTTCATCGCCGGCATGGTGGCACTCGGCGTGGTCTTTTCCTCCTACGCCAGTGAAGTCTTCCTGTCCGCCTTCCGGGCCATCCCGCGCGGACAGTATGAGGGCGGTTATTCCGTCGGCCTGTCGCCGCGCCAGACGATGCGACTGGTGATCCTGCCGCAACTGGTGCGCATCGCCCTGCCCGGACTTTCCAATCTCTGGCTGATCCTGCTCAAGGATACCGCGCTCGTATCGGCCGTTGGCCTGACGGACATCGTGCGCCAGGCCAGCATCGCCGCCCGCGTCACCAAGCAGGCGTTCCTGTTCTTCGGCGTTTCGTGCCTGATCTACCTGGCTCTCGCCATCATCTCCTCCTTCGGCATCAACGCCATCGAGCGCCGTGTCGGCAAGCGCGAGGTGGCCAAATGAGCGCCTCGGCCCCAAGCGTGCAGAAAGTGCAGCGCCCCCCGGCCCCGCCCCGCGGCTGGCCCCGGTCGCGCGTGTTCGGCTGGGCCCTTGTGAGTCTCTGGATCCTGCTTGGCCTCGGTCTGGTCGGCTATCTGATCAGAGCCTGGAACCCCGAGCTTTTCAACAAATACGCGCCGTCCTATCTGTCCGGCCTCGGCGTCACTCTCGGACTGGTGGCGATCTCCATCACCATCGGCGCCATCCTGTCGCTGCCGATCTGCTACGCCAGGATGTCGAAGAACCGCGTTCTTTCGGCTATCTCCTACGGCTATGTCTATTTCTTCCGCGGCACGCCGCTACTGGCCCAGACTTTCCTGATCTATTACGGTCTGGGCTCGTTCCGGCCGCAGCTCGAGGCGATCGGGTTGTGGAGTTTTTTCCGCGAGGCCTGGTACTGCGCGATCTTTGCCTTTTCGCTCAACACGGCCGCCTACCAGGCCGAAATCCTGCGCGGCGCCATCGAGAGCGTCGGCAAGGGACAGTGGGAGGCAGCCTCCGCGCTGGGGTTGTCGAAGCTGCAGACCCTCTACAAGGTCGTGCTGCCGCAGGCGCTGATCGTGGCGCTGCGGCCCTACGGCAACGAGATCATCCTGATGGTCAAGGGCTCGGCCATCGTCGCCATCATTACCGTCTACGACCTGATGGGCGAGACGCGGCGCGCCTTCTCGCGCAGCTTCGACTTCCAGACCTACCTATGGGCAGCGTTGTTGTACCTGTCCCTGGTCGAAACCCTGCGCCACGCCATCGACTGGATCGAAAGACGCATCACGCGGCACCTGCACCGATAGGCCTGGACCAAGCCCCGTCATCTTGACGAATCCGCCTCATGGCATAGACCACCGGGTGGACGAACACGCTTGGAAAGGGTCTCGCATGGCATCGGTCGCGTTCCTGGGTCTCGGGGTCATGGGCTATCCCATGGCCGGCCATCTCAAGAACAAGGGCGGGCACGACGTGACCGTCTACAACCGCACGATCGCGAAGGCCGAGCAGTGGGCAGCCCGGCATGGCGGGAGCCACGCGCCGACGCCGGCGGAAGCCGCCGGAGGCAAGGACTTCGTCTTCGCCTGTGTCGGCAATGACGACGACCTGCGCGCCGTCACCATCGGCGAAAACGGCGCCTTCCATGCGATGGAGAAGGGCTCCGTCTTCATCGACAACACCACGGCCTCCGCCGAGGTCGCGCGCGAGCTCGCCGCCGAAGCCGAGGCGCGCGGCTTCCATTTCCTCGACGCCCCTGTCTCCGGGGGCCAGGCCGGCGCCGAAAACGGCGTTCTGACCGTCATGGTCGGCGGCGAACAGGCCGCCTTTGACCGGGCCAAGCCGGTGATCGAGGCCTTTGCCCGAATGGTCGGCCTGATGGGACCGGCGGGCGCCGGCCAGCTCACCAAGATGATCAACCAGATCTGCATTGCCGGCCTCGTGCAGGGCCTCGCCGAAGGCATCCACTTCGGCAAGAAGGCCGGGCTGGACATCGAAAAGGTGATCGACGTCATCTCCAAGGGGGCCGCCGGCTCCTGGCAGATGGAGAACCGCCACAAGACGATGAATGCGGGAAAATACGATTTCGGCTTCGCCATCGACTGGATGCGCAAGGACCTCGGCATCTGCCTCGCCGAGGCGGACCGCAACGGCGCAAGACTGCCGGTGACCGCGCTTGTCGACCAGTTCTACAAGGACGTGCAGGCGATGGGCGGTGGCCGATGGGACACATCCTCGCTTCTCGCCCGGCTCGAGAAGTAGCGCGAGCCCCTATGTCGCTGTCGCCCGCATCGACCACGGACGAGATCGTCGCGCATCTGCGCACGCTCGGCTCCGAGGAGGACCGCGCCGGCATCGCCCGCTTCGGGATCGCCAACGACCGGGCGCTCGGCATTTCCAACGCCGTACTCAGACCGATCGCCAAGGCGCTCAAGCAGGATCACTTGCGTGCGCGGGCGCTGTGGGCCACCGGCATCCGCGAGGCGCGCATCCTCGCGATCTCGACCGACGAGCCGGCGAGGCTGACGCGCGCCGGGGCCGATGCGCTGGCCGCCGACTTCGACAGCTGGGAGATCGTCGACCACGCAGCCTACCTGTTCTGCGAAGCGAGGCTCGCCCACGAGCTCATCCCCGCCTATGCGGCGGACCAGCGCGAATTCGTCCGACGCGCCGCTTTCTCGACCATTGCCACCGCAGCCGTGCATCTCAAGAAGGAGCCGGACGAAACCTTCGTCGGCTGGCTCGATCTGGTCGAGGCACATGCCGGAGACGACAGGAACTTCGTCAAGAAGGCGGTGAACTGGGCACTCAGGCAGGTGGGCAAGCGGTCGCCTGCGCTGCACGCCCCGGCGCTGCGGATGGCAGAGGCGCTCGCCGCCTCGCCCGACAGGACGGCCAGATGGATCGGCAAGGACGCCATGCGCGAACTCACCGATCCGAAGCAGGTCGAACGGCTTGAAGCCAGGAAGGCCTGATCACGCGGCCGACGCCCCGCTCTCCTTGTCGAGGATCATGTAGTCGAGCGGCAGCTCGGTCGTGTACTTGATCTGCTCCATGGCAAACGACGACGAGACATCGCGGATCTCGATCTTGGCGATCAGCCGCTTGTAGAAGGCGTCATAGGCCCCGATATCCGGCACGACCACGCGCAGCAGGTAATCGACGTCGCCGCTCATGCGGTAGAACTCGATGACCTCGGGGAATTCCTGGATCACCTCGGAGAAGCGGCGCAGCCATTCGTGGCTGTGCGAATTGGTGCGGATCGCCACGAAGACGGTAACGCGTGCATTGATCTTCTCGGGCTCGAGCAGCGCCACGCGCCTCTTGATGACGCCTTCCTCCTCGAGTTTCTGGATGCGGCGCCAGCAGGGCGTGGTGGACAGCCCGACTTTCTTGGCGACGTCGGCAACGGCCAGCGTTGCATCCTCCTGGAGGAGGCGAAGAATTTTCCTGTCGAGGCGGTCCATTTTGGGCTCCGTTAGAAAAGGCTCGCCATAATCCTGATATTCAAGAGATCATACAAGAAAGGAATTCTCCACGCACCCCGCATGCGCGGTAATTATTTGCGTTCGATCTGGCCGATGCGATGCCTGATTTCCGCCCGGAGGAAAGGCAGCAATTCCATTTCGAACCACGGATTCCGCTTGATCCAGCCCGTGTTGCGCCAGGACGGGTGGGGCAGCGGCAGGACATGCGGCGCGGATGAACGCGCCCAGGCCGAGCGCCAGTCGGCAACCGTCTCGGTGAGCGAACCGGCCCGCGCCGCCCCCATGTGCCAGTGCTGGGCATACTGGCCGATCGCCAGCACCAGATCGACCTGCGGCATGCCCGCCATCAGTTTGGCGCGCCAGGCCGGGGCGCATTCGCGTCGCGGCGGCAGGTCGCCGCCCTTGGCGTCCTGTCCCGGGAAACAGAAGCCCATCGGCACGATGGCGACTTTCGAAGGGTCGTAGAACTCCTCCGGAGTGACGCCCAGCCAGTTGCGCAGCCTGTCGCCCGAGGCATCGGTGAATGGCGCGCCGCTCAGGTGAACCTTGGTGCCGGGCGCCTGCCCGGCTATCAGGATTCGCGCCGTGGCCGAGGGCACGACCACCGGTCGCGGCTCGTGCGGCAACGGCTTGCCGGACGGTCGTTCCACGCAGATGCGGCAGGCCTTGATCTCGGCAACCAGCCCGCCGAGGTCCGCAGCCATCGTCACGCGGCAGCACTCGGCCGGGAGGCAAGCGCGGCATGCCAACGGCGGACGTTGGAAAATTCCTCGGGCACGGCAATCCGCGCCGGTTTCATGAAGTCGATGGCGATCAGGCCGGTGATGTCGGCGATGGAGAACTGGTCGCCGGCCGCGAATTCGCGTGCAGCGAGTTCCTGGTCGAGCAGTGCCAGGAAATCGATGACCTTGGGCTTGTTGACCTCGCCCCATTCAGGCACCTGCGGCACCTCCCACTCCTTCATTGCCGGATGGATATGGCGGAAGGCAAAGCCCACCGGCAGGAACAGGTTGAGCTCGATCCGCCGCTGCCACATCTCGACCAGTGCCTTGCCGAGCGCGACGCGGCCGAACAGCGCCGGCTCGGGATGAAGCTCCTCGAAGTAGCGGCAGATGGCGACGGACTCCGTGAGGATCGTGCCGTCGTCGAGTTCCAGCACGGGCAGCCGCTGCAGCGGATTGCGCGTGGCAATGCCCGCCTGCTTATGCTCGAAGGCGGCCATGTCGACGCGCACCATCGGCACTTCGAGGCCCTTTTCTGCGAGGAACACGCGCACGCGCCGCGGATTGGGCGCCTTGCCTCCGTCGAACAGCTTCATGATGCCTCCTTGCTTCACGTGCCAAGTATAGGTCGCAAGCTACGAGAATCGAAAGATTTCTCTGAGCCAGTTGAGGATGCGGCCATAGGTGCCGGGCTCGATGTCGGTCATTTCGCCATGAGTAGCGCGCCAGTCGCGCGGCCGGTCGAACTCGCCGGCCCACATGCCCCTTCCGGCCCGGCGCGCTGCAAGCTCTTCGGCCTGGTAGTCGCCATAAGCGACCGCCCAGCCGGCCTGGACCTGCGCCCGGTTGAGATCGATCCCGCCCGCGCTGCATTCGCCGAGCAGCCGGTCGTACTTGTCGCGTTCCCAGCCGGCGCAGGCGACGCGGCGCCCGGCTATGAGCTTCGACAGCGCCTCCCGCGCGCGCCTGCCACAGGCATATTCCTCGCCGTCCTTCCTGCAGACCTGCGCGAACTCGGGCGCATCTATGCCGCGGAGGCGGACGCGTTCGGCGCCGAGCGTGATCGAATCGCCGTCATTGACGATAGCCACGCCTTCAGTGTTGCGCATGTCGAAGCGGTCGAGGCGGGCCGAGACCAGCGCCAGCAGCGCAAGGATGGCGGCAGTCAGGCCATAATCGGCGAGCTTGCGCCAGCGGCTGCGCGGCCGAAATTGCCGCTGCCGCGGTCTGCCGGACCACGAACGGCTCATATGGAAAACAATCCCTTAATCATTCGGACGTAGCGTGGAGAACTAAGGTAAGCGCGCGCGAAAATCGACTTAACACATGCCGTTGCAACGCTCGGACACGGCGGACAAGATCATTGTGGACCGCAGGAAACGCCACCGCAACAGCGATGTTGCGCGTGCCGTGCGCAAGACGCGTGATCGTCTCTCGCAACAACCCGGCGGCCTGGCCTTCGACCGCGAGTTGCTGAAGCAGCACGCCGGGTCGATCGTCGCCAACTCGGCAACGATTCCGCTCCTGGTCGCTGTCCTCGCCGCGACCGCCGTCGCATTCGGCGCCGGCGCCGAGATCCTGGTCTGGGCGATCGCGGCCATTACCGGCTATGTCGGCCTCGCCATTCTTGCCCGCCGCGTCGACAGCGCCCCACCGGCAGAGATTTCGCCGGTGTCCGCGCGCCGCAACTTCCTCGCCGGCCATTTCATCACCGGCCTTGCCTGGGCCTATCTGGCGGCCATGACCTGCCCGGCCTGCGAACCGGGCCAGCTGACGATCGTCAAGGGCGTATCGCTGCTGGTCGCCATGGCCGCCACGGCCATATTGGCCTCTTCGCTGCACGGTGCGCTGGTCGCCACCTTTGCCCTGCCTGTTGCCGCCTATGCCGCTTTCGGGGTCGAGCTCTCCGAACCGCTGGGCATCATGATGGTGGCCCTGCTCGTCGCGGCCCTGCCCTTCTTCGCCTATGTGGCCCGCATCATGAACCGCTCGGCCCTGATGCTGATGTCCTTCCGCTCCGAGATGGACGCGCTCGTCGCCGAACTGGAAACGGCCAAGTCGATGTCCGACGAGGCAAGGCGACGCGCCGAGGATGCCAATCTCGCAAAGTCGCGCTTCCTGGCGACGATGAGCCATGAACTGCGCACGCCGCTCAACGCGATCCTTGGCTTCTCCGAGGTGATGGCAGGCGAGGTACTCGGGCCGATCAACAGCCCGACCTATCGCGAGTATGCGCGAGACATCCACGATTCGGGCCAGCACCTGCTCGACCTCATCAATGAAATCCTCGACCTTTCCCGTATCGAGGCCGGCCGCTACCGGCTCAACGAGGAGCCGCTCGCCCTGCTCTCGGTCGTCGAGGATTGCTGCCACATGATGGAGCTCAAGGCGCGCAACAAGGACCTGCGCATCGTCCAGGACTTCGAGGCGTCGCTGCCGCGCCTGCTCGGCGACGAGCGGGCGGTCCGCCAGATCACGCTCAATCTCCTGTCGAACGCGATAAAATTCTCGCCGACAGGCGGCGAAATACGGGTGCTCGTCGGCTGGACCGCGGGCGGCGGGCAATACATCTCGGTCAAGGACAATGGACCCGGTATCCCGCCCGAGGAGATACCGATCGTCCTCTCCGCCTTCGGCCAGGGCTCGATCGCCATCAAGAGCGCGGAACAGGGAACCGGCCTCGGCCTGCCGATCGTGCAGGGGCTGCTTGCCCTGCACGGCGGCGAGTTCGACCTCAAATCGAAGCTGAGGGAAGGCACCGAGGCGGTCGCGATCTTCCCGCCGGCCAGGGTGATCGATGGCCTACCGACGTCGCTGCCGCGAAGCCTGGCCGCCCGCTCCTAGGGCAGTCCTTCTGCCGTCAGCGTACGGCCGCCGCCATGCCCGAGCTGATCTGGGCCGCCGTCTTGACAAGGCCGGCGGCAAGCCCTGCGCCCACCGCCTCGCCATGGTCGATCCCGAGGCCGAGCAGCGGCCGGGCTCCGAGCTTGGCGAGCAGGCGGGCGTGGCCCGGTTCGGTCGAGACATGCGAGAACATGCAGTGGTCGAGCGCTCTCGAGTCGCAAGCGTAAAGCACTGCCGCCGCCGCCGTCGTGGCGAAGCCGTCGAGCAGCACCGGTATCTTCTCCATGCGCGCTGCAAGGATGGCGCCGGCGATCGCCGCGAACTCGCGCCCGCCCACTCGGCGAAGCGCCTCGAAGGGATCCCTGAGGCGGTCGCCGTGCAAGGCGAGCGCCCGGTCGACGACTGCCGCCTTGCGGGCCTGCATCGCCGCGTCGGCGCCGGAGCCCGGCCCGACCCAGTCCGCGCCTCGGCCGCCAAACAGGGCGGCCGAGAGGGCTGCTGCAACGGTGGTGTTGGCGACGCCGAGATCGCCGATGCAGAAGAGGTCGGTGCCGCCGGCGATCGCCTCCATGCCGAAGGCCATGGTGGCGGCACAGGCGCGCTCGTCGAGCGCCGGCTCGACCGTCATGTCGGCCGTGGGCAGATGCAGGGCCAGGTCGAAGACCTTGAGGCCGAGATCGTTGGCAACGCAGATCTGGTTGATCGCCGCACCGCCTGCTGCGCACAATTCGACACGCTGCGCCGTCGCCTCCATCGCCCGCGGCGACACGCCGTGCACCGCAACGCCATGGTTGCCCGCAAAGATCGCCACCATCGGCTTCAGCACCGATGGCGGCGCACGGCCGCTCCAGCGCGCCAGCCAGGCCGCGATGTCCTCGATGCGCCCGAGCGAGCCCTGCGGCTTGTCGGCCTTGGCAAACAGCGACCACACCTTGCCCGCCTGCGCCACGTCGCCTTCTGGCATGTGCGCGAACAGGTTGCGGAAGTCGTCAAAGGGTTGGGCGCTTGTCATGATCGCTGGGCCTGCCGTTCGGAAATCGTCGCTCGCCGAATAACCCTCCCCGCACGGGAAAACAATCGCGGCATGGCGTCCGATCTGTCGCGACGTCGCGCAGACGACGCGTCACGCCGCTGCGGTGCGGGCTTGCATCATGCGGCATGCTGCACCATCTGGCTGAGGCAGCCTGCATATTGCGGCGGCAAGCGGCAGCGGGCATAAGCAGGCCCATGCACCGGAATTCATGATGACGGCTATAGAATCGCCCTGCATCCTCGTCTGCTCCATCGACACGGCCACCGGCTATTGCTTCGGCTGCGGCCGCACCCGCGCCGAAATTTCCGCCTGGCTCGAGATGACGCCGCAGACGCGCCGCGCGGTGATGGCGGAGCTGCCCGCCCGGCTCGAAACGGTCGAGCGCAAGCCGCGCCGCGAAACGCGCCGCGCACGCATGGCCCGCGAACGCGGCGCAGTCTGAGGACCTTCGAAGCACATGGGCCGACTGTTCTGGATCGTCATCGCGGTGCTCGGCGGCGGATTGCTGCTGCTGATGCTCAACGATTCCGGCGGCGAGACGCTCGGCCTGGACAACGACAGCTTCGGCAGGCTGGTCTATCTCGGCGCGCTGGCGCTGGTCATCGGCGCCGGCATCCTCGGACGCCGCACGCATCTGGGTGCCAGCCTGCGCAGCTTCGCGCTATGGCTGCTCATCGTCCTGGTCCTGGTGGCAGGCTACCAGTACCGGTATGAGCTGCAGGATGTCGCAAGCCGCGTGACCGCCGGGCTCGTGCCCGGCAGCCCGCTGTCGGTGATCGACGGCGACGGCCGCGCCACCGTAACCCTCGACAAGCTTCCGAACGGCCATTTCGGCGCGCGCCTTCAGGTCAACGGCGCGACCATCCAGGCCATGGTGGACACCGGCGCCACCAGCACGGTGCTTACCGCCTCCGACGCCCGCCTCGCCGGCTTCGACCCCGAAAGCCTGAACTTCGCCGTGCCGGTCTCGACCGCCAATGGCGTCGCCCGCGCCGCTCGCGTGACGGTCGAGAGCATCCGGCTCGGCGCGATCGAGCGGAAGAACCTGCCGGTGCTGGTGGCCGACCGCGGACTGGAGCAGAGTCTGCTCGGCATGAATTTCATCGGATCGCTGTCGGGCTTCGACGTCCGCGGCGACCGGATGATTCTGAGAGATTAGGCTGCTTCGCTGGCGGCGCCGAGATCGACGGCGGCAAAGGCCCGGTGCAGCACCTCCGGGCCGGCACCCGCCTTGGTCGCATCCGTCGACAGGATCTGGCGATAGCGCCGCGCCCCGGCATGGCCGTGGAACAGCCCGACCATGTGGCGCGTGACATGTCCGAGGCGTCCGCCGGCGGCAATGTGGCCGGCGGCATAGTCGGCCATGGCATCGATCAGGGCCGCGTAGTCGATGTCCTCCGGCTCTGCTCCGCTCAGCAGCGCATCGGCGCCGCCAAGCACGCTTGGCGTGTGGTAGGCGGCACGGCCGAGCATGACCCCGTCTACCTTTTCGAGATGGGCCCTGCTTTCCTCCAGCGTCTGAACGCCGCCGTTTATGCCGATGAACCGGTTGGGATAATTCTGCTTGAGCCGATAGACCCGATCGTAGTCCAGCGGCGGGATTTCGCGGTTCTCCTTAGGGCTCAGCCCCTCGAGCCAGGCCTTGCGGGCATGCACCCACAGCGCGTCGGCACCCGCGGCAAAGACCTGTGCGGCAAGCGCATCGAGCGCCGGCTCGGGGTCCTGATGGTCGACGCCGATGCGGCACTTCACGGTGACAGGGATCTTCACCGCCGCCTTCATCGCCGACACGCATTCTGCGACGAGTTCGGGCGTCTTCATCAGGCAGGCGCCGAAGGTGCCCGACTGCACGCGGTCGGACGGGCAGCCGACATTGAGGTTGACTTCGTCATAGCCGAAGCCCTCGCCGATGCGTGCCGCCTCGGCAAGCTTCGCCGGATCGGAGCCGCCAAGCTGCAGCGCGATGGGATGCTCGGAGGCGTCGAAACCGAGCAGGCGCTCGCGCGGGCCATGGATGACCGCGTCCGCCACCACCATCTCGGTGTAGAGCAACGCATCCCTGGCGATCCGCCGGTGAAAGTTGCGGCAGCACCTGTCGGTCCAGTCCATCATCGGTGCGACGGCGACTATTTTCGCGCCGTCGGCATAAAGCTTGGTCATGGCTTCTCGAATTCGCGCAGGGCTGCAGATAACGCCGCTCCCTAGCACAACAAGGCTACGGGACCAAATCAGCCAGGGCGCGCCGTAAATTGTCCCCCAATCAAAGGCCGTCGCCAGGTCCCGCTACTCGTCTCCGGGGCCGGCCGCGACATCCGGCTTCGGCTTTGGATCCGGCCGCGTCGCCACATAGGCGGCACCTGCCGCGACGAAGGCCGTCGCCGCTGCTGCGACCAGCGCATCGGGCTTTCCGAGCCAGAACAGCCCATATCCCAGTGCCATGCCGATCCAGGCCGTGACCTTGGCCTTGCGCGGAATGGCGCCCTGTTCGCGCCAGTCGTGCAGCGGCGGACCAAAGCGGGGATGGTCGAGCAGCCAGGCTTCGAAACGCGGCGAAGAGCGCCCGAAGCACCACGCGGCGGCGATCAGGAAGATGGTCGTCGGCATCAGCGGCAGGAATGCGCCGACGATGCCGAGCAAAAGCATGAGCAGGCCCAGGGCCAGGAAACCGGCGCGCCTGGTGTTGAGGGTCGCGATGCCGGCAAGGCGGCGAAACTGCCGTCTCACTGGAGTCGCTCCGAGCCAGGCGCACCTGCGATCGGACGGCTTGCCCCAGGCTCCCGCGGGCCTGGACGGACTGCAGCGCCCGCTTGGCCCTCGCCGGTCATCGCCGCGCGATGATGCGGCCGTCGACGTCCCTGATGTCGCGCAGGCCGCAGAAGGCCATCGTGGTGTCGAGCTCCTTGCGGATGATGTCGAGACAGCTGGTCACGCCCGCCTCGCCGCCGGCACCGAGCCCGTAGAGGAAGGCGCGTCCGATGAACACGCCCTTGGCGCCCAGCGCCACCGCCTTGATGACGTCCTGGCCCGAGCGGATGCCGCCATCCATCAGCACCTCGATGCGGTCGCCGACCGCGTCGACGATCTCGGGCAGCGCCGAAACCGACGAAACCGCGCCGTCGAGCTGGCGCCCGCCATGGTTGGACACGATCAGCGCGTCCGCACCGCTCGCCGCTGCCTTTTCGGCGTCCTCCGCGTCCATGATACCCTTGAGGACCAGCTTGCCGCCCCACTGGTCCTTGATCCACTTGACGTCGTCCCAGCTCAGCGCCGGGTCGAACTGCTCCGCAGTCCAGGACGACAGCGAGCGCAGGTCAGTGACGCCCTTGGCGTGGCCGGCGATGTTGCGGAAGGTGCGCCGGTTGGTGCGCAACATGTTGAAGCACCAGCGCGGCTTGGTGGCGAGGTTGACAATGTTCGGGATGGTCATCCGCGGCGGCGTCGACAGGCCGTTGATGATGTCCTTGTGGCGCTGGCCGAGAATCTGCAGGTCGAGCGTCAGCATGAGCGCCGAGCACTTCGCCGCCTTGGCGCGCTGGATCAGCCGCGAAACGAAATCGCGATCCTTCATCACATAGAGCTGAAACCAGAACGGCTTCGAGGTGTTCTCGGCGACGTCCTCGATCGAGCATATGCTCATGGTCGAGAGCGTGAAGGGGATGCCCGCCTTCTCGGCGGCGCGTGCCGCGTGGATCTCGCCGTCGGCATGCTGCATTCCGGTCAGGCCCGTCGGCGCGATCGCCACCGGCATCGACACCTTTTCGCCCACCATCGTCGTCTCGAGCGTGCGGTTGCGCATGTCGACGGCGACGCGCTGGCGCAGCTTGATCGGCACGAAGTCGCTCTCGTTCTCGCGATAGGTGCTTTCCGTCCACGAGCCGGAATCGCAATAGTCGTAGAACATGCGCGGCACGCGGCGCTTGGCGATAGCGCGAAGATCGGCGATCGAAGTTATCGGGCGCGCCATTCCGTTTTGCTCCACGTCTCGGGACTGCGATGTAACCGTGCGCGGCATGTAAGCCGCCTTGGCGATCCATGCCAAGAGCCAGTCGCCAAGATGTTGGGCCTGCCGCCGCAGACTTTGGTCCTAGGCCGTTAACCCCTAAATCGGAAATGACCGAGGGTGTTTGGGAACGGTATGCCTTGTACCTACAGGCTGGAAAGCGGAACTCCGCTATTGGTCTCACCGACGAAGCGGCGGCCAGATTGTGACCAGCTTCGTTTCTGCGTAGCATCGGCTCAAGCCTTTTGAGGAGCTTGGCGAGGAGATCCTGCAGCATGGCGAAGCTCGTGTTCGCTTTGAACCAGTCCCTGGATGGGTATGTAGATCACACGGAATTTGCGCCCGATCGCGCGCTCTTTCGCCATTTCATCGACGACGTGCGCGGCCTGGCCGGCAGCGTCTACGGTCGGGGCATGTACGAGGTGATGCGGTATTGGGACGAAGACCATTCCGAATGGGACGAGGACGAACGCGAGTACGCTGCGGCTTGGCGGAGCCAACCGAAATGGGTCGTGTCGCGCACGCTGAAGTCCGTCGGCCCGAATGCCACACTTGTCGCAGATGACGTCGAGACGGCGATACGCGGGCTGAAGGCTCGCCTGGATGGGGAGATCGAAGTTTCCGGACCCGAGCTGGCGCGAAGTCTGACCGAGCTAGGTCTCGTTGACGAGTATCGACTGTACATCCATCCCGTCGTGCTTGGTCGCGGCAGGCCGTTCTTCGCCGGCCCGCGGCCGCCGCTGCGCCTCGTGGCGAGCGATCGAATCGGCAGGGACGTGATCAGGTTGACATACGTTCCGGCATAGTCGCGCGGCCAGTCCGGCGGAACTCCAGGAGTGGCAATTTCGACGATGCATCGAATGGCCACCGCGGTCACGCGCCCGGAAAAGTCAAAGGGGCCCGGAGGCCCCTTCGCTGATCCCAGTTCGGCGATCGGTCAGGCGTTTGCCGCGGCGACCGCGCGCCTGGCCATCACGACCACGAGGTTGGCGCGATACTCGGCCGAGGCGTGGATGTCGCTCATCAGGTTCTTGGCCGGGACGGTCACGCCTTCGAGCGCTGAAGCCTCGAATTTCCTGGCAAGTGCTGCCTCGATCTCCTTGGAGCGGAACACGCCATCGTCGCCCGCCCCGGTCACGGCCACGCGCACGCCGTCCTTGCCCTTGGCCGCGAACACGCCGGTCATGGCGTAGCGGGAGGCCGGGTTCGGGAACTTCGCGTAGCCCGCCTTGGCGGGCGCGGTGAAGGTGACGGCGGTGATCACCTCGTCATCCTTGAGCGCGGTCTCGAACAGGCCCTTGAAGAATTTGTCGGCCGGCAGCTCCCGCTTGTTGGTGACGACGGTAGCCCCCAGAGCCAGCATCGCCGAGGGATAGTCCGCCGCCGGATCGTTGTTGGCGATCGACCCTCCGATGGTGCCGCGATGCCGCACGGCCGGGTCGCCGATATGGCTCGCCAGCGCGCACAGCGCCGGGCAGACCTTATTGAGCTTCTCGTCATTGGCGACCTCGGCATGGGTGGTCGTTGCGCCGATGGTGACGGTCTTGCCCGAGACCTTGATGCCCTTGAGCTCGGCGATGTGGGTGAGGTCGACGACATCGGAAGGTGCCGCGAGCCGCGTCTTCATGGCCGGGATGAGCGTCATGCCGCCGGCGAGGAACTTGCCGTCGCCGGCCTTCACCTTCTTGACGGCATCCGCGACCGAGCTGGCGCGATGGTAATTGACGGAATACATCGATCTTTCTCCCTTCGGGGAAAGAGCGAACAGGGAATGGCGAACAGCGATTGGTTCCGCATCCGCCTTCGTCTCTTCCCTAGTCGCTACTCCCTAGTTCCCTGTTCGCTTTTCTCAGTGCTTCGTGCCGGCGCGCAGCGCGGCCCACACCCTGCCCGGCGTCGCCGGCATGTTCAGGTTGTCGTGGCCGAGCGCGTCGGTGATGGCGTTGATGACGGCAGGCGGCGAGCCGATGGCGCCGGCCTCGCCGCAACCCTTGATGCCGAGCGGATTGCCCGGGCACGGCGTGTTGGTGGTCGAGACCTGGAACGACGGCAAATCGTCGGCGCGCGGCATGGTGTAGTCCATGTAGCTCGCCGTAAGCAGCTGGCCAGTTCCATCATAGACGGCCCCTTCCAGCAGCGCCTGGCCGACGCCCTGGGCGATACCGCCGTGCACCTGGCCCTCGACGATCATCGGGTTGATGATGTTGCCGAAGTCGTCGGCTGCCACGAACTGCACGATGTCGGTCTTGCCCGTGTCGGGATCGACCTCGACCTCGCAGATGTAGCAGCCCGCCGGGAAGGTGAAGTTGGAGGGGTCGTAGAAGGCCGTCTCCTTCAGCCCCGGCTCCATGCCCGCCGGCAGGTTGTGCGCGGTGTAGGCGGCGAGCGCCATCTGGAACCACGGCACGCTCTTGTCGGTGCCTGCCACCTTCAATGCACCGTTCTCGATGACGATGTCACCCTCGTCGGCCTCGAGCAGGTGGGCCGCGATCTTCTTGGCCTTGGCCTCGACCTTGTCGAGCGCCTTGACGATCGCCGACATGCCGACAGCACCAGAGCGCGAGCCGTAGGTGCCCATGCCCATCTGCACCTTGTCGGTGTCGCCATGGACGATGGAGACGCTGTCGATCGGCACGCCAAAGCGCTGGTTGACGAGCTGGGCGAAGGTCGTCTCGTGGCCCTGGCCGTGGCTGTGCGAGCCTGTCAGCACCTCGATGGTGCCGACGGCGTTGACCCGGACCTCGGCGGATTCCCACAGGCCGACGCCGGCGCCGAGCGAACCCACCGCCGCCGACGGCGCGATGCCGCAGGCCTCGATGTAGCAGCTCATGCCGATGCCGCGCAGCTTGCCCTTCTTGGCCGCCGCCGCCTTGCGCTTGGCAAAGCCGGCATAGTCGGCCTGCTTCATCGCCGCATCCAGCGAAGCTGCATAGTCGCCCGCGTCATAGTTCATGATGACGGGCGTCTGGTGCGGGAACTGGGTGATGAAGTTGGTGCGCCTGAGGTCCGCCGGCGAGACGCCGAGTTCGCGCGCGGCGATCTCCATCGTCCGCTCGAGCAGGTAGGTCGCCTCGGGCCGCCCTGCCCCGCGATAGGCATCGACGGGTGCTGTGTTGGTGTAGACGGTCCTGACATTGGCGTGGATCGCCGGGATGTCGTACTGGCCCGACAGCAGCGTGGCGTAGAGATAGGTCGGCACGCAGGACGAGAACAACGACATGTATGCGCCGAGATTGGCGATGGTGTCGACCTTGAGCCCGGTGATCTTGTTGTTCTTGTCGAAGGCCATTTCGACCTTGGAGACATGGTCGCGACCATGCGCATCGGTCAGGAAGCTCTCGGTGCGGTCGGCCACCCACTTGACCGGAACGCCGGCGCGCTTGGACGCCCACAGGCAGATGATCTCCTCGGGATAGATATAGATCTTCGAGCCGAAGCCGCCGCCGACGTCGGGGGCGATGACGCGCAGCTTGTTCTCCGGCGCGACGTTGTAGAAGGCGCTCATCACCAGGCGGGCGACATGCGGGTTCTGCGAGGTCGTCCAGCAGGTGTAGTGGTCCTCGGCCTTGTCGTAGTGGCCAAGTGCTGCGCGCGGCTCCATCGCATTGGGCACGAGCCGGTTGTTGTGGATGGTGACCTTCGTCACATGGGCAGCAGCCTTGATCGCCGTATCCACGGCCTTGCCGTCGCCGATCTCCCAGTCGAAGATCAGGTTGCCCTCGGCTTCGGGATGCAGTTGCGGCGCGCCCTTCTTCAGAGCCTCGACGGCGTCGATGACGGCCTTGCGCTCCTTGTAGGTGATCTCGACCGCTTCGGCCGCGTCGCGCGCCTGGCCCTTGGTCTCGGCGACGACGATGACGACCGCGTCGCCGACATAGCGGACCCTGTCGACCGCCAGCGGCGACCAGGCGCCCATCTTCATCGGTGATCCGTCCTTGGAATGGATCATCCAGCCGCAGATGAGATTGCCGATGCCGTCGGCCTTGAGCTGCTTGCCGGTCAGCACGGCAATCACGCCGGGCATGGCCTCTGCAGCCTTGACGTCGATCTTCTTGATGTCGGCGTGCGCATGCGGGCTGCGCGCGAATGCCGCATGTTTCATGCCGGGCACGACCATGTCGTCGACATAGCGGCCGCCACCGGTGATGAACCTCTTGTCTTCCTTGCGCGTCACGCGCGCGCCGATGCCTTCCATTCCCATCTGAATTCTCCTCCGGAGGGGCAGTACGGGAGTAAGGCAATAAGGCAGTAGGTGAGCTTCCGTGGGCGGCAGCTTCTTCCTACTGCCTCACTGCCCTACTGCCCTACTCCCAATTCTGTTCAAGCAGCCTTCTTCGCCTTGCCCTTGGATGCTTTGGCCATCGTCTTCGATGCCGCGAGGATCGCCTTGACGATGTTGTGGTAGCCGGTGCAGCGGCAGATGTTGCCTTCCAGTTCCGCGCGCACGGTCGCTTCGTCCAGGCCTTCGGGGTAGCGGCGGATCATGTCGGTCGCCGTCATGATCATGCCGGGCGTGCAGAAACCGCACTGCAGGCCATGATGTTCCTTGAATGCCGCCTGGACCGGATGAAGGTCGGCGCCGTTGGCAAGGCCTTCAATGGTGGTCACGGTAGAGCCGGAGGCCTGGGCCGCAAGCATGGAGCAGGACTTCACCGCCTTGCCGTCGACATGGACGACGCAGGCGCCGCATTGCGAGGTGTCGCAGCCCACATGCGTGCCTGTCAGCCCCAGATGCTCACGCAGGAAATGTACAAGAAGCGTGCGGTCCTCCACCGCGCCGCTGACCTTTCGGCCATTCACGACCAAAGTAACCTCTGACATGAAACCTCCCACTGTTGCCGCGACCGGCCAGGCAGAACCCCGCACCCGTCAGGTGCGCAAATCCTATCCCTGCAAATTGCGGCTGCAAGCGCCTTTTTGGAGGCCAGACACGCATTGCGTGCAGTCCAGCGCAAATGGGTCCACCGGCATACGCGATCTTTGGAAGGTGCCGGGCTTGCGGGTGACAGTGGCGGCCCGATCGTGCGAGAACGCCGCAACGGTTCCAAGGAGTGACATCGTGTCGGACTTCGTCTTTGCCCCGCCCGCGCCCGCTTCGGTCGCCGTCTCCGGTTCCTCAGACCGTTTCCCGGTGCGGCGCATCTTCTGCGTCGGCCGCAACTATGCCGCTCACGCCCGCGAGATGGGCCAGGACCCCGATCGCGAACCGCCGTTCTTCTTCGACAAGCCCGCGGATGCCGTCACAGACAGTGGCGCGACCATCCCCTACCCGCCTTTGACCGCGAACCTGCACCACGAGATCGAACTCGTGGTGGCCATCGGCAAGGGCGGCTTCCGCATCTCCGTCGCGGAAGCGCTCGACCATGTCTGGGGTTATGGCGTGGGCATCGACTTAACCCGTCGCGACCTGCAGGACAGCGCCAAGAAGATGGGCCGTCCCTGGGATTGGTCGAAGGGCTTCGACCGGTCCGCGCCCTGCGGGCCGCTGCTCCCCGCCGCCACGAGTGGCCATCCGACGCGCGGCCGCGTCTGGCTCGCCGTCAATGGCGACCCCAGGCAAGAGGGCGATCTCACCGAACTGATCTGGACGATCCCCGAGGTGATTGCGATCTGCAGCGAGGCGATGGAACTCGAGCCCGGCGACCTGATCTACACCGGCACACCGGCCGGGGTCGGCGCGGTCAAGGCTGGCGACAGGATCACCGGCGGCGTCGAGGGCATCGGCGAGATCGAGATCGTGATCGGCGCGCCGCGCTGAACCTTGCCGAGCGCGACGGCTCAGGCCGTCGCCTTGCCGCGCCGCTCGTAGAGCATGACCAATGTCTCGGCGACGAGCGCCGGCTTGTCCTCGCCTTCGATCTCGATGGTGTTTTCGGCCTTGAGCAGATACTGCCCCGGCCCCTTGTCTTCCATCGACATCAGCGTCGTGCGCAGGCGAACGCGCGACCCGACCTTGACCGGCGCGATGAAGCGCACCCTGTCGAGGCCGTAGTTGAAGGCGGCAAGCGTGTTTTCCGGAACGACCCCGATCTCCTGCACCAGGGAGCCGACCAGCGACAAGGTCAGGAAGCCGTGGGCGACGGTGGTACGGAACGGGCTGCGCCGCCGCGCCCGCTCGGGATCGACATGGATCCACTGGCGGTCGCCCGTGCAATCTGCAAAGGCGTCTATGCGGCTCTGGTCAACGAGCAACCAATCGGAAACGCCCAGCTCCTGCCCGATATGCGCGCGCAGGTCCTCATAGGTCTCGATCCGCTTCTCCAGGCTCATTTCCCCCACCTCCCAAGCTTGGAGCATTCTGGGAACCATGAAGCCTTCGCTTGTCAACCTCCGCAGCAGCTCATCGCCTACTCGGCCGCCTGGCGCTCCGTGAGGTCATCGGTCCGTTCCGGATCGCCTGGCGCGGTCTCGCAGCCCAGATCGGGGAACGCGACGGATCGCTTGCCGTGGAAGTCGGTGCGCACAACCACCAGCCCCTGCTCTTCGAAATAGGTCAGCAGGCGCCGCGCCCGGCGCGCCGAGTGGCTGCCATAGGCCTGTGCGATCGCGGCGTCGGATGGGCATGGCGCTCGCTTGACCGCCGCCTGCGCGACGATCAGGAACACCGCCTGGAGGTCCTCCGGCAGCGAGGCGGAAAGCACCAGCGCCTGCTGCCAGCTGTCGCTCGAGGCCGTCTCCTCGTCGATGCCCGACCGCGCCACCGCATAGCGGCGGCGGAAGGTCGAAAGCGGCGGCGGCTCGCCCTGCATGCGCTTGATGCGGCAGCGCACGAGAAAGTCCTGGTAGAGCACCGCATCGGTGCGGAAGGCCGCATCCGGGTCCTCGACCATCTCGCGCACGATGGTATCGATCAGCGCCTCGCGTTCGGCCTCGTCGAACAGCGGGAAAATGGGTTCGGCTACAGGTGCGGACGCTTCTGCCTTCACCTGGGTAAGCTGGGCGATGATGTCGGCCGTTGGCGTGGGCGCGGGCGGAGCCTGACGGCGAGCCGGCTGACGCGCTTCCAGGGGAGCCGGCGCGAAGATCAGCTCGCGCGTATCGTCGTTGGCGTCGGGCAACGGCATCAGCTTGGGGCTGACGGAACGCGCGGACGTTTCCACCGGGCCGATGGCGACAGGCAGCGGGCGGCGCGACATCGCCGGTCCAAGCGCCACGAAGTTGCCGCGCGCAAGATCGCGGAACATCTCCGCCTGGCGCCGCTCCATGCCGAGCAGGTCGGCGGCGCGCGCCATGTCGATGTCGAGGAAGGTGCGGCCCATCAGGAAGTTGGACGCCTCCGCCGCGACGTTCTTGGCGAGCTTGGCAAGACGCTGCGTGGCGATCACTCCGGCAAGGCCGCGCTTTCGGCCGCGGCACATCAGGTTGGTCATGGCGCCGAGCGAAATCTTGCGCGCCTCGTCGGACACCTCGCCCGCGACCGCGGGGGCGAAGAGCTGTGCCTCGTCGACGACGACGAGCACCGGGTACCAGAACTCGCGATCGGCATCGAACATGCCGTTTAGGAAGGCGGCCGCGCCGCGCATCTGCTGCTCGACGTCCAGACCCTCCAGGTTGAGCACGACGGAGACGCGGTGCTGGCGGATGCGGCCGGCGATGCGGGTGAGCTCGGCTTCCGTGCGCTGGGCGTCGACCACGACATGGCCGAAGCGGTCGGCCAGAGTGACGAAATCGCCCTCCGGGTCGACGACGCATTGCTGGACCCAGGGCGCGCTCTGCTCGAGCAGGCGGCGAAGCAGGTGCGACTTGCCGGAGCCCGAATTGCCCTGAACGAGCAAGCGGGTCGCCAGAAGCTCTTCGAGATCAAGCTGAGCCTTCGTCCCGCCGGACGCCGACCCCATCTCGATACCTACCTTCATCCTCTTCCTCGGCCGAATGCCGGCGCCGCTTCCGGCAGCGGGAATCAACTGCCGGACCTTCACGCACAGGTTCCAGGTGCTGCAGCGTCTCTGCGAGTCCCAATGACTGGCGAGGCTGCAAATGTGACGGGCATTTCTTAGCACCCGGCGGCCGGCAATGCGCGGCCTGTGTGGCGAAACCCACAGGAGAGCAGAATCCGACGCCCAGCCAGAAGCTTGGTTCAGGTGCGCTATTTCTTCTTTTCGATGCTGTCGCGAATTTCCTCGATCGACTCGTGGATGCGGCTGCGCAGGATGTCGACCGACTCCTCGCCCGATTTGCGCACGATCGCAGCCACTTCGCCGGCGTTCTTGACCGCGGCCTCGAACGAGCGCTTGGCGAAATCGGACTGCTTGGCGAGCATTTCCTGCGGATTGCCGGGAACCCGCAGGCTCTGCGCCGCGTCGGTGATCTCGCGCAACGCGTCCTGCAGCATCTCGCGTTGCTTCGACATCAGCGACGACGCCCCCGAGGCGGTTGCCTTGACCGACCGCTCCAGCGCCTCGAAATTCTTGCGATGATGGCTGACAATGGCCTCGACATCGACTTCGGGCATCTTCAGGTCGCGCCCGAACCTCGCAAACATGTCCATGAAGGATTCCGGTTCCGGCTTCTTCGCCATGGCTTGCTCCCGTCTGCTCCGGGCCTCCCCCGGAGGTGGCAAGGCCAGCATAGACCAGCAAGACGCCCGGTCAATTCGCCAGCAACAGCAACTCCGCGGAATAGAGCACCAGCCCGGCAAGTCCGCCGATCAACATGCCGTTGAAGCGGATGTATTGCAGGTCGCGCCCGACATTGATCTCGATGATGCTGGTCATCTGGCCGAGGTCCCAGCCCTTGACCTGCTCGGCGATGAAGCCGGAAACGCCGTTCTTCTGGCTCTCGACGAAGGACGCCAGGGCAACGACGAAGCCCTCGTTCATGTCGGCCCTGATCTGCTGGTCGCGCGCGAGGTTCTGGCCGATCTCGACGAACAGGCTGGTCAGGTGCCGGCGCGTCATAGAGCGCTCCGCCGCTGCATCCTGCTCGATGAAGCGGCGCATGCTCTCCCACACGTCCCGAGCAAGGTCGCGCAATTCGGGGCGCGCCAGGAAGTTGCGCTTGAACTGCTCAGCCCGCCGCGCATAGTCCGGCGACTGGCGCAGCCGCTCGACGAAGCCATGGACGAAGCTGTCGAACTCGCCGCGCAGAGGATGATCCGGGTCGGCGCGCACCTCCTCGAGCAAGGTCGCGGCCGATGCGACGATGCGCTTCAACAGGTAAGCATCGGCCCTGAACATGTTGAAGACAGATGGCAGCTCGTCGCGGATCTTTTCGCGCATCGCGGCGAGCGCCTGCTCGTCCTTGAGGAAGTTGCCGATGATCTTGGTGAATTCGTCGAGCAGGCGCTGGTGCCGCCGGCCGTCGGTGAAGGCGGACAGCAGCTCCGCAGCGAGCGGCGCCAGGTCGACCTTTCCGATGCGCTCCAGCATCCGCTTGGTGGTGAAGTCACGCAGGCCCGTGTCCTCGACGGCCTGCAGCATTTTCGGCACCAGCCGACCGACGAAGCGGGCGAGCACCTCGGCCTTGGCGCGATCCGACAGCCAGTCGGCCACCAGCGCCGCAAAGTCGACCTCCTTCAGCTTTTGCCGGACAGGCTCCGGTGCGAGGAAGTTGGTTTCGATGAAGCGGCCGAGATTGTCGGCGATGCGGTGCTGATTGGAGGGGATGATCGCCGTATGCGGGATGGGCAGGCCAAGCGGCCGCTTGAACAGCGCGACGACCGCATACCAGTCGGCCAGCCCGCCGATGGTCGCCGCTTCGGCAAAGGCGGCGATAAAGCCGAGCCAAGGCCAGCGCCCCTGGAACGACTTGGCGACCGCGAAGACCAAGACGCACAGCACCAGTGCTGCGGTGGCCAGCAGTTTCGTCCGCCGCAACGCGGCAAGCCTTTCGGCGTCGATGGCCCTGGCGGAGGCGATCGCGCCGGAGGGTGCGACCCGGCTTTGCAATGACGACATCAGGCGCCTTCCCCGTTGAACACAGGGACAATATCGGCACGTCGGCCGGGCGCTTCAATTCGGAAAAGCGTCAGGCCGCGATCGCCTTGCCGGGGCCGCGCTTGCCGAAGTCGGCCGGCAGGCGCATCTCGAAGTCGAATTCCGGCGTGCCCTCGGCGTCCAGTTCGATCACGCCGTGGGCTTCGCCATGCTCGAAGCTGAGCTTGGCGTTGAAGCGGCGCGCTAGCGCCCTCATGGCGCCGTTGTTCGAGTGCGTCGTCACCTGCAGCCGGCTATATGCGAGCCCCCTCGCCTGCGCGATAAGGCGCCGGAAGAGTCGCCCGCCGATACCACGGTGCTGCAACTGACTTTCGACGCTGAACGCGATTTCTGCCGTCGGCTCGCTTTCTTCCGGCCGTTCATGCAGTTCGGCAGCCCCCAGAACCTTGTCGCCCTCGACATAGCCGACCACGGTCACGCCTTCGCGGAAGCAGCGCTCGGCATAGGCGCGCAGGAAATCATCGTCCGTCAATCCGTTGAAGCGGTCACGGCGGCTCTGGTTGTCCAGCCTCAGCAGATGTTCGGCAAATCGGGTCAGATCGGAAGGCCGGAGCTGGCGGATCGTGCCGACCAGGGGGCGCTGAGCAGGTTTGATCTGTTCCATGTCGCAGTCCTCATGGGTTCCTCCCCAGAGTCTTCGACTCCCGACGTGCGCAATATTGTGCAGTGCAAAATGAAATTCAAGCGCCCAGCCCGGTCATGAACGCAAGGCTGGCTTGCGCCGGGAGCGGGACGGCGCGGAAATTGTTGACAGCGCTTGTCTGGAATTATTCTAAGATGTAGGCCATATAAGAAGCCTGTCCGCGCCACTGCGAGGAATCACCGATGCGACTCACACGCCAGACCAACTACGCCATGCGTATCCTCATGTACTGCGCGGCCAATGAAGGACGGCTGAGCCGCGTTCCCGAGATTGCCGCCGCCTACACGGTGTCGGAGCTGTTCCTGTTCAAGATCCTGCAGCCGCTCGTCGAGGCAGGTCTGGTCGAGACCGTGCGCGGCCGCAACGGCGGCGTGCGTCTGGGCAAACCCGCCGACAAGATCTCGCTGTTCGACGTCGTGCGCGTGACCGAAGAGAATTTCGCCATGGCCGAGTGCTTCGAGGCCGACGCCGAGTGCCCGCTGATGGACAGCTGCGGCCTCAACTCGGCATTGCGCGAGGCCCTGAACGCCTTTTTCGAGGTGCTGGGCCGCTACACGATCGCCGACCTCGTCGCCGCCCGTCCGAACATGCGCGACGTGCTGGGCATCAACTTCCCCGCGCCCCAGTCGCTGGCAAGCTGAGTTCAGGCCGCCGCCGACTGCGGCAGCACGAACGGTACGCGAGATGGCGGCAGGGCGCCGACGCGCAGGCGGCAGTCGAACACCCTTTCGATCAGTTCGTCACTGAGCACCTCGTGGGGCGAGCCCCTCGCCGCCAGGCGGCCGCGATGCATGACGCCGATCGTGTCTGCGTACATCGCGGTCAGGTTGAGGTCGTGCAGTATGGCCACGACCGCACCGCCGCGCCGCGCGAAGTCGCGGGCGATCTCCATGATGATCAGCTGGTGTTTGATGTCGAGGCTGGACACCGGCTCGTCGAGGAAGAGGTAGCGCGGCTGCCCGTCGAGCACCGGCGCCCACACCTGGCAGAGGACGCGCGCCAACTGCACACGCTGCTGTTCGCCGCCCGAAAGCTCCTGATAGAACCGTCCCGAAAATCCTTGCAGGTCGACGCGCGCCAGCGCCCGCTCCGGCAGCCTGTCGTCTTCGCCGGCCAATGCGCCTGAACGACCGCCGGTGACGCCGAGCTTGACGATCTCGCGTACCGTGAAGGGAAACGAAAGTGCGGTCGACTGCGGCAGCACCGCGCGCATGGCGGCGGCCTGCCACGGCTTGAGGGACGCGATGTCGCGGCCGTTGAGCGAGGCGTTGCCGGAATACGGCAGCTCGCCGGTCAAGGCCTTCAGCAGGGTCGACTTGCCGGATCCGTTGGGACCGACGATCGCGGCCAGTTCGCCGGGGCGAACGGAGAAGTCGACGTCGGCGACGATCCGCCTGGAGCCGATGTTCACGCAAACCTGACGTGCTTCGAGCATGTTCTTGTCCTTTCCAGCGTCAGAGGTCGACGACGCCGCGCTTGCGCAGCAGGATCCAGAGGAAGAACGGACCGCCCACCGCGGCCGTGACGATGCCGATCGGCAATTCGGCGGGTGCTACGATGGTGCGGCTCACCGCATCGGCGAGCAGCAGCAGGCAGGCGCCGAGAAGCGCCGAGGCCGGCAGCAGGTAGCGGTTGTCCGGACCGATGGCGAGCCTCAGCAGATGCGGCACGACGATGCCGACGAAACCGATGCCGCCGCTGACGGCCACCGCGGCACCGATGGCCGCCGAGACCGCGACGATGGCGATATATTTCAGGCGTTGCACCGGCACGCCGAGATGGGCGGCGGTGGCCTCGCCGAGCGCCATGGCATTGAGCCCCCTGGCGAGGAACGGGGTCGCGGCTAGCGCCGCCACGATGATCGGGCCGGCCGCGCCGATCTTGACCCAGGTGGCGCCGGCGAGCGAGCCGAGCTGCCAGAAGGTCAGGTCGCGCAGCTGCCGGTCGTCGGCCATGTAGACTAGGATGCCGGTCAGCGCGATCGCCATGGCGCCCAGCGCGATGCCGGCGAGCAGCATGGTGGCGATCGAGGTTCGCCCCTGCCGCGTCGCGACGTTGTAGAGGATGATCGTCGTCACCAACCCGCCGAAGAAGGCCGCCAGCGGCAGGGCATAGCTGCCGAATACCGCGGTGAACGGCGCAAGCAGGGTCGAGCCGAGCACGATCACCGAGACGGCGCCCAGGCCCGATCCGGCGGACACCCCGACGAGGCCGGGATCGGCGAGCGGGTTGCGGAACAGACCCTGCATGACGGCGCCCGAAACTGCGAGCGCTGCTCCGATGAGGATACCGAGGATTACGCGCGGCAGGCGGATGTCGTAGACGATGATGGCATCGCGTGCAGACAGCGCCTCGTTGCCCGGATCGACGCCGAACAGCCATGCGCGGAGCAACCCGATCGCCGAGGCATCGGACGCGCCCCAGGTGAGACTGGTGAGCGCCGTCACCGCAAGCATGGCGGCCAGGAGACCTATCACCAACAGTGCCCTGGCGGAACGGTCGCCGCTTACATGACGACCGCCCGCCTCCGCGCCGGCCACGCCGGCAATCGCTTCATCCGTCACTGTATCGGTCCTATCGCTTCACCGCGTCGCCATAGAGCGCCGCAGCGAGGTCCTTGACGGCGCTTGCCGTGCGCGGTCCGAAGCCGAGCAGATAGGCTCCGTCCATCCGGATCAGCTTCCTCGCCTGGCCGGCCGGCGTCGAGGCGATCGCAGGGCTGCCGTAGACCTGCGCATCACCGATGGCGAGCTCGCCCTCGCGGTCCATCATCAGGATGATGTCCGGCCTGGCGGTGAGCGCCGCCTCGTCCGTCAGCTGCTTGTAGCCGGAAAAGCCCTCGACCGCGTTGACCCCTCCGGCCAATGCGATAATGCCGTCGGCGGCGGTGCCGCTGCCGGAAGCCATGATCTTGCCGCCCTGCATGCCGAGGATGAACAGCACCCGCTTTCGCTCGGCCTGCGGGATGTCGGCCGTCAGCGCCTCGGCGGCACTGAGCTGCGCGTCGACCTCCTTGGCCAGCGTTTCGGCCTTCGCCTCGGCATCGAGCGCCTTGCCGACGATCCGGATCTTGTCGACGATACCCTCATGGCTGAAGCCTTCGGGCACGGTGATCAGCGGTATGCTCGCCTTCTTGAGCACATCCACCGCTTCCTTGGGACCGCTGCCCTCGAGCGCGAGGATGCCCGAAGGGTTGACCGAGAGCACGCCCTCCGGCGACAGCGCCCGCATGTAGCCGACGTCGGGCAGCTTGAGGGCCGCTTCGGGATAGACGCTCGTCGAATCGCGCGCGACCAGCGCCTTTTCCTCGCCAAGCGCGTAGACGATCTCGGTGATCGAGCCGCCGACCGTGGCAATCCGCGAGCGATCCGGCAGCACGCCAGGTTCTTCCGCCGTTCGGCCTGCGCCTGCGGTCGACAGCAGGACGAGCCCGATCGCGGCCGAGCGAGCCAGCCCCTTGGTGATCGACATGTTCATTCTCCTTACGCCGCGTTCTGCTGTGCGGCAGCCGGCAGCGTCTCGACGAGGCCACGCCACCCCTGGCGTTCACCCTGCCCTTCCTTCCGCATGCCGAAGAACTGGATGATCATGTCGCCATTGGCGTCATAGGCCTCGACCGAGGTCACATGGCCGTCCTTGTTCGGCTTGCGCACCGCCCAGAGTTCCTGGACGTGGTCGGCGCGCAGATGGAGGTGGAAGGTTTCGTCCATGACGTTGATCCACGGCCCCACCGGCTTGACGTTCTTCACCGAACCCGAGTGGATCTGGATGCAGCCGCGGTTGCCGACGAAGCACATGATCGGCAGCTCCGTCTCGGAAGCCTGGTGGAACATCGTCTGCAGCGCGCCCCCGTCCAGCATCCATGCATAGTCGCGGCCGACCATGCGCATCGCCTCCTGGCGGCCGAGCTTCAGCGACTTGAGCATGCCGAAGAACTGGTGCGTGTCGGTCATGCTGCTCCAGCGCTGGCGCAGCTCGTCGACGCTTGCCGAGCTGTCGTCGGCAGGCTTGTCGAGTGCTGCCGGCACCGTCACCATCGTCGGCTCCTGATCGGCGCTGGCCAGCGCCTCGACCAGCTTCTGATAGGCATAGAGGTTGGACGCAGGGCGCAGATGCACCTTGTGCACGGCATTGCCCGCGGCATCGAAGAACTGCAGGCTGCGGCGAATGTCGTCGCCATCGCGCTTCTCGACGGCAAACCCGTGCGCCCAGGCGCCCGGGAAGATGCGCAGGTCGATCTGCTCGCCCAGCACCATGGCGCTCAGCTTGCCCTGCACCACCTTGTCGTAGACGCCGATCTTCTCGTGCACTGCGCTTTCGTTGCGGGTCAGCGCCATCACCTCGCCGACGGCCTCGAGCCCGGCGAGCAGGTCGTTGACGCGCGGTTCGATGCGAACCACGCCCTCGCCGCAGTGGGCGGCAACCAGTTCCGCCTCGGATATCCCCAGTTGCCCGGCCAGGTCGCGCTCGCGCATCTTGGGGTTGCCCGATCGCGCCCGCCTGATTGCATGCGGGGCGGGTTTCACGCGCTGGTCCATTTTCGAAGCACCTACTTGTTGAGAATGAGCTTGCCCTGACGGGTGATCTTGAGGCGGTAGAGCGCACCGCCGTGGTTGATGCCGATCTCGTAGTCGCCGAGGAACAGCGACTCGCTGGTCAGGGTCCTGACCACCAGGGATTCGGCGATCGGGCGCGTGCCCATCTGCCCTTCCGGGCGCCGGTATCCGTGCCTGTACTGGCCCGAACGGAAGTGGTTCGGATTGTGCGAATTCATCTCATTGCACTCCTTGGTCCACCCATCCAGCCGGACCATTCCGGCGGGCTGAAATGTTCAAATCAAATTGTTGACTCAAACTATCATGTTTACTAGTCAGTGCAATACCGGAGCGAACGAGTCAAGATTAAGACGAACCGGGCAGACGAAAAAGTGCGAGCAAGCAGCGGGCAAGCCAGCATGGGACATTTGGAGTTGGGATATGGGGCTGGTTGCTCGGAACAAGGCTGCTCTTCTGGGCGGAGCGGCGATGATGGTGCTGGCTGGACTGCAGGCCGCGAAAGCCCAGGAAGTCCAGACCAATGAACAGGACAAGAAGGGCCGCGTGACGCTGCTGCAGCGCCTGATCGTGGGTGCCGGCGCCGAAAAGGTGGCCATCGACACGCCACAAGCGGTGTCGGTCATGGAGCAGGAGGACATCGATCAGAAGCAAGCCGAAACGGTCGGCGAACTGGTCAAGACGATCCCGGGCGTCAACGTGTCGGGCTCCGACCGCGCGCTCGGCCAGACCTTCAACATCCGCGGCGTCGGCGGTCCCGAGAGCGGCGGCGAGGAAGGCCGCATCATCGTCAACGTCGACGGGGCGACCAAGTTCTACGAGCAGTACCGCGTGGGCGGCCTGTTCACCGACACCGAGCTGTTCAAGCGCGTCGAAGTGCTGCGCGGGCCCGCGTCGTCCACGCTCTACGGATCGGGCGCGCTGGGCGGCGTCATCAACTTCACCACCAAGGACGCGGCCGACTTTCTGGCCGACGGTCAGAAAGGCGCGCTGCGGCTCAAGTCCGCCTTCGATTCGAATTCCGAAGGCGCGCTTGGTTCGGCGATCCTGGCGACACGCCTCGGCGACAATTTCGAACTGTTGGCCGCTGGCAACTATCGCTACGCCAACGCCTACACCTCCGGAAACGGCACCGAAATCCCCGGCTCCGAGATCGGCGCCCCGTCGGGCCTGCTGAAAGGCACCTATCGCTTCGGCGACAACGACGAGCAGGCCCTGCGTGCATCCTACATGCAGTGGCAGACCGACGAGGACGACCAGTACTATAACCAGACCGGCATCGACGTGCCGCCCGGCTTCGGCACGGTCGACCGCAAGATTACCGACAAGACGGCTATCATCGCTTACGAGAACCCGGCCTCGGACAATCCCTGGCTCGACCTCAAGGTGCAGGCGTCCTTCTCCGACACCGTCAACGACCAGTCGGACGCCACCATCCCCTCGCTCAACCGCACCTTCGGCTACGAAACCTATCAGTTCAGCGTGCAGAACACCTTCGACTATGTAGGCGACAACTTCGTCAATCATCTCACCGTCGGCTCGCAGAGCAACTTCCAGGAGCGGACGACGCTCAAGAGCAAGTCCGGCACCCACCCGCAGGGTACCCGGACGGCAACCGGCGCCTTCATGCAAAACGAATTCATCTGGGACGAGCGCCTGACGCTCATCGCCGGCGCGCGCCTCGACTGGCAAAGGCTGGAGCCGACCGACATCGCCGCGGCCAGCGCCAAGGACCACACGGCCTTCTCCCCGAAGATCGCGGCGCACTACAAGTTCAATGACACCTTTGCCGTGTTCGGGTCGGTAGCCCATACGGAGCGCGTGCCCACCATCGACGAGGTCTTCGATTCGGCGCAGATCGGACGCCCCGACCTCAAGAAGGAACTGTCGAACAACTACGAGGCCGGCGTCGCGGTTTCGCTCTACGACGTGGCCCAGCCGGGCGATGCGGTGCAGCTCAAGACCACCGGCTTCTACAACGACATCACCGACCTGATCACCGACAACGGAAACGGCGCCAATCCGCGCTACACCAACATCGGCGCGGCACGCATCTATGGCGCCGAGGTCGAACTGGCCTATGATTCGGACTACGTCTTCGGCAACGCGGCCTATTCCTACGTGATCGGCGAGGACCTGCTGAAGGACATGCCGCTGAACACCGTCGCGCCGCATGAGTTCGCCTTCACCCTTGGCGGCCGGGTGCCTGATCGCGACCTGTCCTTCGGCTGGACAAGCCGTTTCGTGGCGGCCCAGGACCGCGTCAGCAAACTGCCCAACACGCGCCGGCCCACCTCTTCCTTCGCCACCCACGACATGTTCGTGACGTGGAAGCCGCAGGACGGCGCTTGGAAGGGTTTCGAGACCAACTTCCGCGTCGACAACATCTTCAACGAACAGTACCGCGAGTTCCTCTCGGGCACGGCCGGCAAGGGCCGCACCTTCAAGCTCACCCTCGTCAAGCAGCTGGACTGGTGATGCGATGAGGGAGAACGCCTGGACGTTTCCCATTCTGGCAGCGGCAGTGACTGCCCTCCCTGGGGCAGTGAGTTCAGCTGGGGCGCAAGGCGCCCCGGCAACACCGGAACTGCTGCTCGAACTCAATGCCGCCACCCCATCCGACAAGGGCTGCCGCCTCACCTTCGTGGTCAGCAACAGGCTAGGAGCCGAGCTTTCCCGCGCGGCGTTCGAGATCGCCCTGTTCAACCAAGCAGGCGTGGTCGACCGCCTGACCGTTCTCGACTTCGAGCAACTGCCTGCAGGCAAGACCAAGGTGACACGGTTCGACCTGCCCGGCACCGACTGCACCAAGGTAAACCGCGCGCTGGTCAACCGGGCCACCGACTGTGCCGGCCCCGGCGTGGAGCCGTCGGCTTGCCTGAAGTCGCTGCGGACCGAATCCAAATCCGGCATCGCATTCGGGATTTGAGGGGCTGCCGTGGGACTTGAACCGGCCTTCGCCAAAAGCACCGTCGCCTGGCCGCTGGCCGGCGTCGGGACGTGGCCGATCGAGCCCGACGATCCGGCCTTCGCGATTCCTCACGGCGCCCTCAGGATCTGCGCCAGCGACACGGCGCACAGGACCTACATAGCCGACGCCAGCCCGCTGCTCACGGTACCGGCGAGCGAACCGCTCGCTGCGAAGCCGGCTCCAGCCAAGGCCCGCAGCCGGAAGTGGCTCACGGCGGTACTCGCCTCCGTCGCGCTGCATTCGGCGGTGGCAATGTTCTTCATGACCCGCAACGACAGCGAGCAGATCCTGATCGAGGGAAGTGCCGACGCCGGCATCACCCTGCTCGGCAATGCCGCCGAGGATCAGTCCACCGCAGGCGATCCGTCCGAAATCGACTCAAGGACGGTCACCAACGTGACCATAGTCACCATGCTCGACGCCAAGCCGGTCGAGACGACCGAAGCCGAGGCTCAGCCGGATATTCCGCCTGTGAAGCCGGTCCAACCTGTGGCCCAGGAAACGCCTGCCGAAACGATCCAGCCTGTCACCAGCCAACCGGGCGTGCCGGCGGCCACGGAACCGCTTCCGGAAATCCTCGCGACCGACAGGGTCGCCCCCGTCGAGGAAGACGATGTCGTCCAGAAGCCTGTCGAGATGGCCAATGTCGAGCCTGCAGAGACGAAGGCCGAAGTCGTGCCGGCACCCGACCCTGAAACGGTTGTCGCCGACCCCGAACCGGAACCAGCCAAGCCTGAGGGGAAGCCGGAGCCGGTGAAGAAGGCCGAGCCGAAGCCGGCCAGGAAGCCGGAAACCAAGGCCGAGCAGCCGAAGAAATTGGCAAAGGCGCCCGCGAGAAAAGAGAAGGCCGGATCGGCGGGCAAGAGTCAGGTGGACGCCCGCAAGGGCGATGCCGACGGCGCGGCAAACGGCACCACGGCCGCCAAGGGCAAGAGCGGCAGCAGCACGTCCGCCGGCAACGCATCGGTTTCGAACTATCCCGGCAAGGTTGCGGCCAAGCTGCGCCGCGCCCTGCGCGGCATCTCGCGCGCCGCCAGAGCCAAGGCCCGCAGCGACGTGCAGGTAACCTTCACCGTTGGCGCGTCGGGCGGTGTCGGCGGCATCCGCATCGTCCAGAGTTCCGGGTCGGCCGAACTCGACGCCGCCGCCCTGGAAGTCGTCCGCCGCGCCGCCCCGTTCCCGCCGATTCCTGCCGAGGCAGGCCGGTCCAGCTGGCAGTTCACCCTGCCGCTCGGCATCGGCCGTTGACCATCGGAGAACTTGCGCAACGCGCGCAGGAACGCGCGCTCGGCCGAGCCTTCGGCCATCCGCAATTCAACGGATTTTCGGCGGTCGAAGTCAGGTGACGTGACCGCCGGCGCCTTCAGATTCGAAAGGGGCAGGCCCGAGCCCGCCCCTTTTTTCGCTAGACGGACGCCAGCAGGCTGGCGTTGCCGCCGGCGGCCGTCGTGTCGACGCAGACCGCCCGCTCGTGGGCATAGGCCGCCGGATAGATCACCTCGCTGATCAGCGGAACGATCGGTCCCTTGCGCTCGGCCAGCACCTTGCGGATGATCTTCATGCCTTCCTGCGTGCCGGAATAGGCAACGACATCGACCGCCAGCGCGCGTGCTTCGACCGGATCGGCGCGACCATCGATCGACGAGATCGGCAGTCCCTTGCCCAGCAGCGCCTGCAATGTCGCCGGCGCACCTGGAGCCACCGCCAGTACCGAGCAGCCGGCCGCAAGAGCCTGGATCGCCTGGGCGAGCAGCGTTTCGGCATCAGGTCCAAGCACCAGAACGCGACCGCGCGGATTGAGCGACAGCGTGTTGGCCTCGCCCGTCGGTCCGGGCAGGTCGACCTGGCCGAAGTCGATGGCTGCCGCAGCCGCAATCGCAGCCGCACCCTTGCCGCGCAGATGCTTGCGCAGGATGGCGATGCGGTCGCCGCGCATTGCCCACTCGCCGGCATCGACGAGATTGTCGACCAGCTCGGTCGCCGTCACCTTGCGGCCGTCGGCCGTAACCTGGCCGCTCTCGGCCGCCTTGCGGAAGCGGCGGAGATAGTGGGGACCGCCGGCCTTTGGGCCGGTGCCGGACAGGCCCTCGCCGCCGAAGGGCTGCGAGCCCACCACTGCGCCGATCTGGTTGCGGTTGACATAGATGTTGCCGGCGTGGATGCGGTCGACGATGTGCTGCACGCGGCCCTCGATGCGGGTGTGCAGGCCGAAGGTCAGGCCGTAGCCCTTGCGGTTGATAGCCGAAACCACCTCGTCGATCTGGTCCGCGTCGAAGGTCGCGACATGCAGGACGGGACCGAAGATCTCGCGTTCCATCTCCTCGATGCCCTTGACCCTGAAGACATGCGGGGCGACGAAACGGCCGTCGGCGGGCGCATCGAGCTTGGCGATCAGCTTGCCCTTGGCTTCCATCTTCTCGCAGTAATCGCGGATGCCGCTCTGCGCCTCCTCGTCGATGACGGGACCGACGTCGGTCGACAGCAGCCACGGATCGCCGACGGTGAGCGCGTCCATCGCGCCCTTCAGCATCTCGACCATCTTCTTCTCGACGTCCTTCTGAACGTAGAGCACGCGCAGCGCCGAGCAGCGCTGGCCGGCACTCTGGAACGACGAGGCAAGCACGTCGCGGATCGCCTGCTCGGGCAGAGCGGTGGAGTCGACGATCATGGCGTTGAGGCCGCCGGTCTCGGCGATCAGCATGGCGTCGGGCGCGGCCGTCTCGGCAAGCTGCCGCTCGATGGTCTTGGCAACCTCGGTCGAACCGGTGAAGCAGACGCCGGCAATGCGCGGGTCGGCGGTCAGCGGCGCGCCGACGGTCGGACCGTCGCCGGGCAGCAGCTGGATGACATCTTCCGGAACGCCGGCCTCGCGCATCATCTCGACGGCACGCGCGGCGATCAGCGGGGTCTGCTCGGCAGGCTTGGCTATGACGGTGTTGCCGGTGACGAGGGCCGCCGCGATCTGGCCGGTGAAGATGGCCAGCGGGAAGTTCCACGGCGAAATGCAGACGATGGCGCCGCGTGCCTCGGTGCCCGCTTCGGCCTTCTCGGCCTCGGCAGCGTAGTAGCGCAGGAAGTCGACCGCCTCGCGCACCTCGGCGACGCCATCGGACAGCGACTTGCCGGCCTCGCGGGTGGCAAGCGCGAAGAACTCGGCCGCGTTGGCCTCGTAGAGATCGGCGGTACGGCGCAGGATCGCGGCACGCTCGGCGACGGGCTTCCTGGCCCAGGCCGGCTGCGCCTCGACGGCGATGCGCACGGCCGTGTCCACCTGCTTGGCGGCGGCTTCGGTCACCGTGCCGACGATGTCGGACGGCTTGGCCGGATTGGTCACCTTGCGCGACGCGCCATAGCCGGCGGCGCGCGTGATCGGCTTCGCGACCCAGCGATCGGCACCGTTGAAGCCCGACTTGGCATGGTCGATCGCAGCAAGCGTGGTCGTATCGGTGATGTCCCAGCCCTTGGCGTTCTGACGGCCGGCGCCGAAGATCGCGGCAGGCGTGGGGATCGACGGGTTGGAAGCAGGCCCTTGCGTCTCCACCGTTTCGAGCGGGTCGCGGGCGATGTCCTCGGGCGCCACGTCCTCGTCGGTCAACTGATGGACGAAGGACGAGTTGGCGCCGTTCTCGAGCAGGCGACGAACCAGATAGGCAAGCAAGTCGGAATGTGCGCCGACGGGAGCGTAGATGCGGCAGCGCGTGCCCTCGGCCTTGCGCACCGTCTCGTGCAGGGCTTCGCCCATGCCGTGCAGGCGCTGGAACTCGAAGGACGTGCGGTCCGTGGCCATCGACAGGATGGCGGCAACCGTGTGCGCGTTGTGGGTGGCGAACTGCGGGTAGATGCGGTCGGTCATCGACAAGAGCTTGCGGGCGCAGGCCATGTAGGACACGTCGGTGTTGGCCTTGCGGGTGAACACCGGATAGCCGGGCAGGCCCAGCGTCTGGGCGCGCTTGATCTCGGTGTCCCAGTAGGCGCCCTTGACCAAGCGCACCATGATCTTGCGGTCGAGCTTGTTGGCCAGTGCATAGAGCCAGTCGATGGCGAAGGCCGTGCGCGGACCATAGGCCTGCACGACGACGCCGAAGCCGTACCAGTCGGCGAGATCGGGATGCGCCAGCACGCGCTCGATGACGTCGAGCGACAGGTCGAGACGGTCGGCCTCCTCGGCGTCGATGTTGAGGCCCATGCGGGCGCGCTTGGCGGCAAGGCACAGCGACAGCAGCCGCTCGGCCATCACCGGCAGCATGTCGTCGCGGTGCGAGACCTCGTAGCGCGGATGTAGCGCCGACAGCTTGACCGAAATGCCGTGGTTGTAGCGGATGTCGGGGCCGTTGCTGCCGTTGTCCAGCGACGAGATCGCCTCGGCATAGGCCCGATGGTAGCGCAGCGCGTCGGCCTCGGTGCGGGCGGCCTCGCCCAGCATGTCGAAGGAGTAGAGGTAGCCTTTCTGGATCATCGAGCGGCCGCGCTTGACGGCTTCGGTGATGGTGCGGCCGAGCACGAACTGCTCGCCCATCTCGCGCATGGCGGCGGCAACCGCGGTGCGGATCACCGGTTCGCCGAGACGGCGCACCATGGCGCGCAGGGTGCGCTCGATCGAGCCTTCGCCCTCGTCCAGCACGCGGCCCGTCAGCATCAGCGCCCAGGTCGAGGCGTTGACGAAGATCGAGCTGGAGCCGCCCGAGTGGGCCGACCAGTCATGCGGCGCGATCTTGTCGGCGATGAGGTCGTCCATGGTCTCGGTGTCGGGTACGCGCAGCAGCGCCTCGGCCAGGCACATCAGCGCCACGCCTTCCTTGGTCGACAGGCCGTAGGCCGAGAGGAAGACCTCCATCAGCCGCGGATCGGTCGAGCCGCGAACGGCACGCACGAGGTCGGCGGCGCGCGCCGAGATCGCCTTGCGGTCGTCGACGGACAGGTTGGCGAGAGCCGCCAGCCGCTTCACGGCTGCTGCTTCGTCGGGGAGGTAGTTGGCGCGGATTTCCTGGCGGATGGCGTCGAGCGCTTGCATGGCGATCCTGTGGAGCGGTTGGCATGATGGCGCGGCGGCAGAAGGTGCCGCAGAGCCCTTTGCCGGAAGCTAGCATAACGCCAGCTCGGCAACCGGTCCAAAGAAGTCGACGCGGCAGGCCATATGATCTACCATTGAGGCAAATCGACGACGTTATAGATTACCAAGGCGATGTCAGAAGACCAATTGGACCGCATTGACCGCAATATCATGTTCGCCCTGTCGCGCGACGGCCGGCTGTCCATGGCCGAACTCGCCACAAAGGTCGGCCTTTCCAAGACGCCGGTCCAGGCGCGGGTCAAGCGGCTGGAGAAGGATGGCTACATCAGGGGCTATCAGGCAATCATCGACAGCGAACGCATGGGCGAAGGCCACGTCGCCTTCGTCCAGGTCAAGCTGTCGGACACCCGCTCGGCCGCGCTCGACGATTTCAACCGCGCCGTTCATGCCGTGCGCGAGATCGAGCAGTGCCACATGATGGCGGCGAGCTTCGACTACCTGCTGAAGGTGCGCACCAGGGACATCGCCGCCTACCGCCGCGTGCTCGGCGAGCGCATCTCCGCCCTGCCCCATGTCGCCCAGACGTCGACCTTCGTGGCGATGGAAACGGTCAAGGACCGCTAGTCCGACAGCGTCTTGAGGAACGCCACCAGGGCCGCCCGCTCCTGATCGGACAAGATCAACGGATGAAGCTCCGTCTCGCCCTCGACCGCCCTCGGCGCCGTGGCGTAGTGGTTCACCACCTGCTCCAGCGTCGCGAACTGCCCGGCATGCATGTAGGGCGGACGGTCGCCAACCCCTCGAAGCGACGGCGTCTTGTAGGCACGCACCAGTTCCGGCGAGCCTTTCTGCATGAAGCGCAGCTCGCCGCACGCCTCTTCCCCGCCGTCGCGGAATTTTCCCAGGCAATTGAACGGATCGGCGAACATCTCGCCCAGTACTGAGATGCGGCCGCGATCCTCGGGCAGGTCTGCAACCGGCGGCACACCGGTATTGTGGAACTCATTGTCGGTGAAGCGCGGGCCTATGTGGCAGGTCGAGCACCTGGCCTTGCCGATGAACAGCTTGAGCCCCTGTCGCTCCTCATCAGAAAGATCGTTCTCCGGTGCGGGCATGCCGCCTTTGGCAAGGGCGTCGGCGAAGCGGTCGAACCGGGTCTGGCCATGGACCAGCGAGCGCTCGAAGGCGGCGATGGCCTTGCCGATGTCGGCAAAGACCAGATCGACGCCGTCGCGCTCCGCTTGAGTCATGCCCGCCCAAGCGGCCTGTTCGGCCGGCGTTCCGAACGGCCCGGCGCTCGCCGGCAGGCCGGAAAGATCAGGCAGCGGGCGGAATATCCGTTCGTAGCGCTCGCCGAAACGGCGCTTGAGGTAGTGAGCATAGGCCAGTCGGGTGCCCGCCTGCTCCTTGGGGTTCTCGAGCGGCAGCAGTGCCTGCGCCCAGAGGCTGTCGCGCCGCCCGTCCCAGAACAAGAACGGATCGCGCGCCACGCCCGCCAGTGGCATCGTGCGACGGTTGGTTTCGGCAACACCGACACCGCGCGGAAGATCGTCCTGGAATTGGCGGTCGATCTTGTGACAGGTGCCGCAGGCGACGTTGCCGTCGCGGCTCATGCCTGTGTCGAAGAACAGCGTCGCCCCCAGGGCCGCAGCGCCGGGATCGTCGGCGAAGCGATTGGTGAGATCGGGCGGTAGCGGCGCAAGCGCCGACAGCGACATCGACGCGATGGTGCGCTTTTCGGCATCGTTTAATTCAGGCTCGCTGCTGCCGGCCAGCATCACCACCAGCGAAGCAGCCAAGGCGAGATGTCTGATTGCAGCCGACTTCATTTTCCCGCAGGCGCCTCGCCCTCCTCGCCTCCTGCCGACAACGTTTTCAGCAGATCCGGCATTCCCGAGCGCGCCGACTATAGCCGATGGCAGCAATATCTACTGCAAAGAGGAGTATCTTTATCTCGCCCACGGCCTCGAACTCATGGTCATGGCAAATTTACCAATTAAAACATAATCTTGTATTCATTTCCGGATTTCCCTTGTCAATGCCCGAAAATGAAAACGCGCGATCTCTTGCGAGACCGCGCGCCGATTTTGCAGAAGTTGGCAGACCTCCTAGAAGCCCAGCCCGCCGATGCAGACATATTTGGTGTCGAGATAGTCCTCGATGCCCTGGTGCCCACCCTCGCGGCCGAGGCCGGACTCCTTGACGCCGCCGAACGGCGCCTCGGGCGTGGTGATCAAGCCCTCGTTGACGCCGACCATGCCGTATTTCAGCCCCTCCATCACGCGGAAGGCGCGGCCCAGGTCGCCTGTGTAGAAGTAGCTGGCGAGGCCGAACTCGGTGTCGTTGGCGAGCGCGACGGCCTCCTCCTCCGTCTCGAACTTGAAGACAGGCGCGACGGGGCCGAAGATTTCTTCTTTCATGAACATCATCGCTGGTGTCGCGCCGGAAATGACGGTCGGCTCGAAGAATGACCCGCCGAGCGCATGGCGCTTGCCGCCGGCAACCACCTTGCCACCCTTGGCCGTGGCGTCGGCGATGAACTCCTCGACCTTCTCGACGGCCTTTTCGTCGATCAGCGGGCCCTGCTGCACGCCTGCGTCGAGACCCGAGCCGACCTTGAGCCTGTTCGAGGCCTCGGCCAGCTTCGCCACGAACTTGTCGTAGATGCCCGCCTGGGCGAAGAAGCGGTTGGTGCAGACGCAAGTCTGGCCGGAATTGCGGAACTTCGCGGTGATGGCGCCCTCGACGGCGCGGTCGATATCGGCGTCGTCGAAGACCAGGAACGGCGCGTTGCCGCCGAGTTCCATCGACACCTTCTTCACCGTCGAGGCCGACTTGGCGATCAGCATCTTGCCGACCTCAGTCGAGCCGGTGAAGGTGATCTTCTTGACCAGCGGATTGGCGCAGATCTCGTCGCCGATTTCGCCGGCCGAGCCGGTCAGCACGTTGACCACGCCCTTGGGGAAGCCGACTTCCTCGCACAGCGCGCCCCAGGCCAGGCCCGAATAAGGCGTCTGCGATGCAGGCTTGACCACGGCGGTGCAGCCCGCGGCAAGCGCCGGTCCGAGCTTGCGTGACAGCATCGAGGACGGGAAGTTCCACGGCGTGATCGCGGCAATGACGCCCACCGGCTCCTTGGTGACGAGCACGCGGCGGTCGGCCCATGGCGAAGGCACGACGTCGCCATAGGTGCGGCGCGCTTCTTCCGCGAACCACAGGACATAGGCAGCCGAAGAGCCGACCTCGCCCTTGGCTTCGGTCAGCGACTTGCCCTGCTCGATGGTGAGCAGTTCGGCCAGCGCGTCCTGATTGTCCATGATCGCGTCGTGCAGCTTGCGCAGCAGCTTCGAACGATCGAGCGCCGAGGTCTTGCGGAACGTCTTGAACGCCTCGTTGGCGGCCTCGATGGCGCGGCGGGTCTCTGCGGCCCCAGACCTGGGCACGGTGCCGATCTTCAATCCCGTCGCCGGGTTGATGACGTCGATGGTCTTGCCGGAATCGGCCTGAACCCATTCGCCGTTGATGAGATTGGCCTGCCGCATGAACTGACTGACTTTCTGGAGCATGGCTCGCCTCCCTGTCTGCCTGTCGATGCAGGCTTTTCGTGTCGCTAGAAACATTGGGCGGACGGACGCTTGCCTCCCCGCCACGGCCGTCAGATTAGTATCTTGCCGCAATGTCCGCGATCAACCGCATTATGGCATAGATACGTTGGTCCAGCCTCATCCGAATACGGCAGTTGCAACCGTCAGCCAGAAGGCGGTCGTCACCGCAGCGCAGGCCGTGGCGATGGTCATCTGGTTCGAGGCCAGCGCCTGGCCGGTGCCGAACTGGGTGGCAATGAGGTAGGAATTGACCCCGGACGGAAGGCCGGCGGCGGCGACCGCCACCTTGGCCGTCAGCGGCGGCAGGCCGAGCATCCACGCGAAGGCCAGTGCAACCGCGGGCATCACGAACAGCTTCAGCCCCGAAAGGACCAGCGCCGGCCGGATATTGCCGGAAATCCCGAACTTCCTCAGCCCGAGGCCCATGGCAAACAGCGCCACCGGGCCGGCGACGTTGGCGAGCGCGTCGACGAAGCGATTGGCGAGCGACGGCAGCGGCATGCCCGTGAGGCGCCAGGCAAGGCCCGCGAGGATGCCGATGATGAGCGGATTCCGGAAGATCTTGCGCAGGAAGTCGCCGATGATCCTGAGCGGATGCACGGGTTCGTTGCGGCGCGGCCCGAACAGCTGGAACAGGATGATCGAGGCCATCAACATCGTCGGCAGATGCACCGACACGATCAGCGATAGTATCTCGAAGCCCTCCTGACCGAAGACCCCGAGCATGAAGGGGATGCCGAGCAGCACCAGGTTGGAGAAGGCAGAGGAGACGCCGCCGACCACACCAGCCTGCCCGTCCCGACCGAAGACCCGCGTGGTCACCAGATGACCGGCAGTCCAGGCCACGGCCACTGCCGCGAAGTAGGTGGCCCACAGGCCCCAGGGCGCCGCACCCTGGAAATCGGCGCCCAGCATCGTGCGGAACAGAAGCAGCGGCAGCGCCACCCCGACTGCGAAATGGGATAGCTGGTCCCCGGCCTCGGCCCGCAGATAGCCGGTCGCGCCGGCGAGGTAGCCCAGGGCAACGAGACCGAAGACGAAGAGCACTGTTTCGACGAGTGGTGACATCGGAGCTTGCAAGGTGAGGAATCGCCCGCCAGCATTGCCGCCTATTCCGTCCCGATCAAGTCGGCCGGCGTCTTTCGGCCACCCGCTGCGATTGCCGGCCGCCTTGCCTTTCAATCGGCTTTGGCATCCCTATATCCGCATTGCGAATTCGGGACGATTCATGCTCAGGCTCGTGCTTGCCGTCATAGTATTTCTGGGCGCCCTGCCGGCCCAGGCGACCGAAGCCGGCTGGGCGCTCCTGCGCAACGGCGGCCATGTCGTGCTGCTGCGCCACGCCGCCACGACGGGAACCGTCGAGCCGCCGAGCTTCGACATCGAAAAATGCGCCACCCAGCTCAATCTCTCGGATAGGGGACGCCAGCAGGCCCGCAAGATCGGTGCATTGTTCGCCGCCCGCGCAGCACCCGTCGAGAAGGTGCTTTCCAGTCGCTACTGCCGCACGCTCGAAACCGCCCGCCTTGCTTTCGGCGACCGCATCGTCGAGCCGCTGGCCGCGCTCGATAAGCCCACCGAAGCGACGATCGAGGCCGACGTGGCGGCGGTAAAGGAGATCATCCGCAACTTCTCTGGCTCCGACAACATCGTGCTGGTGACCCATCTCGAGAACATCCAGGCGCTGACGGGCGCATCGGCGCGCGAAGGCGAAGCCGTCATCGTAGGGCTCCAGGGAGAGAAATTGCATGTGCTCGGCCGCATCGTCTTTTGACGCGCCTTCCCCAACGTACGGGAGCAGACGCCTATTGAAGGCACAGGATTTAGCCTTTTCCTGTCCGGAAAAACCGATTAGACAGCCCCACAAAACTATGCGCGCAGAATCTGTCCCGGGTTCATGACCGCCCTCACCAAAGGAAAAGCCGTGTCCACGACCTTCGAGAAAGTCGCCAAGATCATTGCCGAAACCAGCGAGATCGACCTCGACACCATCACGCCCGAGAGCCACACCATCGACGACCTGGGCATCGACAGCCTCGACTTCCTCGATATCGTCTTTGCGATCGACAAGGAATTCGGCATCAAGGTGCCGCTCGAGAAGTGGACGCAGGAAGTCAACGACGGCAAGGCTTCGACCGACGAGTACTTCGTCATGAAGAACCTCTGCGCCAAGATCGACGCGCTCGTCGCGGCCAAGAACGCCTGAGCAGGCGAACGCCGCCCATGGCCAACCGCGACGTCGTCATCACTGGCATCGGCCTCGTCTCCTCGCTCGGCGAAGGCGGCGGGGCGCATTGGGACAAGCTGAGCACGGCCGGTGCCACGCCGGTTATCGATGCCGAGCGCTTCTCGCCCTACACCGTCCACCCCCTTCCGGAGATCGACTGGGGACTGCAGATCGCCAAGCGCGGCGACCAGCGGCAGATGGAGACCTGGCAGAGGCTCGGCACCTACACCGCCGGCATGGCGCTCGACGACGCCGGCATCAAGGGCAACGACGACCTCAGCACGACCATGGACATGGTGGTTGCGGCAGGCGGTGGCGAGCGCGACGAATCCGTCGACGCAGGTGTCCTCGATGCTTCCAACACCCGCAGCGACCGTGGCGTACTGCTCAATGAAAAGTTGACGACCGAGCTTCGGCCGACGCTGTTCCTCGCCCAGCTCTCCAATCTGCTTGCCGGCAACATCTCGATCGTCCACAAGGTCACCGGCTCGTCCCGCACCTTCATGGGCGAGGAAGGTGCCGGCGTCTCCGCCATCGAGACGGCGGCCGCGCGCATCCGTTCGGGCCAGTCGACGCATGTGCTGGTCGGCGGCGCCTTCCAGACCGAACATTGCGACATGTTGCTCGGCTACGAGCTGGCCGGCTATCTGCATCGCGGCCCGTGGAAGCCGGTCTGGCAGCGGCAGGGCTCGGAAGGTGGCGGCGTGGTCACCGGCTCGGGCGGCGCGTTCCTGGTGCTCGAGTCCCGCGAGCATGCCGAGGCCCGCGGCCAGAAGATCTATGCCCGGCTGGGTCCGATCGTGTCCGGCCGCGCCAGGCGCCGCGGCAAGGGCGGCCTGGAGGGAGGTCTCACCGAGCTGCTGGCCAAGATCGAGCTTCCCCAAGGCGACCTGCTGGCGATTTCCGGCGCGTCCGGCGCACACGCCGCGACCGCGGCCGAAAAGGCTGCGCTCGACGCCAATCCCGCGATTGCGGCACGTGCCCTTTCGTCGCTGGCCGGCCACATGAAGGAAGCGCAATTCCCGTTCGCGGTTGCGCTCGCGGCCCTCGCCGTCGACAAGGGCGCCGGCTATCCGGCGTTCGAGGCTGGCGAGAAGGAATTTGCCGGTGCACCGAAAAACGTACTGGCAACAGCCGTCGGCTATCACCAATTCGAAGGCGTGGCGCTCGTCTCCGCGCCGCGCTGAAGGGTGTCAGGACAGAACATGGCCAATCTGAAGGATCATCTCGGCAGACCCGTCGTCGCCGTTACGGGCATCGGCGTCGTCACCTCGCTCGGCGTCGGCAAGGCCGACAACTGGGCGGCGCTGACCGCAGGCAAGTCGGGCATCCACCCGATCACCCGCTTCCCCGTCGACCACCTGAACACCCGCGTCTCCGGCATGGTCGACTTCCTGCCGTCGAGCACCAAGGGCTCCAGCGCCCTGACCTACGAACTCGCGGAAACGGCCGCACAGGAGGCCGTCGCCGAGGCGGGCTTCGACGCGGGCGACTTCGACGGCCCGCTGTTCCTCGCCTCCCCGCCCGTCGAGCTCGACTGGGCCGACCGCTTCGCGCTCTATGCCGGCGACGATCAGGGCTCCGCTTCCGAGCGCCTGCTGCGTGTCGCCCGCAACCTCAATTCGCTCGACATGTTCGACACCTCGCAATTCGGCTCGATTGCCGATCGCCTTGCCGACCGCTTCGGCACACGCGGCCTGCCGATCACGCTGTCGACCGCCTGTGCATCGGGCGCCACCGCCATCCAGCTCGGCGTCGAGGCGATCCGCCGCGGCGAGTGCGACCGCGCGCTGTCGATCGGCGCCGATGGCTCGGCCACCGCCGAGGCGCTGATCCGCTTTTCGCTGCTGTCGGCGCTGTCGACCAACAACGATGTTCCGGAGAAGGCGTCGAAACCCTTCTCCAAGGACCGCGATGGCTTCGTGCTGGCGGAAGGCTCCGCAGCACTGGTGCTCGAGTCGCTGGAAAGCGCGCTTGCCCGCGGCGCCGAGGTGCTCGGCATCCTGCGCGGCTGCGGCGAAAAGGCCGACGATTTCCACCGCACCCGCTCCAAGCCGGACGGTTCGCCGGCCATCGGCGCCGTCAAGGCCGCGCTGGCGGATGCTGGCCTCAGCGAGGACGAGATCGACTACGTCAACGCCCACGGCACCTCGACCCCCGAAAACGACAAGATGGAGCACATGTCGCTGTCGACCGTGTTCGGCGAGCGCATCCGCAAGATCCCGGTGTCGTCCAACAAGTCGATGATCGGCCACACGCTCTCGGCGGCAGGCGCGATCGAGGCCGCTTTCTCGCTGATGACGATGCGCGAGGGCGTAATCCCGCCGACGATCAACTACGACAATCCCGATCCGTCGATCGAGCTCGACGTGGTGCCGAATGTGAAGCGGGAAGCCAAGGTTCGCACCGTGCTCTCCAACTCCTTCGGCTTCGGCGGCCAGAACACCTGCCTTGTCATGGCGCGGGAACCGGTCTAAGCGACCGTCTCAACGTTCCAGAGACAAGGATTTAGCGACACCATGCGCGCATTGCAGCTCGTCGAGGACCGCCGGCTCGAGCAGGTGGACATTGCCCCGCCGCCACCTCCCGGCCTCGGTGAGATCACGCTCCGCATCAAGGCCGTCGCGCTCAACCACATAGACGTCTGGGGCTGGCGCGGCATGGCCTTCGCCAAGCGCAAGATGCCGCTGGTGATCGGCGCCGAAGCCTCCGGCGAAGTCGACCAGGTCGGCCCGGGCGTGACCGGCCTCGCCCCCGGCCAGCTCGCATCGATCTACGGCGCCCGCACCTGCGGCCTCTGCCGCCCCTGCCGCGAGGGCCGCGACAATCTCTGCGAGCACGTTTCGGGCGTGCACGGTTTCCATCTCGACGGTTTCGCCCAGGAAAAGATCAACCTGCCGGCCCGCCTGCTGGTGCCCGCCCCTCCCGGCGTCGACGCCATCGGTGCAGCGGTTGCCCCCGTCACCTTCGGCACCGTCGAGCACATGCTGTTCGACAACGCCAAGCTTGAGCCGGGCGAGACGATCCTGGTGCATGCCGGCGGCTCCGGCATCGGTTCGGCGGCGATCCAGCTCGCCAAGAAGATGGGCTGTACGGTCATCACCACGGTCGGCTCCAACGACAAGATCGAGAAGGCCAAGGCGCTGGGCGCCGACCACGTCATCAACTACCGCGAGGACCGGTTCGAAGGCGTCGTGCGCAAGCTGACCAGGAAGAAGGGCGTCGACGTCGTCTTCGAGCATGTCGGCAAGGACACCTGGGCCGGCTCCATGTTCAGCCTCAGGCGTGGCGGCCGCCTCGTCACCTGCGGCTCGACCTCGGGTGTTTCGACAGACATGAATCTGATGATGCTGTTCCAGCAGCAGCTGAAGATCCTCGGCTCCTTCGGCTGCCGCATGGAGAACATGGCCAATGCCATGCAGAAGATGGCCGCCGGTCTGGTGAAACCGATCATTGATACCGAAGTGGATTTCAACTCCATCGACACGGCGCTCAAGCGCATGGAAGGCCGTGACGTGTTCGGCAAGATCATCCTCCGCATCGACTGAGGATTTTCCCGAATTGCCGCGCAAGAAGGCCAGCAAGATACCCAGTCCGACGATGATGCGGATCATGGGGCGACTACGCCAGCTGAACTACTGGCTGATCGCGCAGGTGGCGCTCGTCGTGCTCAAGCTACTCAGGTTGCTGCCCGTCGACAGGGCGCTGAATTTCGCCGACAGCGCCGCCCGCACCGTCGGCCCCCGGTTCGGCCGTCATCGCGTGGCCGTAGCCAACCTGCGTGCCGCCTATCCCGAAAAGAGCGACACCGAGATCGAGGCCATCGCCCTGGACATGTGGGGCAACATGGGCCGGCTTGGCGCCGAATACATCTTCCTGGACCAGATCTTCGACTTCGATCCGAATGCCGCGGTCCCGGGCCGTATCGAGGTTTCAGGCACCGAAAACTTTGCAAGGATCGCCAACGAGGACAAGCCGCATATCGTCTTCACCGGCCATCTCGGCAATTTCGAGCTGCTGCCGATTGCAGCCGCTACCTTTGGCATGAAGATCACGGCGCTGTTCCGGCCGCCGAACAATCCCTACCTCGCCGAGTACATCTTCTCGACCCGCAGCTCCAGCATGGGCGATCTGCTTGCCTCGCAGCGCGGCGCGTCCTTTGCGCTTGCCGGCATCCTCGACCGCGGGGGCAATGTCGGCGTGCTCGTCGACCAGAAGTTCAATCGCGGGCTGAGAACGACCTTCTTCGGTCGCGAATGCGAGACCAACCCGGTGCTCGCCATGCTGGCGCGCCACTACGACTGCGACGTCTATCCCGCGCACTGCATCAGGTTGCCCGGCAACCGCTACCGCCTGGCCATCGAGGACAAGCTCGACCTGCCCCGCCGCGACGACGGCGCCGTCGACGTCCAGGCGACGACGCAGTTGCTGAATGACACGGTCGAACGCTGGATCCGCGAGGATCCGGGCCAGTGGATGTGGTTCCATAAGCGCTGGGTGCTTTCGCGCGGCAAGAAGCGGAGGGTCAACACTGCCGGCAAGCAGGCCGAGCGCTCCTGACTTCGCTATCCGCCGTAAAAGTTCGTCACGGCGTGGCGTGCTTCGGCGAAGAACAGCCAACGTTCGACGACGATGCCCAAGGCGTATGACGCCACCGCCAGTGCCGACGCGACGGTGGCCACGGCGCCCGCGCCTGAGAATGCGGCAATCGCAAGCAGCACTGTCGGCACGGCCCCACCGGCGATCATCGCCAGATTAGACAGCTTCACCGCATGCTTACGGACGACCTTGAAGCCCATTTCGCGCGTCAGGTAGTTGTCGTTGACATGCGGCCGCTCGAACAGCCGCACGCGGCCGATGCTGCCGAGGCCAGTGGCGCTCTCCGGCGTCGACAGCGGCGCCATGGTGCGCAGCCGGGTCCACCAGGTGCGTTTCGCGCCCCATGCGGCGATCGACGCAGCAATTGCCAACAGCGGAACGAGGATGCCATCGCCGCCCGATGCATAGCCGACCAAGGCCGAGATCACCAGGCCGCCCGCGACGGCGAATAGCAGGTAGCAGAGCGGCGTAAGCTGGGTGTTCCAGGCCTGCACCGCCCGCAGCGAGGCATAGATCATAGCAGTGCAGTAGACCGTCGCAAGGCACATCGCTGCCCCGAGAAACCCGACCGGCGGCAGGTATCGCCCTTCGATCACTGATAGCCAGGCCGATACGGTCAGGGGCGCGAAGGTCGCGATCGCCATCACGCCTTCGCGCGACAGCCAGCTCGAACGCCATTGCGACAGCGCCCGCCAGGCGCGCTGCGGGTTACCGAGATGCAGCGTCGACGACAGCAGGCCGCCGGCGATCATCGCCAGCGCAAGCACGTGCGCGACTTTCGTAGCCACGGCTCCAGGATCGAGCAAACCGAGCCCGAGGATTGCGGCGAGCCCGTAGCCCATGCCGGACAGCGTGGTGAAGATGATGATGGAAGGCGCGGGATGCATATGTCAGATTCGGTCCAGCATGCCGTCGAGCCAGGCGAAAAAGCCCCTGGCCCCGTCGGTATTTTCGGCCAGCACCGCCGAGCTTGCGGCGAGCGGTTTGCGCGCCCGCGGCGGCAGGTACTTGTTGGTGGGCCGGGTGCCCTGCTCCGGCATCAGGTCGAAGCCGCCGCGTTCTGCCACCATCCGCGACACTTCCGAGGATGGATCGCCAAGGTCGCCGTAGTGCCGGGCATTGGCAGGGCATGTCCGCACGCAGGATGGAACCCGGTCGATCTCTTGAAGCGTCTCGTTATAGATGCGGTCGATGCACAGCGTGCATTTTTTCATCACGCCGGCGGCCAGGTCCATTTCGCGCGCGCCATAGGCGCAGGACCATGCGCACAACCCGCAGCCGATGCACTTGTCCTCGTCGACGAGCACGATACCGTCCTCGGCGCGCTTGTAGGAAGCGCCAGTCGGGCAGACGGTCACGCAGGGCGCGTCCTCGCAGTGCAGACAGGATTTCGGAAAATGCACGATACGCGCTTCGCCAGCCTCGCCGATGACCTGTCCGCCCTCCGGCACCACCTCGAAGCTGTGGATGCGGTTGAGGAAGGCACCGGAGACGTCGGCGCCGTACGGATTCTGGTCGGACAATGCGGCGCCGTAGCCACCGGTGTTCCATTCCTTGCAGCTGATGACGCAGGCATGGCAACCGACGCAGACGTCGAGATCGATGACCAGCCCAAGCCTTTTCGGTGTCGGTAGCGAAGGCAGGGTGGTCATTTCGCCCACTCCTGCCCGTAACGCAGTTCATCCACATGCAGCCGCTTCGGCGCAACCGCCGTAAAATGCGGCTCGCTGACCTCGGCCGGCTGGGCCTTCTCGATGCGCACGCGCAGGTCGTACCAAGCTGCCTGCCCGGTGATCGGGTCGGAGTTCGACCAGCGCAGCCCGTCGCCCTTCGGCGGTAGAAGTTCGTGGATCAAGTGGTTCATCAGGAAGCCTTTTTTCGCCTCCGGGGCATCCCTGTCGAGCGCCCACGCGCCCTCGCGCTTGCCGATCGCGTTCCAGGTCCAGATCGTGCTCGGGTTCACCGCCTCCATGCGCGCGATCTCGACCTTGATGCGGCCGTGATGCGAGATGACCCAGACCCAGTCGCCGGTGGCCAGCCCGAGTTCGTCGCAGATCGCGCCGGGCACATAGAGCGGGTTCTTCGAATGTATCTGCCTGAGCCAGGCGTTCATCGAGCCCCAGGAATGGTACATCGCCGCCGGCCGCTGGGTGATGGCATGGTAAGGATACTCGTCCGGGCTTACCGCCGCTTCCTCGAAAGGCCGATACCAGACCGGCAGCGGATCGAAGGTGTCGAGGATGCGCTGCCGGTGCGTTTCGGGCGCCACCGGCTCGCGCGCGCCCTCCGCCGACAGCCGGAATTTCTGCAGCGTCTCCTGGTAGAGCTGGAAGATGACCGGCTTGGGTTCGTCAAAGAAGCCCATGCGCACGCCAAAGTCCTGGTAGGCCCTGTTGGCGTGCTTGAAGAACTGCGCTTCCAGCGGAATATGCGCCGAAAAGAACGAGCCGTTTTCGATGTAGCGCTCGATCTGTTCGGGATTGATCGCCCCTCGCCCGGCACGGTCACCCTTGCTGCCGCGGAAGCCTGCCAGCGGCCCGATTCCCGGCCGGCGTTCGTGGCGGACGATATAGTCGGCATAATCCTTGTAGAGCGGCTTGCCGTGGTTGTCGGCGAAGCCCGGCAATCTCAGCCGGGCGCCGAGATCGAGCAGCACCGTCTGGAAGGGGCGCACGTCGCGATCGGGCTGTACCACCGGCCAGCGTATGGCGTCCTGCACCGCGTCGGGCTCGGAGATCGGCCGATCGAGCAGCGAGATGCAGTCGTGCCGCTCGAGATAGGTCGTGTCGGGCAGCACCAGGTCGGCATAGGCGACCATCTCCGACGAATAGGCGTCCGAGTAGATGATCTTCGGAATGCGGTATTCGCCGGAGGCGGGGTCCTTGTCCTCCAGCATCTTGATGACGCCGGCCGTGTTCATCGACGAGTTCCAGGCCATGTTGGCCATGTAGAGGAACATCAGGTCGACCGGGTACGGATCGCCGGCATACGCATTGGCGATGACCATGTGCATCAGGCCGTGGGCCGAAATCGGCGCATCCCAGGAGAATGCCTTGTCGATACGCATCGGCCGGCCGTCGCCGTCGACCAGAAGGTCCTCCGGCCCGCGCGGAAAGCCGAGATGCGGGCCCGACAGCGGCTTGTTGGAACCGAAATGCTCGGCCTTGCCGTGAGGCGTGGGATGCGCCTCGACCGGCTTCGGGTAAGGCGGCTCGAAGCGGAACCCGCCGGGACAGTCGACAGCCCCGATGAGCACTTGCAGCATGTGGAGCGCCCGCGCCGTCTGGAACCCGTTCGAATGGGCCGACAGGCCCCGCATGGCGTGGAACGACACCGGCCGACCGACGAAGCCGTCGTGGCGCTGGCCGTTGACGTCCGTCCACGGCTGGTGGACGACGATGGCCTCGTCGAAGGCCACGCGCGCGATTTCGGCTGCCAGGCCGCGGATGACCTCGGCTGAAACACCGGTCTCCTTCGCGACCGCCTCCGGCGCATATTGCGGATCGAGGTACTTTTCGGCGAGCAACTGGAACACGGGCACCGCGAAACGGCCGTCCGGCAGCTCGACCCGACCGGAAAGCCCGGCTCGCGCGCCCGAGGTGCCAAGCGGCACGACCTGTTCGGTCACCGTTTCGTGGATCTGGGCCTTGCCGTCCTTGTCGCGCAGGAAGAGGCCATGCTCGGGCGTGCCCGGCGCATCGACCACCAGCCAGGTCGCGTTGGAGTAGCGGACGATGTAGTCGACGTCGATCCTGCGCGCCTTGAGCAGTTCATGGACCAGCGACAGGATCAAGAGGCCGTCGGTGCCCGGACGAATGCCGATCCAGTTGTCGGCGACCGCCGAATAGCCTGTCCGCACCGGATTGACCGAGACGAAGCGGGCGCCGCGCTTCTTGAGCTTGGAAATGCCGATCTTGATCGGATTGGAATCGTGATCCTCGGCCACCCCGAACATGACGAACAGCTTGGTCCGGTCCCAGTCGGGAGCGCCGAACTCCCAGAAGGCGCCGCCGATGGTCATGATGCCCGCCGCCGCCATGTTGACCGAGCAGAAGCCTCCATGGGCGGCATAGTTGGGCGTGCCGAACTGCTGCGCCCAGAAGCCGGTCAACGATTGCGACTGGTCTCGCCCGGTGAAGAAGGCGAGTTTCTTCGGATCGGACTGGCGCACCTCGTCGAGCCATCGAGTGGCGAGCGCCAGTGCCTCGTCCCAGGAGATTTCCTTGAATTCACCCGATCCGCGCGGTCCGGTCCGCAGCATCGGCGCGCGCAGGCGCGCCGGGGCGTAGTGCTGCATGATGCCGGCGGAGCCCTTCGCGCACAACACGCCGCGATTGACCGGATGGTCCCTGTTGCCTTCGATGTAGCGAATCTTTCCGTCCTTGAGATGGACGTCGATGCCGCAGCGGCAGGCGCACATGTAGCAGGTCGTCTTGCGGACCTCGTCGGACACGGGTTCCGAAAGGGCCACGCGCTGTTCAGACTTCATCCGGCAACCTCCCTGCGATGAGTCCTACTCAGGCGCTTGATGAAAGGAAATGCCCGAAAACGTAAGTCTACGGCAAAATTTGTCTAAACCACAGAAGGAACTTAGTTCAGGCAGCTAAAGTCCGGTCCGAAATAGAAAGGCCGGGGAGCCCCCACTCCCCGGCCGTCGCAGGCCCGTCGCTGCGAAATCCTGTCTAGAAGAACAGGTAGCTGGACCGCTGCGTATCCATGGTCGCACCGTTGCGGTCCTCGTCCAGAAGCGTGTCGGCACCGAATGTGGCACGCACGCCAAGGACCAGCTTATGGAGATTGACGCCATCGCTGCTCAGGCCGGTCAGACGGTCGAACTGATAGCGCCCGAAGACCGTCCAAGGCGTGCCGTCAAAACGGTAGTTGCCCTGCAGAGCCGCAGTAACCGAGTCCGCACCATCGGACACGTCGACGGAGCGATAGCCAAGCTCGCCATCGAAGCGCAGATTTGGTTGAACGAAGTAGCGTGCCACGCCGCGAACGCCCCATATATCGGCGTGATCCGATGATCCGGATTCGCGAAGCTGTCCGTAGTAGGCTTGGCCGTATAGCGTGACGTTGTCGAAGTAGACCTGAGCCTCCGGGCCGACCGTGAAGGTATATGCGTCCCCGGGCCCTGAGTCGCCGCCATAGCCGGTGATGGTCGCAAATCCGCCCGCTGCAAAACTGCTGGGATCGCGCCAGTAGGCATGCACGGCGCCGCCATAGCTGTTGAAATCGCCCTCGTCGAACCAAGCGCCATCGGCGAACAGGTCGCCTTGAATGTTCCAGCGCGCGTCTATCGGAAAGTTGAGTCGGGCAGCGCCCCCCGCCACCCATCCACCGTCATTGCCGCCTTCTGCATCGATCCAGAGGCCGCCCAGAAATGCCTCGACATGGCCCGCGATCCGTGGCCCCGACGCGACAGGCTCCTCGGCGATCGGCGCCACCACATCCGCCGCGAATGCGGGAGAGGCAACCACCGCAAGCATCGCACCAGCCAAAAGTCGCTTCATGAAGACCCACCTTACCCCGAAATAGGTAGCCACCTTAATTTAGCACCTGCTTGGCCACTGGCAATTGAGGAGGCACTCACATCTGTCCCGACCGCAGATTTCGTCTCCGGCATGATACAATTCTGCAACAGAGCACAGTCGCCACTGACCATCGGGCAAGTTAAAATCGCAAATATTTCCAATATAGTAGGCGCTGCCCGATGCAGGTTCTTTGGTCGCGAGGCCGGGGCGACGCAGGCTCAGTTTGCGACGATGATCCGGGTGTTGCTGGGCCCGACTTCCCTGACCAGGGAATAGAACCGCGCCGCATTGGCAACATTGAGCCTGACGCAGCCGTGGGAGGCAGGTCGGCCAAGCGACCTCACCGCCCCCGTGCCGTGGATCGCATAGCCACCGTTGTAAAAGACTGAATAGGGCATCGGCGAGTTCTCGTATTTGCTCGAGTACCACATCCGGTGCAGCCGCTTGGGCCGCCAGCTGCCGCGGGGCGTCACGTATCCCCTGCGGGCCGTGGACACCGGCCAGCGATGGATCACCCGCCCGTCGATCGTGACGGTCATGGTCTGCGTCGAAATGTTGACCCTGGCCACAAGAACATCGGCGGCGGCCTGCGCAGGAAATCCAGCAATCGCCAGGACCGCGGCCACGAAGAGAGCTTTGTACATCTCCGCACACTCCCCCGATCGACAGCAACTCTGCCGTACCCGGAGGAATGGGACCACGAAAAGTTGTACGGTTGGTAAATCTAGCGCGAAGAGCACACCCAAACCCGGACTGCCGTCAGAGGCTGTCGAAACGACCTTTGCCGGCTTCGCCTGCGGCACTCCAGCCCCTATCGCCGCCCGGCTCTGGCCTAGTTGACTCGACTTTGCATGAGCATAGGCTGCCTCCCGTGGCTGGAAGGATTTTTCCACGCCGTTCAACAAGACAACGTGCGGCCGTGTGCGGACCGTCGCCCGGAGGATCTTAAATCATGCAACAATCCGAACCATTTAGCGGCATCAGCCGGCGAAATCTGCTTTCGCTGATCGGCCTCACGGCCGGCTCGGCGGCAATGTATCAGGCAATGACCAGCCTCGGTCTGGCAGTCGAATCCGGCTACCGGGGACCGCCAAAACTGGAAGGCGACCCCAAGGGCGCCACCGTGCTGATCCTTGGGTCGGGCCTCGCCGGCATGACTGCGGCGCTGGAACTTCGGCAGGTCGGCTACAAGGTCAAGATCCTCGAATACAACAGCCGTTCGGGCGGCCGTAACTGGACGCTGCGCGGCGGCGACACCTACACCGAACTCGGCGGCGCAACGCAGAAATGCGAGTTCGACGAAGGCTTGTACCTCAATCCCGGACCCTGGCGCATCCCCTACCACCACAACGGCCTGCTGGCCTATTGCCGACGCCTCGGCGTGACGCTGGAGCCGTTCCAGCAGCTCAACCACAATGCGTTCCTGCATTCGTCCAAGGCCTTCGGCGGCAAGCCACAGCGCGTGCGCGACATCAAGATAGACTTCCAGGGGCACGTCTCCGAACTGCTCGCCAAGGTGGCGCATACCGGCAAGCTCGAAGGCGGCGTCACCAAGGAAGACCAGGAGATGCTGCTCGAGGCGCTCCGCTCCTGGGGCGCGCTCGACAAGGACTACGCCTACGCCAAGAGCGTCGCGACCTCCGAGTTCCGCGGCTTTGCCAAGGATCCCGGCGGCGGCCTGACCGCGGTGCCGACACCGAGCGACCCGATCGCGCTCAGGGACATCTTGAGTTCGGGCCTGTGGAGCAACCTTGCCAACTTCGCCCTCTACGAATTCCAGACGACCATGTTCCAGCCGGTGGGCGGCATCGACATGATCGGCAAGGCCTTTACCAAGGAGGTCGGCGATCTCATCACCTATCACGCCAAGGTCACCAAGATTCACCAGGACGACAAGGGCGTCACCGTCACCTACGAGGACCAGCAGAAGCCCGGAACCATGGTCGAGGAAAAGGCCGACTGGTGCATCTGCACCATTCCGCTCACCATCCTCAGCCAGATCGAGCTCAATGTCAGCGCTCCGATGCAGGCCGCCATCGAAGCCGTTCCCTATGCCTCGTCGGTCAAGGTCGGCCTGCAGTTCAAGCGCCGCTTCTGGGAGCAGGACGAGCTGATCTTCGGCGGCGTCAGCTACACCGACCTGCCGATCGCCCAGATTTCCTATCCGAGCACCAGCTTCAACAGCAACGGCAAGGGCGTACTGCTCGGCGCCTACACCTGGAACGGACCGCACTCCTACGAGTTCACCGCTATGCCGCCGGAGGAGCGCGTCAAGCGCGCGGTCGAATACGGCTCCCAGATCCACCCACAATACAAGGACGAGTTCGAGAACGGCATCTCCATGGCCTGGCATCGTTCGCCCTTCACGCTGGGCTGCGCCGGCGACTGGACCGAGGAAGCCCGCAAGGAGCACTACGAGAACCTCTGCAAGATCGACGGGCGCATCGTGCTGGCAGGCGAGCACGCCTCCTACATTCCGGCCTGGATGGAGGGCGCGATCCTGTCGTCGCTCGACGCGATCACCCGGTTGCATCAACGCGTCGTCGCGGGATGACGGCCATGCCTCGCCATCCCTCACCTCCCGTTTTCGCAAGGCACGCCACAATGACCCAGCAACTTGCACGGCCCATCGGCCTTTTCGCCGCGGCGGCGTTCGCAGCCGCCCTTTCCGCAACCGCAGCACTCGCCGATTCTGCCGGTGTGACGCTCAGCGAGGGCGACAATTTCTCGGAGAAGACCGGCCAGGAACTCTACGCCAACGTCTGCCAGGCCTGCCACATGGATCAGGGACAGGGCGCGGTCGGCGCCGGCAAGTATCCGGCGCTGGCCAAGAACGAGAACCTCGCCTCCGGCGCCTATCCCGTCTACGTCGTCCTGCACGGGCTCAAAGGGATGCCGCCCGTCGGCAAGATGATGAGCGACGAGCAGGTGGCCGCAGTGGTCAACTACCTGCGGAGCAATTTCGGCAACGACTACAAGGACGCGGTGACGGTCGAGGACGTTGCCGGCGCCCGCTGAGCTTCGAGACCGCCGGCTCCGGCGGTCTCGCCTGCCTTTCATGATAGGAGAATGTGATGACCAAGATGCAGATCGCTGCCACGCTGGCGGCTGCCCTCCTGCTTGCCGGCAACGCGACGGCCGAGGAGGTCATACGCCACAAGACGCCGAACTCGGACTTTCCGATCGCGCGGGCCGTGGAGGTCCCGGCGGGTAAGACAACAGTCTATGTCAGCGGTGCCGTGCCCTCGGTCGTCGACGAGAAAGCCGACAAGGGCAGCATTGCCGCCTATGGCAATACCAAGACCCAAACCGAATCGGTGCTGAAGTCGATCGACAAGACCCTTGCCGATCTCGGGCTCAAGATGGGGGACGTGGTGAAGATGCAGGTCTTCCTCGTCGGCGATCCCGACAAGGGCGGCAAGATGGATTTCACCGGCTTCATGGAAGGCTACACGCAGTTCTTCGGCACCGAGGAACAGCCCAACCTGCCGGCACGCTCGGTGATGCAGGTCGCGGGCCTGGTCGCGCCCGGCTGGCTGGTCGAAATCGAAGTGACGGCCGTCCGTCCCTGACCGAAAATCTTTGTCCGGTTGCCCCGGCATCAGGGCAACCGGCTGTGCTCGACACGCTTGCCCAGATGCGCAAGACTGGTGGTCGATCAAGGTCAATCGGGTTGATGTCGACCGCATGCACGACAAGCTTTTCAAGACCATAGACGATCGTCGCGACGAAGTGGCGGAGCTTGCCGCGGAACTGATCCGCTTCCCGACCATCAACCCGCCCGGCGACGCCTACGGCCCCTGCGCCGAATACATCGGCCGACGCCTGGCCAAGCGCGGCTTCGGCGTCGAATATGTCCGCGCCGACGGCACGCCCGGCGACACCGACCGCTATCCGCGCATAAACGTGATCGCCCGCTTCGACGGCAGGACGAAAGGCCCGACGGTTCATTTCAACTCGCACATCGACGTGGTCGAGGCCGGCGAAGGCTGGACCCTCGACCCGTTTGCCGGCGTCATCCGCGACGGCCGCGTCTACGGCCGCGGCGCCTGCGACATGAAGGGCGGGCTCGCCGCTTCGATCATCGCCGCCGAAGCCTTCATGGACGTCAACCCCGACTTTCCCGGCGCTATCGAAATTTCGGGCACTGTCGACGAGGAATCCGGCGGTTTTGGCGGCGTCGCCTATCTCGCCGGCAAGGGCTACTTCTCCAAGCCGAAGGTCGACCACGTCATCATCCCCGAGCCGCTGAACAAGGACCGCATCTGCCTCGGCCACCGCGGCGTCTGGTGGGCGGAGATCGAGACCAAGGGCGAGATTGCCCACGGCTCGATGCCGTTCCTCGGCGATTGCGCCGTCCGCCACATGGGCGCGGTGCTGGAAGCCTTCGAACAGGAGCTGTTCCCGGCGCTCGACCGCAAGACGACGCGCATGCCGGTCGTGCCCGAGGGCGCGCGGCGGTCGACCATGAACATCAACTCCGTCCATGGCGGCCAGACGGACGACTTCCGTCCAGGGCTGCCTTCGCCAAACGTGCCCGATTCCTGCCGGCTGACCATCGACCGCCGCTTCCTGCTGGAAGAGAGGATCGAGGACGTGAAGGGCGAAGTGACCAGCATCCTCGAAAGGTTGAAACGAGAGCGGAAGAAATTCGACTACGAAATCCGCGACATCATGGAAGTGCAGCCGCTGATGACGGAGCGCGACGCGCCGGTGCCCTCGGCAATTGCCGAAGGAATCCGGGCGATCTTCGACAGGGAGCCGGAGTACGTCATCTCGCCCGGCACCTACGACCAGAAGCACGTCGCCCGCATCGGCCATCTGTACGATTGCATCGCCTACGGCCCCGGTATTCTCGACCTCGCCCACCGGCCCGACGAGTGGGTGGGCATCGACGACATGGTTCAATCGGCAAAAGTGATGGCCGTCGGCCTCGATATGTTGCTGCGCGGCCAGTTCAAGGGCTGAACAGCCAAGCAACTACGCGCGGCAAGGCAGGAATTCCATTTCGGCAGCGCCGGAGAGATTGCAACAAACTTGATTTACGCGGCCGGAAATTCGCGCTTCTATCCGGCCCGACCACATCGAAGCGGGGAGACCAGAGATGAAGCAGTGGAACACCATTCTCGCAGCCGCCGCGATTGCGCTGGCATCGAGCACCGCCGCCATGGCTGCGCGCACCGACCTGGTGCTGGGTATTCCGCTGGAACCTCCGCATCTCGACCCGACCGCGGGTGCCGCCGCAGCGATCGACGAAGTGCTCTATGCCAATGTCTTCGAGGGGCTGACCCGCATCGGCCAGCGCGGCGAAGTGTTGCCCGACCTCGCGGAGAGCTGGACGATCTCGGATGACGGCGAGACCTATACCTTCAAGCTGCGCTCGGGCGTGAAGTTCCACGACGGCACCGACTTCAATGCCGACGACGTGAAATTCTCGCTCGACCGCGCCCGCGGCGAAAACTCGGTCAATGCCCAAAAGGGCCTGTTCGCGCCGATCGACACCGTCGAGGTCGTCGACCCGGCAACCGTCAAGGTGACTCTCAAGAACCCGCTGGGCTCCTTCCTCTACAATCTCGGCTGGGGCGACGCCGTGATCGTGGCGCCCGAATCGGCCGAAACCAACAAGGAAAAGCCAGTCGGCACCGGCCCGTTCAAGTTCCAGAGCTGGGCGAAGGGCGCGTCGATCACGCTGGTCAAGGCCGACGGCTACTGGGGCGACGCAATCGCGCTCGACAAGGCCGAGTTCCGCATCATCCCGGATGCTGCGGCGGCAATCCCTGCCCTGCTCTCCGGTGACGTGCAGGCCCTGCCCAACTTCCAGCTCGGCGACGCCTTGGCGCAGGTGAAGGCCGATCCGCGTTTCAAGGTCGTGATCGGCACGACCGAGGGCGAGACTGTCCTCTCCACCAACAACAAGCGCAAGCCCTTCGACAACCTCAAGATACGCCAGGCGATTGCCCATGCCATCGACCGCACGGCGATCATCGACGGCGCCTCGGGTGGGCTCGGCACGCCGATCGGCTCGCACTTCGCCCCGCACAATCCTGCCTATGTGGACCTGACCGGCACCTACCCGCATGACGTCGCCAAGGCCAAGGAACTGCTCAAGGAAGCCGGCTATCCGGAAGGCTTCAAGGCGACGCTGAAGCTGCCGCCGGTGGGCTACGCCCGCCAGGGCGGCGAGATCGTCGCCTCGCAATTGCGCGAGATCGGCATCGACCTTCAGATCATTCCGGTCGAATGGGCCGACTGGCTGAAGCAGGTCTTCACCGACAAGGACTACGACCTGTCTATCGTCTCGCACACCGAGCCCAACGACATCGATATCTATTCCCGCAAGGATTACTATTTCGGCTACGACAATCCGGCCTTCAACAAGGTCATCGACGAGCTCAACCTGACTTCGGACGAAGCCAAGCGCACCGAACTCTACAAGCAGGCGCAGAAGATCCTCGCCGACGACGCGGTCAACGGCTTCCTGTTCGAGCTGCCCAAGGTGGGCATCTGGGACGCGAAGGTAGAAGGCCTCTGGGAGAACTCGCCGATCCAGGCCAACGATCTGACCAAGGTCAAGTGGGCCGACTGACGAGAGTTCTGTGAAAAGGCACCGCTCCGCCACGCTCGCGAGCTTTCGGAGCGGTGTTTTCTCGGGCAGTTTGAGCCAATGATCGCCTACCTGCTCAAGCGCCTGCTGATCGGTGCCGCGACCCTCGTGGTCGCGTCGGTCGTGGTGTTCCTGATGCTCGAGGTGGTTCCGGGCGATCCCGCACGACTGATGCTCGGCATGAACGCCTCCGACGCCCAGGTCGAGCTGCTGCGCGAGCAGATGGGGCTCAACCAGCCTTTGATCATCCGCTACCTCGACTGGGCACGCGGCCTGCTGTCGCTCGATTTCGGCAGGTCCTACACCTACTCCGTCCCGGTGATCGACCTGGTCTCCGAGCGTTTGGTGGTTTCGCTGCCGCTCGCCGTGATCGCGCTGACGCTGTCGACGCTGATCGCCATCCCTGTCGGGCTGTTCGCCGCCGCCCGGCGCGGCAAGGCCGCAGATACAGCCGCCATGGCCGTGGCGCAGGTCGGCGTGGCGATGCCCAACTTCTGGTTCGCCCTGCTTCTGGTCTATGTCTTTGCCGTATGGCTGCGGCTGGTGCCGGCCGGTGGTTTCCCCGGCTGGAGCGGCGGCGCATGGCCGGCGCTCAAGGCGCTGATGCTGCCGGCGGCGGCACTTGCTCTGCCGCAGGCAGCGATCCTCAGCCGCGTCACCCGCGCTGCCCTCATCGAGGTGCTCGGCGAGGACTACATCCGAACGGCCCGCGCCAAGGGCATGCCGATGCGCGCGGTGCTCTGGCGCCATGCCTTGCGCAACGCCATGATCCCCGTGCTCACCATCATGGGCCTGCAGTTCGCCTTCCTGCTCGCGGGCACGATCATCATCGAGAACGTCTTCTATCTGCCCGGTCTCGGGCGGCTGGTGTTCCAGGCGATAACCCAGCGCGACCTGATCGTGGTCGAGAGCGTGGTCATGCTGCTGGTCGCCACCGTCGTTCTGGTCAATCTCGTGGTCGACCTGTCCTACGCGCTCGTCGATCCGCGCCTGAGGATGCGCCAATGAGCGAGGCGGTCCACCGCAAGCCCGAAACCCTGGGCGGCTTCGTCGGCAGGGCGCTCGGCAACCGCTCCTTCGTCCTGGGCCTTTTGATCACGCTCGTGGTCGCCGTCATGGCGCTGGCGTCGTTCTTCTGGACGCCGTTCGACGTCACCAGGCTCGTCGTCGCCGACCGCATGCAGCCGCCCTCCTCGGTGCACTGGTTCGGCACCGACCATTTCGGCCGCGACGTGCTGTCGATGATCATGGTCGGCTCGCGCAATTCGATCGCGGTGGCTCTCGTCGCCGTCGGCATCGGCATGGGCGTCGGCGTGCCGCTGGGTTGCTGGGCCGCAGCGCGCGGCGGCTGGCTCGACGAAACCGTGATGCGGCTCAACGACCTGGTCTTCGCCTTCCCGGCCCTGCTGTCGGCCGTGATGATCACGGCCGTCTTCGGCCCCAGCGCCATCAATGCCATCGTCGCCATCGGCATCTTCAACATACCGGTCTTCGCCCGCGTCGCCCGCGCCGGCGCTCTAGCCATCTGGCCGCGCGAATACATCCTCGCCGCACGCGCCGCCGGCAAGGGCCAGGCGCGCATCACCGTCGAGCACATCTTGCCCAACATCGCCAACCTGCTGCTCGTCCAGGGCACCATCCAGTTCGCGCTCGGCATCCTGGCGGAGGCCGGGCTGTCCTATGTCGGGCTCGGCGCCCAGCCGCCGATGCCGAGCTGGGGCCGCATGCTGTTCGACGCCCAGACCGTGATGATGGTCGCGCCCTGGCTGGCGCTGTTCCCCGGCTGCGCCATCCTGCTCACGGTGCTCGGTCTCAACCTGCTCGGCGACGGCATCTCCGACATCTTCGACCCGCGCGCGAGACGCCGGCCATGAGCCTGCTTTCGATCGAAAAGCTGTCGCTCAGGATCGGCAGCCTGCCGGTACTGAAGGACATCGACATCACCATCGCCCCCGGCGAGGTGATGGGACTGGTCGGCGAATCCGGCTCCGGCAAGTCGATGACCGCGCTCGCGGTCATGCGGCTCACGCCAGCCTCCGCCCGAATGAGCGGACGCATCGCCTTCGACGGCATCGACATCCTCGGCGCGACCGAACAGCAGATGTGCGCGCTGCGCGGCGACGATATCGGCATGGTGTTCCAGGAGCCGATGACCGCGCTGAATCCAGTGAAGACGATCGGCGAACAGGTCGCCGAGGGTATCCGATGGCACACGCGGGCAAGCCGCGCCGAGGCCGAGGACCGCGCGCGAAAAATCCTAGACCGGGTGGGCCTGCCCGAACGGAAGTTCCCGCTGTCGCGCTATCCCCACGAGCTTTCGGGCGGCCAGCGCCAGCGCGTCGCCATCGCCATCGCCTGCGCGCTGAAGCCGAAGCTGCTCATCGCCGACGAACCGACGACGGCACTGGACGTCGTGCTGCAGGCGCAGATCCTCGACCTTCTCAAGGAACTGGTCGCCGAGAACAGGATGAGCCTGCTGTTTATCTCGCACGACCTCGCCGTGGTCACCGAGATGGCCGACAGGATCACCATCCTGCGCCAGGGTGCGGTGACCGAGGCCGGCGAAACTGCCCGCACGCTCTCTGAGGCAAGCCATCCCTACACGCGCCAGCTCGCGCTGGCTTCCATGCATATGCCGGCCCGGGCGAAGCCGCATGTCGACGAAGGCGACAACCTGCTCGAGCTCTCCAAAGTCACGCGGGACTATCCCGGCCGTCGCAGGTGGCTGTTCTCGAGGCCAGACCCGGTACGGGCGGTCGACAATGTCTCGCTGACGATGAAGCCCGGCGCTTCGGTGGCGCTTGTCGGCCGCTCCGGTTGCGGCAAGTCCACCCTCGCCCGCATGATCCTTGCGCTCGACAAGCCGACTTCGGGCACCATCAGGTTCCGCGGACTCGACACTACCCGCGCCAGCGACGAGGAATTGAGGCGGCCGCGCCGCAACATGCAGGTCGTCTTCCAGGACCCATACGGGTCATTCGACCCGCGCCACACAGTGGAGCGCCTGGTTGCCGAGCCGCTCCACCTGCTCGATCGCAAGCCCGACCGCAAGGAGCGCCGCGACATGGTTGCCCGTGCCTTGCACGAGGTCGGTCTCGCCCGCTCCGACATGGAGAAATATCCGCACGAATTCTCCGGCGGGCAGCGCCAGCGCCTGTCGATCGCGCGCGCCATCATCACGCGGCCCAGGCTGGTTGTTGCCGACGAGCCGGTTTCCGCGCTCGACGTCTCGATCCGCGCCCAGATCCTCGACCTGTTCGCCGAATTGAACCATCGCCTCGGCGTCGGCTATCTGTTCATCACTCACGACCTGACGGTGGCGCGCGCCATCACCGACGACGTGCTGGTCATGCATGAAGGGCGGATCGTCGAGCGCGGCAAGACGGCCGAGGTGCTGGATCACCCGCAATCGGAAGCAGCCCAGGCGCTGGTATCGGCCGCGCCTGACCTGCATCGGGCGATCGCGCGGAGGCTTCAGGAACAGGGGTGATCCGAAGCCTTACGGCTTTGCGAAATCGACTGGGCTGATGCCCAGCAATTCGAGCGTACGGCGCAGCAGCCTGACCTCGTTTTCCGCTAGATGCGCGTCCGCCTTGGCGATGTCGGCCATATGGCGCGCCAGCAGCTTGCGCCGTTCGACGTCGAGGCCCTGGAACATGGCGATCGCCTGCGCCCCATTGGTCTCGTAGCCGAAGTCGTTGAGATATTCGACGACCGCGTCGATGCTCTCGCCCGAGATGCCGAAGGCTTCGGCGCAGATGCGGCGGAAGGCGGCCATCTCGCTTTCGCTTGCCACGCCGTCGGCGAGGATCATGCGGAATAAGAGTAGCAGTTCGGCCGAAAGCACCGGATCGTCGGCCACCTTGCGCACGCCGGCATCGCCTTCGAACAGCGAACGAATCTGGGCCAGCAGTCCTGTTGCCATGCGAATCCTCTCCCCGTCCGGCGGTTGCTGTCTCCGATATAGAACAAAGCGCTATGAAATACACTTGGACCAATGGCCGGGTTGTCGCACCGCTATTGCACCGGCCTGTCGGCTGTGGTCGAAGGCCCCGGTCCCTTCCAGCACACCGCCGGCGCAGATGTTCGAAATCGCCACCGAAACCATCCTGATCCTGACTGCCGCGGCCTTCATCGCCGGCTTCATCGATTCCATCGCCGGCGGCGGCGGACTGATCACGATCCCGGCGCTTCTGCTCGCCGGCCTGCCGCCGGTTGACGCGCTCGGCACAAACAAGCTGCAGTCGCTGTTCGGTTCCGGATCCGCCACGATGACTTATGCCGCAAAGGGCCACGTCGACGTCCGCAGGCAACTGCCATGGGCCGCAATCTCCTGCATCGGCTCCATCTTCGGCGCGTTGCTGGCGACGGTACTGCCGGGGGACATCTTGCGCGTGCTGATGCCGATCCTGCTGGTCACCATCGCGCTCTATTTCGCCTTCAAGCCGAACATGGACGACGTCGACCGCACCCATCGCATCTCGCCCTTCCTGTTCGGCGTGACCGTGGTGCCGGCAATAGGCTTCTACGACGGCCTGTTCGGCCCCGGCACCGGCTCGTTCTTCATGCTCGCCTTCGTGGCGCTCGCGGGTTACGGCGTGCTCAAGGCGACCGCCCATACCAAGCTGTTGAACTTCGCGTCCAACATCGGCGGCCTGCTCGCCTTTGCCTTCGTCGGTGCGGTCTATTGGAAGATCGGGCTGTTGATGGGCCCAGCCCAGTTCCTCGGCGCGCGGCTCGGCGCGCATATGGCCATGCGCAGCGGCGCCAGGCTCATCAAGCCGCTGCTGGTCAGCACCTGCGTGGCGCTCGCAATCAAGCTTTTGATCGACCCGACCAATCCGCTGCGGCTACTGCTCGGCGTCTGACGTCGCTAGCGCGCCGCCGCGAAGATCGCATCGCAGTCGAGATGGCGTTCCAGCTCGGCGGCGATATCGTCGAGCGCGCGCTCGACTTCGGCCCGGTAGTCGATGCCGCCGCCCCTGATTCCCAGGCTTTCGAGGAAGCGACCGCGAAAGACGTCGGCGTCGAACAGGCCATGGAGATAGGTGCCGCACACCTTCCCGTCCGCCGATGTCGCGCCGTCCTCCACGCCGTTGATGATGGCAGTCGGACGAGCGCAGTCGGGCCCTGTCGTGCGGCCAAGATGGATCTCGTAGCCCGAAAGCGGCTCGTCGTAGCGCACGGAACGTGCCTCGACATTGCGCACGGTCTTTTCCGGTTCCATCACCGTCTCGATGTCCAGAAGCCCGAGCCCCGGCGTTTCCTTGACGCTGCCCTCTATGCCGTGCGGGTCGCGCACCACCCGTCCGAGCATCTGATATCCGCCGCAGATGCCGACCACATGCCCGCCGCGGCGACGATGGGCGTCCAGGTCGCGATCCCAACCATTGTCGCGGAACATGATCAGGTCGCCGATGGTCGACTTGGAGCCGGGAATGACCACCAGCCCGGCATCGTCGGGAAGCGGCTGGCCGGGCGCCACGAACACCACCTCCACCTGCGGCTCGGCCCGCAGCGGGTCGAGGTCGTCGAAATTGGCGATGCGGCCGAGCACCGGCACCGCGACCTTGAGCGCGCGCTTCTCGCCGCCGGCAAGGCGTTCGAGGATGACCGAATCCTCAGACGGCAGCAGGGCCGCGGCCTTGAGCCAGGGCACGACGCCGAAGCAGGGCCAGCCGGTGAAGCGGCTGATCGCCTCGAGGCCTTCGTCAAACAGGCTGGCATCGCCGCGGAACTTGTTGATGAGGTAGCCGACGATCATCCGCCGGTCGTCGTCGGGCAGGATGAGATGTGTGCCCGCCACCGAGGCAATCACACCGCCGCGATCGATGTCGCCGACGAGGATGACGGGCACGTCAGCTCGGGTGGCGAAGCCCATATTGGCGATGTCGCGCGGCCTGAGGTTGATTTCCGCCGGCGAGCCGGCGCCCTCGACGATGACCAGGTCGGCGCCCTCGCCCAGCTTTTCCCAGGAATCGAGCACCGCGCCCATCAGCTGCGGCTTGAGCTGCTGGTAGTCGCGCGCCTTTGCCTGGCCAAAGACCTTGCCTTGCACGATCACCTGGCTGCCGATGTCGCTCTGCGGCTTGAGCAGGACCGGGTTCATGTGGATCGACGGTTTGACCCCGCATGCGATCGCTTGCAGCCATTGCGCCCGGCCGATCTCGCCGCCGCCTGTTTCGCCGGGAAGGTCGGCCACCGCGGCATTGTTCGACATGTTCTGGGGCTTGAACGGCCTGACGCTGAGGCCGCGGTTGCGCGCCGCCCGGCATAACCCAGCAACCAGAACCGTCTTGCCGACATCCGAGCCTGTGCCCTGCAGCATGATCGCCTTGGCCATGGTCACTCGGCTCCCCGGTTGGCGGTGATCGTCGAGCGCTGCGCCAATGGCCCGCCGCGCCAGAGATAGAGCGCAAGCAGCGGCTCCGTACCGGTGCGCATGGCGTGATCGACGTTCGAAGCGTGATGGACGACCTCGTCGGCCCCGCGCATCCGATAGGCAGCGTCCCCCATCCGCCACTCGGTGACGCCGGTCAGCGGAACATAGAGTTCCTCGGCGATGTGGTGATGGTCTGGATACTCGATCCCCGGCCCGAGCACCAGGAAGCCGGCCGCAACTTTGTCGTTGTCGAAATGCCCGCGCGTGCCGAACAGCTCGACCCAGCCGTAATTGTCGATGAAATGCTGGCCGAAATCGACGGCAGTATAGGTCTGCCCCCAGCGGAGCTGGTCCCGGTGCCTTGCAAGCAGTGCCGCCAATGGGCGCGTCGTGTCGGACGCAAGGTCAACGGTGCGGTCGAGAAGACTAGAACATGGGATGGCCTTCGGCTCGAGCGCCCGTGGCGGCATCGCCCAGTCGATATCGGTGAGAAAATCACGGACCGTGGGGACCTCGGCCCTGATTTCCAGATAGTCCCGGAACGCCGCCAGCAGCTCATCAAAAATTGTCGTCACGTCGCCTGTCGCCCACGCATTTTCGCACAGCCGCTCTGTCGGTCATCGGGTTGCGCGGGCGCATCATTGGTCTAGATTGATCGCCGTGCATAGCCAAAAACGTCAGGGAGGCCGACATGGACGCCGCAATCGAAGCGACAGCCGGTCAGTTCGAACTCAACGAGGACCAACTGGCCATCCGTGAAATGGCGGGCAGCTTTGCCGCCGAGCGGGTCGCCCCCTACGCCCTCGAATGGGACAAGGCCAAGCACTTCCCCGAAGACGTCATTCGCGAGACCGGCCAGCTCGGCTTCGGTGGCCTGTATGTCAAGGAGGATGTCGGCGGCTCGGCTCTCAGCCGCCTCGACGCCGTGCTTGTCTTCGAGCAACTGGCACAGGCCTGCCCGGGATTCTCGTCCTTCATTTCCATCCACAACATGGCCGCATCGATGATCGACCGTTTCGGCAACGAGGAGCAGCGCCGGCGCTTCCTGCCCAAGCTGACGTCGATGGAATGGCTGGCGAGCTACTGCCTGACCGAGCCGGGCTCGGGTTCGGATGCGGCGGCTCTCAAGACCAAGGCCGTGCGCAGCGGCGGCAACGGCAGCGACTACGTCCTGAACGGCACCAAGCAATTCATCTCCGGTGCCGGTGACAGTGACGTCTATGTCGCCATGGTGCGTACCGGCGCCGACGGCCCCAAGGGAATTTCGGCACTCGTCGTGCCCAAGGATGCGCCAGGCCTGTCGTTTGGCGCCAACGAGCACAAGATGGGCTGGCACATGCAGTCGACCCGCCAGGTGATCTTCGACGATTGCAAGGTACCGGCCGAAAACCTGCTCTCCGACGAAGGCGCGGGCTTCGGCATCGCCATGGCCGGCCTCGACGGCGGCCGCCTCAACATCGCCGCCTGCTCGGTCGGCGGCGCGCAGTCGGCGCTCGACAAGGCACTCGCCTATGCCGCCGAGCGCAAGGCCTTTGGCCAGACGATCGACCGCTTCCAGGCGCTGCAATTCCGCCTCGCCGACATGGAGACTGAGCTCCAGGCCGCCCGGCTGTTCCTCTATGCCGCCGCCTCCAAGCTCGACCGCAAGGCGCATGACGCCTCGAAGTGGTCGGCCATGGCCAAGCGCTTGGTCACCGACACCGGCTTCAACGTGGCCAACAACGCCCTGCAGATACTCGGCGGCTACGGCTACCTGCACGACTACGGCATCGAGAAGCTGGTACGCGACCTGCGCGTCCACCAGATCCTCGAAGGCACCAACGAGATCATGCGCGTCATCATCGCGCGTCAACTGATCGGTAGGAGCTAGGGGAACAGGGCAGTACGGGAGTAAGGCAGTAAGCTCAGCCTTCGCTTCCTCCCCATACTGCCCTACTCCCGTACTGCCCTATTCCCTTCCACCGGAGGACCTCTCAATGACCACCATCGCCTTCATCGGCCTGGGCAACATGGGCAACCCCATGGCAGCCAACCTCGTCAAGGCCGGGCATGCCGTCCATGGCTTCGACCTGATGCCCGAGCATCTCGAAACGGCAAGGGGCAACGGCGTCGTGGTGATGGCCAACGCGGTGGCGGCGGTGAAGGACGCCGATGTCGTGATCACCATGCTGCCGGCCGGAAAGCATGTGTTGTCGGTCTACGAGGATATCGCGACCAAGGTGAAGAAAGGCGCTCTGCTCATTGATTCCTCGACGATCGATGTCGATTCCGCCCGCAAGGCGCATGCCATCGCCGGCAAGCACCGCCTGCTATCTATCGACGCCCCTGTGTCCGGGGGAACGGGCGGCGCGGCCGCCGGTACCCTGACCTTCATGGCGGGTGGCGCCAAGGCCGCCTTCGACGTGGCCGAGCCGGTGCTGAAGCCGATGGCCGGCCGCATCGTCCATTGCGGCGAGGCGGGTGCCGGCCAGGCCGCCAAGATCTGCAACAACATGATCCTCGGCATCTCGATGATCGGCGTCGCCGAAGCCTTCGTGCTCGCCGAAAGGCTCGGCCTTTCGCATCAGGCGCTGTTCGACGTGGCGTCGACCTCGTCGGGCCAGTGCTGGTCGCTGACTTCCTACTGCCCCGTCCCCGGCCCGGTGCCGAACTCGCCGGCCAATCGCGACTACCAGCCCGGCTTTGCCGCTGCCTTGATGCTGAAGGATCTGAAGCTGTCGCAGGAAGCCGCCCAGCAGGCGGGCGCCGCCACGCCACTCGGCGCCGAGGCGACCCAGCTCTATTCGCTGTTTGCCGGCCAGGGCCATGGCGGCACCGACTTCTCGGGCATCATCAAGTTCCTGCGCGGCGACGCAGGCTGACGACGTCCATATGGCCCGGCAAGATACGAACCCGTTCGGAACAAGTCCGATAGTAGATTGCGCTGGCCGAAGCCTGTAGAAGTCGAAAAAGTTCAAAATTTAGAATTGATTAAGCTCTCGATAACCACGCGGTAACGATGTCCGGTTAAAACGGTTTGCAAGGCGGTCATCGCAGCCGTCGCGCTCCGGATCAGGTCTCGCGTACCGGAGCCGTAACCTTCGCCGGTCAAGCGTTGCGAAGGGCCATGCGTTCAAGTGGCAAAGCCGCGTTCCCGTCCGGGACGCGGTTTTTGCGTTCCGCCCTACCCGCGCTTCAACCGCTCCTGTCAGCCGACTTGACCGACAGCCGCCGGAAGTTCGCCTTCACGCGTTTGCTGGTGGGACGCAGCGCGGCTGCAACCGAACGCTGCGCGGCAACGCCGGTGAGCATCGACGGCGTCTTTCCCGCAAGCACCTCGGGCCAGAACTGCATGGCCGAGTTGAAGTAGGAGATCTGCGCCGCAACGACGCCCTCCGCAATCGCGGCGGTCTTTTCGGTGACCGCCGTCAGGCTTTCGCCCTTGAGCATCTTTCCGGACCTCGCCTCGGTCGCCATCATCGGCAGCCGCATGGCCACGACCATGGGCGCCAGCATCAGGCTGCCGGCAATGGCCGTGGACTGGCGCGAGGCGCGCGCAAACCGCTTGCTGCTCATGCGAACCTCTCCGCCTGCATGCCGTTCCTGTTCAATCTGCAACGGAACGGCAGGTTTATTGTGCACCGCACAATAAACCTGCCGTTGATCGCGAACAAGCGTAAAGCGGCTAGTCCCTGGGTTCGAACTGGATGTCCACCGGCGGGCGCAACGCATTCGCCAGTCGGTTGGTCTCGTTGGCCATGCCGACGACCGCCAGCAGTTCCATCAGCTGCGCCTCGCTGAGGCCCTTGCCGCGTGCCGAAGCGGTATGCGAATAGGTGCAGTATTCGCAGCCATTGGTCGCCGAAACGGCGATGTAGATCATTTCCTTGACCAGCGGGTCGAGCGCGCCGGGCGCCATGACCTCGCGCAACGTCTCCCAGGTGCGCTTCAGCAGCGCCGGGTCGTGTGCCAGCACCTTCCAGAAGTTATTGACCCACTCGACCTTCCGGGTGGCCATGATGTCGTCATAGACGGCTCGAACCGCCTCGTTTGCCTGCTCGTACTCGATCAAAGGCACGATCGGTTTGCCGCTCATCATTTCCTCCCGTTCAAGCAAGCCGGGCAGGCTGCCCTGCCCGGCTCTCGGTTCATGCCTTCCTAAGGTCGCGCTCGGCGAGATCGAGCGCCTTGAGGATGCGATCGCCGGCCATGTCGATGGTAGCGCGGGTCCAGATCAGCGGTGGCGACAGGATCATCGAATCGCCGGTGGCGCGCAGCATCATGCCGTTGGCGATGGCATGGTCGCGCACTGTGACCGCAGCGCTACCGACCGGCGAGAAACGTTCCCTGGTCGCCTTGTCCTTGACGATCTCGATGGCTCCCATGAGGCCGACCGAGCGCACCTCGCCAACGAGGCCGTGGCCGGCGATGCGTTCCTTGAGCATCCGCGCGAAATATGGACCGGTGTCCTTCTTGACCCGTTCGACCAGGCCTTCCCGCTCGATGATCTCGAGGTTCTTGAGCGCCACCGCGCAGGCCACCGGATGCCCCGAATAGGTGTAGCCGTGATAGAACTCGCCGCCCTTCTCCACCAGCGTCGATGCGATGCGATCGCCGACCAGCAGCGCCGAAAGCGGCTGATAGCCGGAGGTCAGCGCCTTGGCGGTGGTGATCGTGTCGGGCTCGATGCCGAAGGTCTGGGCCGCGAACCACTCGCCGGTGCGCCCGTAGCCGGTGATGACCTCGTCCAGCATGAGGAGCACATCGTGCTTGCGGCAGATGCGCTGCACTTCCGGCCAATAGCTTGCCGGCGGGATCTTCACGCCGCCCGCGCCCATGATCGGCTCGCCGATGAAGGCCGCGACGTTCTCGGCACCTGCCTCGACAATGGCGTCCTCGACCGCCTTGGCGGCCCGCAGGCCGAAATCGTCATCGCTCTCGCCCGGTAAAGCGAGTTCGTAGGCATAGGGCATCATTACGTGGACGATGTTCGGCACCGCGCCGCCAAGCTGGTTGTGCATGCCTTCCATGCCGCCGAGCGACGTGCCCGCGACCGTCGAGCCGTGATAGGCCATCTTACGCGAGATGATGCGGTTCTTGTTCGGCTTGCCCTGGAGCGCCCAGTAATGGCGCACGAGCCTGAGCGCGGTGTCGTTGGCTTCCGAACCCGACGAACCATAGAACACCTGGCTGATGTTCTTCGGCGCGAGCTCGGCCAGCTTCCTGGAAAGCAGCACCGGCGTCGGCGTCGTGCACTTGAAGAAGGAGTTGTAGTAGGGCAGCTCCTTCATCTGCGCATAGGCCGCCTCGGCCAGCTCGTTGCGGCCATAGCCGATGTTCACGCACCAAAGGCCCGCCATGCCGTCGAGGATTTCCGTCCCCTCCGAATCATAGATGAACGGGCCTTCGGCGCGGGTGATCATGCGCGACCCGATTTCGCGCAGTTCCTTGTGGTCGGTGAAGGGGTGGAGGTGATGCGCGGCGTCGATCTGCTGAAGCTGCTTCAGCGAATAATTCTGATAGGTCATTGGGTTGTGCCTTCCTCTTGAATCAATCCGGCAGCTGCCGGTGCGGATTCAAGCAAGGCGTGGCGGCGAATAGCCGATGCGCGCGCAGAGTCGGAGAAGCTCCGTGTGCCGCGTGCGCGGCGACGGCTTCGATGCAGCCTGCACAGGAACATGGGCTTGCGGCGCTCTCATACAGTCAATGTAACCCGCGACCTCGTCCAACGACAAGCACAACCAGCCGTTCTCCGGAGTGCCGGAATACCGGGCCTCCCAGGAACGTTGACTGCCTGTAGGCCGGCCTTCCGTCGGCCGAGTCCGATCCCCAGGGAGTCATCAGCATGAAAACCGTAGTTTCAGCCCTCGCCGTCCTGTTCCTGAGCACCGCGGCAAGCCTCGCCGCCGAGCCCGCCAAGGTCATGGATAGCTCAGCCGGCAAGATCTACACCGACGCCAATGGTATGACGCTCTACACCTACGACAAGGACAGCGCCGGCAAATCCGCCTGCAACGGCGACTGCGCCAAGAACTGGCCGCCCTTGATGGCCGCCGACGACGCCAAGGACGAGGGCGAATGGACGCTCGTCACCCGCGACGACGGCTCCAAGATGTGGGCCTATGAGGGCAAGCCCCTCTACACGTTCGCCCAGGACAAGAAGGCCGGAGATGTGACCGGCGACGGCAAGGGTGGTGTCTGGCACGTGGCCAAGGCCGACTGACCTCTCGCCGACCGGCGGCGGTCCGGCGACCGCCGCTGGTCTCATCTGCCTCGCGACAGCGCCGGCTGCGTTCCCGACATTCCGGCATCGCGGCATGTCGCTTCCCTCGCGCTATTGGTCGCCGCTTCCGCAATGAGTGCCGACCGCCCGGTCCAATATGCCCACGACAATTCGACCTGCCGTGAGGATTCCGATGACCGTGGCCCTGACCTCCGCCGAACCGGCTGCCGCCGCCGAACGAGCCCGACGTGGCGGCCGTGCCGGCAAGCGATCCGGCTCTTCGGCTTTCGAGCAGCCGCCTTTCCGACAGCTGAAGATCCCCTTTTCCCCGACGAAACTGGTCTCCGACGACGAGCTGGAATCGATCCACCTCGCCTCGCTCCGCGTGCTCAAGGAGATCGGCGTCGAGGTTCTCCACGACGAGGCGCGCGCCACGATGAAGCGCCATGGCGCCGACGTGGCCGAAGGCTCTCATCGCGTCCGCTTCGACCCCGACATGATCATGGAATACATGGCATCCTGCCCCTCGGAGGTGACGCTTCACGCCCGCAACCCGGCGCACAACGTCCGCTTCGGCGGCGACAACGTCATCTTCGCGCAGATGGCCTCGGCGCCGAATTGTTCGGATACCGATCGCGGCCGCCGCGCCGGCAACCACCAGGACTTCCGCAATCTGGTCAAGCTCGGGCAGATGCACAACATCCTGCATGTCACGGGCGGTTATCCGGTCGAGCCGGTGGACATCCACCCGTCCGTCCGCCACCTCGACTGCCTGCGCGACTTCGCGCTGCTGACCGACAAGGTGTTCCACTGCTACTCGCTGGGCAAGGAACGCAACGTCGACGGCATGGAGATCGCCCGCATCGCCCGCGGCGTCTCGATGGAGCAGTTCGTCGAGGAGCCGTCGGTCCTGACCATCATCAACACCAACTCGCCGCTCAAGCTCGACGTTCCCATGATGGAAGGCATCGTGCAGATGTCGTCGCACGGGCAATTGGTGGTCGTGACGCCATTCACGCTTTCCGGCGCCATGGCTCCCGTGACGATCGCCGGCGCGCTGGTGCAGCAGAACGCCGAGGCGCTCGCCGCCCTCGCCTTCTCGCAGATGGTGCGAAAGGGTGCGCCGGTGGGTTATGGCGGGTTCACCTCGAACGTCGACATGAAGTCGGGTGCGCCCGCCTTCGGTACGCCTGAATACATGAAGGCGCAGCTGGTCGGCGGTCAGCTCGCGCGCCGCTACAACATTCCCTACCGCACCTCCAATGTCTGCGCGGCGAACACCGTGGATGCGCAGGCTGCCTATGAGAGCGTGTTCTCGCTGTGGGGCTGCGTCCAGGGCGGCGGTAATTTCGTCAAGCACGCCGCCGGCTGGCTCGAGGGCGGGCTGACCTGCTCCTACGAAAAGACCATCCTCGACATCGACCTCCTGCAGATGGTGGCGGAGTTCCTGACGCCGCTCGATCTCTCCGAGGACGCGCTCGCCATCGATGCCATCCGTGACGTCGGCCCCGGCGGCCATTTCTTCGGCACCGCCCACACCCAGTCGCGCTACAAGACCGCCTTCTACGCGCCGATCATCTCCGACTGGCGCAATTTCGAGACCTGGGCGGAGGCCGGCTCGCCGACCGCGATCCAGCGCGCCAACCGCATCTGGAAGGAGCGCCTCGCCGCCTACGAGGAGCCGTGGATCGACCCGGCGATCCGCGAGGAGCTCAACGCCTTCGTCGACAAGCGCAAGGCCGAAGGCGGCGCACCGACGGATTTTTGATCCATGGCTTCGCCGGATCGACCCCCACTCCGGTCGGCTCCGCCGACCACCTCTCCCCCGCTCGACGGGGGAGAGGAAGCGCGTTTCGTTCTGGACCGCCACAACATTCCCGAAAGCCGAAAGACAGACGGACCGGGCTCCCTTCCTCTCCCACCGGAGGGGGGAGAGGTGGCGCCGCGAAGCGGCGACGGAGTGGGGGAAGTCGTATCAGCCAATCGTAGCCGCCGCCGGCGAGGCACCACTGCCCGCGCACGCAAGCTTCGCCAAGGTGGAAACAGGGCAGAAGCCCTGCTTTGGCTCGAACTGAAGAACAGGAAGCTCGGCGGCCATCGCTTCACACGCCAATTGCCGATCGGGCCATACTTCGCCGATTTCGCATGTAGGGAGAAGTGGCTGGTCGTTGAAGTCGACGGAAGTCAGCACGCTGAAAGCTCGAGAGACCGCATTCGCGACAATTTCATGCAGTCGCAGGGCTATTCAGTGCTGCGTTTCTGGAACACTGACGTACTCAAGCTCCGCTCCGCGGTCTGCGAGACAATCCTAGCGGCACTGTCCGGTCGGCTGAGCGCGAACATCGAAGCGCAAGACCTTCGATTCGTCGTCGCTCGGACGGCAGTGCCCCCCGTCGAGCATCTCACTCTTAGTCAGCGGGTCGTGCAAAGCGACCCGCACGATTCATCTTCTTCAAACTTGGATATAACCTCATGAAATCCCATGTGAAAGCGGTTGTCATCGGTGGCGGCGTGGTGGGCTGCTCGGTGCTCTACCACCTCGCCCGCGCCGGCTGGACCGACGTCATGCTGATCGAGCGCTCGGAGCTCACCTCCGGTTCGTCCTGGCATGCCGCCGGCGGCTTCCACACCCTCAATGGCGACCCCAACGTCGCCAAGCTCCAGGCCTACACGGTCCAGCTCTACAAGGAGCTGGAGGAGATTTCCGGCCAGTCCTGCTCGCTGCACCTGACCGGCGGCGTCATGCTGGCCGACAGCCCCGAGCGCATGGACTTCCTGCGCCTGGCGCACGCCAAGGGCCGCTACCTCGGCATGGACACCGAGCTGATCACGCCGTCCGAAGCCAAAAAGATGTTCCCGCTGATGGACGAGAAGCACTTCGTCGGCGCCATGTGGGACCCGGTCGAAGGCCATCTCGACCCCTCCGGAACCACGCACGCCTATGCCAAGGCGGCGAAGAAGCTCGGCGCCGAGATCGTGCTGCGCAATCCGGTGAAGGAACTGACGCAGGATCCGGACGGCACCTGGAACGTCATCACCGAACAGGGCACCGTGAAGGCCGAGCACGTCGTCAACTGCGGCGGCCTGTGGGCGCGCGAGGTCGGCCGCATGGTCGGCGTCGAGTTGCCCGTGCTCGCAATGGAGCACATGTACCTGCTCACCGAGCCAATGCCCGAGGTCGAGGCCTTCAACAAGGAAACCGGCCGCGAGATGATCGGCGTGCTCGATTTCAAGGGCGAGATCTACACGCGCCAGGAGCGCAACGGCATCCTGCTCGGCACCTACGAGAAGGCCTGCAAGCCGTGGTCGCCGGTCAACACGCCTTGGGATTTCGGTCACGAACTGTTGGCGCCCGACCTCGACCGCATCGCCCCGTCGCTGGAGATCGGCTTCCAGCACTTCCCGGGCATCGCGAACGCCGGCATCAAGCAGGTCATCAACGGCCCCTTCACCTTCGCGCCCGACGGCAACCCGCTGGTCGGCCCGGTGCAGGGCCTGACCAATTTCTGGTGCGCCTGCGCCGTCATGGCGGGCTTCAGCCAAGGCGGCGGCGTCGGCCTCGCGCTGTCCAACTGGATGGTCCACGGCGACCCCGGCTTCGACGTCTGGGGCATGGATGTCGCCCGCTTCGGCGAATGGGCAGGCCTGCGCTACACCAACGCCAAGGTGCGCGAGAACTACTCGCGCCGCTTCTCGATCCGCTTCCCCAACGAGGAACTGCCGGCCGCCAGGCCGGCACAAACGACGCCGCTCTACGACACCATGGTCGCCAACAACGCGGTCATGGGCGACAGCTGGGGCCTGGAAACGCCGCTCTGGTTCGCGCCGAAGGGGACGGAACCCAAGGACATCGTCTCCTTCCACCGTTCCAACGACTTCGAACACATCGGCAACGAAATCCGGGCGACGCGCGAAAGCGTCGGCGTGACCGAAATCGCCAACTTCGCCAAATACGAGGTCTCGGGCCCTGCCGCCGAGGATTTCCTCAACCGGCTGATGACCAACCGCATGCCGAAGAAGGGCCGCATCGTGCTGACCCCGATGCTGAACGAGTTCGGCCGGCTGATCGGCGACTTCACCATCGCCAAGTCGGGCGATGACAAGTTCATGATCTGGGGCTCGTCGGCGGCGCAGAAGTATCATATGCGCTGGTTCGAAAAGCACCTGCCCAAGGACGGTTCGGTGCGCATCCACCGCTACGACCAGACGCTCGTCGGCCTCTCGATCGCCGGCCCCAAGTCGCAGGCGCTTCTTGCCAAGCTGGTCGACGTCGATGTTTCGAGCAAGGCGTTCCGCTTCATGGATTTCCGCGAGATGGCGGTGGGCGGCGCGCCCTGCATGGTCAACCGCATCACCTATACCGGCGATCTCGGCTATGAAATCTGGATGGCTCCCACCTACCAGCGCCTCGTCTACAAGGCGATCAAAGAGGCCGGCGAGGAGTTCGGCATCGTCGATTTCGGCATGCGTGCCCTGCTTTCCATGCGCCTGGAGAAGAACTTCCCGACCTGGTTCCGCGAACTTCGTCCGATCTACGGGCCGTTCGAGGGCTCCATGGAGCGCTTCATCAAGCTCGAGAAGAACGACTTCATCGGCCGCGAGGCAGCCGCCAAGGAACATGCCGAGGGACCGAAGCTGCGCCGCGTCTCCTTCTATGTCGACGCGCTCGACGCCGACGTGATGGGCGACGAGCCGATCTGGGCGAAGGTCGGCAACAAGGACTTCGGCACGGTCGAGAAGCCGCATGGCTACGGCGCGCCGCGCTTCGACGAGACCGGCAAGGAGGTGCGCGGTTCGGACGCCGCCACCGGCGCATCCGCAGTGCGCGGCATCGTCGACGGCGACTGGCGCGTGGTCGGCTGGGTGACGTCGGGCGGTTACGCCCACTATGTCCAGAAATCGATGGCGCAGGGCTATGTGCCGGCAGCACTTGCCGAAAACGAAGCCGACGGCCTGTTCGAGATCGAAATCCTCGGCAAGCGCCGCCCTGCGCGCATCAATGTCGAGCCGCCCTTCGATCCGAGCGGCGAAAAGATGCGGGGGTAAATAGCCACGCCTTGCCCCCGATGATCGGCAATCACCCCCACTCCGTCGCGCTGCGCGCGCCACCTCTCCCCCTGCCCGGGGGAGAGGAAATGCGCCTCATTCTGCTGGCAGATTGGCCATGAACTTGGCCCAGCACACTCCGGTTTGGAGAAATGAAGGGCGCGCCGACTGCGGCCGCCCTTCCTCTCCCCCGTCGATCGGGGGAGAGGTGGTTTGCGCAGCAAACCGGAGTGGGGGTCGACAACTCCATGATGACCTACGATGAGTGCTGGCACGAACTTCGGCCGCCACCGCAAGATCATGCCTTTCGAACCCGGCTCGACGGAAGCACTGCGCGAACAAGCCCGCACCAAGGCAGCCTCGCTCAACAGCCACGTCCTCGGTTATGGAACGGTCGCCGAGGCCGAGTGGGCGGCGGCGGGCATTGCCGCACCCGATCTTGGCGCCATGCGCCGATACCGTCTCGATCGCATTCGCACTGAGCTCCGGCGGCGCGGCTATGCCGGCGCCCTGCTCTACGATCCCGTCAACATCCGCTACGCCACTGACAGCACCAACATGCAGCTGTGGGTGGCGCACAATCCGACACGCCACTGCTTCGTGGCCACCGACGGCCCGGTGGTGCTGTTCGACTATTTCTCCTGCGAGCACCTGTCCGACCATTCAGGCGTCGTCGCCGAGGTCCGCCCGGCAATGTCGTGGATGTATCTCTACAGCGCCGAACTGACCGCCATGAAGGTAGAGCGCTGGGCTCAGGGCATCGCCGACGTCGTGCGCGAGCACGGCGGCGGCATTGGCCGTATCGCCGTCGACCATCTCGACCATGAGGGCGTCGAGGCGCTTGCCCGGCTCGGCATCTCGGTCGGCAATGGCGAGGCGGTGATGGAGAACGCCCGCCTGATCAAGTCCCCGGACGAGATCCTCTGCATGCGCCGCGCCATCGTCGCCTGCGAGGCGGCCATGGGCGAGATGGAGGCGGCACTCCGCCCCGGCATATCCGAGAATGAACTCTGGGCCGAACTGCACCGTGGCAACATCGCCCGTGGCGGCGAATGGATCGAAACACGGCTCCTGGCCTCGGGCCCACGCACCAATCCATGGTTCCAGGAGTGCTCGTCGCGCATCCTAGAAGCCGGCGACCTCGTCGCCTTCGACACCGACCTCATCGGCCCCTACGGCTTCTGCGCCGACCTGTCGCGCACATGGCTGTGCGGCGACGGGGCGCCCACAGGCGAACAGCGCGACCTCTACAAGATCGCCGCCGACCAGATCGCTCACAATGTCTCGCTGCTGAGGCCAGGCATCGGCTTCCGCGAACTGGTCGAACGTTCGGCGGTGCCGCCGCCCGACTGCTTTCCGGCGCGCTACGGCGTGCTCTACCACGGCGTCGGCCTCGCCGACGAGTACCCGACCCTCCCCCATGCAGCCGACTGGACAATCGACACGCCCGACGGCGAGCTGGAACCTGGCATGGTGCTGTGTGTCGAGAGCTACATCGGCCGCCTTGGCGGGCATGAAGGCGTCAAGATCGAAGAACAAGTGCTCATCACCGAGGCCGGCCATGAGCAGCTCTCCGTCTACCCGCTCGATAGCCGCTTGCTGGGCCGGTGATCCTCGGCTTTTTGAGGCTCCCCCGGAACCCTCAATTGCGTGAGGAACTCAAGCCATTCCGGCAATGATGTCGGTGAGTTTCGCCGGGCCGGGTGTGCTGCCCGCCGTGATGAACGGCAGACCCTTGCGCTTGCCTGTCCAGCCGACGACAACGAGCCCCCTGGCCGCTGGTTCGAAACGCTGTGCCAGCGTCCAGCTCCGGCAATCGACGGTTGCCACATCGGCCCTGCCTTCGACGATGTAGGCGAGCGATGAGCGATGGCCGCCGCTCTCCACCTGCTCGGAGAACATGTCGAGACTTTCGCCCAGAGCCGCAAGATCGCGGGAAATGCCGTCATAACCAGACATTGAATCCCGGCTATTGAAGGCGAAGCGCTTGCCGCGGATGAGCTCCAGCGGGATCTGCGCCGCATTGTCTGCCGTCGCGGCGACTTGCGAGGCGACCGCGCCCGCTCGCATGACGATCGCGCTGGAATAGAGATCGCCACGCCCGCCTTCGATGCCGTCGTAGTTCGGCTGGCCGATGACCCGAACTTCCGCAGCGAGCCCGGTCTTCTCCATGGGTCCCCAGCACGTCTGGCCGACCAGGAGTTGCGGATGCCGGAACAGCGTCGCCAGATCGAAATCTTCTGGGGGCAGTGTTGCCGGGTCGGGAGCGATCACCTCGCCGGCGCGGTTGCGGATTCCCCCTGGAACGGCCGGCATGTCGCGGTTGCATCGGGCAAGACGCTCCGGGGCGTCGTATCCCGCTGCCCGCAGCCTTTCACGCAGGGTTGCCCATTGGGCATCGACGTCCGCCCGAATTTCGGGCCAGTCATACATAGGCAGTGCGGCTATGAAAGTGCTCATGACAATTATTTCAAGCTCAATTGCGTCTGCTGGCAAGCGAAGGGGGGCTCATTCTTTCGGTGGTTCGGCGGGTACGGGCGCCGTACCCAGCCCGTTGACATTGCGCGCCCTGATGCGCGGCGCAAACGCCCTGCCGGCCTCGGGGGTGCGGCGCAGTACGGGATGACACACCGGCTCCTTGGCGCGGAATGCATAGGCGCGGATCAGCGACAGGTAGTTCGGATAGGCATAGCCCTTGTTCATCCTGAGCCACTCGTCGCGGCGCGCGCGAAACAGCGCCGGCAGCTTGTACCAGGCCACGGTGGGGCTCTTGTGGTGCACGAAATGCAGGTTGTTGTTGAGGAACAGGATGGACAGCGGCGAGCGTTCGACGATGATCGTTCGCCCTTCCGGATGCTCGGACCACTGGTGCTCGGCAAAGGTGCGGACGGAGATCACGGAATGTCCGAGCCAGACGGGAACCAGCACGTAGAGCCAGATCGGCATGCCGAAGCCAAACTGGATGACGGGAAGGATCACCGCGAGCCCCGCCCCGTGCAGAAGCCAGGCCTTGCGGATGGCCTTGTCGCCAGCGGCGATCGACTTCGCATCATCGACGAAGAAGCCGATGCAAGACAGAAGCGGCCCGAGCACGAAGCGCCCTGCCATGGTATTGTTGACCTCGAGCACGAACTTCATCGCACCCGGCAGCTGCTCATGCTGCCACAGCGCCCGATAATAGCTCTCGGGGTCATCGAACGGGTCGGTCAGCTTCTCGTCGGCATGGTGGCGCAGGTGAATGGTCTTGAAGCGCCGGTACGGCCAGAGGAGGCCGATCGGAAGCGACACCAGCGCCTCGTTGACCAGCGCATTGCGTGTCGGATGGCCGTGCAGCACTTCGTGCACCAGTGATGACTGAAGCGCCACCGTCAGAGACAGGACAATCAGGGCCACGATGGGAAAGGTCGGCCACAGCAGGCCGCCGGCGACGAGCCAGACGGCATAACAGGCAGCGATGAGAAATACTGTCGGCCACTCCACTGCCGTGGTCGTGCTGCGCCTTTTTCTGCTCTTTGCCATGCTGCTGCCTGCTGTCCCCTCATGCCGGAACCTGATGGTTCCTGACATAAGGTTGTCAGTAATCATGTATGGCTTCAACGCGACAATGCGCACATAATGTTTACATTGCGCTTCTTAGGCCGCAGTTGTTATATTTAGTAAACAGTGCGGAAGCTGAATCTAATTCCCCACGCGGATATGCCGCCGAAAGCAATTCGAATCCAGGAAGGCCCCGCCATGGACAAACGCGATCTCTCCGAAGTGTTCAGGGAACGCATCAAGACGCTGGTTCAGCGCTCAGGGCTCAACCAGTCGGCTTTCGCGGCCTCCATCGACATCGACCGCTCGGCGCTGTCGCAACTGCTGTCTGGCGCCACGACTCGGTTGCCCCGGGCCGAAACGCTGCTGACGATCGCTTCGACCCACAAGGTCTCGCTCGACTGGCTGCTCGGGCTCAGCCAGGACGAAGGCGTCACCGGCGAGATCCGCGAGAGCCTCGAAATCGAGGAGGCGTCGGGCGGCTTCGAGCGAACGCTGATTGCCAAGTGGCACGCGGAAGCGGCGGGGACCAAGATCCGCTACGTGCCGGCCGGCATTCCCGACCTCTTGCGCACGGAGGCGCTGATCGACTACGAGGCCGACATCTCGAAGAAGAGCCGCGAGGCGCAGGCGGGCGAGACGCAATACCGCATCGACTACAACCGCAGGCCGGAGACCGACATGGAGGTCTGCATGCCGCGCCATACGCTGGAGATTTTCGCACGCGGACTGGGCGTCTGGTCGGGCCTTCCCGATCGCGACCGCCGGGCGCAACTGCGTCACATGGCCGACTTGCTCGACGACCTCTATCCGACCTTCCGCCTGTTTCTCTACGACGGTCGGCTTCGGTATTCCGTGCCCTACACGATCTTCGGCCAGGCACGCGCCGCCCTTTACGTCGGCGACATGTATCTGGTGCTCTACGCCACAGAGCCGATCCGCACCCTGACCCGCCATTTCGAGAACCTGATCCGCGCCGCCGACATTAATCCGCACGAGACGGCGGCCTTTGCCCGCAAGCTGGCGACAAGCTTCTTCACCCGCTGATCACCCGCCGGACTGGACACAAGCGCGCGGAGATTGCCTCCGTCGATATGCTGGACATTGACTGGACATAAAGACTTCTTTATATCCTTATCCATCTTCCATTCACATGAAAGCCGTCTCGATGACCGCCAATCCGATCGACGTCCTGCTCGCCGAAAAGGGGATCCTGCTTGCCGACGGCGCCACCGGGACAAACCTGTTCGGCATGGGCCTGGAGGCCGGCGAAGCTCCCGAGCTTTGGAACGAAAGCGCACCCGAGAAGATCGAGACGCTGCACCAGAAGTTCGTCGATGCGGGCGCCGATATCATCCTCACCAATTCCTTCGGCGGCACGCGCCATCGTCTCAAGCTGCATCATGCGCAGGATCGCGTCTTCGAGCTCAACAAGCGCGCCGCCGAGATCGCCCGCTCGGTCGCCGACAAGGCCGGCCGCAAGGTCATCGTCGCCGGCTCCGTCGGCCCGACCGGCGAGCTTTTGGTGCCGCTCGGCGCACTGACCTACGATCAGGCCGTGGAGGCCTTCGCCGAGCAGATCGAGGGGCTGAAGGCCGGTGGCGCCGAAGTCGCATGGATCGAGACCATGTCGGCCCCCGACGAGATCCGCGCCGCGGCCGAGGCCGCGATCCGCGTTGGCCTGCCCTATACCTATACCGGTTCGTTTGACACCGCCGGCCGCACCATGATGGGCCTGTTGCCCAAGGACATCCACGCCGTTGCCGACGGTCTGGCCGAGGCGCCGCTGGGCGTCGGCGCCAACTGCGGCGTCGGCGCGTCCGACATCCTCGCCTCGCTGCTCGACATGACCGCGGCCAAGCCGGAGGCGACCGTTATCGTCAAGGGCAACTGCGGCATCCCCGAGTTTCGCGGAACCGAGATCCACTATTCCGGCACGCCGGAGCTGATGTCGGATTACGTGCGGCTCGCGGTCGACGGCGGCGCCAGGATCATCGGTGGCTGCTGCGGCACCTCGTTCGAACATCTCGCCGCGATGCGCAAGGCGCTCGACGGCCACCGGAAGGACGCGCGCCCGACCGTCGAGACCATCATCGAGCGCATCGGCCCGATGCGCAACAAGCTGGCCGATGCCGGTTCGGGCGAAGGCGGCGAAGGCCGCCGCGAACGCCGCCGCCGCAGCTGACCTGTTCAGCTGTTCTCATCGTAGCGGGCGAGGGCCGACCTGGTGTCGGTCCCTGCCCCTTCGACCGGCCGCATCACCGCAAGCGCGTCCGATATCCGGACGTCCGCAAGCCTTTCCATGACCAGGCCAAATCGCTCGTTGCGCAGCGCGGACAGCGCCGTTCGGTGCGCATCGTCCAAGGCGCTTGTACTGCTGCCGGCCGAGCGCTCGGCTCGAGTGGCTGTTGCGGCCACCAGATTTTCGGCGCGGCCCGCCACGCGGGACTGTGAAACAGCCGAAGCGGGCGCGAACGCCGCCGCGCCAGAAGTCGGACCATCAACCTGCATTCCAAGCCCCCACCTTGCCCGATGGCTGTCCTAGCCGCGGATCGTTGCGATCCGGTTCGTGGAGACGCTGGCTTTTGACTTGAATTGTCGGAAGTTCCCGCCTCACGCGGCGGGAACTCCAGGCTCGGGATTGACGGCCGTCAGAGGTCTTCGAGGTCGCGGCGAGCCTTCTTGAGAATCTCGCGCGCCTTCTCGGCCTGAGCAGCCGTCAGCGAGCCGCTGCGCAGCCGGCTGAACACTGCGAAGTTCAGGGCCTTGACCTCGTCGCCAAGCGCCACGCCACTGACCTGCGTCGAGGCTTCGTCTATCTGGGCATTGATCTTGGCGAGCTCCGCCGCGTTTTCCGCGAGATAGGCCTTGCCCTGCTCGGTGATCGAATAGAGCCGCTTGTTGCCGTCGGCCGCCGACGACACGAGGTCGGCCTCCTCAAGCATCTGCAGCATCGGATATATGGCGCCCGGGCTCGGGCTGTAAGCACCCTGGAATTTGGCTTCCAGCGCCTTGATGATGTCGTAGCCGTGGCGCGGTTCCTCGGCGATCAGGCCTAGCACGACAAGGCGCAGCGCGCCGGGATCGAACATGCGCGGGCCACGGCCGCCGAAGGGGCCGCCACGATGGCGACCGAAGGGACCGCCGCGACCGTGCCGGCCGCCGCCCCTGCCGCCTTCATGCTGGCCCGACATGGACCATTCTCCGCCGCAGCGATGATTGAAATTGGGGTGGTTGAACATGTCTGTGCCTCTCCAGGATGTTCGCTTCATACCGCTATATCTATTCAAAGATATATCTTTTACAAGATAGAACGTAAGGATTTTCCGACGGACGAGTTGCAGCCGCGCGAAAAGGGCCGACGAAGAGCGCCCTCGCCTGCCCACCAAAACAGAATTTTTGTTCTTTATTTCAGCAGCTTACTATCGTCGCGCTCGGAACCACATGAGGCGCGAGCGGAATCCGGTGCCCGCTTGCGACTTACGCCCCAACGACGACGTCAGTCAGGGTCTTACTGAAGTGCTCCTCCTGTCGCTCCAGCCATGCATAGGCCGCCGGCCAGTTGGCCGGATCGACCATTGCGACGGGATGGTTGGACAGGTAACAGAGATTGTAATTGCCGCGCAGGCTGACACCGAGCGCCCGCCCGAGGCCGGGCTCGAAGGCCGCGAGCCGATTGACGGTGGTCGCATAGCTCTCGCCACGCTGACCGCGCACGAACAGCCCGACGCTTCGATTGGTGAGGTAGAGCGAAACGACGAGATCGTCCGAGACATGGCGCCAGCGCGAATAGAGGCTGCCGTGGCGTATCCTGGGATCGCTGCGCCGGGCGAGATAGCCGTCCCAGAATGCCTTGATCTCGCGCGACGACAGCGAGCGAAGGCCGCCATGCGCGATGTCCCATTCGTCCGGTTGCCTGTCGGCCATTCGGCTCTCCGATGCCCCGCCTTCGTGATTTCGGGTGGACGCCTAGAGACCACAAAAGATCGGCCGGCGGAAAGCCCCCTTTCCGCCGGCCGGCCCACCTGCCCAAGCCAGGTCGTTGCTACTGCTTGCTGCCCTGGAGCGAAGACGCCAGCCGCACCAGCGACAGGAATTCGGCGCGATAGCCGTAAGGATCGGCACCGCGCGCCGCCGAGGCGATCTCGGCGATCTTTTCGTAGCCGAGCTTCGATGTCGCATCCTCGTCGCGCAGCTTCTGGCCGAAGGCCGCCACCGCCACCGAGAAGCGCTGGTCGGTGCCGGCCGCTTCGAAGCTCGCGACCTCGTTCGCCTTGCTCACCGGCGTGGTGATCAGCTTGCTGACGTCGCCGTCAGGCGCCTTGTAGCGGATCTTCACGAAGGCATATTCGTCGGCATTGGCGACACCGCCGTTGTTGGTGGCCGCCTGGCCGTAGCGCAGCGGGTCCATGGCAAGCGCCGGGCTGTCCTTGGGCGTGATCTCGTAGATCGCCGTCACCGAATGGCCCGAGCCGATCTCGCCGGCATCGATGCGGTCGTTGTTGAAATCCTCGCGGTTCAGCGCCCGGGTCTCGTAGCCGATCAGCCGATATTCCGCGACCGCCGCCGGATTGAACTCGACCTGGATCTTCACGTCCTTGGCGATCGGGAACAGCGTCGACGACGCATCCTGCACCAGCACCTTCTCGGCCTCCGCCAGCGTATCGATATAGGCCGCAGTGCCGTTGCCGTTCTGGGCGATGGTCTGCATCATCTGGTCGTTGAGATTGCCGCGGCCGAAGCCGAACACCGACAGGAACACGCCCGACTTGCGCTTCTCCTCGATCAGCCGCTTGAGGTCGTCGTCATCGGTCTGGCCGACATTGAAGTCGCCGTCGGTCGCCAGCATCACCCGGTTGACGCCGTCCTTGACGAAGGACTTTTGGGCCAGCCGGTAGGCTTCGCGGATGCCCGCCTCGCCCGCCGTCGATCCGCCCGGTGCCAGCGTGTCGATGGCAGCCAGGATCTTGTCGCGCTCCGCCGCCTTGGTCGGCTCGAGCACGGTCCCGGCGTCTCCGGCATAGGTGACGATCGAAACGGTGTCATCGGCGGCCAGCTTATTGACCAGCAACCGGAAGGCCGAGCGCAGCAGCGGCAGCTTGTCCGGCTCGTCCATCGAGCCCGACACGTCGATCAGGAACACCAGGTTCGCCTTCGGCCGCTGCGCCGGTTGCACGTCGTAGCCCTTGATGGCGACATGCATCAGCTTGGTGTTCTCGTTCCACGGCGTCGGCATGACGCTGACGGCGGTGTTGAACGGCGTCGACGCCAAGTCCGGCCCCTTCCAGTCATATGGGAAGTAGTTGACCATCTCCTCGACCCGCACGGTGTCGGGCTGGGGAAGGATGCCTTCCTTCAGCGAACGGCGGACGAAGGAATAGGACGCCGTGTCGACGTCGATGGAGAAGGTCGAAACCGGATCCTCCAGCGCCGAGCGCACCGGGTTGGTCTTGAAGTCCTCGATGCGGTCGCGATTTTCCTCGCGCGGCATCGGCAGGTCCGACGGGGCGATGGCGCCCTGCGGCTCGGCCATGAGGGTGGGCATGCCCTGAGGCGCGGTCATCCGGACGACGGGCGCCGCCGCGTCGGCCATCGGCGCCGGCGCGGGCATCGCGGGCGCGGCTTCGTTCGTCGCGGCTGCTTCCTCGTCGGCAACGTCCGATTTCGCCCTGGCCGCAGTGAGGGTTTCGGCGATCCGGCCTGCCTCGGCGTTCGGCTTGGCAGCTTGCTGTGCTGCAGTCGACGGCTCGACGCGCTCGCGCGCCTCCTGCTTGGCCTCAGGCGCCGGCAAACGGAACGGCGATTCCTCGATCAGATAGAACGTGGCGTAACCCGCAATCGGCAGGGCGACGAGCCCGGCGAGAGCCGGCGCCGCGATCAGCTTCTTCTGCATGATGTCTCTCCAGAGCTTCCTTGCTCGTTCGGTGAGACGATTGTCCTCGCCCGTTCCTTGGGCCGCCGGAGAGATTTTTTCTTCGTCGTAGGCAGACATGGCAGCCGCCAGCGCGCTCGCCTTCGCCTCGGCATTCGGCGCCGGCGCCTGCATGTTCCTGAGCATGTCGAGTTCGTTGTCGTCGACCATGATCATTCTTCCCCGGCCGAGCGCATCAAGAGCTTCAACCGTTTCTTCGCTTCATGGATGTGCCAGGAGACCGTTGCCTCCGCGATGGCCATGGCCTCGGCCGCATCGGCATGCGACAGGCCCTCGCCATAAACCAAAAGCACCGCGTCGCGCTGCTTGTCCGGCAGCTGGCGTACGGCGGCCCACAAGGCTTCCGTCGGGTCTTCGCCACCCTCTGGTTCGCCCGCGACCAGTGCGTGGACGCCATATGCGGCGGTCTTGGCCATGTCCCTCGACGATTTGCGCAGCGCATCGCGTGCGGCGTTGATGGTCATGGCATAGAGCCAGGTGGTGAAGGCCGAGCCGCCGCGATAGTCCCTGACGGCACGCCCCAGCCGCACGCACACGTCCTGGGCGATGTCCTCGGCATCCGATGCATTGCCGCACCAGCGCCAGGCGACGCGATGGATGAAGTCGTAGTGCCTTCCGACGAGTTCGCCGAAAGCCTGCCTGTCGCCATCGCGCGCTCGTCCGACCAGTTCTGAGTCGGAGGCCTCGCCCTCTTGAAGCGTCATCGCCATCATCGCCACTTGGACGAGAGCTTTTGGGCAATCCTTGGGGTGGTCAAAAGAAAATTTTCAGACCGCCTGTCCGGCCACCCAGCCCGACGACCAGGCCCACTGGAAATTGTAGCCGCCGAGCCAGCCGGTGACGTCGACGACCTCGCCGATGAAATAGAGGCCGGGCACCGATTTGGCCTGCATGGTCTTCTGGTCGAGCACACGCGTATCGACCCCGCCGAGCGTCACCTCCGCCGTGCGGTAGCCCTCCGAACCGGCCGGCTTGATGCGCCACTGATTGACCGCTGCATCGACCGCCTTCAGGTGGGCGTCGTTGAGATCGGCGAGATTGCCATTGAAGCCGAGCCGCTCGGCGATTGTCTGGGCGAGCTTCCTGGGCAGATGTGCGGCAAGGACGGTCTGGACCGCCTGGCGACCGTTGGTACGCTTGGCCTCGCGCAAGAGGCCCGCGACGTCTGCTCCGGGGAGCATCGAGATCGCGATCTCGTCGCCCTCGCGCCAGTAGGACGAAATCTGCAGGATCGAAGGCCCGCTGATGCCGCGATGGGTGAACAGCATCGCCTCGGCAAAGCTCGCCTTGCCGCAGCCGACTTCGGCATCGACGGCGACGCCGGAGAGTGGGGCCAGCTTCGCAAGCGTGTTGGCGTCGAAGGTGAGAGGTACCAGCGCAGGCCGTGTCTCGACCACCGGCAGGCCGAACTGTTCCGCAATCTCATAGCCGAAGCCGGTCGCGCCCATCTTGGGGATCGATTTGCCGCCGCAGGCGACGACAAGCGACGAGCACCGAACCTTGCCGCCGGTCAGCGCAAGTTCGAAGCCGTCGCCGATCCGGCTGACGCCTTCGACCTTGGTGGCGAGCCGCATCTCGACACCGCCGTCGCGCATCTCGGTCACCAGCATGTCGATGATCTGGCGTGCCGAGCCGTCGCAGAACAGCTGGCCGAGCGTCTTCTCGTGATAGGCGATGCCGTAGCGCTCGACGAGACCGATGAAGTTTTTCTGGGTGTAGCGGCTCAGCGCCGAAATGCAGAAATGCGGGTTCTGCGAGAGAAAATGCTTCGGTGCGGCGTTGATGTTGGTGAAGTTGCAGCGGCCGCCGCCGGAAATTCGGATCTTTTCGCCCGGCGCAGCGGCATGGTCGACGATCAGCACCGAGCGGCCGCGCTTGCCGGCCTCGGCTGCACACATCATGCCGGCCGCGCCCGCGCCGATCACCACGACGTCGAATGATTGCATCAAGGCTTTCCACTGGTGAGATCGTCGACGCCCGGTTCAACCCGGGCGCATTTCGCCGGCCTGATAGCCGACCGCGGCGGAATTGGCAAAGCCGGCGGCTAGCCCAGCGTTTCGTCGAACAGCGTCAGCAGGCGCTTCCAGTGTCGTTCGGCGCCGGCGGCATCGTAGACGCCATGGTCGGGAACGCACCAGCCGTGCCCCATGCCGACATAGTTTTCGATGATGTGGTCGACGCCTGCAGAACGCAGTGCCTCGGCGAGCAACGCCGACTGTTCCGGTGGAAAACTGCCATCGACGCCGGCGGAACCGACATAGACGCGCGCCTTGAGCCGGGCCGCGTTGCGGTGCGGGCTATCGGGCGCGTCGCTGGCCAGATTGCCGCCATGGAAACTGGCCGCCGCAACGATGCGGTCCGGATGCGCGGCAGCCGCGTTCAGCGCCCGCGATCCGCCCATGCAGTAGCCGACCGTCCCGATCGGGCCGGATATGCCTTCGGCCGCTAGTGCTTCGATGAACGCGCCGGTATCGCGCATCGTCATCGCCTGGGTGGTGCCGCCGATCAGCGCGCGCAACTCGGCGCGGGTCTTCTCTTCGGCAAACGCGGTCTTGGCATCGAACGGGCCGTAGGCGCCAGCGCGATAGAACAGGTCCGGCACCAGCACTGCATAGCCCTGCCCTGCCAGGCGTTCGGCCATCTGGTCGAGCGCCGGACGCGGCCCGAAGGCATCCATGTAGAGGATGACGCCGGCGCGGGTTTTGTCGACGGACCTGAACAGCCCGGCCCCGGCAATGCCGTCCGGCGTGCTTATTTTGAACTCCCGCTTGGCCATGGCTGATCTCCTTCTGCTCGGCACAGCAGCAAAGATAGGGGCTTGTGCCCTTGCCGCAACGTTCGACGTCAGGGCAGGCTGGAGACGCGGATGGTCCTTGCGCCGACATGAAGGGCGCGGCCGGCCCCCATTCCCATGATGGCGGCGCCGAGCGCCAGCGCGACGAACAGGACCGCGGTGGCAGCAAAGCCGCCGGTCCAGCCGCGGATCAGCCCGACCAGCAGGGGGCCGAAGGCAGCGATCGTATAGCCGACGCCCTGCGCCATGCCGGACAGGTGGGCGGCGACATGCGCGTCCGGGGAACGCAGCACGATCAGTGTCATCGCCGCAGCGATGAGGCCACCCTGGCCGACGCCTTGAAGGACCGCCCAGCACAATACGGTCGAGGTGGGCGCAAAAAGTATGCCCAGCAGCGCGATCACCGCTGCCGCGACGAGCGCGACAGTGACCCCGCGCTGGTCCTTTCGGCGGATGGCGATGGACGGGACCGCCACGCAAGTGACCACCTGAGCCATCACAGACAGCGATACGATCGCGCCAGCGGTCGTGGCATCGAAGCCGCGCTCGCGCAGGATCGGTGCCAGCCAGCCGAAGACGCAATACGCGAGCGCCGACTGCAGGCCCATGAACAGCGTGACCTGCCAGGCCAGACGATCTCGCCAGAGCCCGACGACGCGGAAGCCGCTGTGGCTCGCCTGCCTGCGGCTGCCGAGTGCCTGCGGCGCCCAGACGAGCAGAACGGCGAATGCGGGCACCGCCCATGCGGCCAGTGCGCCGGACCAGGAGCCGGTCAGCCGGTGCTCGATGGGCAGGGTCAGCCCCGAGGCGGAGGCCGCCCCCGCGCAGAGGGCCATGGTGTAGAGGCCGGTCATCATCGCCGCCTTGTCAGGGAAGTCGCGCTTCACCAGGCCGGGCAGCAGCACGTTGCTGACCGCGATCGCCGCACCCGCCATGAAGCTCGCGACGAACAGCAGCGGCACCGAAGCGAGGCCGCGCAGCGCCGTTCCGGCTGTCAGCAGCATGAGTGCGGCAAGCAGCGTCCGCTCGGCACCGTAGCGCTGTGCCAGTTTCGGCGCCAAAGGGGCAAAGAGCCCAAGACACAGCACCGGCAGCGTCGTGAGCAGGCTGGCACCCGCGGTGGTCAGCCCTGTCGCCTGCATCACCTCGGGCAGCAGCACCGAAAGGCTGGAGAACAGCGGCCTGAGATTGAATGCGATCAGCACCAGGCTGGCGCCGAGGACGAATCGCGCGCCACCGCCATGCAACGCAGGCGGTTGCGGCTTGGGCAGGCTGTCCTCCACATCGATCAGTTGGTCGCCGAGGTCGTCGATGGCCACGGCGCGGGCCCGCGAATCGGGCTGGCGGAAGGTCTGGTTCATTGCGAAAGAAGCCGATCGAGTTCGAGAAGCACGGGCGCCATGAAGGCGCGGACGGCGGCAGCCGCCCGATCGGGATCGCCGGAGGCGACGCCGTCGACGATTGCCGCATGGGCCTGCACATCGGGCTCGGGAAGGTCGCTCTCGATCGTCGAGTGGATGGTTTCCGCGATGGCCGCCGTGAAGAAATCGTAGAGTTCGAGCATCGCACGATTGCCCGACGCCTCGACGATGAAGCGATGGAAGGCGATGTCGCGGCGGATGAAGGCCTCGCGTCCGCCATCGGCCACGGTTTCGCGCGCAGCAAGCAGGCCTCGCATCCTCTCGATGTCGGCCGGCACATGGCGCAAGGCCGCCAGGCGTGCTGCCTCCACGTCGAGCGCAGCGCGGGCCTCCCACTGGTCGCGCAGGCCTGAGCGCTTTATCCGGGCGAGCGCAGCAGCCGGGTCGACGGTCGAGCGCACATAGGTACCCGACCCCTGCCTGGTCTCCAGGAGCCCTTGCGAGACCAGCATCCGAACCGCCTCCCGCACCGTGCCGCGGCTGACCAAAAGCATGTCGGACAGCGCCGCCTCGTTCGGAATGCGGCTCCCCAAGGCCCAGCGACCGGCGGCGATCTCGGCTCGCAGGCTCTCGGCTGCACTATCGGCAAGATTGGTGCGAATGGCGGGTTGCATCGGCTCAATGATCAAATCATCTGATGACTTGACCATTAAGCCTGCCGGAAAGGTACGTCAATCGCCGCAAACGCACCGATTGTGCCAAACGAACTGCTACGATCGGAGGCCGGCAAAGCTCTTCATGTGGAAGGCCTGCACTGCCTCCGGATACCGATAGGCGAGACCTTGGGGACAAGCGTTGCGGTCCAGGCAACCACGACTGCGGCAAGCGCCACCCGCTGAAGCCCGCACATGCGCGAGGCAGTCTTCATACGCAAATCCGGATCCCGAATAGGCTCCCACCGGGCAGGATTTAAGGCAGGGTTTTCCAACACATAGATCGCAAAGATGAATCTGTTCGCGAACTTCCGGAGTTTCGACTTCGACATCGAACAGCAGCGCGCCGCGATAAGCGTGCCAAAGCCCGTATTCGGGATGCATGAGGATGCCGAGCGGTGAAGGCCGCAGTCCCTCGGCGCGCATCGCCCATTGCTGGAAGGGCAGATGCGGCCGGTCCGACGGCGAGGCGGCACGGGCGCCGAAGTCTTTCGCGACCTGTCCGATCACCTGTCGCGACCAGCTGTCCAGAGGGTTTTCGAAACCTGCCGGTTGGGTCTCCAGCCAGCGCTCGAAATGTCTCCAGGGCGCGGCTCCCGCCTGCCCTATCAACAGCAAGGATCTGGCCGGCTGCCCGGACGGGCCTGAGGGCGCATCCTCGCCGTCTTCAAAGACAAAACCGCCGCGCGGGATGAGCCCATGCTCGGCCAGCGCGGCGGCGATTTGTCCGGTCGGGCCGCCGTCGTCGGACATCACCCCTTCCGGTCCGGATCGGAGAATGCGCTCCGCCAGACTTCCTTGTGGATGATGTTGGCGACTTTAGCCCCGCCTGTAACGGGCTCCCTTCAAGTGAAGGCGTCGGGCATCGACTCCTTCTTCTTGGCGATGAAGTCCTTGAGGCCGTCGTCGATGCCCGGATCGAGATACGGTGCCTCATAGGTCTCGAGCCAGCGCCGGGCGAGCTCATTGGCACGCTGCGGTGCAGTCTTCTGGCCTTCGGCCAGCCACTGCTCGTAGGAATTGTTGTCGGCAATGCTGGAGCGGTAGAAGGCCGACTGGAAATTCGCCTGGGTGTGGTCGCAGCCGAGGAAGTGGCTGCCCGGACCAACCTGGCGGATGGCGTCCATCGCCTGGCCGTTCTCCGAAAGATCGACGCCTTCGGCAAGCTTCTGCTGCATGCCGAGCTGATCGATGTCCATCATGAACTTCTCGTAGCAGGAGGCGAGACCGCCCTCGAGCCAACCGGCCGAGTGCAGCACGAAGTTCGTGCCGGCGAGCAGCGTCGAATTGAGCGTGTTGGCGCTTTCATAGGCCGCCTGCGCGTCCGGAACCTTCGAAGCGCACAGCGAGCCGCCGGTACGGAACGGCAGGCCGAGACGGCGGGCAAGCTGGGCCGCGCCGTAGGACACCAAGGACGGCTCCGGCGTGCCGAAGGTCGGCGCACCCGACTGCATCGAGATCGACGAGGCGAAGGTGCCGAACAGCACCGGCGCGCCTTTGCGGATCAGCTGCGTGAACGAGGCGCCGGCCAGCACTTCGGCCAGCACCTGCGTCAGCGTGCCGGCCACCGTCACGGGGCTCATGGCGCCGGCGAGGATGAACGGGGTGACGATGCAGGCCTGGTTGTGCCGGGCGTAGACCTTGGCCGCGCCCAGCATGGTCTCGTCGAAGACCATCGGCGAATTGGCGTTGATCAGGCTGGTCAGCACCGTGTTGTTCTCGACGAAATCGTCGCCGAACACGATCTTGGCCATCGAGATGGTGTCTTCGGCGCGTTCGGGGGCCGTGACCGAGCCCATGAACGGCTTGTCCGAATAGCGGATGTGCGAATAGATCATGTCGAGATGGCGCTTGTTCACCGGTACGTCGACCGGTTCGCACACCGTGCCGCCCGAATGGTGGATCGACGGCGCCATGTAGGCCAGTTTCACGAAGTTGCGGAAGTCCTCGATCGTCGCATAGCGGCGGTTGCCGTCGAGGTCGCGCACGAAGGGCGGGCCGTAGACCGGCGCGAACACCGTGCCATTGCCGCCGATCTGCACCGACCGCTCGGGATTGCGCGCATGCTGGGTATAGATGGAGGGCGCGGTCTTCAGCAGTTCGCGGCACAGCCCCTTGGGGAAGTGAACCCGCTCGCCCTTGACGTCGCAGCCGGCTTCTTTCCAGAGCTGCAGCGCCTCGGCGTCGTCGCGGAACTCGATGCCGATTTCTTCGAGCACGGTGTCGGCGTTCTTTTCGATGAGGGCGAGGCCCTCTTCGTCGAGCACCTCGTATACCTTCACCTTGCGGCGGATGTAGGTCAGCTGGGTGCCCGGGCCGCCGCCGCTGCGAGCCGCGCGCCGCGCGGCCGCTCCGCCCCGGTCGCCGCGCCCCCGCCTGCCGCCTGCCTGCTCTTGATCGAGTGACGGGTTCTCGCTCATGATCGTTTCTTCCCTGAATCCGTTTTGCACCGCCCTCGGCGGCTCCTTGCCGGATCGTAGCCAAGCACCCTTAGCGAAACGGCTTGTCAGCGCCAAGAGCTGTCGCAAATTCGACAAGAAATCCGCGAGATTGTCAGTCGCTTTCGTCTTGCAGGAAGTCGCAAATCAGCTATGGATTTGCGGCGCTTACAAGCTAGGTATAGCGCGATAGCCGCACGCCGCTGATTGGCCTGCCCGAGGGAGCCCCCAAAGATGTCCGACGACGAAATCATCCTCTCCGAGCTTTCCGACGACGAACTCGTGCAGCAGATGCACGACGACCTCTATGACGGGCTCAAGGAGGAAATCGAGGAAGGCACCAACATCCTGCTGGAGCGCGGCTGGGAGCCTTATAAGGTCCTGACCGAGGCGCTGGTCGAAGGAATGCGCATCGTCGGCGAGGACTTCCGCGACGGCATCCTGTTCGTGCCGGAAGTGCTGCTCTCGGCCAACGCGATGAAGGCCGGCATGTCGATCCTGCGCCCGCTGCTCGCCGCCACCGGCGCGCCAAAGCAGGGCAAGCTCGTGATCGGAACGGTCAAGGGCGACATCCACGACATCGGCAAGAACCTCGTCGGCATGATGATGGAAGGTGCCGGCTTCGACGTCATCGATCTCGGCATCAACAACCCGGTCGAGAACTACCTGGCCGCCATCGAGGAGCATCAGCCCGACATCATCGGCATGTCGGCGCTGCTGACCACCACCATGCCCTACATGAAGGTGGTCATCGACACGATGAAGGAAAAGGGCATCCGCGACGACTATGTCGTGCTCGTCGGCGGTGCCCCGCTCAACGAAGAGTTCGGCAAGGCCGTCGGTGCCGACGCGTATTGCCGCGACGCCGCGGTCGCCGTCGAAACCGCCAAGGACTACATGAAGCGCAAGCACAACCTGCGCGCTTCCGCCTGATCTGCCATCAGCGAAAAAGGGCCGCGCCTTGCAGCGCGGTCCTGCCGTCACGATCTAAACGAGAATGGCGCGTCGCGGCCGAAACTAATTGACCGTGTCCTCGATGGCGTTGGCGGTGCCCTTTACGTCCTTGCCGACGCCGCGAATTGTGTTGGCGCAGGAGGCGAGCGCGAGCGCGCAGGCGATGACGACGATCGGTGCCAGACGTGACAGTTTCATGGACGGTGTCTCCCTCATTCTGTAGATTCGCCCCTGAACCCCACCCCGCAGAACCGTTTGCATGGGCACGCCGCGAACACAACAACGGAAATCTGCCGACAAGCTGCTGGTCATAGGCTGCGGCATGATCGCGCGCGAGATTCTGGCGGTCAAGCAGCAGTTGGGTCTGGAACACCTCGAGCTGACCTGCCTGCCCGCCGAGTTCCACTTTCATCCCGACCGCATCGCCCCTGCGATGGACAAGGCGATCGCCGAGGCGAAGGCCGAGGGCTACGCGCACATCTATGTCGGCTATGCCGATTGCGGCACCGGCGGCCTGCTCGACCGCGTCTGCGAGAAGCATGGCGTCGAACGCATCGCCGGCCCGCACTGCTTCGCCTTCTATCAAGGCGCCGCGGCCTACGCCCAGGTCGCCGACGCCGACATGATGTCGTTCTACATGACCGACTTCCTTTGCCGGCAGTTCGAGGCATTCTTCATCAGGCCGCTCGGCCTCGACCGGCATCCCGAACTGGTCACCGACTACTTCGGCAACTACGAGAAGCTGATCTATCTCGCCCAGACCGACGACCCGGCGCTCGACAAAGTGGCCGAGGACGCAGCGAAGATGCTCGGGCTCGTCTACGAGCGCCGGGCCACGGGCTATGGCGACATGCCCTCGGCCCTTGCCAAGGCGGCCTCGAACGCCGCAGATCAATAGGGCGTCCGATTCCCCTGGACCGGGCGCCAGGGGAGAATCCGATGATCGTTCGCAAACTCGCGCTCGCCGCCCTTCTGTCGCTGTCCGCCGCCACAGCCCTGGCCGACGGCGTGGTGCAGAAGCTGATGACGCCGGCAGACAAGGCCAGGCTGGAGACGTACGACGCCACCCGCAAGGAAGCGCTTCAGGAGGCCAAGGCCGGCCTGGCGCGCGAAGTCGCCATCCTCGATGCGATCGTGTCGAAGAAGCCCGTGTCCTTTTCCGATTTCGACATGACCGGCGCCTGGCAATGCCGCACCGTCAAGGCGGGCGGCATCGGCGAACTCGTCGTCTATGACTGGTTCCGCTGCCGGGTCAGCGACGACGGCTCCGGCTGGATGCTGGAGAAGCTCAGTGGATCGCAGCGGACGAAAGGCCGTTTCTACACCGACGGCGACACCCGCCTGATCTATCTCGGCTCCGGCTTCGTCGCCGGTGAAAAGCCGGCGGCCTATGGCAAGGGCCCCGACACGGACCAGGTCGGCTATGCCTTCCGCACCGGACCGAGCGCGTGGCGGATCGAGTTCCCTGCCCCCGACTACGAATCCAAGCTCGACATCCTGGAATTTCGCCGCTGACGTTGCAATCGGCGCGCGGCGGCATCACATTGCTGCCTTCAGGCGTCATCAAGGATTAACCTGGCGGTCGCACACTGCGATGGGGACGGCGCGTCGAGAGGCGTGCCGCAGCTGGGCGAAAGGGTTCATGAAGCAGCACATGGACGGCTTCGAGGGGGGAGAGATCGATGCCGCACCGCGTCGGCGGCGCGGGCGTCGGCTTTCGGAAATATTCGCCCAGCTCGCACATGACGCCAAGGACCAGGTTTCGATCGGCGACATCCGCGACACGCTCGGCAAGCGCAGCTTCGCGCCGCTTCTGGTGTTGTTCGCAGCCTTCAACTTGCTTCCACTCCCTCCCGGCGCCTCGGCGGTTCTGGGACTTCCGCTGCTGATCGTGGCCGCCCAGATGACCTTCGGCAGCAGTCGGGCCTGGCTGCCGAGCTTCATCACCAGGCGCTCGCTCAGCGCAGAACAGTTCCGCATAGTCACCGACTGGATCATCCCGCGGCTCATCCGCCTCGAGGAAGTGGTCCGGCCGCGCTACTGGCCGTTCTGGCGCCGGCAGGGCGACCGGGTGATCGGCTTCATCGCGCTCATCCTGTCGGTCTCGATCACCCTGCCGATACCGCTCGGCAATTGGTTGCCCGCCTTCGCCACCGCCTTGCTGGGGTTGGCGCTGTCGGAACGGGACGGCATCCTGTTTGCCGTCGGCAGCGTCGTCGGCGCGGCATCGCTGGCCGTCATCGGAGTGGTCGTTGGCGGAGCCGGTTTCGCCACGCACGCCTTCCTTGCCTGGCTGGGGTGAGCCGCTCCTCGGGCTCCGCCCACCCGCGGCACACATGCTTCTCCTTCCCAATCGCCTGCGCCTTCACGGCAAAATCCAACGCGACGGATTCGGCTCCGCCCGAACCGCCGTCGCACGTCCTCTTCGCGACACCGACACACGTCGCTTTTGAATGCGCGCGCGTCGTCCCATAACAAGCGGCACCCCAATGGTTGCGGCAATGCTCAACACACTGAAAGCGAGACTGAAATGGCCGATCTCATCATCGTCTACTGGCGCGACATCCCCGCACAGGTGATCGTCAAGAAAGGCCGGCAGAACGCCAAGCGCGAACTGCCACTGCGTTTCACGGAGGCGATCGACATGTGTGCGATGCGCACGGGCGCCGGCGACACCGATGCCTATCTGGCGGAGTGGCGCAAGGCCGATCCCGTCCCGGTCGGGGACGACCTCGAGGCCGAGGCCGAGAAGGCGATGGCGGAGCTCGATGCGAAATTCACCCGGGAGCGGCTGGTCGCTCTCGTCAAGGCAGGCGGCAAGGACGATGGTTGACACTCAGCCGAAAACCAACTCGACGGCACACCCCGTCGTCACCCAGGCGACGCTGGTCAAGAAAGCTGCGCCCAAGAGCGACTACAAGCCTGCGGACGTGTCGCCGCAGCGGCGCGTCCAGCGCAGCTACACCGTGCGGCTCTGGTCCGTACGCCATTCGCGCCTTCTCGAGTGGTTCTACGGCCGCTTCGCCGACGCCTTCCTGACGCTTCATCCGCTGTGGAAGAAGATCGGCTACGGCCGCGTCGAGGCCCCCGTGAAATTCGTCGAGAAACACGTCAAGGGCTTCATGTTCGACTGTCGCATGTGCGGCCAGTGCGTGCTGTCCTCGACCGGCATGTCGTGCCCGATGAACTGCCCGAAGCAGTTGCGCAACGGCCCCTGCGGCGGCGTCCGCGCCAACGGCAATTGCGAGGTCGAGCCCGACATGCCCTGCGTCTGGGTGAAGGCCTGGGAGGGCTCGCGCAACATGACCCACGGCGACGCCATCCTCAACGTCCAGAAGCCGGTCGACCAGTCGCTGCGCGAAACCTCGGCTTGGCTGCGGGTTACGGCCCAGGCGGCTGCCGCCAGCGAAGCCGCAACGAAGGAAGTCGCATGACCCCGCCTCGCCCGCGCCACCCCGACGAGAATCCCGAGGGCATCGAACTGCCGCTCGATCCCCTGCCCGGCCATTCGTCGCGTGGACGCCTCGAGCGCGTGCTTCGTCGCGGCGAGTTCGCCGTGACCACGGAGCTCAATCCACCCGACAGCGCCAATCCGCAGGACGTCTACGAGCGGGCGAAGATCTTCGACGGCTGGGTCGACGGCATCAACGCGGTCGATGCCTCCGGCGCCAACTGCCACATGTCTTCGGTCGGCATCTGCGCACTGCTCACCCGCATGGGCTACGCGCCCATCATGCAGATCGCCTGTCGCGACAAGAACCGCATCGCCATACAGGGCGACGTCCTTGGAGCGGCCGCCATGGGTGTCGCCAACATCCTCTGCCTCACCGGCGACGGCGTGCAGGCCGGCGATCAGCCGGGCGCCAAGCCGGTATTCGACCTCGACTCCATGTCGCTGCTCGAAACCATCCGCATCATGCGCGACAACGGCAAGTTCCTGTCGGGCCGCAAGCTGACCACGCCGCCGCAGCTCTTCCTGGGCGCGGCCGTCAATCCCTTTGCCCCGCCCTACGATTTCCGGCCCATCCACCTGGGCAAGAAGATCGCCGCCGGCGCCCAGTTCGTGCAGACCCAGTACTGCTTCGACGTGCCGATGTTCAAAACCTTCATGCAGAAGGCGCGCGACCTCGGCTTCACCGAAAAGGTCTTCGTCCTCTGCGGCGTGGGCCCGCTGGCTTCGGCGAAGACCGCCAAGTGGATCCGTTCCAACGTGCCGGGCATCCATATCCCTGACGCCGTCATCAAGCGGCTCGAAGGCGCCCAGGACCAGAAGAAGGAAGGCAAGCAGCTCTGCATCGACATCATCAACGAGGTGAAGGAAATTCCCGGCGTTTCGGGCGTCCACGTCATGGCGTATCGCCAGGAGGAATATGTAGCCGAGATCGTCGATGAATCGGGCGTGCTCAAGTCGCGCAGCCCATGGAGGCGCGAAGCGCGCGCCGACGACCAGATCGTTGCCGATCGGCTCGACCACCTGCTGCACGACGATGTGACCGAGTCCCAGGTCGAGATGGTGAAATCCGCGCATTGACGCCCCCGGGCGACCTTCGCGCTTGAACTAAAACAGATAACGATATAAAGAAATCTTTATATCTCACGGAGAGGATTCATGACCCGCACGATCGTTGCCTCGGCAACCAAGGAAATCATCATCGGCTTCGATCAGCCCTTCTGCGTGATCGGCGAGCGCATCAATCCCACCGGCCGCAAGAAGCTGGCGGCCGAGATGGTTGCCGGCAACTTCGAGACCGTCATCAAGGACGCACTCGAACAGGCCGCGGCCGGCGCCACCATGCTGGACGTCAATGCCGGCGTGACCGCCGTCGACCCCAACGCGACCGAGCCGGCGCTCCTGGTCCAGACTCTCGAGATCGTCCAGGGCCTCGTCGACCTGCCGCTGTCGATCGACAGCTCCGTGACGGCAGCCATCGAGGCGGCGCTCAAGGTCGCCAAGGGCCGCCCGCTGGTCAACTCCGTCACCGGCGAGGAAGAGAAGCTCGAGGCCATCCTGCCGCTGGTCAAGAAGTACAACGTGCCGGTCGTCGCCATCTCCAACGACGAGACCGGCATCTCGATGGACCCGGACGTCCGCTTCGCGGTTGCCAAGAAGATCGTCGAGCGTTGCGCCGACCACGGCATTCCCGCCCATGACGTCGTCGTCGACCCGCTGGTCATGCCGATCGGCGCGCTTGGCGACGCCGGCCGCCAGGTGTTTGCGCTGCTGCGCCGCCTGCGCGAGGAGCTCAAGGTCAACACCACCTGCGGCCTGTCGAACATCTCCTTCGGCCTGCCGCACCGTCACGGCATCAACTCCGCCTTCATCCCGATGGTGATCGGCGCAGGCATGACGTCCGCCATCATGAACCCCTGCCGCCCTCAGGAGATGGAGGCGGTGCGCGGCGCCAACGTGCTCAACGGCACCGACGAGCACTGCACCACCTGGATCAAGACCTACAAGGACTACAAGCCGGGCGAGCACGCAGCGCCTGCGCCCGTCGCCGTGACATCGCCGACCGACGGCGGAGCCGCAGGCGGACGCCGCCGCGGCGGCCGCGAGGCCCGGATGGCAAGGGGATGATCGGATAAGCCTGTGCTCTACGTCGCCCACCTCGGTCCTGCCGGACATCTCCCCCGCAAGCGGGGAGATCAGGCGGCCGCTTTGTCGTCGTTTCTCCTGAAACCTCGGCAAATGAGGTGGGGCGGCAGTGAAATCCAGTCTCCCCCCTTGTGGGTGAGATGTCCGGCAGGACAGAGAGGGGCGCCATCGAGCAGCGCCCCTGAATGCATTTCGGAAAGCAGCATGCCATGAACTCTCCCGCCAACATCACAGATCCGCTGGTCCTCTTCATGCCCTCGGGCAAGCGCGGCCGGTTCCCGGTGGGAACGCCAGTGCTCGACGCCGCACGCCAGCTCGGCGTCTATGTCGAAAGCGTGTGCGGCGGGCGCGCCACCTGCGGCCGCTGCCAGATCGAGGTGCAGGAAGGCAATTTCGCCAAGCACAAGATCGTGTCGTCGCTCGACCACATCTCGCCCAAGGGCCCGAAGGAGGAGCGCTATGAGCGCGTCCGCGGCCTGCCCGAGGGACGCCGCCTCTCCTGCTCCGCCACGATCCAGGGCGACCTCGTCATCGACGTGCCGCAGGACACGGTCATCAACGCCCAGGTGGTGCGCAAGGCCGCGACCGACCGCGTCATCGAGCGCAACGCCGCCGTCCAGCTCTGCTACGTCGAGGTCGAGGAACCCGACATGCACAAGCCGCTCGGCGACCTCGACCGGCTGAAGGCGGCTCTCGAGAAGGACTGGGGCTGGAAGGACCTGCTGATCGCCCCCCACCTCATTCCTCAGATCCAGAAGATCCTGCGCACCAAGCTGCCCGACCAGCCCGAAGTCAGCCCCGGCAAGTGGGGAGTGACCGCGGTCGTCCACCGCGACATGGATACGTCGCGGCCCTTCATCATCGGTCTGTTCCCCGGTCTCAAGAACGAGGCCTACGGCATCGCCTGCGACATCGGCTCGACCACCATCGCGATGCATCTGGTATCGCTCTTGTCCGGCCGCATCGCCGCGTCCTCCGGCACGTCGAACCCGCAGATCCGCTTCGGCGAGGATCTGATGAGCCGCGTCTCCTACGTGATGATGAACCCCGACGGGCGCGAGGCCATGACCAAGGCCGTGCGCGAGGCGGTCAACTCGCTGATCGGCAAGGTCTGCGAGGAAGGCAACGTCGACCGCAACGACATCTACGACTGCGTCTTCGTCGCCAACCCGATCATGCACCATCTGTTCCTCGGCATCGATCCTACGGAACTCGGCCAGGCGCCGTTCGCGCTGGCCGTGTCGGGCGCGCTGCAGTTCTGGGCGCATGAGGTCGGCATCGAGGTTTCCCAGGGCGCCAGGCTCTACACCCTGCCCTGCATCGCAGGCCATGTCGGTGCCGACGCTGCAGGTGCCACGCTGTCCGAAGGCCCCTATCGCCAGGACAAGATGATGCTGCTTGTCGACGTCGGCACCAACGCCGAGATCGTGCTGGGCAACAGGAACCGCGTCGTCGCCGCCTCTTCCCCGACCGGTCCGGCCTTCGAAGGCGCCGAGATCTCGGGGGGCCAGCGCGCGGCGCCCGGCGCCATCGAACGCGTGCGCATCGACCCGGAAACCCTGGAACCGCGCTATCACGTGATCGGCACCGAGCAATGGTCGGACGAGGAAGGTTTCGACGAGGCCTCCTGGAAGACGGGCGTGACCGGCATCTGCGGCTCGGCGATCATCGAGGTCGTGGCCGAGATGTACCTGTCGGGCATCATCTCGGAAGACGGCGTCATTGACGGCGCGCTCGCCGCCAAGAGCCCGCGCATCATCCCGAACGGTCGTACCTTCTCCTACCTGCTGCGCGAAGGCCGCCAGGGCGAACCGCGCATCACCGTCACCCAGAACGACGTCCGCGCCATCCAGCTGGCCAAGGCGGCGCTCTATGCCGGCGTGAAGCTGCTCATGGAAAAGCAGGCCGTGGAGACGGTGGACACCATCCGCTTCGCCGGTGCTTTCGGCTCCTTCATCGACCCGAAATACGCAATGGTGCTCGGCCTCATCCCCGATTGCGACCTCGCCGAGGTCAAGGCGGTCGGCAACGCTGCCGGCACCGGCGCGTTGATGGCGCTGCTCAACCGCAACCATCGCCGCGAGATCGAAGTCGAGGTGGGACGCATCGAAAAGATCGAGACCGCACTCGAGCCGCATTTCCAGCAGCTCTTCGTCAACGCCATGGCTCTGCCCAACAAGGTCGATCCATTCCCCAAGCTCGCCGAGCAGGTCAAGCTGCCGCCGCGCAGGGCGGTCAGCGAAGGCGATGCCGACGCAGCCGCGCCGCGACGCCGCTCGCGCGAGGAACGCGCCGCCCGCCGCGTCCGCGACTGAGCGTTGAACGCAACGTCCGCACGGCAATTTTCGTGATATGATGGTGTTGCGGACGTGTTTCCGCAACGTAACTGTTCCACCAGCAGTTGCTGATGGAACGAAATCGATACGAAACAAGATCGAACTAAATTCCGATCATCGAACGCCGCCCGTGGGGCTGATGCCCGCACCGGCGGACGGATGAAAGGAAGACGTAATGTCGATCATGAGTACGATTGGCCGCTATGGTGCGGCCATCCGCAAGGCGCGTCGCGATGCCCAGATCGTCCGCTCGCTCAACCAGCTTCCGCCGGAAGTGCAGAAGGATATCGGTTGGCCTGCCCTTGAGGGCGAACCAAGGCGACAGCCCCGTTCGACCGTATTTCCCGGCCATTGAGCCAGAAAGCCTGCGACGCGTCTGTTTCAGTTTCGCTCTCGCAATGAAACACGCCTGCGTCGCAGCGCAATCAATTCGAAACAGAAACGAACATATTCTTCTGCCGGGTCGGCGAGGCATCAAGTCTTGCGTCGCGTCGCCGACCCTCAACCCGGGAGAAGCCCATGTCCATCATCGGTGAGTTCCACCAGTTTGGAGCCGTGCTTCGGCATGCGCGCCGCGACGGCCGTATCGAGGCGATGATGAACCGCCTGCCGCGTGAGTTGCAGATCGAGCTCGGCTGGATCGACGGACGCACTGCTCACGGCACCGGTGTCGCCGGCCAGGTCCACAAATATGGCCGCGTGGCCATGCTGATGGACGGGCTGCCGCTCGACATTCAGGCCGAACTCGGCTGGCCGGTAGGCCCGCTGGCTCCTGCATCGAATGTCATTGCGTTCGACCGGCGGAAAGCGCGCTGCGCATGACCTTCGCCGAAAAGGTCCGCATGCTGCCGCTTCGCCGTCACGGCGCCGGCCGGTCCGCCGCAACCGACCGGCGCCTGCTCGCCTCGCTCAAGCCGGCGTAGCCCACGCCTTTCCGGATTCCTGCATTGGACGGGGCCGAGATGCCAATCTTCGACGAAATCGGCCGCATACGCGCCGGCTACAATCAGGCTCGCCGCGCACGCCGGACGGCCCACATCATGAATGCACTGCCACCTGAGATCCAGCGCGACCTGGACTGGAACCCACCGCCGTCGCTCATGGCCAAGGTTTTCCGCTGGATGTCGGGTTCGATGCGGCGCTGAGCCCAGCCGCGCCGTTCATATCGGCATCGAAATCGGCTACCCTCATCGGCCTCGCGTTCACAAGGGAGGCGCTGCCATGGCTGCCTATCTCATCGCCGACGTCGACGTCACCGACGCCGCAGCTTTCGAGGAATACAAGCGCGAAGTCCCCGCCACTGAACAACGCTACGGCGGAAGATATCTCGGGCGCGGCGGGACGACCAAGGTCCTTGAAGGCGATTGGCAGCCGCACCGCCTCGTCATCGTCGAGTTCCCGGACATGGATTCGCTGATGCGCTGGTACGATTCGCCGGAGTACGGTCGACTGAAGGCGATCCGCGAACGCTGTTCCAGGACGAGGATCATCGCCTTGCAGGGTGTCGAAGCGATAGCCCTCTAGGCTGAGCGCCCGCTGCGCCCCGACGGTTGCCTAGAATTTGCCGGTCAGGTTGAACGCCTCGAAGGCTGCGCGGATGTGATCGGCCGCCGCCTTGACCGGGGCACTTGCTTCGGGCGCCACGATCATCGCCAGGCTGTAGTTGCCGATCTCGGGCATGCCGTCCTTGGGACCCAGTTCGACCAGTTCCTCGCCGAGGAAGGACTTGGGCAATGGTGCGACCGCCAGGTCGGAGAGGATCGCCGACCGCTGGCCGGCCGTATGCGCGCTCATATAGGCGACGCGATAATTGCGGCCCTCCCGGCCCAGCGCCTCGAGCGCCCCTGCCCGCCACGCGCAGCCCTCCTCCCACAGCGACACGGGCAGCGGCTCGCGCATGTGGGCGCAGCCGCCCTTGGCGCCGGCCCAGACGATCGGCTCGGTCAGGAGCACTTCGCTGCCGGCAGCCACCGCCTTGCAAGAATTGGTCAAAAGCGTGATGTCGAGCGCGCGATCGTCCATGCGGCGCCTGAGATTGCTGCTTTGATCGATGACGACGTCGACGGCGATCGCCGGATGCGTCTGCGCGAAGCGCTTGAGCACATGCGGCAGCACGCGTTCGCCAAAATCGTCGGGCGAGCCCAGCCTCACCACGCCGACGATGTCGGGAATGATGAACTTCGACACTGCCTCGCGGTTGATCGCCAGCAGGCGGCGCGCATAGCCAAGCAGCATCTCGCCATCCGTGGTGAGCGACACCGAGCGGGCGTCACGCGCGAAGACGGAGCGGCCGAGGATGTCCTCGAGCTTCTTGATCTGCATCGAGACGGCCGAAGGCGTGCGGAACACGGCGTTCGCGGCCGTGGTGAAGCTGCCAGTCTCGGCGATCGCCACAAAGGTGCGGAGCACATCCAGGTCGAGCAAGGGCAGCGGGTGATTGAGTGGCGCGTTCATGAACTCGTCCTTCAATATTTCTGATCGAAGCCATCATTTCATTTCGTTTGATTGAACCTCATCGGCGAGCGATAGTCAACACCGTCAAAGCAAGCCCAACAGCCGCTTTGAAACGCTCGGAAACGTAGGCGCGGATTGCGCAAGACGGTTCGAAACCAGCGGTGCCCACCGGGCGAGCACCTCAAGCCGGCCTTGACCCGGCTCAGCAGGAAAGGAAGCCGCAATGTCCATTCTCTCGACCATCGGGCGCCTCGCCGCAGAGTTCAACGCAACCCGTGCCCGCTACCTGACCGAACGCTCGATCCGCTCGCTGCCGCTCGAACTGCAGAAGGACATCGGCTGGCCGGAGGTCGCCGATCCCCGCACCGGCTATCGCCGCGGTCGCAGCGGAGAACTGGCCTGACGCAACTGGAAGGGAGCTGTCGCAGATGGAACCGACCTGCCCCTTCCGTGATGCCTGAGCGCACCGTGGGGAACCGTCCATGATGGGCGGCAAATGCCTGCAGAAGCGGGCTTCGGGCCTCCTGTGGTAGCGGACAGCACTCCGCGACGGTCGCAGGCAGCGCACGTCGCAATCCGGCGTCGCTTTTGAGATGAAGCGTTTCGCATTCGCTGCATTCCGCGCTGCAGACAACCACTATATCCGCCTCGTCAAACGAGTTGCCCCACTCCAGAGCGCGAAGGCACCCGTATCAGCCTGATGCATGGAGATCTGTCATGAAGATGTTCGCCCGCCTTTTCGGCCGCCGCCGCCAAGCCGCCCTGTCCACCGCGATCGAGAGGGACCGCCTCGCGCGCACGATGCCCGGCCAGACCGCGGCACTGGCTGCCAATCGGCTCGGCATGCTGGTCGGCTGACCGATCCGGTCCGTCACTCCCGCGGGCCGAGATACTTGACCGCCCTCCGGACAGTCCGGAGCGGCGGTTTGTTTTATTGGGCGGCGGCCATACAAACGCCCACATCTCATAGCCCCGACCGGCTCGCTGCGGCCATGTCGCAGATTTAATTTTAGCGACAGCTTCAAACCCATTGACAGCAAGGGAATTTGCTGTTGTCGCTATGCTATTCGCGACATCAGGTTCGCGCCGTTTCAGGTCAGCGTGAGGGTTCCTTGAACGCCATCAAACATCCGATCAAAAGATCGCTTGTGTTCTTCCTCGTCCCCGACTTCACCATGGTCGCCTTCGCGACGGCTCTCGATCCGCTGCGCATCGCCAACCGCATGCTCGGCTACGAAGCCTACAAATGGCGGCTCGCGAGCATCGACGGCAAGGGCGTGCGCGCCTCCAACGGCGTGGAATGCGCGGTCACCTCCTCGCTCGAGGAGGAGCGCAGGAAGATGTCCGGGCCGGAGCGCCCGTCCATGGTCATCGTCTGCACCGGCATCAATGTCGAGACCTACAGCAACAGGTCGGTCTTCGCCTGGCTGCGCGAGGAGTACAACCGCGGCGTCGCCGTGGGCGGGCTCTGCACGGGGGCCTACGTGCTCGCCAATGCGGGTCTGCTCTCCAACAAACGCTGCGCCATCCACTGGGAGAACCTGCCGGGCTTCTCCGAGGCCTTCCCCAAGGCCAATGTCTACGCCGACCTCTTCGAGGTGGACCAGAACATCTACACCTGCGCCGGCGGTACCGCAGCACTCGACATGATGCTCAAGCTGATCGGCGACGATTTCGACGACAACCTGGTCAACCGGGTGTGCGAACAGGTGCTGACCGACCGCGTGCGCAGCCCGACCGACCGCCAGCGCCTGCCGCTCAGGGCGCGGCTCGGCGTGCAGAACTCCAAGGTGCTCACCATCATCGAACTGATGGAGGCAAATCTGTCCGAGCCTCTGTCGCTGATCGAGATCGCCGATCATGTCGGCCTGTCGCGGCGGCAGATCGAACGCCTGTTCCGCACCGAGATGGGCCGCTCTCCCGCCCGCTACTATCTGGAGATCAGGCTCGACCGCGCCCGCCACCTGCTGATCCAGTCGTCGATGCCGGTCGTCGAAGTGGCCGTCGCCTGCGGCTTCGTCTCGGCGTCGCACTTCTCGAAATGCTATCGGGAACTCTACGCGCGCTCGCCCCAGCAGGAACGGATCGACCGCAAGCAGCTCATCGCCGCCTAGCAGGATCCCCCGACCGGGTTCGTCATCTGCTGTCCCAGAGCCACGACCGGTCGCGCCAGAGCTTCTCGCCGATGAGGCAGTCGAACTTGGGCTGCGCCTGAGCCAGCAGCACGGGCGGGTTGGCCGCCTCCTCGGCCGCCCGCTGAGGCGAATCCGGGCCGGCCAACTCCAGCACGAGCTTGCGGCGAACGGCTTCGGGGAACTGGTTCCAGTCATTGACCGGAATCATGAACGCGCCCGGCCCGCCGATCACGCAGTCGGCGTAGTAACGGTCGAGATCCTCGACATCGTAGGCACTGCCGAAGCCGCCATTGGTCATCAGCGGCAACCCGTTGATGGTGATGCCCTGGGCCACCACGCCGTCGCGGATGATGTCGACCGGCGGGCCCTGGTTGTTGGGACCGTCTCCCGAGATGTCGATCACCCGCTTGGCGCTGCGGAACGCGCTTTCGGCGAAAAGGTCGCTGCCGAATTCGAGCGCGCTCGAGATCGACGTGCGCCGGGCGCTGTTGGGTGGCTTGGCGGTAAGCTGCTGCACCACCCGCTCGGCATCCGCGCGGTTGGCAATGACCGTCCACGGCACGATGACGACCTGGGAAGTCGACCCGGCCCATTCGACATAGGTGACCGCGATCTTGCCGTAGGCACCCTCGGCGATTGCCTCCAGCACCCGTTCATGGGTAAGGGCCGCAGCGTAGCCGTGGCGCTGGATCTCGAGTTCGTCCGGAGACATGGAGAGCGAGACGTCGACCGCCAGGACCAGTTCGACGTCAACCTGTTCGGCGCCAGCGGATTGCGGCGCCAACCCAAGCACCAGCGCCATCGCGGCACTGCCTGCGACAAGAGCTTGAGCCACAGCAGACATTTCCTGAGGGTAAGCGAGAATCGGTGGCTTCAAAAGAAAAGCCCGGGCGAAATCCCGGGCTTTTCATTCACATTTTTGCGAAGTGTGGACTTGGCTCTTGCGGAGCCGGGCCTTTACAGCTTGCCCCGCCCCACCCTCAGCTTCGAGGCTTGAGGTTCTCCGGATCGTAGAGCGGCTTGTAGCCGATGCCGACCACCTCGACCGGATAGGTCTCGGCAAAATACTCGACATTCAGCTTGCGGCCTTCCTGGGCATAGGCATGCGGGAGATAGGCGAGCGCGATGTTCTTGCCGATGGTCGGGCCGAAGGCGATAGAGGTGGTGTAGGAGCGGCGGCCGAGTTCGTCGACCAGCACCTTGCCGGTTTCCGGATCCATGACCGGCAGCGTGCCGACCGGATAGCGCTTGATGCCGTTCCTGTCGGTGTTCTCGGTCATGACGAGCGTGCAGAGCATGGCAGGCTGGTGGTCGCGCGCCTTGTACTCCAGGTGCTTGGCCTTGCCGCGGAAGTCGGCATCCTTGACCTTCGGACGGGCAAGGTCGGCCTCGATGAGGTTGTATTGGGTGAGCAGGTCGGCGTTCTGCAGGCGCAGGCTCTTTTCCATGCGGCGCGAATTGGCGTAGGTCTCGACGCCGAAGGCCATGACGCCGGTCGAGCGCAGCGCATCCCAGACGGCAAGCCCGTCCTCGTACTTCATGTGCAGTTCCCAGCCCTGCTCGCCAACATAGGAGATGCGGAACGCGGTGACGTTCTTGCCGGCGATTTCGATCTGCTTGATCGCAGCGAAGGCGAAATTCTCCTGATCGAGACCGGCCGGGTCCGCCACCACCTTCTTCAGGTTTTCGCGGGCGTTCGGACCCCAGATGCCGATGGTGATGAATTTTTCAGAGGTGTCGGTGATCGTGACGTCAAGGCCGCGATCCTCGGCAACGCGCTTCATGTAGTGGAAATCGCGCGGGCCGGCGTCGGCGCCGTTCACGAGGCGGCAGCGGTCGGCCATGCGGAAGACGGTGAAGTCGGCGCGCACCATGCCCTCGTCGTCGAGGAAGTGGGTGTAGATGCCCTTGCCGATGTTGCCCTCGCCGCCGATCTTGGCGGCGCACAGCCATTCCAGCAGCTCGACATGGTCGGGGCCTTCGATGTCGACCATGTGGAAGTGGCTGAGGTTGACGATGCCGCAATCGTCGCTCATCGCTAGGTGCTCGGCATTGGAAACGCGCCAGAAGTGGCGGCTGTCCCACTCGTTCTCGCGCACCGGCACACGGTTGCCGTACTTCTCCAGGAGATGCTCGTTGGCCTTGTAGCCATGCGCGCGCTCCCAGCCGCCGAGCTCCATGAAGTGGCCGCCGAGCTCGACCTCGCGCTCGTAGAAGGGTGAGCGCTTGATGTTGCGCCCGGTGGCATAGGGCTCGCGGGTGTGGACGGCCGGGAAATAGATCTTCTGGGCGGCCTCGAAGGTGCGGCCCTCGATGAACTTCTCTTCCAGCTGGTGCGGATAGAAGCGGGCGTAGTCGATCGAATTGTGGTCGATCTCGGTGCGGCCGTCGGTCATCCAGTCGGCGATCAGCTTGCCGTAGCCGGGACCGTCCTTCACCCAGATGGCGACGCAGTACCAGAGACCACGCACCTTCTGGCTCTCGCCGCAGGAAGGGCCGCCGGCGGCCGACACCTGCAGCAGGCCGTTGAAGGAGTGGCTTTCGTTGTAGCCGATCTCGCCGAGGATCGGCGTCAGTTCCATGGCGCGCTCCAGCGGTGCCATGATCTGTTCCATGTCGAGGTCGCGCTGCGACGGCGACAGGCGCGCCTCGTGCTTTTCGAGGATCTCGCGCGGGTGGCAGAGGCGCGGATTGGTGGTCTCGTAGTACCCCCACTCGATCTGGCCGCCCTCGGTGGTCTTGGGATCGCCGGTGTCGCGCATATAGGCGGAGTTGCCCTGGTCGCGCAGCAGCGGGAAGCCGATTTCCTTGCCGGTGCCTTCGAACTCGCTGTACGGGCCGAAGAACGTCAGCGGGTGGTCGACCGGCATGACCGGCAGGTCCTCGCCCACCATCTCGGCGATCAGGCGGCCCCAGATGCCGGCGCAGACGACGACGTGGTCGGCCATGATGGTGCCGCGATGGGTGACGACGCCCTTGATGCGCCCAGCCTCGACGATCAGCGAGGTCGCCGGCGTGTTGCCGAACACCTGCAGCTTGCCGGATTTTTCAGCGGCATCGACCAGCTTGCCGGCGACCGTCTGCGAGCGCGGAATGACAAGGCCGGCGTCGGGATCGAACATCCCGCCCATCACCTGATCTTCCTCGATCAGCGGGAACATCGCCTTGATCTCGGACGGCGAGACATAGTGCGCGCGCGTGCCGAACGCCTTGGCGGAGGAAAGCTTGCGCTTGATCTCTTCCATCCAGGTGTCGTCGCCGGTGCGGGCAACCTCGAGCCCGCCGATGCGGGCGTAGTGGCCCATCTTCTCGTAGAAATCGATGGAATACTGCGTCGTCCAGACGGACAGGTAGTCATGGCTGGTCGTGTAGCAGAAGTCCGAGGCATGCGCCGTCGAGCCGATGTCGGTGGGCACGCCCGATTTGTCGATGCCGACGATGTCGTCCCAGCCACGCTCGATCAGGTGATGGGCAATGGATGCGCCCACGATACCGCCAAGCCCGACGATGACGACCTTCGCCCTTTTCGGAAACTCTGCCATTTCCCACGACTCCGAGATGATATTGCGCGCACACTATAGGGCAGTGTCGGGCGATTGCAGCCTGTTTGCGACATTGCGAAAACGGCGCGCGACCTCGGCGGCGGGACCTGTCCGGATCGGATTGAACGGCCGCAAATGGAAAGGGCCGGACAAATGCCGGCCCTTCGTCGAATTGGCGGGATGCGAACCTACTTGATGCGGGCGACGCCGCCGGAGATCTCGACCGTTTCGGAGCCCGTCAGCGCCTCGCGGTCGCCATTGGGCATGGTCACGAAACAGCCGCTCGGGCAGAACTCCACCGTCTCGCCGGCGGCAAGCGCCAGCTCAGACTTGGAGCCGCCTTCCGTCACGATCAGCGTGCGCGGCTCGGAGTCCAGGTTTACAGCGCTCGCGGCATGCGCCGCACCCGACATGGCCAGGAAAAGCGCGCCTGCGGCGACAAGAAACCTATTCATTTCATCATCGGTGTTTCCACCGCCTCTGGTTCATCTTCGCTAGGCATTTTCGCCTTTGCGGATGAGCTTATATGAGTTCGAAGCTGAACGGCAACTGAATGCCTTGTTCATGCCACAATTTGGCAAGGCCCTCCCTCCTCCGCCCTATTCCGGATCGGGTTTCCGCCGCCGCCCGGGCTTGCGTTCCGAAGCCACTGCCGCCGCCCGTTTGCTGCGAGCCTCTTCCTCCTGGGCGACCTGGGCTTCCGCCTGCTCGTCGTCGGCAGGCCATTTTTCGGAAGGCTTGGGATCCTGGGCGCGCGGTGTCGAGGGGATATGAATGTGTTCGCGCGCGAAGGTCTCGAGGATGGCGAAGCGGATGTCGTTCTGGACGGTGTTGCTGGCAAGCACATCGGCCAGGAAGAAGCGAACCTCGAACTCCAGCGCGGCCGTGCCGAAATTGGCGAAGAGCACGAAAGGCTCGGGGTTCTTCAGCACCATCGGGTGCGAACGCACCACGTCGAGCATGATCTCGTGCGCGCGCTTGACGTCGGAGTCGTAGGCAACGCCGACCTTGATGTCGATGCGTCCGAGCTTGTTGCGATGGGTCCAGTTGCCGACCGCGCCGTTGATCAGTTCCGAATTGGGCAGGATCACCGACTGGCGCTGGAAGGTCTCGATCTCGGTGGCGCGCACGCTGATCTTCTTGACCGTGCCCGAGACCTGGCCGGCGACGATCCAGTCGCCGACCTTGAAGGGTCGCTCCGCGAGCAGGATAAGGCCCGAGACGAAGTTCGACACCACGTTCTGCAGGCCGAAACCGATGCCGAGGGAAAGCGCACCGGCAACCAGGGCCAGGTTGGAAAGATCGAGACCGGCCGAAGAAATCGCGATCAGTGCGGCAATGGCGAAGCCCGCATAGCCCACGGCCACCCGGATCGAATTGCGCACGCCGGCGTCGACCTTGCCGCGGGCCATGACCGAGCCGTCGAGCCAGCCCTGGAACCAGCGCGTCAGGAAGTAGCCGATGGCGAAGACGACGATGCCCGACAGGATGCCGACCGGCGAGAAGGTGAACGTGCCGATCTGGAAGCCTGCGCCCACCTTGTAGAGCCAGGTCGTCATGTCCCCCGGCTGAAATCCCCACTGGAACAGGATCAGCGGCACGCCGATGACGATGACGATCAGGTTGATGACGATGCTGGTCACGAGGCCGAGCTGGTCGAGCGTGGTCTCGTCGAGCTTGAACAGCCTCTGGATCCGGCGGCCTACCGTGGTCTTGGCGAAGGCGTCTTCCTCGTTGATCGCCCGCGACGACAGGAAGCCGATATACATGGTGGCGAGGATCGCGCCGGTGACCACGATCTGCTGCGAAACGAAGCGCGCCAGGCCGATATAGCCAAGGAGCGCGGCGGCTATGGTCACGCCGCCGAGCAGGTAGAGGAAGTAGCGGAGCGTCCGCGGCCACGGCTTGGGCTGACCGTTGTCGTCGACGAACGGCTTCACCATGCCGATGAGGACGACGAGCACGCCGATGATGACGGTCGAGACCAGCGCCTCGCCGACCGTCAGCGTGATCGGAGAGCCGAGCACGCGATAGACGGAGCTTAGCAGGTAGTCCAGACCGGTGAAGAAGGCGGTGGCGATGATCAGGAGCATCAGCCAGCGCGCCGCCCCGCTTTCGACCGCGATCAGCCGCCAGTTGGGCAGTTTGGGCGCGAGCACGGCCGTGCCCAGGCGCGAGACGAAGAAGACGATGCCAATGACATAGAACAGCGACGACATCATCGCGCCGATGTCGCCGCGCAGGACGCCGAAATAATCGTAGAGGAAATAGGTGACGCCGAGGAAGACGAGCACCGCGATGGTCTGCATCAACGTCGACCAGAAGGCGACCGAGAGCCGGCTGAGATAGGAGGGATCCTCCACCCTCGCATCCGGCTCGAACAGGCGGCCGAAGAGCCGCCGGCCGCCCATGACGATAACCGCGGCAGCAGCCAGCGCCAGGAAGGTGGCCGCCAGCATGGACTTGAGCTTGAAGCTGACGACGAAGCGAATCCAGGACGACACCGTGCGGTAGAGGTCGCTCATTTCGGTTTCGAAGTTGTCGATGACCTCGAACACCAGCGCGAAATCGATCTCGTAGCGCTTGGTGAGCAGGCTCTGGAACAGGTCCCGCCGGATTTCCGTGATCTGGCCGACTATCTTGTTGATGCGGATCGAGAGATTTTCCGCGACGCCGAGCACGGCATTGATCTCGGCCTTCTCGTTCGTCAGCGCCTTGCGCTCGTTGGTGACTACGTCCGATTCTGCCGGCTGTCCCTCGGCCGGCGGCTTGCCGAGTTGTTCGAGACGCGCGTTGATTTCGGATAGGCGGGGACGGAAGGCAACGCCGCTCTGCAGCAACTCGCGCGACAGCTGTTCGAGCTGGAGACGGATTTCGACCAGGGCGGCATCGTCTTCCTGGCTCTGGTCGAGCTTGCGCTGCAGCGCGTCCACCTTGCCAGTGACGCTGGCGATGACCTCCTGCTGATCCGCGATGACGCCGGCGGGCGCCCTGCCGATGTCCTGCGCGGCGGCCGGCATCCAGCACGCGAATGCAACGAGGATCAATGAAACGGCGACGCGCCGGGCTGCGGAAACGAGCATGTCAGGTCTGCGACTCACTATGTGGATGAAATGCGCGAGGGCGCGCCATTGATAGAGACCGGCATCCGGGCGGGCAAGTCGACCGCAAATCCGGTGGCGGAGGTCGGCCTAGCGAAAGGCCATGGCGAAATATTGGCTTCCGTTTCGCGAACCCGACTATAGTCTCCGCGCACGGATCGAAGGATGGCATTAAGTATGGCGGAATATTCGGCGTTTTCGCTGCTGAGAAACGCGCTCTCGGGCAATCGCGACTGGAAGCCGGCCTGGCGCAAGCCGGCGCCCAAGCCGTCATACGAGGTGATCGTCATCGGCGGAGGCGGCCATGGTCTTTCCACCGCCTATTACCTGGCCAAGGAGCACGGCATCACCAACGTGGCGGTGATCGAGAAAGGTTACCTCGGCTCGGGCAATGTCGGGCGCAACACGACCGCCGTGCGCTCCAACTACCTGCTGCCGCAGAACACGCGCTTCTACGAGCACTCGATGAAGATGTGGGAGAACCTCTCCCACGACCTCAACTACAACGTCATGTTCTCCCAGCGCGGCGTGCTCAATCTTGCCCACACGCCTGCGCAGCTTGACGATCTCGCCCGCAAGGGCAACGCCATGCGCCATCTCGGCACCGACGCACATCTGATGACGCCCGCCGAGATCGCCCGCCGGGTGCCCGGCCTCGACATGTCGCAATCGGCCCGCTTCCCCGTCATCGGCGGGCTGATGCAGGAGCGCGCCGGCACGGCCCGCCACGATGCCGTCGCCTGGGGGTATGCGCGCGGTGCCGACCGCCGCGGCGTCGACATCATCGAGAACTGCGAGGTCACCGGCTTCCTGCGCGACGGCGACCGTGTCGTCGGCGTCACCACCACCCGCGGAGAGATCCGCGCGAAGAAGGTGGCGGTCGCGGTGGCCGGCAGCACTGGCCGCGTGTTGCAGCTTGCCGGCATCGAGCGCATGCCGATCGAGAGCTACGTGCTGCAGGCCTTCGTCTCCGAATCGCTGAAGCCGTTCCTCGACACCGTGCTGACCTTCGGCATGGGCCACTTCTACGTCGGTCAGTCCGACAAGGGCGGCCTGATCTATGGCGGCGACCTCGACGGCTACAACAGCTACGCCCAGCGCGGAAACCTGCCCATCGTCGAGGAGGTGATGAGCGAGATGCTGGCCGTGTTCCCATCTCTCGCCACAGTGCGCGTGCTGCGCTCCTGGGGTGGGGTCTGCGACATGTCGATGGATGGCTCGCCGATCATCACCGCCGGCCCCCTGCCCGGCATGTATCTCAATTGCGGCTGGTGCTACGGCGGCTTCAAGGCCACGCCTGCCTCGGGGCTGTGCTTCGCCTACACGATTGCCAAGGACGCGCCGCACGAACTCACCGCACCCTTCACCCTCGACCGTTTCAGCCGTGGCACCGTCATCGACGACAAGGGCCAGGGGCCGACGCCGCGCCTGCACTAGGGTTCCGATCCATGTTCATCACCTGTCCTTATTGCGGCCCGCGCGATGTTTCCGAATTCGCCTACCAGGGCGACGGCAACCGCACCCGCCCGGACCCCGCCTCGACCGATGAGGCCGCCTGGCACGCCTACGTCTATGACCGGCTGAACCCGGCCGGCGCGCACAACGAGGTCTGGCAACACGCCGGCGGCTGTCGGGCACACGTCGCCGTGGTGCGCGATACGCTCACCCACGAAATTTCAAGCGTCCGATTCGCGCGCGAACATGGCGCGCCTGTCCGCGGACGCCGCAAGCCGGGAGCCAAGGCATGAGCCCGCGCCGTATACCTTCGGGCGGCCGCATCGACCGGCTGCGCACCATCCGCTTCACCTTCGACGGTATTTCCTACACCGGACATCAGGGCGACGCGCTGGCCTCGGCGCTGCTCGCCAATGGCGTCATGCTGTTCGGCCGCTCCTTCAAGTACCATCGCCCGCGTGGCGTACTGACCGCCGGCGTCGACGAACCGAATGCGCTGGTGACTGTGCTGCGCGGTGACGTCCGCGAGCCGAACCTGCCTGCCACGACGGTCGAGATTTATGACGGGCTGGTCGCCGTCAGCCAGAACCGTTTCCCTTCGCTCGCCTATGACGTGAGCGCGGTCAATCAACTCGGCGGCAAGTTCATTTCGGCCGGTTTCTACTACAAGACCTTCATGGGCCCGGCGATCGGCCCGCTCAAGGGCACCCGCTTCTGGATGATGTGCGAGCAGATCATCCGTCGCGCCGCCGGCCTCGGCCGCGCCGGGCATGCGCCCGACCCGTCGCGCTACGAGCGCATGAACGCCTTCTGCGACGTGCTGGTGGTCGGCTCCGGCCCCGCCGGCCTGTCCGCTGCGCGCGAAGCGGCCGCATCGGGGGCGCGCGTCATCCTCGCCGAACTGGATCCTGAATTCGGCGGCTCGGCCAACTGGTCCGGCGAGACCATCGACGGCGAGCCTGCAGCGACCTGGGCGACCGATATCGTCGGCGAACTCAAGGAACACAAGAACGTCCGCCTGCTCAAGCGCACCACCGTCTGGGGCTACTACGACGGCAACACGATTGCCGCCCTGGAGCGTGTCTCCGACCATGAGGCCTCGCCCGCCAAGGGCGCTCCGCGCCACCGCCAGTGGACGATCCGCGCCGGGAGCGTCGTGCTCGCCGCCGGCGCCTTCGAGCGGCCGCTGGTCTTTCCGGGCAACGACCGGCCCGGCGTCATGATGGCGAGCGCGGCGATGCGCTACGCCAACCAGTACGGCGTCCTGCCAGGCGAAAAGATTGCGGTCTTGACCAACAACGACAGCGCTTATCTTGCGGCGGCATCACTTGCCAGGGCGGGTGCCGCGATCGTCGCCTTGATCGACCTGCGCCGGAACGTCAGCGATGCATGCCGCGCCCTGGCGAAAGAGGCCGGAGCCGAATTGCTGACGGGACGAGCCGTCGTCGGCACCGAAGGCGGCAAGAAGCTCACCGGCGTCAAGCTGGCGCATTTCGACGAAACTTCGGGCGTGATCTCGGGCGAGGCGCGCGCGGTCGCGACCGACTGCCTGATCGTGTCTGGGGGCTGGTCGCCGACCATCCATCTCGCCAGCCAGGCCGGAGCGCGTCCGGTATGGGACGCAGAACTGCAGGCCTTCCTGCCGCCCGAGCCCGGCAAGGGCTGGCTCGGCGCGGGCGCCTTCAACGGAACCTTCTCGACGGCCGAAGCCATAGTCGAAGGCTTTGCCGCCGGCCGCAAGGCGGCCGACCTGCCGCCGGTCAAGGTCGATATGTTGCCACAGGTCGAGCCTGCCGCGCTCGACCCTCGCCCCGCGCCGGTGTTCGAGATCCGGGCCAAGGGCAAGGCCTTCGTCGACTTCCAGCATGACGTCACCGCCGACGACGTGCGGCTTGCCCATCTCGAGGGTTTCGTCTCGGTAGAGCATCTCAAGCGCTACACCACGCTCGGCATGGCCACCGACCAGGGCAAGGGCTCCAACGTGCCGGGCCTCGCGATCATGGCCGAAGCCGTCGGCAAGCCGATCCCCGAGGTCGGCACTACGCGGTTCCGCCCGCCATTCGCGCCGGTTTCGGTCGGCTCACTGGCCGCCGAGCGCTTTGGCGACCTGAAGCCGGAGCGCCTGACGCCGATGCATGATTGGCATGTCGAGAACGGCGCGACCATGTATTCGGCCGGCCTCTGGTTCCGCCCGATGATCTATGGCGACCCCGGCGAGACGGTCGAGCAGGCTTATGTCCGCGAGGCAGGAACCACGCGCGACGCCGCCGGCATCGTCGACGTCTCCACCCTTGGCAAGATCGCCGTGCAGGGTCCGGACGCCGCCGAGTTCCTCGATCGCGTCTACACCAACGTCTTCTCCACCCTTCCCGTCGGCAAGGCCCGCTACGGGCTGATGCTGCGCGAAGACGGCATCGCGTTCGACGACGGCACCACCTGGCGGTTGGGCGAAGAAGACTTCCTGATGACCACGACGACAGCCAATGCCGGCAAGGTCATGCAGCATCTCGAATACTTCCTCGACGTCGTCTGGCCCGACCTGAAGGTCCACCTGACCTCCGTGACCGACCAGTGGGCGGGTGCCGCCATCGGCGGACCCAAGGCCCGCGAGATCCTAGCCTCCTGCGTCACCGGCACCAAGGTCGACAACGAGACGCTGCCCTTCATGGGCATCGTCCGCGGCGAGATTGCCGGCGCGCCCGTCATGATCTGCCGCCTCTCCTTCTCCGGCGAGATGGCCTTCGAGGTCTACAGCGGCGCTGGCCACGGCATCCATGTCTGGGAGGCGTTGGTCGAGGCCGGCAAGCCGCACGGCATGGTGCCCTACGGGCTCGAGGCGCTCGGCACCATGCGCATCGAGAAGGGCCATGTCACCGGCGCCGAGATCGACGGGCGGACAACGGGTCGCGACCTGCATCTGGGCTGGATGCTGTCCAAGAAGAAGCCGTTCATCGGCTCCGCGATGATGGACCGCGAAGGGCTCACCGCCCCCGAACGGCTCGAATTGGTGGGGATCGTTTCGCTCGACAACCGGCCGCTCAACGGCGGCGCCCACATCGTCATGCAGGCCGATCCGGAAAACCCGCACGGCTCGCTCGGCCACATCACCGCCGCGTGCTTCTCTCCGGCGCTCGGCAAGTATATCGCGCTGGCGCTGGTCTCGGCCGGCAAGTCGCGCCACGGCAAGCGTGCCCAGGTCTCCGACCCGCTGCGCAACCGCTACGGCCCGGTCGAGATCGTCAGCCACCACTTCTTCGACCCCGAAGGGAAGCGCATGCATGGTTGAGCAGCTTTCACCGCTCGCACAGGCCTTCCGGCCCGGCTCGCACGGCAACTTTGCCGATGGCGTGGGCGTGACCCTGTCCGAGATCGCTCCCGGTTCGATCGTGCAGGTCGCCGCATGGCCTGGAGAGGAAAAGACGCTGATGGGGGCGATCGCCTCGGTCACGAAACTCAGCCTCGCCGATGGCGCGGGTGCCGGCGCGGTCTCTGAACGCCATTCGGCATTCGGCTTCGCGCCCGGAAAGTTCCTCGTCACCGACGCCTCGGAAGGACTGGCCACCGCGCTGGCAGGTGCGGTTCCGTCGAGCACCGGCACAGTCACCGACCTTTCACACGGCCGGACCGCCATCCGCATCGAAGGCGCCAGGGCGGAGTGGGTGCTGGGCAAGCTCTTTGCCGTAGACTTCGAGCAGGCGGCATTCCCAATCGGCTCGGGCATATCGACGGCTCATCACGATATCTTCACCCAGATCCAGCGAAGCGGGGCGGCGCGGTTCGACCTCTACGTCTTCCGCTCCTTCGCCCGCTCGTTCTGGAAGATGCTCTGCCACGCCGCCGACGAGGTCGGCTACGAGGTGGTCTGAGGCAAGTGCGCGGAGAGCGCTTGCTACTCCGCCGTGCCAGCTTCGATCGCGCTCCCAGAACGATTCTGATCAGGTTTGGTGGAGTTCGCCCATTGGGTGACCACCAGGCCGGCGACGATCAGGAGCAGCCCCGCGACGCGCGCAAGCGTGGCGGGCCGCTGCGCAAAATTCATCAGACCGAAGTGGTCGATGAGGAGGGACGTCGCCATCTGGCCGGCGATCACCGCCACGATGAAGCTGGCAGCGCCGACTTTCGGCGAAAGCAGAAGTGCCGCTGTGATGTAGATCACCCCGCCGACGCCGCCGATCCAGATCCACCACGGTCCCTTGAACAGGGCACCCACCATCGGCACCGGCACCCTCGACGCGAGCATGACGGGGACGATCAGCACGACGCTGATGGCGAGCGAAACCAGCGTCGCCCAGAGCGGGTGGCCGAGCAGGCGTCCAAGCATGGCATTGGCGCCGGCCTGGAACGGAACCGCAGCCCCGGCGAGCAAGGCTGCGACCAGCAACGATGAGGACTGCGGCATTGAGTATCTCCGTATCTACTCCCTGGAGATATGCAATCCGCCATACTTATGGAAATTCACAGTTCTTACCGATAACATGCACCGGATGAATAGTCTCTCCGGCATCGACCTCAATCTGCTCGTGGTCCTCGAGGCGCTCCTGGCCGAGCGGCATGTCTCGCGCGCCGCCATTCGCCTCAACCGGAGCCAACCCGCGGTCAGCCACGCGCTTGCGCGCCTGCGCCACCTCCTCGACGACCCGTTGCTGGTCAGACATGGCGGCGGCTTGCAGCCAACGGCACGCGCCATGGAGATCGCGCCCCTGCTTGCCGACGCACTCGATCGCATGCGCCGCCTCCTCGTACCCGCCGGCTTCGATCCGGCGACCGAGAGGCGCACCTTCCGCCTCGCCATGTCGGACTACGGTGCGACCGTGATCCTCCCCCGCCTCCTGCCGGCGTTGCGGACGCAGGCACCCGGCATCGATCTCGAGATCAGCCAGTCGAGCCGCGAGTCGATGACGGCACAGGTGATGGACGGCGAGATCGACCTGGCCTTCGGCGTCTTTCCCACCCTTGAACGATCAATGCGAGCCTTGCAGCTGTTCGACGAGCGATACGCCTGCATGGCTGATTCTACCTCGTTGGGTGGCACGACGAGCATGGATCTCGCCGCCTACCTCACGCGTCCGCATGCCCTCGTGGCTCTGCGCGCCGATGTCGAGAGCGAAGTCGATTCCGCGCTTGCGGCCATTGGCCATAAGCGCCGTGTTGCGCTGCTTCTGCCGCACTGGGGCGCAGCACCCGGCCTCATTGCCGGCACCGATCTCGTGCTGACCGTGGCGCGGCGTATCCTGCCGCCATCGGTCGAGGCCAACGGCATATCCGTCTTCGAACCGCCTTTCGCCATTCCGGCCTTCGGCTTTGAGCAGATCTGGCACAGGCGCCGCGACGGCGACGCCGCGCACCAGTGGCTGCGGGAGACCATCTTGAGCCTTTGTGGAGGCTGACGCCGGAGATTCCTTGACTGCCCCGACTAGCGAGCCGGGCGTGTTCCGGGCAATATGGACTCATTGAGGGGCGACCATGGAATTCATCAATTCGGCGCAAGCCAAGGCGCTCAAGCTGCCATTCAGCCAGGCGGTGCGGGTCGGCGACGTGCTCTACCTCTCGGGCGCGCTCGGCAATCGGCCCGGCACGCTGGAACTCGTGCCCGGCGGCATGGAAGCCGAAACACAGCAGACGATGGAGAACATCAAGGCAGTGCTCGCCGAGAACGGCCTCGGCATGGCCGACATCTTCAAATGCACGGTCATGCTGGCCGACATGGCTAAGTGGCCCGAATTCAACAAGGTCTATGTCGGCTATTTCGACCCTGACCGCTTGCCGGCGCGCTCGGCATTCGGCGCCAATGGCCTGGCGCTGGGTGCTCAGGTCGAACTGGAATGCTGCGCCTACATCGGCAAACGCCCGGGCGCCTGACCTATTTCAGGAACTGAACCCAGTCTTCGAGCGGCGCGCGGTCTGTCCGGAAAGTGCTTTCCGGCTTGCTCGTGTCCTCGTGCCCGAGCGCCATGCCGCAGACGACGACTTCCTCGTCGGGAATGCCGAGCACCGGCCGGATCTGGCGGTGGTAGGGGGCGAACGCCGCCTGCGGGCAGGTATGCAACCCCCTCGCCCGCGCCGCGATCATGATGTTCTGGAGGAACATGCCGTAATCGATCCACGAGCCCTGGTTGAGCCGGCGGTCGATGGTGAAGATCATGCCGACAGGCGCGTCGAAGAAGAGAAAGTTGCGGTCGTGCTGGGCGCGCATCCGGTCGACGTCCCTGCGGCCGATGCCGAGCACCCCGTAGAGGCCGAAGCCGTTGGCGCGACGGCGGCCTAGATAAGGCTCGAAGAACTGGTCGGGATAATATTTGTATTCGTCCCAGACGGCCTTCTCGGCGCGCACGCCGGAATTGAGGATGGCGTCGCTCAGCCGCTGCCTGATCTCGCCGGTGGTGACGTAGACCTTCCAGGGCTGCATGTTGGTGCCCGAGGGTGCGCGCGCCGCCACATCGAGGATGTCGCGGATCACCGCCTCGTCCACTGGCGTGGGCAGGAAGGCGCGCACGGACCGTCGCGAGACGATCGCCTCGTCGACGATCGCCGTCTCGTCACTGTCCTGCGGTCTGTTTTCCGGTGCCAGCATCGGCGGTCCCCATAGCATCGCTGCGCGGACGCCCCTCCAACCGTCCGTGCGCCAGCCTTTGCACCGTAGGCCGGAGTCCCGCAAGCGAAACTTGCCGGGCCATGAAAAATCCCTTGAGAATTTCACAGAACTGGCCTCATATGAAATTCCGATGAGAATTTTCATGCGAGTCAGCCAAACTTGAACCCCACGGCGAATGCCACGACCGAACTTGACGTCGCCGGCGACTTGCTCGCCGCCGATTTGCGGGCGCTGCGCAAGTCGCGCGGGCTGACGCTGGCGGAGATCGCACTGAAGCTCGGCCGCTCGGTCGGCTGGGTCAGCCAGGTCGAGCGCGGCCTGTCGACGCCGTCGATTGGTGACCTCAGGGCTTTCGCCGAGCTGTTCGGCGTGCCGATCAGCCTGTTCTTCGCGCATGAGGCGCCGCTTGAGGCCGAGCGTGGCGTCATCGTCCGCTCGGGCAGGCGCCGGACGCTGGGAACGAGCGATTCGGGACTGGTGGAAGAACTCCTGTCGCCCGATCTCGGCGGCAGCTTCGAAATGCTCCGATCGATCTTCGCACCGGGAGCCGAGCTGGCCGAGCCGGCGACACGCCCCACGGAAGAAGCCGGCTACGTCGTCTCGGGCCGCTTCGACATCGAAATCGACGGCACCTGGCACAGCCTGAATGAGGGCGACAGCTTCCGCTTCGACCACAAGCCGTTCCGCTGGCGGAACCCGGGAACGGCACCGGCCGTAGTCATCTGGGTCGTGGCGCCGCCGGTCTATTGATCGCGTTATCGGGAGGACAACATGGCTGAGTTGCCGAGCACGGCGCGCGTGGTGATCATCGGCGGAGGCGCGGTCGGCGTTTCCTCGCTCTATCACCTCGCCAAGGCCGGCTGGACCGACTGCGTGCTCATCGAAAAGAACGAGCTGACCTCGGGTTCGACCTGGCACGCCGCCGGCAACGTGCCGACCTTCTCGTCGTCCTGGTCGCTGATGAACATGCAGCGCTATTCGACCGAGCTCTATCGCGGGCTAGCGGCCGAGGTCGACTATCCGATGAATTATCACGTCACCGGTTCGATCCGACTGGCCCACACGAAGGAGCGCATGCAGGAATTCCAGCGTGCCAAGGGCATGGGCCGCTACCAGGGCATGGACATCGACGTCATCGGCCTCGACGAGATCAGGTGCCGCTATCCCTTCATCGAGACGCATGACCTCAAGGGTGCGCTCTACGATCCCAGCGACGGCGACATCGACCCGGCCCAGCTGACCCAGGCGCTGGCCAAGGGCGCGCGCGACATGGGCGCCAGGATCGTCCGCTTCTGCCCGGTGATTTCAGTTCGTCGCGACAAGGACGAATGGGTAGTTGCGACCGAACAGGGCGAGATCCGCTGCGAAAAGGTGGTCAACGCCGCAGGCTATCGCGCCGCCGAGGTGGGCAAGATGTTCGGCCGCGACGTTCCGATGATGGTGATGAGCCACCAGTACATCCTCTTCGACGAGATCCCCGAACTCGCTGCCTGGTCGCGCGAGGCCGTCCGGAAGCTGCCGCTGCTGCGCGACGTCGACACCTCCTACTATCTCCGCCAGGAGAAGAACGGCATGAATCTCGGCCCCTATGAGCGCAACTGCCGCGCCCATTGGGCAACGCCTGACGACCGGATGCCTGCCGACTTCTCGTTCCAGCTCTATCCCGACGATCTGGAGCGGCTGGAATGGTATCTCGACGATGCCGTCCGCCGCGTGCCGATCCTCGGCACGGCGGGCCTGTCCAAGATCATCAACGGCCCGATCCCCTATGCGCCCGACGGCAATCCGTTGATCGGCCCGATGCCCGGCGTGCCCAACGCCTTCGAGGCCTGCGTCTTCACCTTCGGCATCGCCCAGGCGGGTGGTGCCGGCAAGGTTCTGGCAGAATGGGTGACGCAGGGCGAGACCGAATGGGACATGTGGTCCTGCGACCCGCGCCGCTTTACCTCGTTCGCCTCTGCCCCCGACTACGCGGTCTCCAAGGGCATGGAGGTCTATGGCCACGAATACGCCATCCATTTCCCGAGGCACGCCTGGCCTGCCGCCCGCAACCGAAAGCTGTCACCTATCCACGACCGGATCGCAGCCCTCGGCGCCCAGTTCAACGCCTACAACGGCTGGGAGCGCGCCACCTGGTACGCCAAGCCGGGCGACGACACCTCCGAAGAATCCACCCAGACCTTCACCCGCTCCGGGCCTTGGGAGAAACGCATCCGAGAGGAGTGCCTCGCCGTTCGCGATGCCGCCGGCATCCTCGACCTGCCCGGCTTCAGCCGCTTCAACCTCGGCGGCCCGGGTGCGGCCGCATGGCTTGAGACGCAGGTCACCGGCTCGGTGCCGAAGGTCGGCCGTATCGGGCTGTGCTACTTCGCCGATGAGCACGGCCGCATCGTCACCGAAATGTCGGTTGTCCGCCATGCCGAAAACCTGATGACGCTGATCACGGCGGCCGTCGCGCAGTGGCACGATTTCGAATGGCTGAAGTCGCACATGCCCGCCGATGCGACCTTCAAGCTGATCGACCGCACAGAGGAATACTCGACCCAGATCCTCGCCGGCCCCCACTCCAGGAAAATCCTGGTCGAGGTCTGCGAGGCCGATCTGGCGGCCCCGTGGCTGACGCATCAGGAGACCACCATCGCCGGGCGCTGGGCCAAGCTGGTGCGCGTTTCCTTCGCCGGCGAACTCGGCTGGGAGATCCACACCAGGGTGGCCGACACTGTCACCGTGTTCGATGCCATATGGGCCGCGGGCCAGAAGCACGGCCTGAAACCATTCGGCATGTTCGCGCTCGACGCGCTGCGGCTGGAAAAGGGCTATCGCGCGTGGAAGGGCGATCTTTCGACCGACTACACTGTCCTGCAGGGCGGGCTCGAGCGCTTCGTCAAATGGGACAAGCCGGAGTTCCGCGGCAAGGCTGCGCTGCTGAGCGAAAAGCAGCAGGGCGTGAAAAAGCGCTTCGTCACGCTGGTGATCGACAGTCCAGGCGAGTGCGACGCGCCCTACATGTCGACGCTCTGGCACAACGGCCAGATTGTCGGTGAGACCACGTCAGGAGGCTGGGGCCACAGGGTGGACAAATCGATCGCGCTGGGCATGCTGCGGGCCGATCTGGCCGTGCCGGGCGTTACCATCGAAATCGAGATTTTCGGGGAGCGCTTCAGTGCCACGGTCCACGAGGACAAGCCCTTGTGGGATCCCGAAAACGAAAGGCTACGCTCATAATGTCCCTTCCCTTCCCCGATCGCGCCTTCGGCGCCTTCATGTTCGACATGGACGGCACCATCCTGAGCTCGATCGCCGCCGCCGAACGCGTCTGGTCCGCCTGGGCGGTCCGGCACGGCCTCGACGTGGAGGCCTTCCTGCCGACCATCCATGGCGTTCGCGCGGTCGAGACGATCCGCAACCTGAACCTGCCCGGCGTCGACGTGATGGCCGAGGTCGAGTTCCTGACGCAGGCCGAGTTCGACGACGTCGAGGGCGTGGTGTCCATCGAAGGCGCTGCCGCGTTCCTCAACGCCCTGCCGCCCGAGCGCTGGGCGATCGTCACCTCCTCGCCGCGCCGGCTTGCCATCCGCAGGCTGGAAGCCGCCGGCCTGCCGGTGCCGCGACTGATGATCACCGGGGAAGACGTCGCCAACGGCAAGCCCGCCCCCGATTGCTTCCTGCTCGGCGCCCAGCGCCTCGGCCAGAAGCCACAGGATTGCCTGGTCTTCGAGGATGCGCCGGCCGGCATCCAGGCCGCCGAGGCCGCCGGCGCCAGGGTCGTGGTCGTCACCGCCACGCACGACCACGCCGGCGACACGCCTCATCCGACGATCGCCGAGTACAGGTCGCTGACGACGCGCCTGAACACTGCCGGCCTGCTGACGCTGGCGGCGGGAGCCTGACATGCCGAAACCATCATCACGCATCTCCGGCATCGTCCCCTCCGGCAAGGACGGCTGGGAAGTGCATTTCGCCGCCATGACGCGCAAGCAGGCCGGCGAAGACATCATCATGCTGTCGGTCGGCGATCACGACTTCGACACGCCGTCCGAAACGGTGGAGGCATGCGTGGAAGCAGTGCGTTCCGGCTTCCACCATTACACGCAGTTGCCCGGCCTGCCGCGCCTGCGCGCCGCCATGGCCAAGGTCTCGGCCCGCTGCACCGGCGTCGATACCGCGCTCGCCGAAATCATCGCCACGCCTGGCGGCCAGGCCTCGCTCTACGCCGCCGTGCAGGCGACGCACGATCCGGGCGACCACGCAGTGGTCGTGGCCCCCTACTATGCCACCTACCCCAGCACCTTCCGGGCCGCGGGCGCCAGCTACACGGTGGTCGAGGCCCATGCCGCCGACGGCTTCCAGCCGCGCGCCGAAGAGATCGAGAAGGCGCTCAAGCCCAACACGCGCTCGATCCTGATCAACACGCCGAACAACCCGACGGGCGCGGTCTACTCGCGCAAGTGCCTGGAAGACATCGCCGAACTCTGCACCCGCCGCGATCTCTGGCTGCTTTCGGACGAGGTCTACTGGACGCTCGGCGGCGGCGAGCACCTGTCGCCGCGTTCCCTGCCCGGCATGGCCGAACGCACGCTGGTCATCAACTCGATGTCCAAGAGCCACGGCATGACCGGCTGGCGCATCGGCTGGCTCACCGCGCCCGCCGATCTCGTGTCGCTGATCATCAACCTCAACCTCGTCACCACCTATGGCCTGACCGATTTCGTCAGCCGCGCGGCGATCGAGGCGCTGGAAGGTGACTTCGGCGTCGAGTGGATCGCCAAGACCTATGCCGACCGGCGCAGCCACTTCCTCGAAGCCATGCGCGGCCTCAACAACGTCACCGTGCGCGGCTCCGAAGGCGGCATGTATGTGATGCTCGACATCAGCGCCATCGAGCCCGACTGCGAGAAGTTCGCCTGGGACCTGCTCGAACGCGAAAAGGTCGCCGTCATGCCGGGCGTGAGCTTCGGCGACGCCGCATCGGGCCACATCCGCATCAGCCTGTGCCAGCCCGACGACGTGCTCAAGGAGGCCGCCGGCCGGCTCAGGCGCTTCGCCAACAGCTACGAGAGGTCTGCCGCATGACCGAAATCCCCGCCCGTGCCCGCGCCGTCATCATCGGCGGCGGCGTGTCCGGCTGCTCCGTCGCCTATCACCTGGCGAAGCTCGGCTGGACCGACATCGTGCTTCTGGAGCGCAAGCAGCTCACTTCAGGCACGACATGGCACGCGGCGGGGTTGATCGGGCAGCTGCGCGCGTCACAGAACATGACGCGGCTGGCGAAGTACTCGGCCGACCTCTACGTCAAGCTCGAGGCCGAGACCGGCGTCGCCACCGGCATGCGCCAGGTCGGCTCCATCACCGTGGCGCTGACCGAGGAACGCAAGCACGAGATCTATCGCCAGGCCTCGCTCGCCCGCGCCTTCAACGTCGATGTGCGCGAGATTTCACCCAGTGAAGTCAAGGAGATGTACCCCCATCTCAATGTATCCGACGTGGTCGGCGCCGTGCATTTGCCGCTCGACGGCCAGTGCGACCCGGCCAACATCGCGATGGCTTTGGCCAAGGGCGCCCGCCAGCGCGGTGCGAGGATCGTCGAGAACGTCAAGGTGTCAAAGGTCCACACCAAAGATGGCCGCGTCTCCGGCGTGTCCTGGGTGCAAGGCAGCGAACAGGGTACGATCGAGACCGACATCGTCGTCAACTGCGCCGGCATGTGGGCGCGCGAACTGGGCGCCCGGAACGGCGTCGCCATCCCGCTTCATGCCTGCGAGCATTTTTATCTCGTCACCGAAGCGATTAAGGGTCTCGGCCGCCTGCCCGTCCTGCGGGTGCCCGACGAGTGCGCCTACTACAAGGAAGACGCCGGCAAGATGATGCTCGGCGCCTTCGAACCGGTTGCAAAACCCTGGGGCATGGACGGCATCCGCGAGGATTTCTGCTTCGACCAGTTGCCCGAGGACATGGACCATTTCGCGCCGATCCTCGAGATGGGTGTGAACCGCATGCCGATGCTGGAGACCGCCGGCATCCATACCTTCTTCAACGGCCCGGAAAGCTTCACCCCCGACGACCGCTATTATCTCGGCGAGGCTCCGGAAGTGGGCGGCTACTGGGTCGCCGCCGGCTACAACTCCATCGGCATCGTCTCCTCTGGTGGTGCCGGCATGGCGCTGGCGCAGTGGATCCGCGATGGCGAGGCGCCGTTCGACCTCTGGGAGGTCGACATCCGCCGCGCCCAGCCGTTCCAGAAGAACCGCAGCTATCTCAAGGAACGCGTTTCCGAAACGCTCGGCCTGCTCTACGCCGACCATTTTCCCTATCGCCAGATGGCAACGTCGCGGAACATCCGCCGCTCGCCACTGCACGAACATCTGAAGGCGCGCGGCGCCGTGTTCGGCGAGGTCGCCGGCTGGGAACGCGCCAACTGGTTCGCCCGCGAAGGCCAGGACCGCGAATACAAATACTCCTGGAAACGGCAGAACTGGTTCGACAACCAGCGCGAAGAGCACCTCGCCGTACGCAACGGCGTCGGCCTGTTCGACATGACCTCGTTCGGCAAGATCAGGATCGAAGGCCGCGATGCCCTTGCCTATCTCCAGCGCCTCTGCGCCAACGACATGGACGTCGAGCCGGGCAGGATCGTCTACACCCAGATGCTCAACCGGCGCGGCGGCATCGAAAGCGACCTGACCGTCACGCGCCTGTCGCCCACGGCCTTCCTGGCCGTCGTTCCGGGCGCGACCTTGCAGCGCGACCTCGCATGGTTCCGCAAGCATCTGTCCGAGGAGTTCGTCGTCATCACCGATGTAACAGCGTCCGAAAGCGTGCTCTGCCTGATGGGTCCGCGCTCGCGCGAACTGATCCAGAAAGTCAGCCCCAACGATTTTTCGAATGAAACCAATCCATTCGGCACCTGGCAGGAGATCGAGATCGGCATGGGCCTCGCCCGCGCCCATCGCGTCACCTATGTCGGCGAGCTCGGCTGGGAGCTCTATGTCCCGACCGATCAGGCGGCCCACGTGTTCGAGGCGATCGAGGAGGCCGGAGCCGATCTCGGCCTGAAGCTCTGCGGCCTGCACACGCTCGATTCCTGTCGTATCGAAAAGGCGTTCCGCCATTTCGGCCACGACATCACTGACGAGGACCATGTGCTGGAAGCCGGGCTCGGCTTTGCGGTGAAGACGAGCAAGGGCGAATTCACAGGCCGCGATGCGGTGCTTCGCAAGCGCGACGCCGGCCTCAGCCGTCGGCTGGTCCAGTTCCGCCTTTCACATCCCGAGCCGCTGCTCTTCCACAACGAGGCCATCGTCCGCGACGGCGAGATCGTCGGCACGATCACGAGCGGAAACTACGGCCACCACCTCGGCGGCGCCGTCGGCCTCGGCTATGTGCCTTGCGCCGATGAGACGGAAGCCGATGTGCTCGGCTCCCGCTACGAGATCGAGATTGCCGGCGAGCGTTTCGCCGCGGAGGCCTCGCTCAAGCCGATGTACGACCCCAGGGCCGAGCGCGCGCGCATTTAGATCAGAAGGCCGTGAGCTTCCGCTTCACGTGGTCGAGGAAGGCGCCGCGCGATTCCGGCGTCGAGCTGTCCATCAGGTAGTGCGCCATGAAAAGCGTACGGCAGCGCCTCGCGCACAGGGCCCTGATGCCGCGCAGGATCGTCTTTCGCCCCGGATGGCCGACGAGATGCGACCACAGCCGCGGCGCGCCGCAGGTCGTCACGACCGCGATCTTGGAGATATTGGTCATCAGTGGCCTGATCGCCCCCTTGCCCTTGGGCAGTTCGAAGGCCACGTCGGTCGCCCAGACGCGATCGAGCCAGCCCTTGAGCATCGCCGGCAACCCGTACCACCAGGTCGGGTAGATGAAGACGATTTCCTCCGCCCACTTGATGTGGTCGATATGGACCTGCAGCACCGGATCGATCGGGGCGCGGTCGTTGTACAACCGCCGCTCGTCGCAGCGCATCACCGGATCGAAGTTCTCGGCATAGAGGTCCAGCAGCCGCGCCTCGCACCCCTTGGCCCTGATCGCCTCCAGCGCGGTCTCGCAGACCGCGGCGCAGAAACTGTCGGGCACCGGATGGCAATAGACGATCAGCACCCGCATCAGAACCGGTCCATCCTGCCAGCCACCTTGCGCATGAAGGCCTTGCGCGTCCTGTCGGTCGAGAGATTCAGTGAGTACTGCGCCAGGTAGCTTACCGGCGCACCCGGACGGACGTTGGCGCGCAGGACCCGCCCGACGAGCTTCCGCGGCGGATCGCCCATCAGCATGGCGCGCAACCGGCTGCCGCCATAGGTCGCGACCGCCACGACCTTGCGGATGTTGTGCAGCATCGGCACCACCATGCCGTCGACAAGCCTGAACGACACCCCTGGCAGGAACACGCGATCGAAGAATCCCTTCAACATGGCCGGATAGCCATAGTTCCAGACCGGGAAGCACAGCACCAGCCCCTCTGCGCTGCGCAGGCGCCGGACATAGGACGCAACCGCATCGCCGTCCGACCTCGCCTCGTGGTAACCGAGCCGTTCGGCCCGCGTCAGCCGCGGATCGAAATCCTCGGCATAGAGATCGCAATCGTCCACTTCGTGCCCGGCTGCCTCGAGCCGCTGCACGATGAGCCTGTGAAGCTCCGCATTGAAGCTCGTCTCGACGGGATGGGCATAGAGCACGAGGATCTTCATCGCGCAGTTCAGCTTGCCTTCTGCAAGCCCTTGAAGAGAAAAGTCTTGCCGCTTCGGTAATCGTAGTTCGGGTTTTCCCAGGCGATCATCTTTCCGGGATTGAGCAGCCCGCTCGGGTCGGCCTCGCGCTTGAAGGCGAGCTGGACGTCGTCCGTCTGCTTCATGCCGCCCTCCTCCAGCGTGAAACGATGCGGGTTGAAGATGGGGCAGCCATTGTCCTCGTGCAGACGGATGATCTCGTCGAGCCGCTCTTCGGTGGTGAACTTCACCAGCGGCAGGCCGAAACAGGTGATGTTGCCGTCGAAGCGGACGAATTCGAGGTGTGAGAAGACCTCGCCGGGGAACATCGCGTCCATCTTCTCCACCAGCGCCAGGTGGTTCGGGAACGGATAGAGCGACTGCAGGTAGGTGATCGACGGATCGACCCGCAGGGCCCTGAGCGTCGTGTGGTTCCAGGCCAGCTCATAGGCCGGCGGCAGGCCCTTGGTGTCCTCGGTGGTCGCCGCGTTGAACACCACCTCGCCGCCCTCGCGGCGGGTGAAGGCGAGGAACGCATCCAGCGAATGCGGTGCCACCATGACCACGCAGATGCTCTGGTCCTCGCGCAGGAAGCGCTGGTGGCGCTTGAAATAGGCGAATGGGACGGGTGCTGCGATCGGCGTGGCCAGCTTGGTCAGGATACCGTCCTGGCAGGCCAGCGCATTGCCGTAGCGGGCGGCGGCCATGAAGCTGTCGAAACCGACGATTACGTCCACCCAGTCGTAGGAAGCGGTCAGCGGCATCTCGACCTCTGTGATGATGCCGTTGGTGCCGTAGGCGTGGGTGACCTTGTGCAGCGCCTCACCGGTCAGTTCGAGGACCTTCGGCTCCGCCTCCATGGTCACGACGCGCAGCCGGAGCACGTTGCCGAAATCGCGCAGGCCGCCGAAATTGATCGAGCCGACGCCGCCCGAGCCGCCGGCGATGAAGCCGCCAATCGAGGCGGTGTTGTAGGTCGATGGGTGAAGCCTGAGTTCCTGGCCGGAATGGGCACGCGTGGAGCGGTCGATGTCGGCCAGCACCGCCCCCGGCTCGCAGACGACCCGGCCAGGCGCAATCGCCGGCACCCGGTTCATCTCGGCGAGGCTGAGCACCACGCCGCCCGAAAGCGGCATCGCCTGGCCGTAGTTGCCCGTGCCGGTGCCGCGCGGCGTGACCGGCACGCCATGCCTGTAGCAGGCGGCGAGCGTGCGGATGACCTCGGCCTCGTTCTTCGGCGAAACGACCATGTCGCCGGTGACATGGTCGAGCTGGCGCTTCAGCACCGGGCTGTACCAGTAGAAGTCGCGGCTCTTCTGCTGCACGATCTTCTCGTTGTCATCGATCTTCACCCCGTCGAGATCGCGCTTAAGCCCGGCAAGGTCCATCGTCTCACCCCATCAGATCGTCGAGTTCGGAATAGTCGGGCAGTGCTGCATCGATCGGCTGTCCGTCGCGCACGACGATCCGGTCCGACTCCGGCCGCGACAAAAGCTCGGTCCAGTTGCGGCCCTTGAAGATGATGAAGTCGGCCGGACCGCCCGCCGCGAGCACGCCCGCGCCGTCGAGCCGCATCACCTGAGCAGGGGTAGCGGTAACCGCCCTCGGCCAGTCGGCCACCGGGTGGTCGAAATGCAGGATGCGCGTCGCCATGCGATAGACCTCGAGCATGTCGAGATCGCCATAGGCGTAGAAGGGATCGCGCACATTGTCGGAGGCGACGCTCACCGGAATGCCGCGCGCCTTCATCTCGTGCAACAGCGTCACGCCGCGCCAGCGCGGCGTCGTCGCGTCGTGCCGCCGGTCCTGCAGGTAGAGATTGCACATCGGTAGCGAAACGACGGCAATCCCGGCCTTGGCGACCTTGTCCAGCGTACCGAGAACCTCCTCGCCCGGCTGGCGCGCCAGCGAACAGCAATGCCCGACGAGGATCTTGCCCTCGAAGCGATGCCGATGCGCGGCCTCGGCGATCCTGCGCAGCGACACAGCACCGACGTCGTCCGTCTCGTCGGCATGGAAGTCGAGGTCGAGGCCGTGTTCGGATGCAGCCCGGAACATGACGTCGAGCAACTCGTCGAGGTCGGGCATCATGTATGTCACCGCGCCCAGCACGCCATGTGCCCCGGCGACGCGCCGCGCCATGCCGGCGAACCAGCCGCGGTCGCGCACCGCCTCGATGCCGAACAGGCAGGCGGCCTGCAACTCGATGCGGCCGCGCCAGCGTTCGCGCATCGCCTCGAAGACCGGCCAGGAAATTTCTTCCTGCGGCGCCACGCTGTCGAGATGCGTGCGCATCGCCTTGGTGCCATGCGCGTAGGCAGTGCGCAGCGAGAAATCCATGCGGCGCGCCACGTCCTCGGCGCTCCAACGCGCCGCGCGGTCGGCCCCAGTCGCGGCCAGTGCGCCCATGAACGAGCCGTCGGGATTGGGCTGGCGCGGCCAGATATGCCCCTTGTCGATGTGGGTGTGGCAATCGACGAAACAAGGCAGGACGATGCGGCCATGGAGGCCGAACCCGCCCGCAACGTTCGTCGCCGCTCCGATGCGGGCGATCCTGCCGTCCGCCACCTCGATGTCGACCAGCGCAAATCCGTCGCCGTCCGCCGCCAGGGAAAGGCCGGGCGCGAGCGACGAATGGATGCGCGCGCTGGACAGACGGTAGGTCCTGGAATTCGGAAAGGTCACGGCTAGCGCTCCTGCTTGAGCGCGCTTTCGTGCCAGCGCCGCAGGATGAGATGGGAAACCAGCGACAGCATGAGGAAGATCAGGATACCTGTCACCGAGATGAGGATAAGAGCCGCAAAGAGTCGCGGCGCGTTGAGCCGGTAGCCGGCCTCGATGATGCGCGAGGCGAGCCCCGAGGACTGGCCGGAGGCGCCGGCAACGAATTCGGCAACCACCGCACCGATCAGCGAGAGGCCGCCTGCGATCTTCAGGCCGCCGAGGAAATAGGGCATCGCCGCCGGCAGGCGCAGGTGCCACAGCTGCTGCCAGCGTGTCGCGCCGTTCATCTTGAACAGATCGCGCAGGTTGCGGTCGACCGAATTGAGGCCGAGCGTCGTGTTCGACAAGATCGGGAAGAACGCCACGATCCAGGCACAGAGGAGCAGCTTGGCCGTCTGGTTGTCGACATAGATGTTGATGAGCGGAAAGATCGCCACGATCGGAGTCACCTGCAGCACGACCGCGAAGGGGAAGAGCGACATCTCCACCCATTTCGACTGGGCGAACAGCACCGCCAGCCCCACGCCGCCGACGACGGCGAGCAGCAGGCTCAGGAAGGTGATCCGCAGTGTCACCAGCAGCGACGAAAACAACAGCGGCGCGTCCTTGAAGAGCGTGTCCAGTACCACGCCCGGCCGCGGCAGGATGTATTGCGGGATCCCGTTCCAGACGCAGATGCGGTCCCACAGCCAGATGGCGAGCACCATGATCGCCAGCGGCAAAAGCCACTTGCCCAGGCGCTCCAGCCGCTCGGCGCGGACACGCCGCGCCTCCTCCGGGTCGAGCACGGCCCCCGCCTGGTCAATGATCGTCATGGCTCGCCCCAACCGTGGAATGGATCGCCGAGGAAAGCACGGCGGACGCGCGCCGGCAAAGTGCTGCGTAGTCGGTAGAGGTTCGGAACGTCTCGTCCCGGGGATAGGGCGCATCGACCGCGAACTCCTCGAACACCCGCCCCGGCCGCGCCGCCATCACCACGATCCGATTCGCCAGGAACACGCTCTCGAACACGCTGTGGGTGACGAAGACCACGGTGAAGCGCTCGTCCTGCCAAAGCTCCAGCAGGTCGTTGTTGAGGCGGAAGCGGGTGATCTCGTCGAGCGCGGCAAACGGCTCGTCCATGAGCAGCAGCCGCGGCTTGGTGACCAGACCGCGCGCGATCGAGACGCGCATCTTCATGCCGCCCGACAGTTCGCGCGGCACCGCCGTCTCGAAGCCGGAGAGGTGGACACGCTCCAGCATCTCCATCACCGCCGGTCGCGCCGCTTCCCGCGACACGCCCCTGAGCCGCAGCGGCAGCCAGACATTGTCGAACACGCTTGCCCAAGGCAGCAGCGTCGGCTCCTGGAAGACGAAGCCGACGCAGTCGCTTCCGAGGGCCTTGTGCCAGTCGAGCGCGCCCGAACTCGGGGAGGACAGCCCGGCGATGATGCGCAGGGCCGTCGACTTGCCGCAGCCGGACGGTCCGAGCAGGCTGACGAAGTCGCCTTCCCGGATCGTCAGGTTGACGTCGCGCAATGCGACGACGCCGTTCGAGAAGCTTTTCCCGACGCCGCGCAGGACGAGCAGCGGATTGCCGCCCTCCACTGCCCCGGTTCTTGCGATGCTGGTCTGCTGGGGCATCATGTTTCGGCTGGTTTCACTTCTTGAGGTCGATGCCGACACCCTTGTTGACGAAGTCGAGTGTATAGGCCTTCGTGATGTCGATCCCGTCGGGGATGACCTTGGCCTTCACCATCTTGTCGTAGAAGCTCTTGACCCGCTCGTCGGTCATGGCGCCGATGCCGAGCTTCTCCGTGTCGCCCGAATCGACGATGCCGTACTTCTTCATCTGCTCGATGGAGAAGCCGATCTGCTCGTCGGTGATGTCCGGGTTATCCTTCTTGATCATCTCGTTGGCGGCCTTGTTGTCGCCGTAGAGATAATTGTACCAGCCCTTGGCCGAGCCATCGACGAAGCACTGCACCACCTGCGGGCGCTCGTCGATCGTCTTCTGCATCGCTTCGATCGTCGTGGCGTAGGTATCGAAACCGTAGTCCGCCAACAAGAAGACGTTGGGCTTGAAGCCGCCTTCCTTCTCCACTGCAAAGGGCTCGGAGGTCACATACCCCTGCTGGATCGACTTCGGGTTGGCGATGAAGGGTGCGGGATTGAAGGTGTAGGGCACGCGCTTGGAGACGTCGAAGCCGTGATCGGTCGCCATCCACAGCAGGAAGCTCTGGGCGCCTTCGTCGCCGATGATGTACTGCTCGGCCTTCGGCAGATCCTCCCACTTGTCCAATCCCTGGCCGGGCTGCGACATCACCACCTGCGGCTCCTTCTGGAACGACGCCGCGACGATGCGGAGCGGGATGTTCTGCTGCACGGCGTCGAACGCCTGGAGCAGGTTGCCGCCCATGTAGAAATCGATCTTGCCGGCGAGCAGCAGCGGACGTCCGCTCACCTGCGGCCCACCCTGGGCGATCGTCACGTCGAGGCCGCAGGCCGCATAGGTGCCGTCGGCAACGGCCTGGTAGTAGCCGCCATGCTCGGCCTGAGCGAGCCAGTTGGTCATGAAGGTGACCTTCTCGGCCGCCGCGGCGCCGAGCGAGGCAGCGACAAGCACCGCCGCCGCCCCTGCCGACACTTTCAGAAATACGCTCATAAGCACCACCCTCCGTTAGCCCCTGCCGACCGCGCCGGGGTCAAGACCGCAACGTTGCTTCAAGCAAGGCACGTGCCAATGTCGCTCCGCGCCGGCTGCAATGGGATTGGCTTCGACTGCGCGGAAAGGCCGGATGGTTCATGCCTTCGGAACGGCACAGTGCCCATTTTTCGGGCGCCTGTCCATGACGCGCCGATCGGAGCAGGGTATCTTGAAACGAAGGTGGTGACGGCTTTAGGTTCCACTTGAATGGAGAGCCCTATGTTGAGATTTCTGCTGCCCAAATCGATCAAGGCGCCATTCGCGCGCTACAGCCACGGCGTCGAGGTTCCGGCGGGCAAGCGGCTCGTGCTGTGCTCAGGCCAGCTCGGCATCGGACCCGACGACACGGTGCCCGAGGACGCCGGCGCCCAGGCCGAGCTCTGCTTCCGCAACATCTCCGCGATTCTCGGCGAGGCGAGCCTGACGCTCAACGACGTCGTGCGCATCAATGCCTACGTCACGGACCGGATCCACATGCGGCCCTACATGGACGCGCGCGACAGGCTGTTCTCCGACCCCGCCCCGGCTTCGACGCTGATGATCGTGTCCGGCTTCACGCGGCCGGAATTCAAGGTGGAAATCGAGGTGATCGCTGCCGGCTGATTGCGCCGGCAGCGCCCAGGACGTAGATCGGCAGCAAGCACCGGAGAAGAGGATCGGACGATGGCGGGAAAGAGAAGATGGTGGGGCGACTACAGGACCACCGAATATGCATCGATCGATCCCGAGAACACCATAGCGGTGCTTCCGGTCGCGGCGATCGAACAGCACGGACCGCATCTGCCCGTCTCGACCGACACGACCATCATGGCCGGCATGCTCGACGAAGTGATCGCGCGCCTGCCCGACGAGCTCGACGTGCGTTTCCTGCCCATCCAGGCGGTCGGCAAGTCGAATGAACATGTCCATGCGCCGGGCACCCTCACCCTGCCGCCGTCGACCCTGATCGACGCCTGGACCGAACTTGGCATCTCCATCGCACGCGCCGGCATCCGCAAGTTCGTGATCGTCAATTCGCATGGCGGCAACGAGGAGATCATGGGCATCGTCACGCGCGAACTGCGCGTGCGCTTCGACATGCTCGCGGTCAAGACGAGCTGGCAGCGTTTCGGCCGGCCGGCCGGCATGTATCCCGAACTGGAGGACCGACACGGCATCCACGGCGGTGACGTCGAGACCTCGCTGATGCTGCATTTCCGGCCCGACCTTGTCGAAATGAGCAAGGCGGAGAATTTCATCTCCAACGTCGCGCGTGCCGAAGAGGCGTTCGAACTGCTGCGCCAGACCGGTACCCATGCCTACGCCTGGGTCGCCTCCGACCTCAACCCGCACGGCGTGGTCGGCAATGCCGCGATCGCCACGGCCGAAAAGGGCCGGCTGACGGCCGAGCACCAGGCCGAGGGCTTCGTCCGGCTCATGCACGACATCCGCAAGGCCAAGCTTTCCGACTGGCTGGCCTAAATCTCCAGACCGAAGGGCACGCCCTCGAAGCAGTCCACGCCACGGCCGATTGCGCCGACCGCGGCGATCATCCGGCCATTGCGGCAGAGGACCTGGTCGGCGACCGCGATCAGCCGCGGATTGGGCGTGGCGGTGGGCGATAGGCGCCGCAGGCTTGCCGCCAGTTCCTCCTCGTCGCGCGAAGGCGCAAGTGCTGCCGCGATGATGTAGGCCGAGGCCGTCGACCGGCTGACGCCGGCATAGCAGTTGATCGCCAGCGGCCGCGCGCGGTTCCAGCTTTCCGCAAATTCCAGAAGCCGGCGCACATGGACCTCGCCGGGCAGCGTCATGCCGTCCTGCTCGGCAGCGATGTCATGCATGTTCAAGAGCAGGTGATCCTCGGCGCGGAGCGATCCCGGCCGCGTCATCTCGGTGCCGGCGGAGAGCAGGGAGATCAGTCGCCCGGCGCCAACGCGAAGGACGGTTTCATCCACTTTCGACAGCGGGCAGACATGGATCGTCGAATTGCTCATCTGCGCATCGCCTGCCGGTCTTGAGCCCAGTCGCCCAGCGCCACCTCGAGCCGCCGCCACTCGACCTCATGCCCGGGCAAGCCGCAGCGCAGTTGCGTCGGCCGGTCGGCGAAGGCGCGCACGAGAATGCCCTCGCGGCCGAGCGCCCGGAACAGCCCGGCGGCGTCGGCGATGTCGACATGGCGGAACAGCGAGGTACCGCCCGTGGTGATCACGCCGGCGCGCGCGAACGCCTGGTCGAGCCGATGCGCGGCCTGGGCGAGCATCGCACGCATATACGTCTGCCAGGCGCCGTCGGAAAGCGCCTTGATGCCGTACTCCAGCGCGGGAATCGCCACGGACCAGGGACCAAGCTCTTCCTCGAGCCGTTCGGCGATCGAGCCATGAGCAATCGCGAAGCCGAGCCTTATTCCCGCAAGGCCATAGAACTTCCCGAAGGAACGCAGGACGACGATGCCACCCTGGTCGACATTGCCGGCAAGGCTTTCGGCGCCTGGGCCGACATCCATGAAGGCCTCGTCGACCACGAGCAACCCGCCCTTCGCCCGCATCTTCTCCCCAAGGCCGAGCAGTTCCAGGCGCGAGATCACCCGCCCGTCGGGATTGTTGGGGTTGACGACGACGGCGAGATTGGCATCCGCAAGGCGCGCAAAGTCGCGGACCTCGGCCACCTCGTGACCGGCGATCGCGGCCGCACGAGCGTGTTCCTGGTAGGTCGGGCCGAGCACGAAGGCGCGGCCAGGCCGCACCAGCGACGCGATGCGCGGCAAAAGGATCTGCGTGCCCGGCGCCGGAACAACGTTGGCTGCCGACGGCGCGCCGTAGGCTGTCGCCGCCACAGCCGCGAGGTCGCGCGCCCTTCCAGGCTCCGGCAGGCGCGACAAGGCTGTGGCGGGCAGTTCGAAAAGCGGATAGGAGTGCGGATTGATCCCGGTCGAAAGGTCGACGAACGGCTCGGGCGCTCCCGGAAACAGCGCCCTCGCCCGCTCCAGGCTGCCGCCGTGATCGACCGTCCCAGTCCTACGTCCTGCAAGAAGCGTCATGTCTTTTCCGCTTGCCTTCCTGTCGCTTCTGGTTGAACTCGGCTTCGGCTATCCGGACCGGCTTGTGCGCAAGATCGGCCATCCGGTCATCTGGATCGGACAGCTGATATCCTTTCTCGACAAGAGCCTCAACCGCGCCACCGATACCGACGCCATGCGCCGCATCTGGGGCGTGGCCGCCCTCGTCGTCATCGTCGCCGTTCCCGCCGCCACGGCATTCGCCATCGAGCGCCTGTTCGGCCTCCTGCCCTTCGGCATTCTCTTGACGGCGATCGCAGCGAGCAGCCTCGTTGCCCAGCGCAGCCTCGGCATCCACGTCCGCGCCGTGGCCGACGCGCTCGACAGCGGCGGTCTTGCCGCCGGCCGCAAGGCCGTGTCCCAGATTGTCGGACGCGACCCCGAACGGCTCGACGAGGCCGGTGTCAGCCGCGCCGCCATCGAAAGCCTGGCCGAGAACTTTTCCGACGGCATCACCGCCCCGGCCTTCTGGCTGGCCGTCCTCGGCTTTGCCGGCGGTGCCGCCTACAAGGCCGCCAACACCGCCGATTCGATGATCGGCCACCGCACCAAGCGCCACGAGGCCTTCGGTTGGGCGGCCGCCCGCTTCGACGACCTCATCAACCTGCCAGCCTCGCGCTTGACGGCGCTCGCAATCGTGCTCGCCGCCTTCCTAGTGCCCGGCGCCGACCCCAAGGCCGCCTGGCACGCGGTCTGGCGCGATGCGAAGCAGCACCGTTCGCCCAATGCCGGCTGGCCCGAGGCCGCCATGGCGGGCGCGCTCGGCCTGGCGCTCGCCGGCCCGCGCAGCTATGGCGGCGTGATGGTCGACGACACCATCATGGGCGCCGGCGGCCGACGCGACGCCAACGCCTCCGACATCCGTGCCGCCTTGCGTCTCTATTGGACGGCCGATGCCATTCTAGTCGGCGCGATCGGAGCGGTCGGATTGGCCATGTGGTTCTGAAGCGGCCCTGCCGCTCAGAACTCGATCCCCTTCTGCGCCTTCACGCCCGCCGAAAAATGGTGCTTGGTGGCGCCCATTTCGGTGACGAGATCGGCCGCCTCCACCAGCGCCGGCTTGGCGTTGCGGCCTGTGACCACGACATGCAGGCCCTCGCGCCGGCCCTTGAGCGCGGCAACCACGGCGTCCAGGTCGAGATAGTCGTAGCGAAGCGCGATGTTGAGCTCGTCGAGCACGACGAGCGAAATGCTCGGATCGGCGAGCAGCTCCTGCGCCTTCGACCATGCCGCCTCGGCAGCGGCGATGTCGCGCTTGATGTCTTGGGTCTCCCAGGTGAAACCCTCGCCCATCGTGTGCCAGACGACACGGTCGCCGAATGCCGCGAAAGCGTCCTGCTCGCCCGAATGCCAGGCGCCCTTGATGAACTGCACCACGCCGACGCGGTGGCCGTAGCCGAGCATGCGCAGCGCCAGCCCGAAGGCCGCCGTCGACTTGCCCTTGCCGGGGCCGGTGTTGACGATCAAAAGGCCCTTCTCGACGATGGTCTTGCCTGCCACCTCGGCATCTTGCACGGCCTTGCGCTTGGCCATCTTGGCGCGGTGCCGCTCGGCTTCCTGGTCGTCGATGGTCTTCATGTCACTTCACCTTCATCGGCAGGCCGGCGACCATGAACAGCACCTCGTCGGCGCCTGCCGCCACCTGTTGATTGAGCCGTCCGGCCGCATCGCGGAAACGGCGGCCAAGCGCATTGTCCGGCACGATGCCGAGCCCGACCTCGTTGGCGACGACGAACCACGGGCCGCGCGGCCGCGCCAGAAGCCCGGCAAGGCTCGAACTCTCGGCTTCGACATCATGGTCCGCGAGCATGTGGTTGGAAAGCCAGAGTGTCAGGCAATCGACCAGCACCGGCACGCCGTCCGGGACGCTGCCGAGCGCGCCGGTGAGATCCAGCGGCGCATCGATCGTATGCCATCCCGCACCGCGCCGGGCGCGATGGATATCGATGCGCTCGCGCATCTCCTCGTCATAGGCTTGCGCCGTGGCGATGTAGGTCCACGGCGCAGGATGCTGGGTCACGAGGCGCTCGGCGTGCGCGCTCTTTCCGGAACGCGCCCCACCGAGCAGGAAAGTCAGCTTCTCAGGCAAGATGCCCGCGCATCGCTTCGCCGCGCTCACCCATGAAGCGGCCGCGCACGAAGCCTGCGACGGCACCGAGGACGACCCAGAACACGAGGTTCGATATCGTGGTGGCGACGACGAAGCTGCGATGCAGGTCCACCGGGATCGGCGTCTCGTGGCTCGCCGGCTGCGGTGCGCCGACGACATGCGGCGCGACGATCAGTGCGACGCCCAGGATGGCGAGCGGCAGCGACTTGCGGAACGCGATGAGCGCAAGGCCCGCGGCGGTGGCGAGCACCGTGAGCGTCCACCAGACCTGGCGGTCGCCTAGGTCGGCCGCCGGCATCGCCGGCAGTTCCGGCGGCAGTCCCAGGCCGGGCGCGAGCGTGAACACGGCGAATCCGGCAAAGCCCCAGAACACGCCCTGGCGCCAGTTGGCGATGCCGCCGGCAAACTCGGAGGCCGCGACCAGGATCAGCGCGAAGGCCACGCCGCTCACCACGTTGGCGAGCGCCGTATAGGCGAAACGTTCGAAACCGTCGGCCGGCGCCCAGGCCTCCGCCTCGGGCTCCTGCGGTGCCGCTGCCTGAGCGTCGGCGGCCGGGGCGGACATTTCGGTCCCGGCGGCCGGCGCCGTGAGATGGTCATGACCGCCGGCGTTCTCGTAGGTCTCTGCCTTGAAGATCAGCGGATCGGTCGAATAGGTCTGGAGCGCGGCCAGGATCACGCCGGCGAATAGGCCGCTGATCGCCGCGATGAACACGACGTTGCGAAACACGGACATATCGAAGAACTTCCGTTAGTGGCAGGGGAACGCCATCGAGTGGCGATAATCGTGGGCCGCGTTGTGCACCACTTCCATCTGCGAGAAGCCGAGGATCCCGACGAAGAACAGTCCGAGCAGCGCCGCCATGGCAAGCTGCATGTTGCGCGACTGGGCAGAAACGCCGGCGCCGATCGCGGAAGAAACAGTCGTCATTTCGATGTCCTTTCGCCCTCCACCCGAGGGCACAGAGTTCATTTCCCGTCGCCGGCAGGTCTCCTGGCTTGCGGATCGACACCCTTCCCCGCCTTCCCGAAGCAAGCTTCAGTGGCCCTTGGGGAGAGCTAACCGCACACAGTTGCGGGGGCAGCCGCGGCTTCGGGCAAAAAACGCCCTCACCGCATTCCCTCTTGATTCCAAACGGAACCGACGACGGCATCGACTATAGAAACAAAACCCGGAAGCGGCAAACCAAATTCCGACGCCGGGCGGCGCGAATGCGGCGTCGGCCAATCAGGCCCTCGCCGCGATCCGCTCGGCGACCAGATGCTGCAGGCGCCACAGATGCCGGTCATGGATCGCCCGCTGCTCGAGGTTTTTCACGACGTTGTAGAGATAGTCCGCCGCCGAGCCCCAATGTCCGCAGCTCGTGGCGATGCGTTCCACCACGTCGTCCTCGGATATGCCGCCGGCATAGGCGCGCCCCCTGCGGTTGGCGACGAAGCCTAGCGCGACCAGCGGCCCTCCCTCCGTGGAGAGATTCAGCCAGCGCGGCGTGTAGGTCGACGGCTTGAGCGTCATCTCGCGTCGGAACAGCTTGTCCAACTGCTGACGGCGGTCGCCATCCATGAGCCGCAGCGCCACCCCCTTGCACTGGCCGCCCCTATCCATGGCCATCATGAGCCCGGGCTGGGTCTTGGTGGCCCGCCAGCGGGTCATGTTCACGCAAAATGAGCGATGCCAGCCGCGCGCCAGCGCCACCTTCTCCTCGGTGTGCTCCACCTCCGGCTTCCAGATCAGCGACCCGTAGGCGAAGAGCCACAGCGGCCCGTCGTCGGGACGGGCGCCCAAGGTCTCCTCGATCATCCTGGCATAATCGTCTTCGTCGAGATGCTGGGCGTCAGGGTCCGGCCCCTCGTCGAATACGTCGCGATGGCAGCGCGCCACCAATTCTTCCGTCAGCGACATAATGCGCCCCGTCATGGTCACCTCTCGCTTCACCCGGTATTCAATCCCTTCCCGAGAGAAATCAAAATCGCACAGCCGTCAGTGCCCGCTCGGCAATGTCGAGATGGCGGCCATTTTCATCGTCTGACGAGCCGAATTCGAACACCGCCACGCATCTGCCAGCACTACGTGACGGTAGCCGAATGCCAGCGCCTCGGATACCAGCTCCAGGCAGGCGTCGCCCTGCACTATCCGGGTGCTGCGTCCGATGGCCGCGATCGATGCGCCATTCGCAGAAACTTTGTGCATCGGCCGCAACTCTACTCACTACCGCCTAGTTTAAACCATTATAGTACTGCATTGGCGCAAGAACGCTCCAGACCGCAAAAGTGATATCCATGACGATCCAACTGTCCGCCGACCTGGCTCCGGCCCGTTCGAAACGCATCTCAACAATCGACATCGTCCGCGGTGTCGCCTTCGTCGCCATGGCGATCTACCACTTTGCCTGGGATCTGGAGTTCTTCGGCTACATGGATCCAGGCACGACCGCCTATGGCGGCTGGAAGATATTCGCGCGCTCCATCGCCTCCAGCTTCCTCTTCCTGGTCGGCGTGAGCCTGGTGATGGCCTACACCAAGGGCTTTCACTGGGGCAGGTACTGGCGCCGCCTTGCCATGGTGGCGGCTGCGGCGCTGCTCATCACCGTGGCGACATGGTTCGCCATGCCGAACACGTTCATCTTCTTCGGCATCCTGCATCAGATCACGCTCGCCAGCGTACTCGGACTCGCCTTCCTGCGCCTGCCGCCCCTGCTGACCCTGGTCGTCGCCGTGCTGGTCATCGCCGCGCCCCAGTTCCTGCGCGCGGATATCTTCAACCACCCGGCGCTGTGGTGGGTCGGCCTGTCGACCGTCGTCCCCCGCTCGAACGACTACGTGCCGCTATTTCCGTGGTTCGGCGCGGTCCTGGCAGGCATCGGCGTCGCCGGGCTTGCCCAAAGGGCCGGCCTGTTCGAGAAGCTCGCGGCGATTCAGGCAGGCGCCTGGTCGCGGCCGCTGACCTTCGTTGGCCGCCACGGCCTCGCCGCCTATCTCATCCACCAGCCGGTGCTGATCTCGCTGGTCTGGGCCTTTGCGCAGTTTTTCCCCGCACAGGTCGAAACCCGGGAGGTGACGTTCCTCAGTTCCTGCCAGCTGTCCTGCGAGCAGACCCGCGACACCGAATTCTGCGCGCGCTACTGTGCATGCGTGCTCGATGACCTGCAGAGGGACGATTCGTTCGATCGCTTCTATGCCGGTGAGCAGAGCGCGGCGCTGACGACACGCGTGCGTGAGACGACGGCCATGTGCACCGCGCGCTCGGACAGCGAAATGCAGAATGGAGGAGTGCAATGACAGATCGTTCCGCCGCCCCCAACAAGGTGCCGTGGCCGCCGATCATCTATCTTGCAGCGATCGCGGTCGCGATCCTGCTCGAGGTCTTTCTCCCGCTCCCGTGGATCACCGAGCCGCTTTCCGATATTCTGTTCGCCGCCGGCGGCCTTGCGGTGGTGGCAGTCATAGCGATCGAGATTTCGGCGATGCGCGCGCTCAAGCGCGGTAACACGACCATCAGGCCGGACAGGGCTTCCGACCATCTGGTCACCGACGGCGCCTTCGCCCTGACGCGCAATCCGATCTATTTCGGCAATACCCTGATGATGATCGGCATCGGCCTGATCGCAGGCAGCATCTGGTTCATCGCCCTGGCCCTGATCGCGGCCTTCGCGACGCAGAAACTCGCCATCGAGCGCGAGGAAAAGCACCTCCAGACCCGCTTCGGCAAGAAATACATCGACTACACGAAAAGGGTCAGGCGCTGGATCTGACCGCGCCCGCAGCGGCAGGCGTCAGGTGGTGACGCCAAGTTCGACCAGGCGCTCGACACAGGATTCCTCCGCCTGGTCCAGCTCGGCCAGCGTTTCTTCCAGATCGCGCCGCTTCTGCCGCAGATCCTCGCGCTTCTCCTCGATCCGCTTGATCATCAGCTTCAGCTGCCCCACTTCGCCGGGCGGTTCCTTGTACATCTGGATGATCTCGCGGATCTCGTTGATCGAGAAGCCGAGTCGCTTGCCGCGCATGATCTGGCGGATGAGATGCCGGTCCGAGGGCCGGAACAGTCGCGTCCTGCCGCGGCGAACCGGAGAGACGAGCCCCTCGTCTTCATAGAAGCGCAACGTCCGCGTCGAGATGTCGAATTCGCGGGTCAGTTCCGTGATCGAATAGTATTCCCGCATTCCCACTCCACCCGACGGGTCATGCCGCGCCGCTTCCTCACCTTGCCGGGGCGCTAGCCGGGGCGGATGCACCGGCAGGCGGACGGCCGCACAGCCGGGCAAATTCTTAGACTTTGTGATTCTCGCACGCGACTTACGTAAAAGTCAATTGACGCGCCTAGCCGGACTGCGCGCCAAGGTGCAGCCACCAGGTGGCGAGGCTGAGAAAGGCGAGAAAGCCGATAACGTCGGTGATCATCGTGGTGAAGATCGACGACGAGATGGCCGGATCCGCGCCCAGCTTGTCCAGGAACAGCGGAATGAGAATTCCGCCGAGCGCCGCGGCGAGCATGTTGAGGATCATGGCCGTGGCGATGACGAAGCCGAGGTCGACGCTCTGGAACCACGTGCCGGCCACCAGCCCGAGGATCGACGCGATGACCGCGCCGTTCAGAAGCCCGACCATCACCTCGCGGCGGATGACGCGACCGGCATTGTAGATGTCGAGGTCGCGGGTGGCGAGCGCACGCACGGTCACCGTCATCGTCTGCGTGCCCGCATTGCCGCCGAGCGAAGCCACGATCGGCATCAGCGCGGCCAATGCCACCATCTCCTCGATGGTGGCGCCGAACATGCTGATGACCGAAGCCGAGACGAAGGCGGTGCCGAGATTGACCAGAAGCCACGGAACGCGCGAGCGCGATGTCGCGGCCACCGTGTCCGACAGTTCCTCGTCGCCCACGCCGCCCATGCGCAGCAGGTCCTCTTCGGCTTCCTGCTGGATGACGTCGACGACGTCGTCGATGGTGAGCACGCCGACCAGGCGCTCGTTCTCGTCGACGACAGCGGCAGACAAGAGGTCGTATTGCTCGAACTCGCGCGCCGCCTCTTCCTGGTCCATCGTCGCCGGGATGGCGTGGCGCGTCTCGTGCATCACCTCCTCGATCTTCACCGCACGCTTGTTGCGCAGGATCTGGTCGAGATCCATCGCGCCCAGCAGCTTGAAGGTCGGGTCGATGACGAAGACCTGGCTGAAGCGGTCGGGAAGCTCCTTGTCGTCGCGCAGGTAGTCGATGGTCTGGCCGATGGTCCAGAAGGGCGGCACCGCGACGAACTCGGTCTGCATGCGCCGACCCGCCGATTCTTCGGGATAGTCGAGCGAGCGGCGCAGCCGGATGCGTTCGGTGAACGGCAGCTGCGCCAGGATCTCGTTCTGATCCTCGGCGTCGAGATCCTCGAGGATGTACACCGCGTCGTCGGAATCGAGTTCTTGGACGGCCTGCGCGATCTGCTCGTTCGGCAGGTTGTCGACGATGTCGAGGCGGATCGCCTCGTCGACCTCGGTCAGCGCCGAGAAGTCGAAGTCGGAGCCCATGAGCTCCACCAGCGCGAGACGCTGTTCCGGAAGCAGCGCCTCCAGAAGATCGCCGAGCTCGGACTGGTGCAGTCCGGCGGCGTCGCGCTTCAGCGTCAGCGTGTCGCGATCGGCGATCGCAGCCCCGATATGGGCTAGGAACGAGTGAAGGATTGCCCCGTCCTCGCCGTAGATCTCGGCGCCGGTGGCCTCGGCGTCAGCGCCGTGCATCTGGTCTTGCTGGGCTTCCATCGGCGCTTCCCGTCTGCGGATTTTCGGGATTCGAGGTGGTTATCCCTAGACCGCAAAGGGCCGGAATATCAAATGAAATGCGCCTCGCGGCGAGCGGCGGCCACAGCCGGTTTCAGCCCTGTCTCAATCGGGACACATGCTCTGCCGAACACTGGCTGTGGTCGGCGAGGACCTCGATGATGCGGCAGTCGCAGATGCGGCCGTGGCCGCATTCGTCGACCATGCGGGCAAGCTCCACCCGCAGCGCCTGAAGCTTCTCGATGCGCCGGTCGACCTCGCGCAGATGCGCCTTGGCGATGCTGTCGGCCTGATGGCACGAGGCCTGCGGCTCCTGCGACATCGCCAGCAATTCGCGGATTTGGTCGACTTCGAAGCCGAGCTCACGGGCATGCCGGATGAAGTTCAGCCGGTCGACCTCGGTCTTGCCGTAGCGCCTCTGGTTGCCTTCGGTGCGCGGCGGCGCATCAATCAGCCCGATCTGCTCGTAGAAGCGGATCGTCGGCACCTTGACGCCGGTGCGCCGCGCCAGCTCGCCGATGGGCAAATTCATCGCAAATACCTCTTGATCCTATAGTGGCTAGAGATTCTAGCATCGCGTCATATAGGATGAAAGGACCGATTATGAATGATGCCAGCATCGCCAAGACGCGTTTCCGCGTCGGCGGCATGGATTGCGCCTCCTGCGCAACCAAGATCGAGAATGCGGTCACCCGCCTGCCCGGCATCACCGAAGTCGGCATCTCGGTTTCAGCCGGTACCATGACCGTCTCCCACAAGGGTCAGGCTCCCTCGGCGGAGATTTCCCGTCAGGTCAAGGCACTGGGCTATACAGTCGCGGAACTCGGCGCGGCGCGGCCGAACGAAAGCAGCTCGAGCAGGCACGTGCACGGGCCGGGCTGCAGCCACGATCACGGCGCCCATGACCATGCTGGCCACGACAATGGCACGTCGACCGGCCACGCCCATGGCGATGGCACGGCGGACGAAACGACGGGCCACGCCCATTTCGACCTCGACGAAGGTCCCTGGTGGTCGTCGCGCAAGGCGAAGCTGACGATCGCCTGCGGCGTGGCCCTGATCGCCGCCTATGCGATCGGTCAGTTGATGCCGCAGCTTGGCCACTGGGCCTTCCTGGTGGCGCTCGCGGTCGGTCTCGTTCCGGTGGCGCGCCGTGCCCTTGCCGCCGCCCGGACCGGCACGCCGTTCTCCATCGAAACGCTGATGACCATCGCCGCGGTCGGCGCGGTCTTCATCGGCGCCACCGAGGAAGCCTCGATGGTGGTGCTGCTGTTCCTGATCGGCGAGCTTCTCGAGGGTGTGGCCGCGCGGCGGGCACGCGCCAGCATCCGGGGCCTTGCCGACCTGGTGCCCAAGACAGCGCTGCTCGAAGAAGGCGGCACCACCCGGGAGGTGCCGGCGGAAGGCCTGAAGGTCGGATCGATTATCCTGATCCGCCCCGGCGACCGCGTCGCCGCCGACGGCATGATCGTCGAAGGCACGAGCACGCTCGACGAAGCGCCGGTGACCGGCGAAAGCGTTCCGAAATCGAAATCCGTTGGTGACGCGATCTTCGCCGGCACGATCAACACCGATGCCGTGCTCAAGGTCAGGGTGACGGCTGCGGCGGCCGACAACACCATCGCCCGCGTCATCAAGCTGGTCGAAGAGGCGCAGGAGAGCAAGGCACCGACCGAACGCTTCATCGACCGCTTCTCGACCTACTACACGCCGGCGGTGCTGGTGGTCGGCGCGCTCGTCGCCATCCTGCCGCCGCTCGTCGGCGGAGGCGATTGGTCGGCATGGATCTACAAGGGCCTCGCCATCCTTCTGATCGGCTGCCCGTGCGCGCTGGTGATCTCGACGCCGGCCGCGATCGCCGCCGGTCTTTCAGCCGGTGCGCGCCGCGGGCTTCTGCTCAAGGGCGGCGCGGTGCTCGAAGGGATGCGCTCCGTCACCACGGTGGCGCTCGACAAGACCGGAACCCTGACCGAGGGCAAGCCCAAGGTCACCGATATCGTCAGCGTCGGCCGCCCCGAGGCGAAGGTGCTCTCGCTTGCCGCGGCGCTCGAAACCGGCTCCAGCCACCCGCTGGCGCTCGCCATCCTCGCCCGCGCCAAGGCGGACGGCGCACCCGTGCCGCCGGCAATGGCGGCCAAGGCCGTCCCCGGCAAGGGTGTGACCGGCAACGTTGGCGGCGAGCAGGTTTTCCTGGCCTCCCCCGGGGCCGCCGAAGCACTGGGCGCCCTTTCGTCCGAATTGAAGCAGCGGATCGCCGCGTTCAACGCCGACGGCAAGACCGTCTCGGTGCTTTTGGTCGACGACCAGGCGGCCGGCCTGCTTGCCATGCGTGACGAGCCGCGTTCCGATGCGATCGCCGCCCTGGCAAGGTTGAAATCGGAAGGGATCGCTACCGTGATGCTGACCGGCGACAACGAAGCCACCGGGCAGGCGATCGGCAAGGGTCTCGGCATAGATGTCCGCGCCGGCCTGCTTCCCGACGACAAGCAGAACTTCGTGCGCGAGCTGCAGAAAAACGGTCAGGTTGTTGCCAAGGTCGGCGACGGCATCAACGACGCGCCGGCCCTTGCCGCCGCCGATTTCGGCATCGCCATGGGCGGCGGCACGGACGTGGCACTCGAGACAGCCGACGCCGCCATCCTTCACGGCCGGGTTTCCGACATCCCCGACATGATTGCCCTGTCCAAGTCCGTGATGGGCAACATTACCCAGAACATCACCATCGCGCTCGGCCTCAAGGCCGTGTTCCTGGTGACGACGATCGCCGGCCTCACCGGCCTGTGGCCGGCGATCCTCGCCGACACCGGCGCCACGGTGCTCGTCACCGCCAACGCCATGCGCCTGCTGGGCTGGCGCGGCCGCTGAGCAGTCGGCGTAGCCTGCCCGGAGCCTCTCCTCCCGCTCCGGGCGGGCCTTTCCTTGCCGTGGTACAGCCACGCGCGCAATGCGATCCTGAATGGCAGGAACGCTCGGCAATCTCTTGGAAAATCTTCGGAAAAACGCGACGGCTTGGAAATTTCCAAGCCGCTCCTCATCGTGGCCTCATGACCACGCATCGAAGCGAAATGTCACTGGAGAGTGACTGGTGCGGTCGAGAAGACTCGAACTTCCACGGGTTGCCCCACAGCGACCTCAACGCTGCGCGTCTACCAATTCCGCCACGACCGCACGTCACGAAAGGGCCGGTCCGAACCGGCTCGCGGCATGTAGCAAATCGTTTCCGGGGAAACAAGCGTCCTGAACGATATTCGTCCATCATTCTTGCTTGCCCTTGGGGAAGCCGGCGAACTTGCCCAAGAAATGTCTGCCAGGAGGCTCCGCACTGGACCTTTCCGGCATCAGCCGCCATATCTGGCGCAACAACGGACCCTGAAAATGACCGAACGCAGCCAGATCGCCACGTCGTTCCTGCCCCTACCGGGCTCGGTCCCCGTCGAATGGCGAATCGAACCGGGGCTGACGCCCTACGATCGGGCCCTCGCCTTCATGGAGGAGCGAGCCGATGCGATTCGCCAAGACACCGCAGGCGAGATGGTCTGGCTCGTCGAGCACCCCCCGATCTACACCGCCGGCACCAGTGCCCAGGAACAGGATCTCGTCGACCCAGACCGCTTTCCGGTATTCAAGTCAGGACGAGGCGGCGAATACACCTACCATGGCCCCGGCCAGCGCGTCGCCTACGTCATGCTCGACCTCAAGCGCCGACGCGAGGACGTCCGCGCCTTCATCGCCGCCCTCGAAGCCTGGATCATCGAGGCGCTCGCAGCCTTCAACGTGAAAGGCGAACGGCGCGAGGACCGCGTCGGCGTCTGGGTCGTCAGGCCCGACCGCCCGCCCCTGCCCGACGGTACGCCCGCCGAGGACAAGATTGCCGCCATCGGTATCCGCCTGCGGCGCTGGGTGAGCTTCCACGGCATCGCCATCAATGTCGAACCGGACCTTGGCCATTTTTCCGGCATCGTGCCCTGCGGGGTGACCGAGCATGGCGTCACCAGCCTGGTCGACCTCGGGCTTCCGGTGCAGATGCAGGATCTCGACGTCGCGCTCAAGATCGCATTCGAGGAGATATTCGGGCCGGCCAACTCGACCGTCGACACGACCCGCAAGAGTGCCTGACCTGCTTCCGGGTCGTCTGCCCACGGCGCTTGACGAACAAGGCGATCGCCCGTCCTGCGTTAGGCTTCGGGGATGTCCCCGCGGCCCGTCTTTCCAGACCCGGATTGGCATCCGGGCAAGCGCCCGCTTCAGAGCGCGCCGATCCACAGCGCCATGGTGACGAGGAAGGTGCTCATGCAGACCATCGAGACGACGTCCTGGATAAGATCGGTCATAACTCGCTCCTGTTTTTAATATGTTCTCAATTTGTTCTCTTTTAGTTCAAATGTCAACGCATGCCATTGCACTCCGGCCGCTTCATGCGGCGGCCAGCGAATCGACGGTAAACAAAGGATTTAGAAGGGCGAGCGCCGCCGCAATCCGTTAAGGATCGCCCAAATGGCCGGGATCTTGGCGGCAGGGACGGGTCGGAGGGATAGACCCGTCCATCATGCGGCTGATGAGTGCGCGAGCGGCGGGACGCCTAGCGCAGCGGCACGACCTTGCCTTCGGACAGGGTCACGCGGCGATCCATGCGTGCGGCAAGTTCATGGTTGTGGGTCGCGATCAGCGCAGCGAGGCCCGATTGCCGTACCAGCGCCGAAAGCGCGTCGAACACATATCCCGCCGTTACCGGGTCGAGATTGCCGGTCGGCTCGTCCGCCAGCAGCACCAGGGGCGCATTGGCAACCGCGCGGGCAATCGCCACCCGCTGCTGCTCGCCGCCGGAAAGCTCTGCCGGCCGGTGCTGGGCACGCTTTCCGATCTTCATGTAGTCGAGCAGTTGGGCAGCCCTCGCGCTCGCCTCCGACTGCTTCAGACCTCTCACCAGCTGCGGCATCATCACGTTCTCGAGCGCCGAGAATTCCGGCAGGAGATGATGGAACTGGTAGACGAAGCCGATGTCATTGCGCCGGATCGCTGTGCGCTGGTCGTCCGAAAGCCGACCGCAGGCGCGGCCATTGACGATGACGTCGCCCCCGTCCGGCCGCTCCAGCAGGCCCGTGGTGTGCAGCAGCGTCGACTTGCCGGCACCCGACGGTGCCACCAGCGCCACCATTTCCCCCGGAGTAAGCGAGAAATTGGTGCCGCTGAGGATCGTCAGCCGACGCGATCCCTGCTCGTAATGGCGCTCGACGCCCTTGAGTTCGATGACGGGGGCGGCCATCACTCGTACCTCAGCGCTTCGACCGGATCGAGTCTGGCTGCGCGCCATGCCGGGAACAGCGTTGCAATGAACGACAGCACGAGCGCCATCAGCACCACGGAAACCGTCTCGCCCACGTCCATCTTGGCCGGCAATTGGCTGAGGAAATAGAGCTCGGGATTGAAGAGCACGGTGCCCGACAGCCAGGAGAAGAACTGGCGGATACGCTCGACATTGAGGCAGATCACGATGCCGAGGACGACGCCGGCGACGGTACCGGTCACGCCGATGGCCGCGCCGGTCATCAGGAATATGCGCAAGATCGCCCCGCGCGTGGCCCCCATCGTGCGCAGGATAGCGATGTCGTGGCCCTTGTCCTTCACCAGCATGATCAGGCCCGAGATGATGTTGAGCGCGGCCACCAGCACGATCAGCGTGAGGATCATGAACATGACGTTGCGCTCGACCTGCAGCGCCGAGAAGAAGGTCTGGTTGCGCTGGCGCCAGTCGGTCATGAAGATCGGCCTTTGTGCCGCCTCCTCCACCTTTGCCCGAAGCGCGTCGACATTGTCCGGGTCGTCGACATAGATCTCGATCGACCCGGCCTTGCCCTCGGAATTGAAGTAGAGCTGAGCCTCGGAGATCGGCATGAAAATGATCGAGCTGTCGTATTCCGACATGCCGACCTCGAAGATGCCGACGATCGGGTACGACTTGACCCGGGGCGTAGTCCCCAGCGGCGTGACGTCGCCGTCCGGCGAAATCAGCGTGATGCTCTCGCCGAGCACCAGCCCCATGCTGTCGGCCATGCGCTTGCCGATGACGACGCCTTCGCTGCCGTCGAAACCGACGATGGAGCCCTGCTTGATGTTGTTGGCGACAATCGTCACCTTGCCGAGGTCATCGCCCCTGATGCCGCGCACCAGCGCGCCCGTGCCGCTGCCGACGCCACCTTGCGCCAGCACCTGCCCTTCCACGAGGGGAATGGCATATTTGACACCGGCCACGCCGTTGATGCGGTCGGCGACCGCCGCATAGTCCTCGAGCGGATTGTCGACGGGCGTCACGATCAGGTGGCCGTTGACGCCCAGGATGCGGGTCAGCAACTCGGCCCGGAAGCCGTTCATCACCGCCATCACCACGATCAGCGTGGCGACGCCCAGCATGATGCCGAGGAAGGAGATGGAGGCGATGACCGAGATCACCGTCTCCTTGCGCTTCGCCCGCAGGTAGCGCCAGGCCACCATACGTTCGAACACCGAGAATGGCCCCGCTCCGGACGGCTTGGCCCCCGCCACTTTGTTCATGCGCCGGCGCCCAGCTTGGCCAGCGCCTGCGCCACCGGCAGCGTCTCGCGCTCGCCGGACTTGCGGTTCTTGATCTCGACTTCGCCGGCGGCAGCCCCTCGCGGACCGACGATCACCTGCCACGGCAGGCCGATCAGGTCGGCTGAGGCGAACTTGCCGCCCGCGCGCTGGTCGGTATCGTCGTAGAGCACGTCCTTGCCTGCCTTGGCGAAGGCTTCGTAGAGCTCGCCGCAGATGCGGTCGCAGTCGCCGTCGCCGACCTTCATGTTGATCAGGCCGATGTCGAACGGCGCCACCGCCTCCGGCCATATGATGCCGTTCTCGTCATGGCTCGCCTCGATGATCGCCGCGATCAGGCGGCTCGGGCCGATGCCGTAGGAGCCCATCGAAACGAAGTGGTCCTTGCCGTCGGGGCCGGTCACCTTGGCGCCCATCGGCTTGGAGTACTTTTCGCCGAAATGGAAGATGTGGCCGACCTCGATGCCGCGCGCCGAGAGCCTGTCGCCTTCCGGCACCTTGGCCCATGCCGCCTCGTCGTGCATCTCCTCGGTCGCCGCATAGGGCGTCGTCCATTCCTTGACGATGCCGCCGATCTGGGCGTCGTCGCCGAAGTTGGTCTCGGCGCCCGGAACCGGCAGGCCGAGGAAGTCGCGGTGGCAGAACACCTGGCTCTCGCCGGTATCGGCCAGGATGATGAATTCGTGGCTGAGGTCGCCGCCGATCGGGCCGGTGTCGGCGCGCATCGGGATCGCCTGCAGGCCCATGCGCGTGAAGGTGCGCAGGTAGGAGACGAACATCCGGTTGTAGGCCGCCTTCGCGCCCTCGTAGTCGAGGTCGAACGAATAGGCATCCTTCATCAGGAACTCGCGGCTGCGCATCACGCCGAAGCGCGGACGCACCTCGTCGCGGAACTTCCACTGGATGTGGTAGAGGTTGAGCGGCAGGTCCTTGTAGGACTTGACGTAGGAACGGAAGATCTCCGTCACCATCTCCTCGTTGGTCGGGCCGAACAGCATGTCGCGCTCATGCCTGTCCTTGATGCGCAGCATCTCCTTGCCGTAGTCGTCGTAGCGGCCGCTCTCGCGCCACAGGTCGGCGGACTGGATGGTCGGCATAAGGATTTCCAGCGCCCCGGCCCGGTCCTGTTCCTCGCGCACGATCCGGCAGACCTTGTCCAGCACACGCTTGCCGAGCGGCAGCCACGAGAAGCTGCCCGCGGCCTGTTGCCTGATCATGCCCGCCCGCAGCATCAGCCGGTGCGAAACGATTTCCGCCTCGCGAGGATTCTCTTTCAGGATGGGCAGGAAATAGCGCGACAGACGCATCGAGTGTTCCATGAAGCGAAAGTGCCGGAATCGGCAGATTGGTGAGGCTTGCTTGAACGCGCTTCATAGCCATTTCATGGCCGAATGGAAACCCGCGCACTCAGCTTCCCGTCGCGTCAGAATGCCCTGATCGTTTGCCCGGCAACGACTGCCCGCGGATTGTGCAATGCAGCATAGGATTGCTCCTATGGAAGCAAAATACCGCGTGACAATTCATTTCCGCTTGGTCTAATGTGCCCCGATAACCGAGAGGGCGGAGAAAAAATCCGCTCTCCTACGCGGTCAAAGTCTTGGGAGGATGCGATCTAGGCGCGGTAACTCGCTGCCGCCGGACACCGGAAAGCAGATCGGACGCGTTTAAATTGCAAGGCCTCGCGCCTTGCATTTTTTTTGCCCGAACATCAGCTTAGGCGGACTTCCTAAACAATGCTGCCAGGTCCCGTTATCTAAGTTCCGGCAGGAAGTTCGGGAAGTCGTCGAACGAATACCCAAGCCCGCGTGTGATGCCGAAGAAGCCGCCCATCAGGACGGCCGTCACCACCGACGTCCACAAGATCGCCCTCAACATATGCGGGCCGCGCGGGGCGCTCGACACCGTTCCGAGGGTAACGTCGTTGTCCTCGTCCTGCGTCTTCAGGCCGAATGGCAGGATGGCGAACAGGGTCAGCCACCAGAAGACGAAGTACATCGCAATGATTGAAACCCAGGTCATGCCTGTTCGAGCTCCACGAGCGTGCCCTGGAAGTCCCTGGGGTGCAGGAAGAGCACCGGTTTGCCATGCGCGCCGATCTTTGGATTGCCGTCGCCGAGCACGCGCGCGCCGGAAGCCTTGAGCCGGTCGCGTGCGGCCAGGATGTCGTCGACCTCGTAACAGACATGGTGCATGCCGCCTGCCGCGTTCTTCTCGAGGAAGGCCGCGATCGGCGAGCCGTCGCCGAGAGGTTCGAGCAGTTCGATCTTGGTGTTGCCCACGTCGATGAACACCACGGTCACGCCGTGCTCGGGCAGCGCCTGCGGCTCGGTTACCCGTGCACCGAGCGTGTCCCGGTAGACGGCGCTCGCCGCCGCCAGGTCCGGCACGGCGATTGCGACGTGATTGAGACGTCCGAGCATCTTCAGTCCTGTTGTCCTCAGCGCGTGACGAACACCGTCACCAGCGGCTTCTTGCCCCAGGCTTCGTTGGCGGCACCACGCACGGCGCGCCGAACCGCTTCCTGAACCAGATCGAGGTCTTTTCGGCGAGCACGGGGTATGGAGTCTACGGCGCCTATTGCCGCATCAAGCATCAATTCTTCGAGCGCGTCGCCGCCGGCGTTGGTTTCGGCGACACCGATGGCCACCAGATCCGGGTCGCCGGACAGTTCGTATTTGTCGTCCAACACCACGTTGACGGCAACGTGGCCGGCAAAAGACAGCTTGCGACGTTCGCGAATGCCCATCGCTTCGTCGGTGCCGATGAGCTTGCCGTCCTTGTAGACACGGCCGAACGGCACCTGGTCGATGATTTCCGCGGCACCTGGCCACAGTCTCAGCATGTCACCGTCGCGGATCTGCGCCACCTCGGGAATACCCGACATCGACATCAGCGATCCCTGGGCGACCAGATGGGCCGCCTCGCCGTGCACGGGCACGCCGATCCGAGGTCGCACCCACTCGTACATGCGCTTGAGTTCGCTGCGGCGAGGATGGCCCGAGACGTGCACCAGCGCGTCGCCGTCCTCGATGATCTTCATGCCCTGGTCGACGAGCAGGTTCTTGATCTCGAGGATCGCCTTCTCGTTGCCCGGAATGGTACGTGAGGAGAACACAACGGTATCGCCCGGCGACAGCGCCACGGTCTTCATCTCGTCGCGCGCCAGCTTCGCAAGTGCTGCCCGCGGCTCGCCCTGGCTGCCGGTGCAGATGACGACCAGGTTCTCGCGCGGGATGTAGCCGTAATCTTCTTCGGAAACGAAATCCGGCAGACCGTCCATGTAGCCGAGCTCGGTCGACACGTCGATGACGCGCTTGAGCGAACGGCCCATCACCAGCACCTGGCGCCCGGCGTCGCGCGCGGCCTCCGCGATCGAGCGGATGCGCCCGACATTGGACGAGAAGGTGGTGACGGCGACACGGCCCTTGGCCTGTTCGATTACTTCCCTCAGCCCCTGCCCGACCTGCTGTTCGGAGGGCGAATCGCCCTCGCGCATGGCGTTGGTCGAATCGCAGACGAGCGCCAGCACGCCCTTGTCGCCATAGGCGCGGAAACGCGCCTCGTCCGTCAGCGGGCCGATCTCCGGCGCCGGATCGATCTTCCAGTCGCCCGTGTGGATCACGGTGCCTGCCGGCGTGGTGATCGCCAGCGACATCGGCTCGGGGATCGAGTGGGTCACGGGGATCGCCTCGATCTCGAACGGCCCGATCGTGAACTTTTCACCGGCACGGAAGATCGTCACCGGGATCTTCGGCGCCCCCTGCTCCGACTGCCGCTTGGCTTCCAGCAAGCCGGCCGTGAACGGCGTCATCCACACCGGCGCCTTGAGCTTGGGCCAGACGTCGTGCAGCGCGCCGTAGTGGTCCTCATGCGCGTGGGTGATGACGATGCCGCGGAGGTTCTTCAACTCCTCCTCGATGAAACGGGTATCCGGCAGCACCAGGTCGACCCCCGGCAGGCCGGCATCGGGAAAGGTCACGCCGACGTCAACGACGATCCACTCGCGCGCATCGGCCGGGCCGAAGCCGTAGAGGGCGAAATTCATGCCGATCTCGCCCACGCCGCCGAGCGGCACGAATACGAGTTCGGCGTTTTCCGCTTTCGCCATACCAGATTTTCCTTTCAGGCCCGTCAGGCCGCGCCGGCCGAGGCCACCGCGCCGAAATGTACATCGCCAGCGGCGATCTTTACCGTCTCACCTTTAGCGTCACGGATGACGAAGCGGCAATCCTCGTCAATGGTTTCGAATACACCGCGCACGACATTTCCTTCGAGCCGCACGGCCACTTCGCTGCCGAGACCGGCAGCGCGCTCCAGCCACTTCCGCCGGATTGCCGCAAGCCCCCGTCCCCCGGCCCAAAGCCTTTCGTTCTCGCTCCAGCCGTCGGACAGCGCGAGGAACAGCGTCTCCGCGTCGACGTCGGATCCGAGGCTGGCGAGCGACGTCGCCGGATAGGGAACGTCGGTGGGATGGGCGACGACGTTGACGCCGATGCCGATCGCGACGGCGAGCCGCCCATGCGGAAGCGTCGTCGATTCAAGCAGGATGCCTGCGAGCTTTGCGCCGGAGGCGAGCACGTCGTTCGGCCATTTCAGCTCGAAACGCTTGACGCCCTGCCCGCTGCCGCCATCGACACCGACGGCAAAGCGTGCGTTCGGAGCGACCGCGTCGAGCGCATCGGCCAGCGCCAGTCCGGCGACGAAGCCGAGCGTCGCGGCATACTGCAGATCGCGGTCCAGGATCGTGAGCAGCGTCGCGGCGAGATTGCCCTCCGGCGTCGCCCAGTTGCGCCCGCGCCGGCCGCGCCCGCTTTCCTGCTTCCTGGAGACGACCCAGAGTTTTCCCGGATCACCGGCCAGTGCCCGCTCCAGTGCCAGCGCATTCGTCGACCCTACCGAGTCATGGGCTTCCAGGCGGAAGCCGGCAGCGCTGGCCGTTGGTGCGAGTTGGAACCCCATGCCGTCAGAAGAACGTCTTCGCAGCGGCTTCCGCCATCTGCCCGACGGGTCCGCCGATCAGCACGTAGAACAGCACGAACGCACCGGAGAGCCCGAGCACGAGGCGGAGCTCGCCGGCCATCGGCTGGAAGCCGCCGACCGGTTCGTCGAACCACATGACCTTGATGATGCGCAGGTAATAGAACGCACCCACGACCGAAGCCAGCATGCCGATGATGGCCAGCGCGTAGAGCTGGGCGTCGATGGCGGCAAGGAAGACGTACCACTTCCCCCAGAAGCCCGCGAGCGGCGGAATGCCGGCCAGCGAGAACATCAGGATGGTGAGGATCGTCGCCATCATCGGGTTGGTGTTCGACAGGCCGGCCAGATCGCTGATCTGCTCGACATTGCCGTCCTTGCGACGCATCGCCAGGATGAAGGCGAAGGTGCCGAGCGTCATGACCATGTAGATCAGCATGTAGATGACGACGCCGCGGACGCCGGCCTGGCTGTTGGCGGCAAGGCCGACCAGCGCATAGCCCATGTGACCGATCGACGAGTAGGCCATCAGGCGCTTGATGTTCTTCTGGCCGATCGCGGCGAAGGCGCCCAGCGCCATCGAAGCGATGGAGATGAAGACCACGATCTGCTGCCAGTCGGGCGCGATCGGCTCGAAGGCGCCGACGGTGACGCGCACGATCAGCGCCATCGCAGCCATCTTCGGGGCGGCCGCAAAGAAGGCGGTCACCGGCGTCGGCGCACCTTCATAGACGTCCGGCGTCCACATGTGGAACGGAACCGCCGAGATCTTGAAGCACAGGCCTGCCAGCACGAACACCAGACCGAAGACCAGGCCGAGCTGACGCTCGCCGCCGGTCAGCGCCGTGGCAACGGCTTCGAAGGACGTGTGGCCGGTGTAGCCGTAGACCAGGCTGATGCCGTAGAGCAGCATGCCCGAGGACAGGGCGCCGAGCACGAAATACTTCAGGCCTGCCTCGGTCGAGCGCACGTTCTCGCGGTTGATCGCGGCGATGACGTAGAGCGCCAGCGACTGCAGCTCGAGCCCGAGATAGAGCGCCAGCATGTCGTTGGCCGAAATCATCAGCAGCATGCCGAGCGTCGACAGCATGACCAGCACCGGATATTCGAACTTGTCGAACTTCTCGGCCTTGGCGAACCCCACCGACATCACCAGCGTGACCACCGAGCCTACCAGCGTCAGCATCTTCATGAAGCGGGCGAACGGATCGGAGACGAAGGCACCGCCGTAGGCCGCACCGTCGCCGCCGAAGACCAGCATCCAGCCACCCGCAGCGATCAGCAGCGCGACGGCCAGGCCGGTGACGGTCGTGTTGGCCCGCTCTCCCGAGAACACGCCGACCATCAGCAGCGCGAGCGCGCCGGCGGCGATGATCAGTTCGGGCGCCGAGAGCGAGAGGCTCGAAAGGAGTTCGGGCGTCATTGTTCGCAAAACCCCTGTCAGTTCGCCGCCGCGGTCTGCGCGGCGTCGATCGATACGGTTACGTTGTTGATCAACGCCTTCACGGAAGCGGCCGTGGCGTCGAAGACCGGCGCCGGGTAGACGCCGTAAAAGATGACCAGGATGACGAGCGGGTAGAGCACCACCTTCTCGCGGCCGGACAGGTCGAACAGGCCCTTCAGGCTTTCCTTGGTCAGCGCGCCGAACACGACGCGGCGGTAGAGCCAGAGCGCATAGGCCGCCGACAGGATCACGCCGGTCGCCGCGAACAGCGCCACCCAGGTGTTGACCTGGAAGATGCCGAACAGCGTCAGGAACTCGCCGACAAAGCCGCTGGTGCCGGGCAGGCCGACATTGGCCATCGTGAAGATCAGGAAGGCCACGGCATATTTCGGCATGTTGTTGACGAGGCCGCCATAGGCCGCGATCTCGCGGGTATGCATACGGTCGTAGACCACGCCGACGCAGAGGAACAGCGCGCCCGACACCAGGCCGTGGCTGAGCATCTGGAAGATCGCGCCCTGCACGCCTTCCTGGTTCATGGCGAAGATACCCATGGTCACGTAGCCCATGTGCGCCACCGACGAATAGGCGATCAGCTTCTTGATGTCCTCCTGCATCAGCGCCACCAGCGAGGTGTAGATGATGGCGATGACCGACAGGGAGAACACCAGCGGGGCAAAGAACTCGGAGGCCAGCGGAAACATTGGCAGCGAGAAGCGCAGGAAGCCGTATCCGCCCATCTTCAAGAGGATGCCTGCCAGGATGACCGAACCCGCCGTCGGCGCCTCGACGTGCGCGTCGGGCAACCAGGTGTGTACCGGCCACATCGGCATCTTCACCGCGAACGAGGCGAAGAAGGCGAGCCACAGCCATGTCTGCATGCTGGCCGGGAAGCCGTATGTCAGCAGGGTCGGGATGTCGGTCGTGCCGGCCTGCCAGAACATCGCCATCACGGCGAGCAGCATGAGCACGGAGCCGAGCAGGGTGAACAGGAAGAACTTGAAGCTCGCATAGACGCGGCGCTTGCCGCCCCACACGCCGATGATGATGAACATCGGGATGAGGACGCCTTCGAAGAAGACGTAGAAGAGCACGATGTCGAGCGCACAGAACACGCCGATCATCATGGTCTCCAGGACAAGGAACGAGATCATGTATTCCTTGACGCGCTTTTCCACCGACTCCCAGCTCGCCAGGATGCACAGCGGCATCAGGAAGGTCGTCAGGATGACGAACAGCATGGAAATGCCGTCGACGCCCATCTTGTACGAGATGCCGGAGTCGAGCCAGGCGGCCTGTTCGACGAACTGGAAGCCCGGCTCCGCATTGTCGAAATAGACCCAGATCAGCAGCGATACCGCGAAGGTGAACACCGTGGTCCAGAGCGCGACGTTGCGGATGTTGCGCCGCGCAGCTTCGCCGTCGTCCCGGATCAGCAGGATCAGGAGCGCGCCGACGAGCGGCAGGAAGGTGACCAGCGAAAGAATGGGAACGCCAGACATCAGAAGGAGCTCCCGAGCATCATCCAGGTAACGAGGGCGGCCACACCGATGAGCATGGCGAAGGCGTAGTGATAGAGATAACCCGTCTGCAGCTTGACGACGCGGCTCGTCACGTCGACGACGCGGGCCGAGATGCCGTCGGCGCCGAAGCCGTCGATGAGCCAGCCGTCACCCTTCTTCCACAGGAAGCGACCGAGCCACTTGGCCGGGCGCACGAAGAGGAAGTCGTAGAGCTCGTCGAAGTACCACTTGTTGAGCAGGAAGGCGTAGAGCCCGCGATGACGCTGAGCCAAAACCTTCGGCATTTCCGGCGAGCGGATGTAGAACAGGTAGGCCATGCCGAAGCCGATGATCATGGCGACGAACGGCGCGAGCTTCACCCACATCGGCACGGTGTGGAACTCGTGCAGGATCTCGTTGGTCTCGAGCGTGAACAGCGCGCCTTTCCAGAACTCGCCATAGGCCTCGCCGATGAACTGCTGGTGGAACATGACGCCCGCAAACAGCGCGCCCACGGCCAGGATGAACAGTGGCACCAGCATCACCGGCGGCGATTCGTGCACGTGGTGCATGACGTCGGCTGTGGCGCGCGGCGTGCCGTGGAAGGTCATGAAGATCAGGCGCCAGGAATAGAAGCTGGTGAAGCAGGCGGCGATGACCAGCGCGGCGAAGGCGAAGCCGGCGACGGCGTTGTGGCCGACGAAGGCGCCTTCGATGATGGCGTCCTTGGAGAAGAAGCCGGCCGTGCCGATGACCGTCGCCGGGATGCCGACGCCGGTGAGTGCCAGCGTGCCGATGACCATCATCCAGTAGGTGCTGGGGATCAGCTTCCTGAGCCCGCCCATCTTGCGCATGTCCTGTTCGTCCGAGACGGCGTGGATCACCGAGCCCGACCCCAGGAACAGCAGCGCCTTAAAGAAGGCATGCGTGAACAGGTGGAAGATCGCGGCCGAATAGAAGCCCATGCCCAGCGCCACGAACATGTAGCCGAGCTGCGAGCAGGTCGAATAGGCGATGACGCGCTTGATGTCGTTCTGCACGAGGCCGACGGTCGCCGCGAAAAAGGCGGTGAAGGCGCCGATGAAGGTCACGACCGTCAAGGCCGTGCCCGACAGTTCGAAAATCGGCGACAGGCGCGCCAGCATGAACACGCCGGCGGTGACCATCGTCGCCGCGTGGATCAGGGCCGAAACGGGCGTCGGGCCTTCCATGGCGTCCGGCAGCCAGGTGTGCAGCGGCACCTGCGCCGACTTGCCCATGGCGCCCATGAACAGCAGCAGGCAGACCACCGTGATCGCATTGGACTTGTCGAGCGCATAGCCGAGGAAGTTCAGAACCGCCTCGCCGTTCTCCGCGACACCTTCGGCCGGCAGATACGAGGCTGCGTTGGCGAAGATGGTGCCCAGATTGACCGAGCCGAACAGCACGAACACGCCGAAGATGCCGAGCAGGAAGCCGAAGTCGCCGACGCGGTTGACGACGAAGGCCTTGATGGCGGCGGCGTTCGCCGAGGGCTTCTTGTACCAGAAGCCGATCAGCAGGTAGGACGCCAGGCCCACGCCTTCCCACCCGAAGAACATCTGGACGAGGTTGTCCGACGTCACCAGCATCAGCATGGCGAAGGTGAACAGCGACAGATAGGCAAAGAAGCGCGGCCGATGCGGGTCGTGGTGCATGTAGCCGATCGAGTAGATGTGCACGAGGGCCGACACGGTGTTGACCACGACCAGCATGACCACCGTCAGCGTGTCGATGCGCAATTCCCAGTTGGCCTGCAGCGCGCCGGAATCGAGGAAGCGCAGCACCGGCACGGTGAACACCTCGACGTCGCCGAGGCCGACCGTGATGAAGGCCACCCAGGACAGCACGGCGGAAACCACCAGCAGCCCGGAAGTGACGTACTCGGATGCCTTCGCACCGATCGCACGGCCGAATAGGCCGGCGATCAGGAAGCCGAGCAGCGGAAGGAAGACGATTGCCTGATACATTTTTGTCCCGTCAGCCCTTCATCATGTTCACGTCTTCGACCGCGATGGACCCGCGGTTGCGGAAGAATACGACCAGAATGGCAAGACCGATCGCCGCCTCGGCTGCGGCCACCGTGAGCACGAACAGCGCGAACACCTGCCCGACGAGGTCGCCGAGCTGGGCCGAGAACGCCACGAAGTTGATATTGACCGCGAGCAGGATGAGCTCGACCGACATCAGGATGACGATGACGTTCTTGCGGTTCAGGAAGATGCCGAACACGCCGAGCGTGAACAGGATCGCCGAAACGGTCAGATAGTGTGAAATGCCCACAACCATGGTCAGATTCCCTTGCCCGTCTCGACCTTCTTGACCTCGATCGCGGTGGCCGGGGTGCGGGCCACCTGCGCGGGGATGCTCTGGCGCTTGACGTTCGGCTTGTGGCGCAGCGTCAGCACGATGGCGCCGATCATGGCGACCAGGAGCACGAGGCCGGCGATCTGGAAGAAGTAGATGTAGTCGGTGTAGAGGATGTCGCCGAGCGCCGCCGTGTTGTGGCGCACCGCGACGTCCGGGGTCGGCTGCGCGACCGTCTCGGCGAGCTTCGGCGCGAAGGCGTACCCGCCGGTGACGACGATCAGTTCGGCGGCGAGGATGAGGCCTACCAGCGCGCCGATCGGGGCATATTGCAGCGCGCCCGACTTGAGCTCGGCGAAGTCGACGTCGAGCATCATGACGACGAACAGGAACAGCACCGCGACCGCGCCGACGTAGACCACCAAGAGGATCATCGCCAGGAACTCGGCGCCGGTCAAAAGGAAGAGGCCTGCTGCGTTGAAGAACGTCAGGATCAGGTAGAGCACCGAATGAACCGGGTTGCGGGCGGAGATGACCATGAAGGCCGACGCCACCGCGATGAAGGCGAAGAGGTAGAAGAATACCGCTTCAAGTCCGTTGAGCATGGGGTTCCCCCGGTTTTCCTTTCGGGCTCGGCGCGCAGCGCCCCACCCTGTTCACGTCCTTGCTCCGCCTCCGGAGCTGGCCGCGCGTTCCTTAGACGAGCCGGCAAGGCCCGTCCATCGTTCAAGCCTCAGCGATACGGCGCATCCATAGCGATGTTGCGCGCGATCTCGCGTTCCCAACGATCGCCGTTCGCAAGCAGCTTGTCCTTGTCGTAGTAGAGCTCCTCGCGCGTCTCCGTCGCGAATTCGAAGTTCGGCCCCTCGACAATGGCGTCGACCGGGCAAGCCTCCTGGCAGAAGCCGCAATAGATGCACTTCACCATGTCGATGTCGTAGCGCACCGTGCGGCGGGTGCCGTCGTTGCGGCGTGGGCCGGCCTCGATGGTGATGGCCTGCGCCGGGCAGATCGCCTCGCACAGCTTGCAGGCAATGCAGCGTTCCTCGCCGTTGGGATAGCGGCGCAACGCATGCTCGCCACGGAAGCGCGGGCTGACCGGCCCCTTCTCGTGCGGGTAGTTCAGCGTGTGCTTCGGCGCGAAGAATTGGCGCATCGACAGGAAGAACGCGCCGACGAAGTCCTTCAGCAGCAGCGACTTGGCGGCTTGGGCTAGAGCTGACATCAGGCGGCTCCGGTAAGCTTGAGTACGGCGGCGGTGATGACGACCATCGCCAGCGAGATCGGCAGGAACACCTTCCAGCCCAGGCGCATCAGCTGGTCGTAGCGGTAGCGCGGCACGAAGGCCTTCACCATGGCGAACATGAAGAACACCATGCACACCTTGAGCACGAACCAGATCACGCCCGGCACCCAGGTGAAGGGCGCGAAGTCGAAGGGCGGCAGCCACCCACCGAGGAACAGGATCGTCGTCAGCGCGCACATCAGCACGATGGCCACGTATTCACCCAGGAAGAACAGCAGGAACGGCGTCGACGAATATTCGATCATGTGACCGGCGACGAGCTCCGACTCCGCTTCGACCAGGTCGAAGGGCGGGCGGTTGGTCTCGGCCAGCGCCGAGATGAAGAAGATCACGAACATCGGGAACAGCACGAGCCAGTTCCAGTCGAGGAACGTGTTCGGCAGGCCGAGACGCGTGCCGATGCCGTCGCCCTGCGACATCACGATGTCGGAGAGGTTGAGCGAGCCGACGGTGAGCAGCACGCAGACGATGACGAAGCCGATCGAGACTTCATAGGACACCATCTGGGCGGCCGAACGCAGCGCGCCGAGGAACGGATACTTCGAGTTCGACGCCCAGCCGCCCATGATCACGCCATAGACCTCGAGCGAAGAGATGGCGAAGACGTAGAGGATGCCGACATTGACGTTGGCGATGGCCCAGCCTTCGCTGACGGGGATCACCGCCCAGGCGGCGATCGCCAGCACGGCGGAAACCACCGGCGCCAGCAGGAACACGCCCTTGTTGGCGCCCGACGGGATCACCGGCTCCTTGAAGACGAACTTCAGCAGGTCGGCGAAAGCCTGCAGGAGCCCCCAGGGACCGACCACGTTCGGGCCGCGACGCAGCTGCACCGCCGCCCAGATCTTGCGGTCGGCATAGAGGATATAGGCGACGAAGATCAGCAGGACGACGATCAGAACGACCGACTTCAAGAGGATGATCAACGCCGGCAGGACGTAGAAGGAGAAGAAGGTATCCATGACAGCCCTTACTCCGCCGCCTGCTTGAAGCCGTTCTTGGCCAATGCCGAACACTCGGCCATCACCGCCGACGCGCGCGCGATCGGGTTGGTGAGGTAGAAATCCTTCACGGTCGAGTGGAAGGCGCCCTTGTTCAGCCGGCCGCCGAGCTTGGCGACCTTGGCGATGTCGTCGTTGTCGCCGGCGGCGATCTCATCGACGCGAGCCATGTGCGGGAACTCGGCATGGAGCCTCGCGCGCAGCTGCTGCAGCGAATCGAACGGCAGCTTGTGGCCAAGCACGTCCGAAAGTGCACGCAGGATCGCCCAGTCTTCCTTGGCCTCGCCAGGCGCAAAGCCGGCGCGGGTGGTCATCTGCACGCGGCCCTCGGTGTTGACGTAGGTGCCCGACTTTTCGGTGTAGGCGGCACCAGGCAGGATGACGTTGGCGCGGTGAGCGCCGGCGTCGCCATGCGTGCCGACATAGACCACGAAGGCGTCGCCCGTCTTCGACATGTCGATCTCGTCGGCGCCGAGCAGGAACAGCACGTCCGTCTCGCCCAGCATGCCGGCAACGTTCTTGCCGCCCTCGCCCGGCACGAAGCCGATGTCGAGGCCGCCGACGCGGGCGGCTGCGGTGTGCAGCACGGCAAAGCCGTTCCAGTCCGGCCGGCTCGCCTTGACGGCACCTGCCAGCTTGGCGGCCTGGCCGAGCACGGCCGCACCGTCGGTACGGGCAAGCGCGCCCTGGCCGACGATGATCAGCGGGTGCGAAGCCTTCTTGAGAACCGAGAAGAACTTGCCGTTGCCTTCGGCCAGATCCTTGAGCGTCTCCGGGCCCGAGCCCAGTTGCTCGTAGTCGTAGCGCAGGTCGCCGACCTCGCCGATGACGGCAACCGGCACCTCGCCGCCGCGCCAGCGCTTGCGGATGCGGGCGTTCAGCACCGAAGCCTCGAAGCGCGGGTTGGAGCCAATGATCAGGATGGCGTCGGCCTGCTCTATGCCCTCGATGGTCGGGTTGAAGATGTAGCTGGCGCGGCCGAGCGACGGATCGAGTGCGGCGCCGTCCTGGCGGCAATCGACGTTCTTCGATCCGAGCGAAGCGATCAGCTGCTTCAGCGCGTACATCTCCTCGACGGTGGCCAGGTCGCCGGCGATGGCGCCGATGCGGTCGGCCGAGGTCTTGGAGACGGTATCCTTGATCGCGCCGAAGGCCTCGGCCCAGGTCGCAGGCACCAGGCGGCCGTTGCGGCGCACATAGGGGCGGTCGAGGCGCTGGGTGCGCAGGCCATCCCAGATGAAGCGGGTCTTGTCGGAGATCCACTCCTCGTTCACCTGCTCGTTGACGCGCGGCATGATGCGCATCACTTCGCGGCCTCTGGAGTCGACGCGGATCGCCGAACCGACCGCATCCATCACGTCGATGGATTCGGTCTTGGTCAGCTCCCACGGACGCGCCTGGAAGGCATAGGGCTTCGAGGTCAGCGCGCCGACCGGGCAAAGATCGATGACGTTGCCCTGCAGCTCGGAGGTCATCGCCTGTTCGAGATAGGTGGTGATCTCGGCGTCCTCGCCACGGCCGATCAGGCCGAGCTCGGAGATGCCGGCCACTTCGGTGGTGAAGCGGACGCAGCGCGTGCAGTGGATGCAGCGCGTCATGATCGTCTTGACCAGCGGGCCGATGTACTTGTCCTCGACCGCGCGCTTGCTTTCCTTGTAGCGCGAACCGTCGAGGCCGAAGGCCATCGCCTGGTCCTGCAGGTCGCATTCGCCGCCCTGGTCGCAGATCGGGCAGTCGAGCGGATGGTTGATGAGCAGGAACTCCATCACGCCTTCGCGGGCCTTCTTGACCATCGGCGTGTTGGTGAAGATCTCCGGCGCCTCGCCATTCGGACCGGGACGCAGGTCGCGCACGCCCATGGCGCAGGAAGCCGCAGGCTTGGGCGGTCCACCCTTCACCTCGACCAGGCACATGCGGCAGTTGCCGGCGATCGACAGCCGCTCATGGAAACAGAAGCGCGGCACTTCCGCGCCCGCCTCTTCCGCCGCCTGCAGCAGCGTATAGTGGTCGGGTACCGAAATCTCTTTCCCGTCGACCTTAAGCTTTGCCATAGCGCCTCAAATCCCGCGGCTAACCCGCATTCCGTCCTGCGAGAGGCGCGGCCTTGGCTGCGCCCCCGAATTCTTCAACTCAGTTTCTAGAGCGCCGCGCGTCCATTCGGACGCGCTAAGGACGCTCTAGCACTTAGACTCTACGCATCGGGCTTTCCGAAAATCGTGTCCGATTTTCGGGCCGATGCGTGGCCGGCAAGCGTGGCCGCCTGCCCTATCCAGTCGTCCCGGCCTATCCGGCCCTTGAAACCCAGGTAGTCGTCCGCCCAGGCCACCTCCGCCGGCGTCCAGGCGGCTATCTGCACCCAGGTCCAGATGCCCAGGCCGTTCAGCACCTGCTCGAGCTTCGGCCCGATGCCGGAGATCGCCTTCAGGTCGTCTGGCGTTTCCGGCCTGTCGACCGAGCGCGGTTGCCTGAAGTCCTCGGGCAGCAGCGTACCGGCTGCTTCCGCGACCGGCGCCTGTTCCACAGGCTCTGCCGGTGCCGCCTCGGCAACCTCAGGCTGCTTCGCCTGCTCCAGCTTGCGTGCCAACGTTTTGACGTCGGCGATCAGCGAGGCGGTGGTGGCCTCGGCCCGCCTGGCTGCCGTTTCGTGCGACGCCGCGACATGCAGGGCGCCGGCGAAGTCGCCGTAGTCCGGCGAGAACATGCGTTGCGCAGCTTCGGTTGCCCCCGTCACGGCTCCCATCCAAACGCCGAACGCGTGGCTGGCGAATCCGACGCCGAGTGCGGAGGCAGCAGCGACGCCTGCGGCAGGATGCACGAAGAGGTTCGCCGCGCCGGCGAACTCCTTCGGCAGCATCATCGCCGCGAAGTCTCTGTTCATCTGCTCCATACGTTCCATGTCAGGCACTGCAACTTCGGGAATGGGAAATGTCGACATCGATAAGCTCCTTGTCGCTTTCGCCGTTCGCCTCTGCCTCGTCGTTTCCTGTTTTGCCATCGGGCCTTGGGCCCGCACTTTCTGATATTTCGTTATTCGGCCGCCATCAGCGGCGCGACGCGGTGCGCATTGCGCGAGAACTCGTCGATGCGCCGTTCGATCTCCGGACGGAAGTTGCGGATCAGGCCCTGGATCGGCCATGCCGCGGCATCGCCCAGGGCGCAGATCGTATGGCCTTCCACCTGCTTGGTGACGTCGAGCAGCATGTCGATCTCGCGCTTCTGCGCCTCGCCGCGCACCAGACGATCCATGACGCGCCACATCCAGCCGGTGCCCTCGCGGCACGGCGTGCACTGGCCGCAGCTCTCGTGCTTGAAGAAGTAGCTCAGCCGCGCGATCGCCTTCACGATGTCGGTCGACTTGTCCATCACGATCACGGCAGCCGTGCCGAAGGACGACTTCTTCTCGCGCAGCCCGTCGAAATCCATCGGGCAGTCGATGATGTCCTCGGCCTTGACCACGGGGCAAGATGCACCACCTGGGATTACCGCCAGCAGGTTGTCCCAGCCGCCGCGGATGCCGCCGCCGTGCTTTTCGACCAGCTCGCGGAAGGTGATGCCCATGGCCTCTTCGACCGTGCAGGGCGTGTTGACGTGGCCGACCAGCATGAACAGCTTGGTGCCGACATTGTTCGGACGGCCGATCGACGAAAACCAGGCTGCGCCGCGGCGCAGGATGGTCGGAGCGACGGCGATCGATTCGACATTGTTCACCGTGGTCGGGCAGCCATAGAGGCCGACATTGGCCGGAAACGGCGGCTTCAGGCGCGGCTGGCCCTTCTTGCCTTCCAGGCTTTCGAGCAACGCCGTCTCCTCGCCGCAGATATAGGCGCCGGCGCCGTGGTGGACGTAGATCTCGAAGTCGTAGCCGTTCTTGTTGTTCTTGCCGATCAGCTTGGCCTCGTAGGCCTCGTCGATCGCCCGCTGCAGCGCCTCGCGCTCACGGATGAACTCGCCACGCACATAGATGTATGCCGCGACCGCGCCCATGGCGAAGCCGGCGAGCAGGCAGCCCTCGACCAGCGTGTGCGGGTCATGGCGAAGGATGTCGCGATCCTTGCAGGTGCCCGGCTCGGATTCGTCGGCATTGACGACCAGGTAGGACGGGCGCCCGTCGCTGGCCTTGGGCATGAACGACCACTTGAGGCCGGTCGGGAAGCCGGCGCCGCCGCGGCCGCGCAGGCCCGACGCCTTCATCTCGTTGATGATCCACTCGCGGCCCTTGTCGATGATGGCCTTGGTGCCATCCCACTGCCCGCGCGCCATCGCTCCGGCCAGCGACTGATCGAAGCGGCCGTAGATGTTGGTGAAAATGCGGTCCTTGTCCTCAAGCATCAGGTGGCGCTCCCGCCTTCTTCGCCGAGCACGCGCTTGGCTATGGTTCTTACGATCAGGCCGCCGAAAACCATCATGCCGGCGGCCTTGAGAATGAGCATGGCAACCGCGGCCAAATCCTTTTGCTGGAAGCCGTCACGGAACGGCGTCAGCGGATCCTGGAATTGCGCCACGGCATCGGTGAACTCGTTGCCCGTGGATTCGACCGCACCGAAGAAGGTCGAATAAACGAAATAGCCGAAACCCAGCAGGGCGCCGACAGCAAAGCGCGGCGACCTGAAAATCTCGGTGCGGGCGGTATGGACATCGTCCACGGACTTGCGAAACCGGTTGAGCACGAAATAGACGATGCCCCCCGCGAGCAGCGTCGCGAGCACGAGGCTGAAAAGATCGCGTTTGCCGGACATCACATAGTATCCGAACGCGAACAACGCCGCCGCGACCGCTCCGAACTTTGGCCAATGCAGCTCTGCGAACGACCCGTGGAACGTCGGGCGTTCGGCTTCGCCTTCGCGGTAGATCACATGCGGACCGGGCTTTTGCTGCGTCGGCGTGCGGCCGGCAAGCGGGCGCGCCGCGTTCGCCGAACGCTGCATATCCTGCCCTCTCTTGCCGAAGCTTCCCATTGCTGCCTGACCCTCAGACCGGCTTCTTGCCGAAGACGCGGATGTATTCGGCCACGCCGCCCTTGGCGAGCGCCTTGGCCTGCTTGACCCAGTCGTCGCGTTCGATGCGACCCTTGAAATTCAGGTAGCCGTCGACCCAATCGCGCTCGGCCTTCTTCCACGCAGCCACCTGCGCAAAGGTGAAGATGCCGAGTTCGTGCAGCGTGCCCTCGATCTTCGGGCCGACGCCGGAGATCAGCTTGAGGTCGTCGACCGCGGCCGGGCGGGCGATACCGGCCGGACGGTTCTTGTCCTCGAGCGACGGCTTGGCCGGAGCAGCGGCCTTATTGGCAGCGGGCTTCGGTGCCGTGACGCTGACGGCCTTCTCGGCCGCCGGTGCCGCCTTGACCTTGGACGGCGACTTCACCGCCGGGCTGGTCTCGATCGCATCGGTCTTGGGCTTGGCTGCATTCGACGGTGGTATCGTCGGTTCGACGGCTGCGACCTTGGCTGCCTTGGCGGCGGCCTTGGCCTCCTTGTCGCGGGTGGTCTTCAGCACACCCTTCTCGTCCTTGAGCGAAGTGAAGCCGGTGATCGGCGCCGAATAGTGGCGGCCGGTCTGCGGGCCGGGCTTCACCTGGTTGCCCTTGCCCGCCTCGAACAGGTCGATGATCTCGGCGAGCCGCTCCGGCGTCAGGTCCTCGTAGGTGTCCTTGAAGATCATGACCATCGGCGCGTTCACGCAGGCGCCAAGGCACTCGACCTCTTCCCACGACAGCGTGCCCGCCTCGTTGGTGTGGAACTGGTCGTGGTGGATCTTCGAACGGCAGACGTCCATCAGCTCTTCCGAGCCGCGCAGCATGCACGGCGTGGTGCCGCAGACCTGGACGTGAGCGCGCGTGCCGACCGGCTTCAGCTGGAACTGCGTGTAGAAGGTCGCGACTTCGAGGACGCGGATGTAGGGCATGCCGAGCATGTCCGCGACGTGCTCGATGGCAGCCTTGGTCACCCAGCCGTCCTGCTCCTGCGCAAGCATGAGCAGCGGGATCACGGCCGACTGTTCGCGGCCCTTGGGGTACTTCTTGATCCAGGTTTTCGCCTGCGAAGTGAACGCCTTGTTGAAGGCGAACGAGGCTGGCTGGACGCTGGCTTCTGCGAGACGGCGGACTGACATTTAGCGGTCGACCTCACCAAACACGATGTCGAGGGAGCCGAGAACGGCCGATATATCCGCCAGCATGTGGCCGCGGCACAGGAAATCCATCGCCTGGAGATGGGCGAAGCCCGGCGCGCGCAGCTTGCAGCGGTACGGCTTGTTTGAGCCGTCGGAAACGAGATAGACGCCGAACTCGCCCTTGGGCGCCTCGACGGCCGCGTAGACCTCGCCGGCCGGCACGCGGTAGCCCTCGGTGTAGAGCTTGAAGTGATGGATGAGCGATTCCATCGAGCGCTTCATGTCGCCGCGCTTCGGCGGAACCACCTTGCCGTCGATGTTCGACACCGGACCGGTGCTCTCCTTGCCGAGCAGCAGGTCGACGCACTGGCGCATGATCTTCGCCGACTGGCGCATCTCTTCCATGCGGATGAGATAGCGGTCGTAGCAGTCGCCGTTCTTGCCGACCGGAATGTCGAAGTCCATCTCCGGATAGCATTCGTAGGGCTGGCTCTTGCGCAGGTCCCAGGCAGCGCCAGAACCGCGCACCATCACGCCCGAGAAGCCCCAGGCCCAGGCGTCGTCGAGCGACACCACGCCGATGTCGACGTTGCGCTGCTTGAAGATGCGGTTGGGGGTCAGGAGCTCGTCGAGGTTCTTCACCGTCTGCAGGAACGGATCGATCCACTTGCCGATGTCCTCGACCAGCTTCTGCGGCAGGTCCTGGTGGACGCCGCCCGGCCGGAAATAGGCCGCGTGCATGCGCGCGCCGCAGGCGCGCTCATAGAACACCATCAGCTTCTCGCGCTCTTCGAAGCCCCACAGCGGCGGGGTCAGCGCTCCGACGTCCATCGCCTGCGTGGTGACGTTGAGCAGGTGCGAAAGGATACGGCCGATCTCGGAATAGAGCACGCGGATCAGCTGGCCGCGCTTCGGCACCTCGATGCCGTGCAGGCGCTCGACCGCCAGCGCAAAGGCGTGCTCCTGGTTCATCGGCGCGACATAGTCGAGCCGGTCGAAATAGGGCACGGCCTGCAGATAGGTCTTCTGCTCGATCAGCTTCTCGGTGCCGCGGTGCAAGAGGCCGATATGCGGATCGACGCGGTCGACCACCTCGCCGTCGAGCTCGAGCACCAGGCGCAGAACGCCGTGCGCGGCCGGGTGCTGCGGGCCGAAGTTGATGTTGAAGTTGCGGACGGAGGTTTCAGCCATTTCGCCGCCTCAATTCGTCTTGGCTTTTTCGTCGCCCGGCAGCACATATTCGGTGCCCTCCCAGGGAGACAAAAAGTCGAAATTGCGGAATTCCTGCTTGAGTTCGACCGGCTCGTAGACGACGCGCTTCTGCTCGTCGTCGTAGCGCACTTCGACGAAGCCGGTGAGCGGGAAGTCCTTGCGCAGCGGGTGTCCTTCGAAGCCGTAGTCGGTCAGAAGGCGGCGCAGGTCGGGATGGCCCGAGAACAGGATGCCGTACATGTCGTAGGCCTCGCGCTCGAACCAGTCGGCGCCCGGATAGACCGGGGTGACGGACGGGACCGGCGTGTCCTCGTCCGTGCGCACCTTGACGCGGATGCGCAGGTTCTGCCGCGGCGACAGGAGGTGGTAGACGACGTCGAAGCGCTTGGCGCGCTGCGGATAGTCGACGCCCGACACATCGATGAACGAGACGAACTGGCACTGCACGTCGTTGCGCAGGAAGGTCAGCACGTCGACGATGTCGGCAGCCTTCACCGTCAGCGTCAACTCGCCATAGGCGAGCACGCTTTCCTCGATGTCAGCGTCGAGCTTTTCCGCGATATAGGCGGCAAGGTCCTTCAGGGCTTCACTCATTTGGGATCACCGCTCGATGGTGCCGGTGCGGCGGATCTTCTTCTGCAGAAGAAGGATGCCGTAGAGGAGCGCTTCGGCGGTCGGAGGACAGCCGGGCACATAGATGTCGACGGGCACGACGCGGTCGCAGCCACGCACCACCGAATAGGAATAGTGGTAGTAGCCGCCGCCGTTGGCGCACGAGCCCATGGAGATGACGTAGCGCGGCTCGGGCATCTGGTCGTAGACCTTGCGCAGCGCCGGCGCCATCTTGTTGGTCAGCGTGCCGGCCACGATCATCACGTCCGACTGGCGCGGAGAGGCGCGCGGCGCGATGCCGAAGCGCTCGGCGTCATAGCGCGGCATCGAGATGTGCATCATCTCGACGGCGCAGCAGGCGAGGCCGAAGGTCATCCACATCAGCGAGCCGGTGCGCGCCCAGGTGATCAGCGCCTCCGACGAGGTGACGAGGAAACCCTTGTCGGACAACTCGTTGTTCAGCTCGCCGAAGAAGGCGTCGTCGGAACCGATGAGCTTGCCGGTGTTCGGATCGATGATGCCTTTCGGCTTCGGCGCGATCAGGGTGCCGGAGGCGTCGTTCAATCCCATTCCAGCGCTCCCTTTTTCCACTCGTAGACGAAGCCGATGGTCAGCACGGCCAGGAAGATCATCATCGACCAGAAGCCAAGCATGCCGATCTCGCCGAAGGACACCGCCCACGGAAACAGGAACGCGACTTCGAGGTCGAAGATGATGAAGAGGATGGACACCAGGTAGAACCGGATGTCGAATTTCATGCGGGCATCGTCGAAGGAGTTGAAGCCGCACTCGTAGGCCGACAGCTTTTCCGGGTCCGGACTGCGGTAGGCGACAAGGAAGGGCGCCACGATGAGGGCAATGCCGACTACGAGCGCCACACCGATGAAAATGACGATGGGCAGATACGAACTCAGGAGAGCGTTCATGCTGCGAATTCCGTTGGTGGCCAATCCACCCAGACTTACAGCACGGGGTCCGTTTCCGGAAGCGCGACGGTTCCTCGCCGGTTCGGACGAAACGGTCGTGCTGCAATGCGGCGACGGTTAGCGCAGGCAGTCGGGCGAAGCAAGCCCAACCTTGTCCGAAAGGTGGCAAACCCCACGGCTGGACCAGAATCCTGGGGCGATCGCCCGTCTTTGATTTCCTTCCATTTTTACTCCACTTTACACTCCTGACAAGTCCCGAACCGCGCTTCTGCTAGCATCTGCAGCAAAGTGCGATTCCTCTACCCCAGCGTCACATTTCCGAAGACTGCGATAGCTTGCCGCAATGACCGAAAAAATCTCCCTGGCCACCGCCCGCCGCATCGCTCTCGCCGCGCAGGGTTTTGCCGATCCGCGGCCGACCGGAGCGATCACGCGACGTCACCTCAAGCGTGTGCTCGACCGCACCGGCCTGTTCCAGATCGATTCGGTCAGCGCCGTCGTCCGCGCCCACTACATGCCGCTCTATTCGCGACTCGGCCCCTATCCTATGGCGCTGCTCGACGATGCCATGCAGCCGAAGAAGCGCATGCTGTTCGAATATTGGGCGCACGAGGCCTCGCTGCTGCCGCTCGAGACCTTTCCGCTGATCCGCTGGCGCATGGAGTGCGCCGATACGGAAATGTATTCGGGCCTGGCCAAATTCGGCCGCGAGCACCGCAGCCAAATCGAAGCGATCTACCGGGAGGTCGTCGACCGCGGACCGATCGCGGCGTCCGATATAGAAGGGGCCAAGGGCTCGGGCGGCTGGTGGGGCTGGAGCCGCGAGAAGCATGCCTTCGAATGGCTGTTCTGGGCGGGCCGCATCACCACCCATTCCCGCCGCGGCTTCGAGCGGCTCTACGACCTGCCCGAACGCGTCCTGCCCGCCGAGATATTCAACCGCCCTGCCCTGCCAGCCGCCGACGCGCATCGCGAACTCCTCAGGATTTCCGCCTGCGCCCACGGCGTCGCCACCGCCATCTGCCTGCGCGACTACTTCCGCCTGTCGCCAGCCGACATGAAGGGCCGTCTGGAAGAGCTGGTCGAGATGGGCGAACTGATTCCCGTCCGCGTCGAGGGCTGGCACCGGCAGGCCTATCTCCACGCCGGGGGGCGCATACCAAGGAAGGTCCAGGCACGCGCCCTGCTCGCGCCCTTCGATCCGCTCGTGTTCGAACGCAGCCGCGCCGAACAGCTCTTCGACTTCCGCTATCGCATCGAGATCTACACGCCGGCTGAAAAGCGCCAGTACGGCTACTACGTAATGCCGTTCCTGCTCGGCGAGCGCATCGTCGCCCGCGTCGACCTCAAGGCCGACCGGCCCGCCGGCGTGCTGCGCGTGCACGCTGCCTATTCGGAGCCATGCGCTCCACCAGAAACCGCGGCCGAACTACACGAAGAACTCAAGCAGATGCGCGACTGGCTCGGCCTCGAGCGCATCGAAGTGACGTCCGCCGGCGACCTCGGGCCGGCGCTGAGCGACATCGTTGGTCGCTCCGCCGCGTTGACTCCACCCCTCGCTACCGCCTAAATCGCCAGTCGACGGTCCTCCGCCCGCAAAGGCGGAGGCTAAGAGGGAATGCGGTGCGGCTTTTTCGGCCAACTCCGCGGCTGTCCCCGCAACTGTGAGCGAAGAGCCGAGCTCGAAGACCACTGGGAGACTTCCCGGGAAGGCGGGCCAAGGCGACGATCCGCAAGCCAGGAGACCTGCCGTCAAAGTTTTTGATCCGAAGGCCTGGCGGGTGTCCCGGGCAAGGAGCCTGGATTTGGACTTCGACGACAATCTTCCGGTCGAATCGTCTGACGCATCCTGCGATGCAGCCGGCGCGCGCGCCTGCGACGTGACCATCCTCGTCTGCTCCTCCTGCCGCGACGAGACCGGCTCTGACGCCCACCCCCGCGCCGGCGCGAAACTTGCCGAGCACGCCCGTATCGCAGCCGGCGGCGACGTCGCCGTGCGCACCGTCGAATGCCTCGGCAACTGCAAGCGCCGCCTGAGCGCGGCACTGATCCGCGACGGCTCCTGGAGCTACGTCTTCGGCGACCTCAGCATTTCCTCTGGCGAAGACCTCGTCACCGGCGCAAGGCTCTTCGCCACCTCGACCGACGGCCTGATCCCCTGGCGCGGCCGCCCCGACAGCCTCAAGCGCGGCCTCGTCGCGCGCATCCCACCACTTGCTCTCATCAAGGAAGACAAATGACCGCCTCCGTCGAACGCGTTCCCTGCACCGTCGTCACCGGCTTTCTCGGCGCCGGCAAGACCACCCTGCTTCGCAACATCCTGGAGAATTCCAAGGGCAAGCGCCTCGCCATCATCGTCAACGAATTCGGCGACGTCGGCATCGACGGCGAGATCCTCAAGGGCTGCGGCATCGACGCCTGCCCGGAGGAGAACATCGTCGAGCTCGCCAATGGCTGCATCTGCTGCACCGTGGCCGACGACTTCGTCCCCGCCCTCGACCAGATCCTGTCGCGTACGCCAAAAGTCGACCACATCCTGATCGAGACCTCGGGCCTCGCTCTCCCCAAGCCGCTGGTTCAGGCCTTCCAGTGGCCGACGGTGAAGAGCCGCGTCACGGTCGATGGCGTCATTGCCGTCGTCGACGGCCCGGCCCTCGCCGACGGCAAGGTCGCCTCCGACATGGAAGCGCTCGCCGCCCAGCGCCAGGCGGATGATTCGCTCGACCACGACGATCCGGTCGAGGAGGTGTTCGAGGACCAGGTCGCCTGCGCCGACCTCATCATTTTGTCCAAGTCAGACCTGCTCGACGAGGCCGGCCATGCGCGTGCCAGCGCCATCGTCGGCGAACATCTCGCCCGCGCCGTCAAGATCGTGCCGTCGGCGCACGGCAAGGTCGACCCGTCGGTGCTGCTCGGCCTCGGCCTCGCCGTCGAGGACGACATCGAGAACCGTAAGACCCACCATGACGGCGCCTTCGACCACGAGCACGACGATTTCGACACCTTCGTCATCGAAATCCCCTCGATCGTCAGCCCCGACGAACTGGCCAAGCGCGTCGCCACCGCCGCCGAGGAAGAAAACGTCCTGCGCGTGAAGGGTTTCGTAGACGTCGGCGGCAAGCCGATGCGCCTGCTCGTCCAGGCCGTCGGACCGCGCGTCAACCACTACTATGACCGCGCCTGGACCGCCGAGGACGACCGCCGCTCGCGCCTCGTGGTCATCGGTCTGAAGGGGCTCGACCGCCCGGCCATCGAGCGTATCCTGGTAGGCTAAGTCTACATGCCCCCTCACCCGACCTCCGCTGCGCTCGGTCGACCTCTCCCCGTCGGGGAGGGGACTTCGCCAATGCCCGCGCTCGCCGGCCCGAAGGGCCGGATGAGGGGGAATTCTCTCGCTGCCTCGGGCGAGGTGCGCTGATGCACATCCTCACCACCACATCCGCCTCGCTCGACGACCTGATCGAGCCCGTGGACCTCAGGCAGAAGCCTGCGGATGTGGTGGCGCTGTCCTTCACCGACAGCGACCTCGCCGGCCTCGCCAGCGCCTGGAAGGCGGATGCCGAAAGCCTGCCGTCGATGCGGCTCGCCAGCCTGCGCGATCTCCGGCACCCGATGTCGGTCGATCTCTGGATCGACAGCGTCGCAGCCCACGCCAAGGTCATCCTAGTTCGCATCCTCGGCGGCCACGACTGGTGGCGCTACGGCTGCGACCGCCTCTCGGCATTGGCGCGCGAAAAGGGCATCGCGCTGGCGCTTCTGCCGGGCGAAAGCCACGACGAGGATCTCAGGCTGATCGAAGCCTCGACGCTGCCGCGCGCAGAACTCGACGCTCTGCTCGGCTATTTCCGCGAGGGCGGACCAGAGAACATGAAGGCGTTGGTCGCCCGGCTGGCGGGGCTGGCGGGTGGCAAAAGCGCGGTTGCGGGCCCTGTCGCGGTGCCGAAAGCGGGAATCTACGATCCCGAGCGGGGCATCGTCGCTGATTTGGAAGCCCTTTTGGCCGGATGGAACAGCGCCTCTTCGCGCCCCCCTCTGTCCTGCCGGACATCTCCCCCGCTAGGGGGGAGATCGGCCGTCACGGACCTCGACTCACATTCTGCAACGCCTCCAATCGGCGACACTGCCGGCGATTGGCCAATCTCCCCCCTTGTGGGGGAGATGTCCGGCAGGACAGAGGGGGGTGTGACAGAGCGCGACGCCTCCCCCATCGTTCCCATCCTTTTCTATCGTTCGATGCTCCTGGCCGCCGACGTCGCCCCGGTAGACGCGCTGGTCGATGCGCTTAAAGCCCAGGGCCTGCGCCCTGCCCCGATCTTCGTTTCCAGCCTCAAGGACAAGGACTCGCTCGCCTTTGTCGAGGCAGCTCTCGCCGACCTGAACCCCGCGGCCATCGTCACCGCCACCGCCTTCGCCGCCGGCGCCGAGCCAGGCGCGGAAACGCTGTTCGACCGCGTCGGCGTGCCGGTGTTCCAGGTCATCGTCGCCACCACCCGCCGCGAAGCCTGGCAAGGCAGCTCGCGCGGCCTCGCGCCCGCCGATCTCGCCATGCATGTGGTGATGCCCGAGATCGACGGCCGCATCCTCGCCGGCGCCATCTCCTTCAAGGCCGAGAGCGAGGTCGACCCGGCGCTTGGCTTCCGCGCCTTCGCCAACCGGCCCGAACCCGACCGGGTCGAGCAGGTTGCCCGCCGCATCGCCGCGCATCTCCGACTCCGGGAGACACCGCGCCATGAGCGCAAGCTCGCGATCCTCATCCCCGACTACCCCAGCGCCCCCGGCCGCACCGGCTATGCCGTGGGCCTCGACGTGCCCTCGAGCGTGCTCGCCATGCTGCACGACCTCAAGGACGCGGGCTACGGCGTTGAATCGATTCCGGAATCGCCACGAGCACTGCTCGACTTGATCGAGGCCGGCGGGCATGGGCTTTCGCTCGACGATTACGTGGCGATGTCCGCGGACCTGCCGACAGAAGCCCGGGACGCGGTCGAAGCTGCCTGGGGACTGCCCGAGGACGAAGCTGAACGCGCAAGCAAGCGCTCTACGTTGCCCCCCTCTGTCCTGCCGGACATCTCCCCCACAAGGGGGGAGATCATGCTGTCATCACCGCTTTCGCCCAAGGAAAAAACGGAGCGCTGGCCAGTCCTGCCGAGCGAGCTTGCGGACCTATCGCCGTACGACAGCAATGTCGCAGAACAAACGGCAACGCCGAAGCTGCCAATCTCCCCACCTGTGGGGGAGATGTCCGGCAGGACAGAGGGGGGCAACGTAGAGCGCGATACCTTCGCGGCCTTTACCGCCCTCCAATCCTTCCCCTTCCGCGCCGCCACCTTCGGCAACATCACCGTCGCCCTCGCCCCCGATCGTGGCCGCTCCGCAGACCGCCGCGCCGACTATCACGACCCGACCCTGCCGCCGCGCCATGCGCTGCTGGCCTTCGGCCTATGGCTACAAAAGTCGCTCGGCATCCACGCCATCGTCCATGTCGGCGCCCATGGCACGCTCGAATGGCTGCCCGGCAAGGCGGTGGCGCTGAGCCAGACCTGCTTTCCCGAGATCGTCACCGGCTCGCTGTCCGTGGTCTATCCTTTCATCGTCTCCAACCCCGGCGAAGCCGCCCAGGCCAAGCGCCGCATCTCGGCCGTCACCCTCGGCCACCTGCCGCCGCCGCTCGCCTCGGCCGGGCTGGACGAACACCAGCAGAAGCTCGAGCGCCTGGTCGACGAATACGCCCAGGCCGACGGCCTCGATCGGCGTCGCCGCGACCGGCTGGCCAAGCTGATCGTCGAGACCGCCTCGCAGACAGGCCTTGCTGCCGAAGCCGGAGTCGCCAGGACAGACGCACCCGACGAGGCACTCCGCCGCATCGACGCCTGGCTCTGCGACCTCAAGGATTTCGCCATCAAGGACGGCCTGCATATCTATGGCCGCGCCGAAGCGGACGAGCCTGACCCGATGCGCTCCAAAAGCGCCGAGGCCGAGCGTCAAAACCTGATCGCGGCCCTCGACGGCCGCCACGTCAAGGCCGGGCCCTCGGGCGCCCCGGCGCGCGGCCGCACCGACGTTTTGCCCACCGGCCGCAACCTATTCACCTCCGACCCACGCACCATGCCGACGCCGACGGCCTTCGACCTCGGCAAGGCGGCTTCCGACGAAATCATGCGCAGCTATCTCCAGAGCCACGGCGAATGGCCCCGCGCGCTGGTCATCGACCTCTGGGGAAGCGCATCGCTGCGCACAGGCGGCGAGGAGATCGCGCAAGGGCTGGCGCTGATGGGCTGCCGGCCGCAATGGGACGCCGCCACAGGCCGTGTTACCGGCATCGAGGTGCTGCCGCCGGCAACGCTCGGTCGCCCACGCGTCGATGTTACCTGGCGCATCTCCGGCCTGTTCCGCGACATGTTCCCGTCTCAGATCGCGCTGGTCGACGCCGCCGCCCGCGCTGTCGCCACCCGCGACGAGGACGACCACGACAACCCGCTCGCCGCCAGCACCCGCGCCGTGGGCAAGGTCGAACCACGCATCTTCGGCTCCTCGCCCGGCACCTATGGCGCCGGCCTCGAAGACCTCTTGTCGAGTGGTGACTGGCAGGCGCGGGAAGAACTCGGCCGCGCCTATCTCGACGCCGCATCGCATGCCTATGGCGGCAGCGACGGCGAAGGCGTTTCCGCGCCAGGCGCCTTTGCCGGCCGCATCGCCGAAGCGGATCTTCTCGTCCACACCGGCGACGACCCCGGCCGCGACATCCTCGAAGGCTCCGCCGACGTCGCCTTCATCGGCGGCTTCTCGGCGGCGGTGGCGGCTCTGGGCAAAAATGCCGACGTCATCGTGCTCGACACGTCCGACCCGCACAAGCCGCGCCCGCGCTCGGTCACCGAGGCGGTCGGCCGCGTCGTGCGGGCGCGTGCCACAAATACGCGCTTCATCGCCGGCCAGATGCGCCACGGCCCCCGTGGCGCTTCGGAATTCGCCGAGACCGTCGACCGGCTGATCGGCTTCGCCGAGACCACCAACGCCATTCCAGGCGCGCTGATCGAGGCCGTCCACGACGCCTATGTCGGCAATGACGCTGTGCGCGACTTCATGCTGCGCGAGAACCCGGCGGCGGCGAAGTTCATCGCCGAGCGCTTCGCCGCCGCCCGCCGGCGCGGCCTGTGGCACCCGCTGCGCAACTCCATCGACGACGACCTCGCCGCCCTCATCGCCGAGGCATCGGCAAAGGAGGTCGCGGCATGACCGGCTTCTCCCGTCGCGGGGCCTGTCCGGCCCTTTCAGCCCCGATGCAGACGGGCGACGGATTACTTGTCCGCATCAATCCGCTCGCTGGAGAACTCGCGCCTAAGACGTTGATCGGACTCTCGGAATCCGCCGCGCGTCATGGCAACGGCATCGTCGAGGTCACCGCCCGCGGCAGCATCCAGATCCGGGGCCTGACGGCGGAAAGCGCGTGCTTGCTGGCCGAGGAAGTCGATGCGCTCGGCATCGCGGTGCGCAACGGCGTGCCCGTCGACACCAGCCCGCTCGCCGGCATCGATCCGGCCGAAATCGCCGACCCGGCGCCGGTCGCGGCAGCCATCCGCGCTGGCATTGAAGATGCCGGCCTTGCCGCACAGCTCGGGCCGAAGGTCTCGGTAGTCGTCGACGGTCGCGGCCGGATCGGGCTCGGTTCGATCATGGGCGACGTCAGGCTGGTGGCGGCTGGCGCCTCGCACTGGCGCCTGTCGGTCGGTGGCGACGAGGCGGTGGCACTCTTCGTCGGTGAATTCGATGCTGATGGTGCATGCGCTGCCACACTGGACATCCTTCACGCTGTCGCCGCGCAGGGTCGCACAGGCCGCGCTCGTGACCTCGATCTGACGCGGGGGATCGCCGCACTAGGAAGGTCGGAAACCTCGGAAACCTCTCTTTCCTTCCCACCCCCCTCTGTCCTGCCGGACATCTCCCCCACAAGGGGGGAGATTACGCCTTCATCTGCGTCTTCGCCAACATTCAACATCAACGTTGCAGGACGAGTGCAGCCGACGACACCGCCAATCTCCCCCCCTGTGGGGGAGATGTCCGGCAGGACAGAGGGGGGTGCGAAGGATCGCGGCATAGCCGCTTTTGGCGTTGCCGATGCGCGGGCCCGTGTTCCCATTCAAGCAGGTGAATCGAATTCTGAGCCAACCGCGCCAACCGATTCATCCCCCATCGGAATCCTCCCCCTCGCAGCCAACCGAATCGCCGTCGGCATCGCGCTCCCCTTCGGCAGCATCGACGCTCCGACCCTGATCGATTTCTGTCAGGCCGCAACGACGGCCGGCGCCACCGGCATCCGCCCCGCCCCCGGCCGCAGCCTGCTCGTCATGGGGCTCGACCGGCCCTCTGCCGCCAGCCTCACCGCCACCGCCAAATCCCTCGGCCTCGTCACCTCGCCGACAGACCCCCGCATCCGCGTCGCCGCCTGCCCCGGCGCGCCGGCCTGCGCGTCGGGCATGATCGCCGCGCGCGACGTCGCCGCTGACATCGCAGCCGACCTCGGCGAAAGCCTCGACCCGCCCCTCTCGCTGCACGTCTCCGGTTGCGCCAAGGGCTGCGCCCATCCCGGCCCGGCCACGCTCACCATCGTCGGTGACGAAAAAGGCGCGGCATTTGTCGTCGGCGGAACGGCGAAGGGCCTTCCGGCCGCCTACACCGCGAGCTATGAAGCCGCGCGCGGCATGAGCCGCCTCACGAAATTGCTCGCCCAGGAGCGCAAGCCGGACGAAGATGCCGCCGCTTGCCTCGCAAGGCTGGGCGCAAAGCGCCTCGCGCAAGCTCTGGCACAGGAATGAACATGGCCGCCTACGACTACATCCATGATGGCACGGCCATCTACGAACGCTCCTTCGCCATCATCCGCGCCGAGGCGGACCTCAAGCGCTTCTCCGAGGACGAGGCCGACGTCGCGGTGCGCATGATCCATGCCTGCGGCCTGGTCGAAGCTGCCCAGCATTTCGTCTTCTCCGAGAACTTCGTCTCTGCAGCGCGTAGCGCCCTGCAGGCCGGCGCGCCGATCTTCTGCGATGCCGAGATGGTGGCGCGCGGCGTCACACGCGCCCGCCTGCCCGCCGACAACGAGGTGATCTGCACCCTGCGCGACCCGCGCACGGCAGATATCGCCAGGGAGATCGGCAACACGCGTTCGGCTGCGGCAATCGACCTCTGGACCGACAGGCTCGCCGGCTCCGTCGTCGCCATCGGCAACGCGCCGACAGCCCTGTTCTACCTGCTCGAAAAGCTGCGTGACGGTGCGCCGAAGCCTGCGGCCATCATCGGCATGCCGGTTGGCTTCGTCGGCGCCGCCGAATCCAAGGACGCGCTGGCCGAGAATTCCTATGGCGTGCCCTACGCCATCGTGCGCGGCCGCCTCGGCGGCAGCGCCATGACGGCCGCAGCCCTCAACTCGTTGGCGAGGCCCGGCGTATGAGCGCTGTTGCGAAGGGCCGCCTGATCGGCGTCGGCACCGGACCCGGCGATCCCGAACTGATGACGGTCAAGGCCGTGCGGGCGCTGGCCGAGGCCGACGTCATCGCGCATTTTTCCAAGCGCGGCGCCAACGGCAACGCCCGCACCATCACCGACGCGCATTTTCGCGACGGCGTGATCGAACTGCCGCTCGTCTATCCGGTCACGGTCGAAATCGACAAGGATCACGACGACTATCGTGCGGCCGTCACGGGCTTCTACGAAGAGTCGGCGCAAGCCGTCGCCGTCCATCTCGACCAGGGGCGCACCGTAGCCATCCTGTCCGAAGGCGACCCGCTGTTCTACGGCTCCTACATGCACCTGCACGTTCGGCTTTCGCATCTCTATCCGACCGAGGTCATCCCCGGCGTCACCGCCATGTCCGGCTGCTGGTCGCAGACCGGCGTGCCGATCGTGCAGGGCGACGACGTGCTGTCGGTGCTGCCCGGCACGATGAGCGAGTTCGAGCTCACCCGCCGCCTCGCCGACACCGACGCCGCCGTCATCATGAAGGTCGGCCGCAACCTGCCCAAGATCCGCAAGGCGCTGGAAGCCACCGGCAAGCTCGGCCGCGCGCTCTATGTCGAGCGCGGCACCATGCCGAACACGCAGCACATGCGGCTCGTCGACAAGGCCGACGACAAGGCCCCATATTTCGCCATCGTTCTGGTGCCGGGCTGGGCCGGCAAGCCGGGAGCGGAAAAGTGAGCGGCCGCCTCGTCGTCATCGGCCTCGGCCCCGGCAATCCGGACCAGATCACGCCGGAAGCCAGCCGCGCCGTCGCCAAGGCGAGCCATTTCTACGGCTACAAGCCTTATCTCGACCGGCTCGAGCTGCGCGCCGACCAGATTCGCGTCGCCTCCGACAACCGTGAGGAAATCTCCCGCTCCAACGCAGCGCTGGAGATGGCAGCGAGCGGCCACAACGTTGCCGTCGTCTCGGGCGGCGACCCCGGCGTCTTCGCCATGGCCGCAGCCGTCTGCGAGGCCATCGAGGCCGGCCCGAAAGAATGGCGCGACATCGACCTCACTGTGGTTCCCGGCGTGACAGCCATGCTGGCGGTCGCCGCCCGCACCGGCGCGCCCCTCGGCCACGATTTCTGCGCCATCAACCTGTCGGACAACCTGAAGCCGTGGGATCTGGTCGAGCGCCGCCTCGTCGCTGTCGCCCAGGCCGGCTTCGTCATCTCGCTCTACAATCCGATCAGCAAGGCCCGCCCCTGGCAGCTCGGCAGCGCCTTGGAGACGCTGCGCGCGCATTTGCCTGCCTCGACACCCGTCATCTTCGGCCGCGCCGCCGGCCGGCCCGACGAGCGCATCGAGATCGTCCCGCTTGGCGAAGCCGACGCATCCAGGGCCGACATGGCGACCTGCGTCGTCGTCGGCTCGCCGGAAACGCGCCTGATCGAACGCGACGGCAAACGTCCGCTGGTCTACACGCCGCGCTTTTCGACTGGTGTGGCGAAATGATCGACCATCTCGGCCATCGCGGGCACGCTCGGGGCGGACGGCATGTCGGGCAGCTGCGGCCGGCGGAACAGGATCACTTCGATGCCGAGTTCCCGCGCCGCCGCGATCTTGCCGTAGGTCGCCTGCCCGCCGCTGTTCTTGGCAACGATGACGTCGATTTTTTGCGTCTTCAGCAGCGCCAGCTCGTCGGCTTCGGCAAACGGTCCGCGCGCCAGTATGTAGGTCGCATCCGGCACGCCAAGCGGCGGCTCGATCGGGTCGACGCTGCGGATGACATAGGCATGCTGAGGGGCGGTCTCGAACGCCGCCACCTCCTGCCGTCCGAGCGCCAGGAACACGCGGCGGGCCTCATCGCCCAGCGCGGCAACTGCTTCCTCGCCATCGTCGACCAACATCCAGCGGTCACCTTCGACCGGCTCCCAGCCGGGACGCCGCAGCGCGAAGATCGGCACGCCGGACAGACGCGCCGCCTCCGCCGCATTGGCCGAGATGCGCGCCGCATAGGGATGCGTGGCGTCGATCAACAGGTCCGTCCTGTGGTCGGCCAGCCAGTCGGCCAGCCCTTGCGCGCCGCCGAAGCCCCCAACGCGCACCGGCACGGGCTGTGCGACAGGGTTTTCGGTGCGGCCGGCCAGCGACAGCGTGATGTCGAGATCGCCGCGCGCGGCCAGCTTCGCCGCCAGCTGCCGCGCTTCGGTGGTACCGCCCAGGATCAAAACCGTCTTCATGATCGTCCGCGTTCGCAAGAAACTGCCCCTCACCCTTACCCTCTCCCCGTAAGGACGGGGAGAGGGGATCGTCAACGTCACCGCCCGTCCTTGTCCCCGGCCGGGAAATCTGTCGTGAACGTCCTGCCGCTCGCCGGGATGTCCTTGTCGCTTGTCGGAAGGTGCCAGCCTCCTGTCGGGAAGAGAGGAACATCGACGTCGCCGCTTCTTCCTTCTCCCCGCCTGCGGGGAGAAGGTGCCGGCAGGCGGATGAGGGGCGACGAGACATGACAATGGTACGTGACGCAGCACAAAGATGGCTGACCGTCGTCGGCATCGGCGAGGACGGTGTGGCGGGTCTCGGCGACGAGGCCAAGCGCGCGATTTTGGCCGCGAGCCACGTCTTCGGCGGCAAGCGCCATCTGGCGCTGGCGGCCGAACTGATCCGCGGCGCGGCCCGCCCCTGGCCGACGCCCTTCGACAGCGAGATGCGCGATGTCGTCGCCCTGCACGGCGAAAACGTCTGCGTGCTGGCGTCGGGCGATCCATTTCTCTACGGCGTCGGCGTCACCTTGGCCCGAGCCGTGCCGCCTACCGAAATGCGCGTATTGCCCGCCCCCTCGTCCTTCTCGCTCGCCGCCTCCAGGCTCGGCTGGGCACTGCAGGACAGCGAGACGATCTCGCTGCACGGCCATGCCATCGACCTGATCCGCCCATTCTTGCATCACGGCGCGCGCATCATCGCGCTCACCTCCGATGGTGAAGCCCCTGCCCAGATCGCAGCGCTCATCGCCGACAGCGGCTTCGGCGCCTCGCGCCTGACCGTGCTCGAAGCATTGGGCGGCGACAGCGAGCGCATCCGAACGGCCCGCGCCAACAGCTTCGGCCTCGAAAACATCAATCCACTCAACGTTTTGGCGCTCGAGATTGAATCAGGTCCTCAGGCACGCGTCCTGCCGCTCGCCTCGGGTCTCGCCGACGATCTGTTCGAGCACGACGGCCAGATCACCAAGCGCGAAATCCGCGCCGTGACGCTATCCACCCTCGCCCCGCGCCGTGGCGAACTGCTGTGGGACATTGGCGGAGGATCAGGCTCGATCTCCATCGAGTGGATGCTCTGCCACCCCTCGCTGCGCGCCATCGCCATCGAGCACAATGCCGAACGCGCCGAGCGGATCGCGCGCAACGCCACCAACTGCGGCGTGCCCGGTTTGACCGTCGTCAGCAGCGCCGCGCCCGAGGCACTGGCCGGCCTGCCCACGCCCGACGTGGTCTTCATCGGCGGCGGGGGCTCGGAACCCGGCGTCTTCGACGCGGCCATCGCGGCGCTCCGCCCCGGCGGCCGGCTGATCGCCAACGCCGTTACGCTCGAAATGGAAGCGCTGCTGCTGGCGCGCCATGCCGCGCTCGGCGGCGAGCTTTTGCGCCTTCAAGTCTCCCGCGCCGCCCCTGTAGGCTCGATGACCGGCTGGCGGCCGGCGATGCCGGTCACGCAGTGGAGCTGGGTCAAGCCATGATGGTTGCAGGCATCGGCTGCCGCAAAGGCGCGGCGCACGAAGACATCCTCTCGGCAATCGAAACCGCGCTCGAAGGCCATGGCCTCGCGGTCACCGCATTGACCGCGCTCGCCACCGCAAGCCTGAAGCGCGACGAGCCCGGCATCCTTGCCGCCGCCCGCCGCCTCGACCTGCCGCTGCTCGTCGTCGATGACGCAGCACTCGCCGCCGCAGAATCCCGCACGCTCAGCCACTCGCAGGCCTCGCAGGAAGCCGCCGGCACGCCGTCGGTATCGGAAGCAGCTGCCCTCGCCGCTGCCGGCACCGATGCCACCCTGCTCGGCCCGCGCACGATTGTCGGCCCCGCCACCTGCGCCATCGCCACTTCTGGAGCCACAGCTTGACCGTACATTTCATCGGCGCCGGCCCGGGCGCGGCAGATCTCATCACGGTACGCGGCAGCCGCCTGCTCGGCTCCTGCCCGGTCTGCCTCTACGCCGGCTCCATCGTCTCGCCGGAGCTTTTGTCCTATTGCCCCACCGACGCCCGGTTGGTCGACACAGCTCCGATGTCGCTCGACGAGATCGAGGCGGAATACGTCGCGGCCCACAAGGCCGGTCACGACGTCGCGCGCCTGCATTCAGGCGACCTCTCGGTGTGGAGCGCCGTCGCTGAACAGATCCGCCGGCTGGAAAGGCACGGTATCCCCTACACGCTGACCCCCGGCGTGCCTTCCTTCGCCGCAGCTGCGGCGGCGCTGAAGCGCGAGTTGACCATCCCCGAAGTCGCCCAGAGCCTGGTGCTGACCCGAACCTCCGGCCGCGCCTCGAAGATGCCGCCGGGCGAAACGCTGGCCGGATTCGGCCGTACTGGAGCGACACTTGCCGTGCACCTGTCGATCCACGCCATCGACCAGGTGGTGGCGGAGCTTGCTCCGCATTACGGGGCGGATTGCCCGGTCGCGGTCGTCTTCCGCGCTTCCTGGCCGGACGAGCGCATCGTCAGGGCCACGCTGTCGACCATCGCAGCCGAACTGGCCAGGGACCCGATCGAGCGCACCGCCATCATCTTCGTCGGGCAGTCGCTGGCGGCCGAGGATTTCCGCGAAAGCTCGCTCTACGACGCCTACTATCAGCGCCGTTTCAGGGGCCGCGACGGGCTATGAGAGGCGGCGAAGGGCGCATGCCCCCTCAACTCCCCCTCGCGGTTGAAGACCAGAATCTCGACCGCGATGTCGGGGTTGTCGAACACGCTTGCGGCCGTGCGCCAGGCAGCGCTTGCCACCGCGTCGCCGATGGCGATGCCGGCCTTCTTCGCCTCGATGAAGGCTTCCGCCACCGTGTTGGCACCCTTGATGCGAGATTCGAGCTCGGCGTCGGCGCCAGCTTCCACAGCAACGCCAGCCAGCCCGTCCAGATCGGCCGAACCGCGGCTCGAATGCAGGTCGAGCAGGCCTTGAGCCAGCTTGGTCATCTTGGCGACGCCGCCGGCGATGGTCACCTTCGGCACCGGATGGGCGCGGATGTATTTCAGCATGCCGCCGACGAAGTCGCCCATGTCGATCAGTTGCACCTCGTGCAAACCATGGAACTTCTGCACGGCCATCTCGGAAGCGTTGCCGGTCGAGCCCGCGACATGGTCGAAGCCCATGGCGCGCGCCACGTCGACGCCGCGATGGATGGAATGGATCCAGGCCGAGCAGGAATAGGGAATGACGATGCCCGTCGTTCCGAGGATCGAGATGCCGCCGAGGATGCCGAGGCGCGGGTTGAGCGTCTTGAGCGCCATCTCCTCGCCGCCGGCGACAGAAATCTCGACCTCGACATCGGCGCCCTCGCCCAGCACCTCGGAGACGACGCCGGCGATCATCTTGCGCGGCACCGGATTGATCGAGGCTTCGCCCGGCGGGATCGGCAGCCCAGGCCGCGTCACCGTGCCCACGCCCTTGCCCGCCCTGAACACCACGCCGCTGCCAGCCGCGCCCGGACGCACCGTGCTCATCACCAGCGCACCGTGCGTCACATCGGGATCGTCGCCGGCATCCTTGACGATGCCGGCCATCGCCCAATCGTCGCCGCGCTCGTGTCTCGCCAGCGTAAAGGCTACGGCCTGGCCGCCCGGCAGCACAATCTCCACCGGGTCTGGAAACACACCGGTCTTCAATGCCATGCATGCTGCCTTGGTGGCGGCGGTGGCGCAGGCGCCGGTGGTCCAGCCGCGCTTGAGCGGACGATCTTCTTCATTCATGACGCGATCTATAGGCTGGCCGAGCCTGCGCGTCATCGCCGAAAGCGACACGCATGAGCCTTGAAACTGCCATCTCGCGTTTGAACTACAAGCCACACCAGCTCAAGCCGGGCCATGTCTGGCTCGCCGGCGCCGGCCCAGGCGATCTCGGCCTGCTGACGCTCGACGTTCTTTCGGCGCTCGCCCAGGCCGACGCGCTGGTGCACGACGCGCTGGTGTCGCCCGAGATCGTCGCCGTCGCCGAGCAGGCGGAAAAGTTCTTCGTCGGCAAGCGCGGCGGCCGGCTGTCGATCCCGCAGGGCGACATCAACGCGCTGCTAATCAGGCTGGCACGCGAGGGCCGCAAGGTCGTGCGGCTCAAGGGCGGCCATCCCTTCGTCTTCGGCCGCGGTGCCGAGGAAGCGCTGGTGCTGACCCGCGAAAACATCCCCTGGCGGGTTCTCTCGGGCATCACCTCGGCCTTCGGCGGCCTGTCCTCGGCGGGCATCCCCGCCACCATGCGCGGCGTCAACGGCGCGATCATCCTGGCCACCGGCTTTGCGGCCGTCAGCGACGACCGCCCCGACTGGGCGGCCCTCGCCCGCACCGGCCAGCCCATCGTCATCTACATGGGCCTGACCCACATGGCCGAAACGGTGGCCGAGCTCATGGCCGGCGGACTGTCGGCTGACACGCCGGCCGCCTTCGTCGAAAACGCCTCGATGCCTCAGGAGCGCACTGTCACCGCCACGCTCGGCACGCTGATCACCACCGCCGAGCGCGAAAAGGTCGTCTCGCCGGCCCTCATCGTCGTCGGCGGCATCGTTTCGCTGCGCGCCGAACTGATGGGACAAAAATGACGGCGCGCGGCCTCATCATCGGCGCCCCGCGCTCCGGCTCCGGCAAGACCAGCGTCACCATCGGACTTTTGCGCGCGCTCGCCCGCCGCGGCATCAAGGTGCGCGGCGCAAAATCCGGCCCGGACTACATCGACCCAGGCTTCCATGCCGCCGCAACCGGCCTGCCCGGCGTCAATCTCGACAGCTGGGCGATGCCACCGTCGCTGCTCAACGCGCTTGCCGCCGACGCATCGGCCGATGCCGAACTGGTGATCCTCGAAAGCGCCATGGGCCTGTTCGACGGCATCCCGGCCGAGAGAGGCCGCTCCGGCTCCGCCGCCGATCTCGCCCGCCTCTACGACCTACCCGTGCTGCTCGTGCTCGACGTGTCGGGCCAGTCGCAGACATCCGCGGCGATCGCCAAGGGCTTTGCCACCTACGATCCCGACGTCCGCATCGCCGGCGTCGTGCTCAACCGCCTCGGCAGCGACCGCCACAGGAAACTAGCCGGCGACGCCATCGCGGCGCTCGGCCTGCCCGTCGTCGGCGCCATCCTGCGCGACCCCACGCTGTCCATCCCCGAACGCCACCTCGGCCTCGTCCAGGCAGAAGAGCACGCCGACCTGTTCGCCCACATCGAAAAGCTCGCCGACATGGTCGAACGCTCGCTTGACCTCGACGCCATCGTCGAACTGGCGACGCCGCTGGCGCCCGTGGCGGGCGACCAGTCATTCGCCTTGCCGCCGCCCGGCCAGCGCATCGCGCTCGCCCACGATGCCGCCTTCACCTTCCTCTACCCGCATGTCGCCGCCCACTGGCGCGCCATGGGGGCCGAACTGGTGCCGTTCTCGCCGCTCGCCGACGAGGGGCCCGACGCCTCCTGCGACGTCTGCTGGCTGCCCGGCGGCTATCCCGAACTGCACGCCGGCCGCCTTGGCGCTGCCGGCAACTTCCTGTCGGGCACGCGCCGTTTCGCCGAAGCGAAGCCCGTCCATGGCGAGTGCGGCGGCTTCATGGTGCTTGGCCGCTCCATCGAGGATGCCGACGGCGTCACCCATCCGATGCTCGGCCTGCTCGGCCATGCCACCAGCTTCGCCAAGCGCAAGATGAACCTTGGCTACCGCCAGGCGACGCTTTCGGCACCCTGCCCGCTCGGCGCAGAAGGCAGCGTCATCCGCGGCCACGAATTCCACTATGCCCAGACGGTCGAGCGCGGTGACGATACCCCGCTGGGTAAATTGGCCGACGGCCAGGGCAATCCGCTCGGCAGCTTCGGCGGCCGTCGCGGGCACGTTACCGGCACTTTCTTCCATGCCATCGCGCGAGGCTGAGATGGTCACGCCGGCGACGCTCTTCGACGACATCCGCCTCGGGCTCGTCTTCTTCACGCGCCTGCCGCTGCCCCATTTCGAGGTCAGGGACCGGTCGCTTGCCGACGCCATCTGGACCGCGCCGCTCGCCGGCCTCGCCGTGGCACACTTGGCGTGGCTCGCCTTTGCCGCGGGCTCTACGGTTGGCCTTGCACCCAACCTTGCCGCAGCCTTGGCGGTTGCAACCGGCATGCTGGTCACAGGCTGCCTGCACGAAGACGGCCTGTCCGACACCGCCGACGGCTTCGGCGGCGGCCGCACGCGCGAGCGCAAGCTCGAGATCATGCGCGACAGCCGCATCGGCAGCTACGGCGCCTGCGCGCTTGCGCTCTCCATCCTCGCCCGCTGGAGCGCGATTGCAGGATTGGAAGACCCCGCGCCCGTATTCGCCGCGCTCGTCGCCGCCCATGTCGGCTCGCGCGCGCTGATCCCGGCCTTCATGCGCCACCTGCCGCAGGCACGCGTCGACGGGCTGGCCGCAGGCGTCGGCGCGGTCGCCGACGAGGTTGTGATCGCAGCACTTGTCATCGGCGGGCTCGGCCTGTTCTTCCTCGGCCTCAAGGGCGCGATCGTCGCCGCACTTTGCCTCGCCGTCCTGTTCTTCGCCTTCAGGAAGCTGTGCCTCGCCCAGATCGGCGGCCAGAGCGGCGATACCATCGGCGCCCTGCAACAACTCGGCGAGATCGCCCTCCTCTTCACCGCATCCGTCATCCTGGCTTGATTCAATTTCGGAGTTTTCGCAGCCATGGCCTTCAAATCGCTCGATGAATTGCGCAGTGCCTGCCTCGACTTGCCGGCCGGCAGCGACGCCGCGGCACAAGCCGTCGCCGCCCGCCAAGACACGCTGACCAAGCCGCGCGGCAGCCTCGGCAAGCTGGAAACCATCGCCGCCTGGCTCGGCCGCTGGCAGGGCCGCGAGATGCCCAGGCTGGATAAGGTCAAGGTCATCGTCTTCGCCGGCAACCACGGCGTCACTGCGCAAGGCGTGTCGGCCTATCCGTCCGAAGTGACGGTGCAGATGGTCGCCAATTTCGCCGGCGGTGGTGCTGCGATCAACCAGCTAGCCCGCCTCGCCGGCGCCGAGCTTTCGGTGATCCCGCTCGACCTCAACCACCCTACCGGGGATTTCACCCAGACCGTGGCGATGAGCGAGACGGAATTCCTCGCCGCCGTCTCCACCGGCTATGAAGCTGTCGACGACGACCTCGACCTCATCTGCTTCGGCGAAATGGGCATCGGTAACACCACCCCGGCAGCTGCAATCGCCGCCGGCCTGTTCGGTGGGAACGGCCGGCTATGGGCCGGCCGCGGTACCGGTGTCGATGACAGCGGCCTCGCCCGCAAGTTCGTGGCGATCGATGCCGGCCTCGCCCGCCACGCAGCAAGCCTCGCAGATCCGCTGGCCGTCGCCGCCACTCTCGGCGGCCGCGAGCTTGCCGCCATTCTCGGCGCCACGCTCGCCGCGCGCCATCATGGCATTCCGGTCCTGCTCGACGGCTTTGTCGTCACCGCGGCGGCCGCGCCGCTGGCGAAGCTCCACCCGCAGGGCCTCGCCCACACGCTTGCCGCCCATGTCTCGGCAGAGGCTGGCCACAGGCAACTGCTCGAAGCTCTCGGGCTCGCGCCGTTGCTCGACATGGGCATGCGGTTGGGCGAAGGCTCCGGCGCCTGCCTTGCCGTCAACATCGTCCGCTCGGCGCTCGAATGCCACGCCAGGATGGCGAGCTTCGCCGAGGCCGGCGTGAGCGACAAATAGTCGGCCGTTGCTCTCTGGACGGCGAGTATTACATCACCCTGGAAACTGATTTCTGGAATCGACCGATCTTTGGGTTTCCGTTCCACGCGATCATGCAGAGGCAACCTGCCTCTGCCTCCTCCTCACGGCCGCTCCCCGCTAACTTGCAGCCACTTAAGAAATTTGCCGCAAGTCTCAGGAGAACGCCCCAATGAAACGCTTCCTACTCGTCGGTGCGGCGCTTGCCGCGATCCTCGCGGGTCCGGCCCAGGCACAGTCCGTCGACAAGATTCTCAACGCCTCCTACGACGTTGCCCGCGAGCTCTTCGCCGCCGAGAACAAGGCATTCGCCGCGGCAAATCCAGGGGTCACCGTCGACCAGTCGCATGCCGGCACCTCCAAGCAGGCACGCTCCATCGTCGAGGGGCTGCAGGCCGACGTCGTCACCTTCAACCAGGTGATCGACATCGATTTCCTGGTCAAGAACGGCCTCGTGTCCGACGACTGGCAGAAGGACTTCCCCAACCAGGCCTCGCCCTTCTATTCGCTGCCGTCCTTCCTCGTCCGCGCCGGCAACCCGAAGAACATCAAGGACTGGTCCGATCTCGTCCGCGACGACGTGCAGGTGATCTTCCCGAACCCCAAGACCTCGGGCAACGCGCGCTACACCTATCTCGCCGCCACCGCCTACGCCAAGGAGGCGTTCAAGGGCGACGAGGCCAAGGTCAAGGAATTCGTCGCCAAGCTGTTTGACAACGTGCCGGTGTTCGACACGGGCGGCCGCGCCGCCACCACCACCTTCGTCGAACGCGGCATCGGCGACGTGCTGATCACCTTCGAAGCCGAGACACGCGGCATCGCCAGGGAGTACGGCACCGAAAAGGTGGAGAGCGTCACCCCCTCGGTCAGCCTGCTCGCCGAGTTCCCGGTCGCCATCGTCGACAAGGTGGTCGACGAGCGCGGCTCGCGCGATCTCGCCAAGACCTATCTCGATTTCCTCTACACCACCGAAGGCCAGCGCATCGCCGCCGAATACGGCAACCGTGTCCATGATGCCGCCGTCGCCGCGGAATTCAAGTCGCAGTTCCCCGACGTCCGCCTCGTGACGGTGGAAGACGTGTTCGGCGGCTGGGACAATATCCAGAAGGAACATTTCGGTCCCGGCGGCCTGCTGGAACAGATCTACGGAAAGCGCTGAACCAGCCGGCGTCGCCGCCGCATATGGGAAAGCCGGCCCGCGCCGGCTTTCGCCATTTTTGACCAGGCGGCGCCGGCCGGGCATCGCGGTTGGCGCCGGTCGCCGGCAATTTGGCGGATCACGCGCCAAAATGGCCGAAACTTGCTGAATCTCAACGTCTTTCGGCTTGTATATCAAGTCGCTGGAATTTATCTCTAATGACAGCCGGAATGCGATGGGGACGAATCGTCATCCGCGGCCCTGTGCAACTCGCTGCGACTGGCAGCCGAAGTCGATGATGCGTTCTCGCAATGCTGACTAAAAAAGGCAAATACGGCCTCAAGGCCCTCGTCCATCTATCGCAACTGCCGCCGGGCCAGCTGGCCTTCGTCGGCGACATCGCCGCCGCCAACAACATCCCGAAAAAGTTCCTCGACGCCATCCTCGGCGAGCTGCGCAATGCCGGCTTCGTCCAGAGCCGCAAGGGCAAGGACGGCGGCTACCGGCTTGCCAAGCCGGCCACCGAGATCAGGATCGGCCATGTCGTGCGTGTGCTCGACGGGCCGCTGGCGCCCATTCCGTGCGCCAGCCGCACCCAGTACCAGCCCTGCGACGACTGCGACGAGGCGACCTGCCAGATCCGCCACATGATGCTGGAGGTCAGGCAGGCCATCGCCGGGGTGCTCGACAACCGCAGCCTGGCCCAGGTCTGCGACGCCGACAACGACGACGTCGTGCCAGGCGTGGTGTATCACGCCTAGGGCCCTAGACGACGCGGCGCAACTGCACCGGATTGCCTCTGCGGCCCGGCGGCGGCGCATCGTGGCGCTTCGACGTCCTGCGGACCTGCGGGATGATCTCCTGGCCGAACGCTTCGATCGCATTGGCGTCATCCTCCCGGCCCTGCCGAAGGGCTGCACTGCAACCGTGACCCGCTCCGTCAGACGTCGCGTCTCTTCCGACCCGCTGGCCGGCAACTCGAACAGACCGGTATGCTTGCCCGCCACCTTCAGTGCCGTACCCGACGGCATGTGCGGTGTCGGAAAAGTAGGAAGGGTGAAGCTCGTCACTGTCGGCAACGCCGCCCGGGGCAACGGGTGATGTCGATCTGCATCGCATCTCCTCCGTCCTGTCAGAAACAGTCTTGTCACCGCCCGCGCCAATGCAGGCGGTACTTTGAAAACCTTCTTCGATTCGATTGAGGGAACAGTGCGCCCATCGGCGCCCAAACGATCCGTCTAGTGGATCAATCCGATCACCATCGCCACGGTGAAGCCGAACGAGACCGTGAAGATGAGGTAGGAAACCAGCTGCGCAACCGTAGCCGGCTTGCCAGCAGTAGCCGCCGACTGTGCGGCGCGGCCACTCGAGAGATACTGGGTCTGTGCCATCGCAATCTCCATCATGCCGTTAGTCTATAAAATTAATAGACTTTGTCGATTGCTAATTTTGGCAAGATTGTGGAACGTCATTTTTCGCCGGCCACTGCGAAGGAGCATTTTGTCCCCGTCTTGAACATCGGATGGTCGGGGCGGAGCCCAACAGTGGGCAATCCGGTCGGCCGCCTGCCAGTCAGGCGGCAAAATGACCGTGCTTCGGCAAGCGGATAGCATCTGAGTCGGCTTGGACGTCCGGACAATCGGCAAGATGCCGAAGGCGCGTCGGCGCCCCCGGCATCTTCGAAGCTATGCAGTTCGCGCTCAGTAATATCCGCGCGGGCATTCCGCGATGTAGGTGCGGCCGTAGCGGTCGCGATAGCGGCACTGGTTGGGCTCGTTGGCCCGGCCGATCAGCGCACCGGCCACTGCGCCGACGGCGCCACCGACAAGCGCACCCTCGGCGCGATTTCCGGGTGCGGCAACGGCACTTCCGATCGCCGCGCCTCCGAGACCCCCGATAGCCGCTCCCTGCTCGGTCTGCGAACAGGCCGCCAGCGTCAAGAGAAGCGCGATACTCACACCAGCCATCTTCATTACCGTCACTCCCAAAAGGTTGCATCGCCCGCCGAACCTACAATGCACGGAGGCGAAAAATGATCCATGACACCTTTTTCGTGCCGGACCGGCGAATCCCTTCGACAGCCGGCATGCAGCCGCATGTCGGCAGCAATCGGGCAGCGATCGGCGGGTGCCGCGGCGGTCCGGGCCTCGGCCGATGATCAGCCGGCCGCCTTTTCCCTGGCCTTGCTGGTGCGCTTTGCCGGCGCAGGGCGCCGCATCTTGCGCCTGGTGGGCCTCAGCGGCACCGCGGGTGCGTCGGCGAGCGCGCCGGTCACGGCGCCCGTGATGTCGAATGCCACGAAGTCGGCATTCAGTTCGCCCGCAAGCCGCTCCGCATCGAGGTCGGGGCTGCTTTCCGACCAAAGCACGATCCCAACCCTGATCGTCGGCTTGAACCGCTTGAGCCGGCGCACCAGGAAGCGTCCGTGGTTCAGCGAATCGGCGTTGAGGAACCCGACGACCGCGCTGTCGACGTCTTCGAGCGAAAGGTTGCGCATGTTGGCCGGCTCGGCCTCCGCATGGCTGGCCGTCCGGGCTTCCGCCCCCTGGACAGTCAGGACCTGGGCAAGCATGGCGGCGGCTGCATCGTCTAGTTCGCCCCGCCCGCCGATGCACAGCACGGATTTGCCCGTCCCGTCCGGCAGCTCCATGCTGGCTTGGCCGTCCTCGGCATCGTCCGATACGTCGCCGTCATCGTCTTCATCTGCCTCGTCCTGCGCGATCTCGCGCAGGTTCGAGACGACCGCCATGGCGCTTTGGGCCACGCGCGTCCGCTGCTCGTCGGTCATCGCGCCCCGTGCCCTGTCGCGTTCGCCGAGCAGCAACGCGGGGATCGCCGCGCCGCCGTAATAGTCGACCAGGTACTCGTCCTCGAGCATCTCCTCGGCATGGTCGGTCGCCTCGTCCGGATCGCCGGCAAGCAGGCGCTGATAGAGCCGCTCCTTGGGATCGAGCACGGGTTCGTTGCCGAACAGCACTTCAAGGAATTCGAACTGCGGAACGTGTTTTCCGAGGACCACCAGGCAGACCGTCAGCGGTGTTGACAGCACCAGCCCGATCGGTCCCCAGAGCCAGGTCCAGAAGATGGCGGCGACGATGATGGCCAGCGGCGACAGCCCGGTCTTCGAGCCGTACAGCCAGGGTTCGATGACGTTGTTGATGACCAGTTCCATGACGAGGAACAGCGCCGCCGCCCACAGCACGAGCGACCAGCCGGGCGCCACGGCGAGCGCCAGGAACAGCGGTAGGATCATCGCGATGGCCGGGCCGATATATGGCACGAAGCGCAACACGACCGCGAGCAGCCCCCACAGGATCGCGTTCGGTATGCCCAGAAGCCACAGACCGATGCCGATGGGGACACCATAGAGCACGTTCACCACCAGCTGCATCAGCAGGTACTGCCCTACCCTCCGCCCCGCGTCCTGCAGCGCCTCCGTGGTCCGGTGCAGGTCGCCGTAGCCGACCAGCCTGATGAACCTGTCGCGCAGGTCCTCGCGCTCCATCAGCATGAAGATGACGACCACGACGACGAGGCCCGCGGTCGCCAGCGGCCCGACAAGCGGCGAGATGAGGTTGCGCAGTGTCTCGATGGGCTTCTGCCGCGTGAAGATTTCGACCAGCAGCGGGTCGGGCCGGGATGGCTGGGCCACAGGCGTCTCGGCCACTTCCGGCTTTTCGATTTCCTGGCCCACGCGCTCGATGACCTTGCTCAGCCTGTCGACGATGCCGCCTTCGCTGCCGGCATCCTTGAGCGAGCGGACTTTCTCGAGGATGTTGGCCTGGTAGGTGGGCACGTTCTCGGCCACTTCGCCCACCTGCGAGACGACCACGAAGCTGAAAGCGCCCACGACGGCAAATGCCGCCAGAACGCAGGCGATGACAGCCGCGAGGCGGGGGATGCCCAGTCGCCGTAGCGACGACACGATGGGCGCCAGGGCGAAGGTCAGGAGTACGGCGATGGCAAGCGGCAGGAAGACGTCGCGTGCGAAGTAGAGTATGGCCACGACCGCCGCAGTGGCGGCGAAGGTCGGCAGTGCGGTCCTCGGATGAGGCCGAAACAGCCGCCGCTCGGCCGTCTGGCCTTGGTTCCTCGGACTGGCCTCGACCATATGCGACCTCCCGACCTCGCCAGCCATGACGGCGTCGGCGAGAGCGCTGCCGCGATCTTCCGGCCGACGGCAGAACAATGACCATCGTCACGGTTCGTTCCTCGGCTTCGGACGGAGGCCTGCGCAACACGTTCCTGCGCAGCCATATTCGCGGATCTTGACGCGGTGTCCAGATGCCGGCGTGGTGCTGCGGGAACGCTAGGCGGACCGGGAGGAGAAGATCGACCAGTTCATCCGCCTGGTCAGTTGCTCCAGGGCGATCGAGCCGAGCATTGAATTGCCGCGAGCATTCAGGCCCGGCGACCAGACGGCGATAGAGGCCACGCCCGGCACGATCGCCAATATGCCGCCGCCGACGCCGCTCTTGCCCGGGATGCCGACCCGGAAGGCGAATTCGCCGGAGCCGTCATAGTGGCCACAGGTCAGCATCAGCGCATTGACGCGCCTGGCACGCTCGCTTGAGACGACGGTATGGCCGGTCGACGGAACCATACCGGCACTCGCCAGGAAGCGCCCGGCATTGGCCAGTTGCAGGCAGCTCATCGCGATGGCGCAATGGTGGAAATAGACCCCGAGCGTCATTTCCGGGGCATGGTGCAGGTTGCCGAAGCCCTTGAGATAGTTGGCGAGGGCAAAATTGCGGTAGCCGGTTACGCGCTCTGAGTTGGCGACGTCTGCGTCGATGACGATGGTGTCGTCATCCGCCACCGTACGCACGAAGCTCAGGATCTCGCCGATCGCCTCGCGCGGCTGGTGGCCGGCAAGCAATATGTCCGAGACGACGATCGCGCCGGCGTTGATGAACGGGTTGCGGGGAATCCCCTCCTCCCGCTCGAGCTGGACGATGGAATTGAACGGCGTTCCGGACGGTTCCCGCCCGACCCGGTTCCACAACGAATCGCCGACGCGCCCGAGCGCCAGAGCCAGGGTGAACACCTTGGAGATGCTCTGCACCGAAAACGGCTCCTCGGCGTCGCCGGCAACCGCCGATGAGCCGTCGTTGAGCACGACGGCTATCCCGAACTTCCCAGGGTCGATCTTGCCGAGTTGAGGGATGTAAGTGGCGACCTCGCCGCGATCCGCCTGGGCGGACATTTCCGCGACGATCTCGTCCAGGACGGCTTGCAGCGTCTGCATCGCGTCTCCTACGCCCCTTCGGAATCGATCCGGCGACCGTCGATCGCTTCTACTCCAACTCCGCCCCGGGAGCAGGTAGCGAAATACCAGGCTTCGTTAGGAAACCTCGCCAACGTCCCAGGTCTTAAGGAGAAAAGTGGTGGGTGCGACAGGGATCGAACCTGTGACCCGCTGATTAAGAGTCAGCTGCTCTACCAACTGAGCTACGCACCCACACAGTCGTTTCAGCGACCGTGGGCGGCATATAGCCAACGCATTTTCGCCTGTCCACCCCATCCGGCACATTTTCTTCGCGACGGCCGAAATTCCTGCGCCTCAGGCCAGCAGAACGCCCTCCGCGACACGCACGGCATGTCCGCCGATGCGGGCAGCCGCCAGCTTTCCGCTAGCCACGTCGATCTCGAGCCTGATTCTGGACGGCCGGCCCATTTCGATTCCCTGCTCGATCCAGAATCGGTGGCTGCCGTCGGTGGGCTGGTCGAAGCGCATGATCGCGCCGGCGAAGGCGGCCGCTGCCGAACCGGTCGCCGGATCCTCGTAGGACGGATTGCCGGGCACGATCATGCGGGCATGGAACGAACTGGTGTGATCCACCGTCTCACGGCCATAGACATAGGCGCTGGCCACCGCGAAGTCGCTCTTCCGCGGCGCGAACTCCATCCAGGCGTCGTTGTTCAGCTTCACCTTCGCCGCGGCCTTGAGGTCGGCCACCGGCACGGCGATGTAAGGCACCCCGGCCGACCACAGCGATACGCGGTGATTCTCAAAGCCGATCTCATGCGGCCCCAGCCCGAGTGCCGCGCCGATGGCCTCCGGATCGGCCGAGAGCGGCAGTTGTTCGGGCAGTCGCGGCACGTCGAATTCGGCGAACAGACCGTTGTCCAGCTTGTCGATGGCGCAGCGCACCAGGCCGATGTTCTCCTCGAGCACGAAAATGCCGGCAAGGTCGTTCCCCTCCGCCATCTCCGACAGCGCGATCGCCGTGCCGACCGTCGGATGCCCGGCAAACGGCATCTCGTAGTCGGGGGTGAAGATGCGCACGCGCGCCTTGTGCGTCGGGTTCTTGGGCGGCAGCACGAAGGCGGTCTCGGACAGGTTGAATTCGCGTGCGATCGCCTGCATTGCAGCCGTATCGAGCCCTTCCGAATCGATCACCACGGCGAGTGGATTGCCGTCGAGAGGACGCTGGGTGAATACGTCGTAGATAAAATACTTGCGTCCAGCTCTCATGTTCATTCCTTCTGCCCTGCCGTCGGCAACGTGAGCGACCGCTTTGTGGAGCTTTTGGGATTTCTCGGAGGCCAATTGGGGGCAGGCTTGGACCGGCTTGTCAATTGGCGGATTGGAAGCTGCGGCGCCACGTCGGCTGCACGTTCGATCGCATTTCGCGCCGCCCTGTGCCGCCTGCCGCCCCGCATCGGACTGTATGGCCGCAGCCCCGCGAGCGTCCCTCAGCCAGGCTGCGAAAAATGCCAGTCCACCAGGGGACGCATGTGCGGCATCAGCCCTTCGGGCAGGTCATTGCGCCCGCGGATGATGACCGGCCCCTCGATCTCCGGATCGGGATCGGCCGCCACGAAGCCCGCGATGCGCTCCGCCAGTTGCTCTGCGGTTTCGCGGGCGCGAAAGCAGCGCACGATCACCGTGCCGCTCTCGACCGACAAGGCATGGCAGCGCTCCTCCCGGCGCGCCTGGCGCAGGTCGAGGCCCGTCTCCTCGCGCACCTCGCGGATCATGTTGTAGTCGAGATCGACCAGCCCCTCGCGAAAGTCCTCCGGCTCGAAGGAACCCGCCGCGAAATAGACCTTCCCGGCATTGGCGGTGTGACTTCCCATGCGGATCGCCACCAGCGCATTGTCGCTGGAGATCAGCATGGCATGCGCAAAGGCGTGCTCGGCGCTGGTGACGGGCTTGAGTTTGCGCCACAGCATGAAGGTGGAGAAGCGCACGGCATGGCAGCGGCCGACGATGCTGTTGTCGCGATAGGCGAGTTCCGACAGCAGTACCACGGTGCCGTCGAACAGGGCCGGGCGATGCGCCTTCTCGGCCTCCCAGTTGGCCGCGATCGCCGCCGCATTGTCGCGTTCGAACGGGTGCTGGGCAGAATCGAGGCGCACGTCGACGACGTCGACCGGCAGGATCACGTTGCGCGGGATGTCGAAGGCCACTTCTGAACTCTCAGGCGATGTCGAGGGTGACGGCCACCGGGCAATGGTCGGAGGCCTTGGGCCGGTCCCAGCCGGCGCGCGGATACCGGTCGACGTCCTGGCCCGGCGGGAAGATGGTGCGCCAGGGCTGGCCGCGCCTGACGATGTCGGGGACCGCCTGCGAATTCATCCGCGCCAAGGAAGGCGAGGCCAGGATGTAGTCGAGCTGGCACAGGTGCCGTTCCTGGGGACCGCGCGTGTGGTAGAGGGTCCAGCGGTCCATATCCGGGCGGCGTTCCACCAGATTTTCCGCGAAGCCGTCGCCCAGGAAGACGTCCAGGCATGAGGCCGTCTCTTCGACCGGTGTGAAGTTGTAGCCTTGGAAGGCGTCGCCGCCGATGACGATGCGCTCGCGGTAGTCGTTGAGGTCGCCGCAGATCACCCACCGCTTGTCGGCGGCGTGGTCCTTGCCGAAGCGGTTCTCGATGATGCGCCGCACCGCCCTGGCCTCGGCATTGCGGATCGGCATCGTCGCCTCGCGCCCGTTGAGGCCGTTGCGCGGCGATCCCATCGACTTGAAGTGCACGGAATAGATCGTCAGCGGTTTGCCGCCGACCTTGACGTCGATCTCCAGGCAGTCGCGACGGAAGATGCGCTCGAACGGCTCCTGACCGAGGGAGGCGAGTTCGGGCGTATGCAGGCCGAACTCCTCGAAGGTCACATGCGCGTGGCTGGTCATGCGCACGAACTCGATCGGCTGGCCGTGTGCGGTCTCGGCCCGCATCATCACGGCGACGTCGATGCCGCGCGAATCGTTGCCGGAGGTCGTGTATTTCTGCTGGTAGCCCTGCCCCACCATCTTGAACAGATAGCCGTATTCGAAGGCCTTGAGCGCCTCGATGTTGTCCACCTCCTGCATGCAGATGATGTCGGCCCTGGTCTCGGCGATCGCCAGCGCGGTGAGTTGGCGCATGTCGTCGGCATGGGCGATCGCCCGGGCCTTCTCGAGCAGTTGGTACTCGGCCTCGCTGCCGATCTCGAACAGGGCCAGCGTCCTGTCCTCGTTCAGCTGGTTGCGATAGCCGGAAAAATCGAACCTGTTCATCAGGTTCTCGACATTGAATGTGGCGAGGCGCAGCGACATGGCGGCGAGCATTGCCTTCATCGCTGCCCAAACACAAGCCCCGCGGAACCTGCACCGTTCATCACACGTTCAGCGTGAAAGGCGCAAAATACGTCATCTCCGTCCAAAAATACGGGGTGTGGGGCCTTTGGGATTCGCACTTCAGGAGACGATCATGACACACGGTCTTTCCACTTTCGCACGCGGGGGGCTCGTGGCCCTCGGCATTGTGGCCGGCATCCCGCTGTCAGCAAGCGCCGCGCCAGTCGCTTTGGCCCGGATGCCTGTGCCTGCGGCAACGCAGCCGGCACTCGACGTCGTGCCCATAAACCACCGCGACGGCGACTACCGGCGCTGGCGGCACTTCCGTCGTTATGACGACGATGATCGCTGGCGGTACCGGCGCTATTCCAGGCGCCACAGCGGCGTGGGCATCTTTCTGAACTTCGGCATTCCGGCCTACCGCTACTACGACCCGTTTTACGACCCGGGCTACTATCGCCCGCGCTACTACGCGCCGCAGCGGCTCTATAGGGCCGGTCCGCTCTCTTCGGCACATATCCGCTGGTGCTACAGCCGCTACCGCTCCTATCGGGCCTGGGACAATACCTTCCAGCCCTATGTCGGCCCGCGGCAGCAATGCTGGTCGCCTTACAGCTGAGGCAGAGCCGTAATCGGATGTGACTGCGGCGCCTGCGGCACCGTCGCAGCGATGCGCCCGTAAATAACATCAAATTTACGGATTTGGCGCAGGCTGCCGGTGCGCGATTCGATGCGCGCGCCCACGAGCCTCCCGATGACCGACGACGCCGCAACCAAACCACCGCGCGAACACCGCAACCGAGTGCTGAAGGGTGCGTCGATCATCACCGGTGTGACCAATTCCGAGATCAGCGTCACCGTCCGCAACCAGAACAGCGGCGGCGCCGAACTTCGCGTCCCGGCCGATGCGCGCGTTCCCGAGCGTTTCCTGCTCTACATTCCGGTGGACGGCATCGGCTATCGTTCAGTCGTCCGCTGGCGCAGGAACGACCGCGTCGGCGTCCAGTTCGAGGGCACCGAGCCCAAGCCGTCCTGGCACTACGGCTAACCGGCGCACGTCGTCAAAAGGCTCTGACGTCTCCGACCACGTCGACCATGACGTCCAGCCCGTCGAAGGTTTTCGGTAGTTGCGCCGCCTGCTTGTTCCTGGCGACCTGAACGTTGAGCGCCAGATCGTCGCGGCCGATGTTGAGGCAAATGCCCACGCCGACCACCCCGTCGAATCCGGCGAACCTTTCCTCGAAAGCCCGCTGGATCTCGATGGCTTCTTTCATCGAGTGCTTGGTGTCAGCCATTCCCAGCCTCAGATCAGCGTCACTCCGAGCTGACTTGTCACCGAGGATATAGGGTTTGCACCCGTTATTCCAACGTTTCCCGGCCCTCCCGAGGCGGAGCCCGCGAACAGCAGCCCCACCGGCCTGCCCTCCTCGTCGACGATCAGCGAGCCGCTGTCGCCGGGACGGCTGAAGGCCCGCGCCGGCGACATGTCCATCTCGATGGCGATCTGCCCGTCGAAACGTGCGACGCCCACGCCCATGTCGACGAGGTAGTTGTTGACGTTGACCGCCCTTACGCGGCCGCGCGTGTGCCTTGTGGTCCGGCCGGTCTTGAAGACGGTCATGCCCGGAACCGCCTCGACCGGTTGTCCGGGCTGGAGGGTGACGGCCGGCCGCGGCTCGTCGGAGCTGTCATAGAGGGTGCGGCGGTCCTCGGCCCGTCCGTGGTCGGTCAGGGCCGCGACCGCGCAATCCACCAGGTTCGGGATGCCGCCGAACTGCACGGGGACGAAACGCAGCAATTCCGCGATCACGTCGGTGGCCGGCCTGCCGCGATCACGCGCTCCCGGCTGCATGATCGTCGTTCCGATCGGGACATTGTTCACGTCGGCCAGAACGTGGTTGTTGGACAAAATGCCGTCGCGGCCGCTGATCTCGTCCCGGCAGAAGCAGCCTAGCGTTCCCGAATATTCGACCGTCGTCGGCGAGATGCTGGCGCCGAGCCGGATCGGATCGTTGCGCAATGTCGTCCACAAGGGTTTCTGCCGGCCGATATAGAGCACCTCGGCTTCGCCCCTGGCGCTCTCGACGATCTGCTCCACCACCCGGCTCTGCAGCTTGTTGCGGCTCTGCACGAGCACCGCCAGCTTCGCCTCGTCGCCATCGGCAAGGCTCACGCCGAGGGCGATGTCCTCGGCGGCGCGCTTTCGCGTCGCCCTCTTGGGACGAGCGGCCTTGGTCTCGAGCAAATAAGGGTCGAGGAAAAGGCCGGGCAGGCCTGGCTCCACTCCCTCCGTGACAGGTAGCTCGACGAAATTGAAGATCGTCGAAAAGATGATTGCCTGAAGTTCCAGCGCGGATTCGAGTCGCATCTCGTCCTCTCCTACGCGCCCGTCCGCCGAATCGGAGCTTAGCAAAAACAAAGGGCCGCGGTCTCTGCCGCGGCCCTTGTCTCCTGCCAGTATGGAAGAAGGTTAGTTCTTCGCCTCGTCGACCAGCTTGTTCTTGGGGATCACCCCGCCTGCCCGCTGCGCAGAGCGCGAGGACAGGCAGAGCAAGACTCCGTGGATCGACAGGCTCAGTTCTTCGCCTTGTCGACAAGCTTGTTCTTGGAGATCCACGGCATCATGCCGCGCAGCTTTGCGCCGACCTCCTCGATCTGGTGGGCGTCGTTGACGCGGCGGATGCCCTTGAAGCGGGCGGCACCCGACTTGTACTCCTGCATCCACTCAGAGGTGAACTTGCCGGTCTGGATGTCCTTGAGGACGCGCTTCATCTCGGCCTTGGTCTCGTCGGTGATGATGCGCGGGCCGGTCACGTACTCGCCCCACTCGGCGGTGTTCGAGATCGAATAGTTCATGTTGGCGATGCCGCCTTCATAGATCAGGTCGACGATCAGCTTCACTTCGTGCAGGCACTCGAAATAGGCCATTTCGGGAGCGTAGCCGGCTTCCACCAGAGTCTCGAAGCCGGCCCGGATGAGCTCGACCAGGCCGCCGCAGAGAACGACCTGCTCGCCGAACAGGTCGGTTTCGCATTCTTCCTTGAAGTTGGTCTCGATGATGCCCGAACGGCCGCCGCCGACGCCGCAGGCGTAGGAGAGCGCGAGGTCGAGGGCGTTGCCCGAAGCGTCCTGGTGAACGGCGACCAGGCACGGCACGCCGCCGCCCTTCTGGTATTCGCCGCGCACGGTGTGGCCGGGGCCCTTCGGCGCGATCATGACGACGTCGACCGAAGCCTTCGGCTCGATCAGGCCGAAATGGACGTTGAGGCCGTGGGCGAAGGCGATGGCCGCGCCGTCGCGGATGTTCGGAGCGATCTCGTCCTTGTAGATGTCGGCCTGCAGCTCGTCGGGCGTCGCCATCATCATCAGGTCAGCCCACTTGGCCGCCTCGGCCACCGTCATCACCTTGAGGCCGTCGGCCTCGACCTTCTTGGCGGTCGCCGAGCCGGCCTTGAGACCGATCACCAGTTCCTTGGCGCCCGAATCCTTGAGGTTCAGCGCATGCGCGCGACCCTGGCTGCCATAGCCGATGATGGCGACCTTCTTGCCCTTGATCAGATTGAGATCGGCATCACGATCGTAATAGACACGCATTGGTGGGTTCCTTCCCGTTTGCAGTCAGAGGGCCTTGGGCCCGGTTTTCGCTCCATGAAGAGCCAGGAACTGCTGCGTCGCGCGCACGGCATCGCCGTCGACCTCCGCCTCAGTCAATTCAATCCGGTCGCCGAGCAGAAGCCTGATCTGCACGTCGCGGGCGACCAGCCCAAAGAATGTCCGGAATGCCGTCTCGGCATCGTCGAATTCGAGTATGCCTGCTTCCCGGCCGGCTTCCAGCACCGGCTTCAACCGCCGGCCCAGCGCGAAACGACCGCGCTCCAGCACGATGGCGCCGAGATCGCGCTTGTCCGAGCCGGCATGGCCGACTGCCACCCGGTTGAGCGCGATCGAGGTGTCGCTGGAAATCACCCGCAGCCAGTCCGACGCAAAGCGCTCCAGGCTGGCGGTGAGTGCGGCAAGGTCGAGGCCCTTGCGGTCAACAGGGGTGACGCGCACCTTGGCTGCCTGCCACTGCACGGTCGCTGTCAGCAGCCCGTCGCGGTCGCCGAACCACTTGTAGAGCGTTTCCTTGGAGCAGCTGGCGCGACGCGCAACCGCCGCCATGGTCAGCCGGTCGCCTTCCTCGACGAGCAGGCGCAGCACGGCGTCGAGCACGTCCTGCTGACGCGCCGTCGGCCCCTCGCCTTCCATCATCTCGGACACTGCCTGCAGCATCTTCGCCCGTATTGGTTTGCGGTCCGGCACCTTTGGCTGATGCCGTACCGTACGTTACGGTTCGGTTGATAGCCCATTCCCCGGGGGACCTGCAATCGGATTCTTGAGGATGGATGCAATTATCGGCCGACCTGTCACGACAGCACGTTGGAGGCTGCGGGGTCTGCCGCCAATTGGCTCAGGCAGCGCCGAGATCGACGGTCTCGGCCAGGAAATCGAGCAACGCCCTCACCCTCGCCGGCACCGGCCCACCACTCCCCAGAAACACAGCATGCACGTCCTCGAGATCGCCTGGATTGGCGCCCTCGAGCACGCTGACCAATCTGCCAGCCGCCAGATCGCCCTGCACCTGGAAAGCCGCAAGTCGAGCCAACCCGAGGCCGGCCAGCGCCAGTTCGCGCAACGCCTCGCCGTCGCTGGCCTGCACGTTGCCGGTCGGCACAACGTCGACGACGGCACCATCCTGCAGCAGCGGCCATGCCGGCATGGTGCGGACATAAGACGGCCCAAGCAGATTGTGCCGCTTCAGCTCTTCGACTGTGCGCGGCATTGCCCGCGTGGCGAAATAGGACGGCGCGCCGACGATCGTCATCCGGGTAGCGCCCAGCTTGCGCGCGACGAGGCTGGAACTCTTCATCGGCCCGGCCCGGATCGCCACGTCGGCACGCGCCTCCAGAAGGTCTACGACCATGTCGGACAAGGCGACATCGACGGATACCTCAGGGTACCTGGCCAGGAACTGCGGCAGCAGCGGCAACAGGAAATGCTTGCCGAACGGTACATTGGCGTTGATGCGCAGGCGCCCGCGCGGCGCCTCGCCGGCTGCCGCGCACTGCTCCGCCTCCCTGAGGTCGGCGAGGATGGCGACGCTGCGCTCGTAGAAGGCGCAGCCTTCCGCCGTCAGCTGCAGACGACGGGTCGAACGGTTGACCAGCCGCGTCCCGAGCCGGTTCTCCAGCCGCGACACCAGTTTGCTGACGGCCGAGGGCGACATCGACAGCGCGCGCGCCGCGGCCGAGAAGCCGCCGCTCTCCACGGCCCGGGCAAACACTTCCATCTCGCCGAAACGATTGACGTCCACGCGCATCATTGTGAATTCACGTCATAAATCCTGAGATCATTCGACGTCTACTTCATCCTGCTAATCCCGTCCATATCAGCGGTCTACAGGAGATCTGGATGATGAAAACCAACACAGCCCTTATCGTCGGTTCCCATGGCGTCATCGGCAGCAACCTGGCCAGCCACCTGGCCGAACTCGGAAACTGGAACATTGTCGGGCTGTCGCGGCGCGGCGGCCCGGATCAGGGCCAAGTTCGCCATATCGCAGTGGATCTGCTGGATCGTCGGGACACAAGGGAAAAACTCGGCGGCCTGAGCGACGTCACCCACATCTTCTATGCGGCCTATCAGGACCGGCCGACCTGGGCGGAACTTGTCGAGCCCAATGTCGCCATGCTGCGCAATACCGTCGACACGGTCGAGCCGATAGCCAGGAACCTGCGCCACATCAGCCTGATGCAGGGCTACAAGGTCTATGGCGCGCATCTCGGGCCGTTCAAGACGCCGGCGCGCGAGACCGACGCCAACCACATGCCGCCGGAATTCAACATAGACCAGCAGGACCTGCTCGAAGACAGGCGGAAGGGCAAGGGCTGGAGCTGGTCGGCGCTGCGCCCTTCGGTGGTCATCGGCCAGGCGCTGGGCAATCCGATGAACCTTGCCATCGCCATTGGCGTCTATGCGTCGGTGTCAAGGGAGCTTGGCCTGCCGCTGCGTTTTCCCGGCAAGCCCGGCGCCTACGACAAGATCATCGAGATGACCGACGCCGGCCTTTTGGCGCGGGCCACTGTCTGGGCCGCAACGGACGAACGCTGCGCCAACCAGGCATTCAACATCACCAATGGCGACCTGTTTCGCTGGAACGAGATGTGGCCGAAGATCGCCGCCAGCTTCGGCCTCGACACGGCCCCACCCCTGCCCATGTCGCTGGACACGATCATGAGTGACAAGCAGCCGCTTTGGGAAAGGATGAAGGCCCGGCATGGGCTGGCCGACACGCTTTACGGCGACGTCTCGTCGTGGCGTTTTGCCGACTTCGTCTTCGGCTGGGACTACGACTTTTTCGGCGACGGCACCAAGGCACGCCGCTTCGGCTTCCACGATTTCGTCGATACAGAGGAGATGTTCCAGCGCGCGTTTGCTGACATGCGGCAGCGCCGGATCATTCCCTGATCCGATGATGGAAGGCATACTGCCTGCACGGTGCCCTTAGCCCAGGGGAATGCTCGCAACGGTCTCGGCTGCCGGACGCAGCCGATCATGCCATGGCGCTTCCCTGAGCCCGATCGGGCCGAAGGGATCGATCAGCGTGCCGGCGACCATCGAGGCAAGGATCTGTGGCGCCGGCGGCACTTTCGCCACCGTCGCCACCAGCCTGTCGCGCAGCAGCGGCAGCAGCACGGAATCCGACTGGTAGAAGGGCGTGAACGCGTAGGACAGCGCCTGGAACAGCCGCACATGCGCGCGGCGCGAGCGGACATAGGCGGTCAGCGCGGCATCGAGAACCCCGTGCCGGCGAAGCGCATGGGCCAGGGCGGCCGCATCCAGAAGGGCCATGTTCGCCCCCTGCCCCAGTTGCGGGCTGGTCGAATGGGCCGCGTCGCCGATCACCGCAAAGCCGCGCGCCGCGGGATGCCGCAACGTGTGCTGGCCGTAACGTGCCAGCGTCAACTGGTCGAAGTCGGTGATCTGGTCGAGATAGGCCGAGCACTCCGGCCAGAGCGACGCGACCCGCGCCTTCCAGGCATCCAGACCCTCGGCGCGAACGCGCTCCGCCGCCGCGGGCTTCAGGCTCCAGAAGAATGCCGCCATGTCGCGCCCAGCCGGCTCGGCCCGGCCGATCGGCAACACGCCGATCATCACGCTGGCGCGGCGGTAGCGCTGGCTCAGCGCATGTTCCTGGAAGCCCGTTGCCCGCCAATCGAGCGAGGCCCAGAAGGCGCCGTATTCGAGCGGCCTGGGCTGGTCCGTCAGCCCGGCGCTGCCGCGCAGCCTGGAGCGCGCGCCCGTCGCATCGACGACGAGGTCGAAACTGCCGAGCGCACGCCCCGAGCCGTCGCGCAGCAGCGGCGCCTCACCTGTTTCGACGGCCGCAAGGTCGATGCCGGTGGCAATGTCGATGCCCTCGCGCCGCGCTGCCCCGTGGAGCACTCCGAAAAGGGCGGCGCGATGCACCGCCACCCCGAAACGCCCGCCGCTCCGGGCGTCGTAGCGAACGTCGAGCACCGTTCGCCCGCTTTCGGCGTCGGTGCCGTGAAGCCTGTCGATGCGGCTGCCGAGATGCAGGGTCTCGTCCAGCAGGCCGAGATCGTCGAGCACGGTTAGCCCCGTCGGCTGCAGGATCAGGCCCGAGCCGAGCGGCTTCGGCTCGTCGAAGCGCTCGAGCACGGTGACGCGGTGCCCGTCGCGCTTGAGATACAGCGCCGCGGCCAGCCCCGCCGGACCGGCGCCAGCGATTGCGATGTGAAGTTTTCGACCGTTCATGAACCCGTCCGCCCGCAACCGACAGTCACGGGCAGATGGTGCGTTGGCAATGCTTCACATTGCCCCGCTAGATCGACACCTGCGTGCCGACTTCGACCACGCGGCCGGTCGGGATCTGGAAATACTCCGTAGCATCGGCGGCCGTACGGGCCAGGCCGATGAACAGCCTGTCCTGCCAGATCGGCATGCCCGAATTGGGCGAGGCCTTCAGCGAACGGCGCGACAGGAAGAACGAGGTCGTCATGATGTCGAACTTCCAGCCCTGCTTGCGGCAGATGGCCAGCGCCTTGGGAATGTTCGGCTGCTCCATGTAGCCGAATTTCAGCTTCACGCGCATGAACAGCTCGTTGACCTGCTCCATCTTGACCCGCTCGCTGTCCGGCACCACCGGTTGCTGGGCGGTCACCACCGAGAGGATGACGTTCTGCTCGTGCAGCACCTTGTAGTGCTTGAGACTGTGCATCAGCGCGGTCGGGGCGCTTTCCGGGTCGCTGGTCAGGAACACTGCGGTGCCCGGAACCAGCTGCGGCTTCTTCTTGCTCAGGTTCTCGGCAAGGAAATCGAGCGGAATCTCGTTCTTGCGCGTCTTCTCGAACAGGTAGCGGCTGCCGCGCACCCATGTCCACATGATGACGATGATGAGGAAGGCGACCGCGAGCGACACCCAGCCGCCCTCGAACACCTTGACGATGTTGGACAGGAAGAAGCCGATGTCGATGAGGGCGAACACGCTAGTGGCAGCGATGACGGTGGCAACCGGCCAGCGCCAGATGCGCAGCATGACGATCGACAGCAGCAGCGTCGTCACCAGCATGTTGCCGGTGACGGAGATGCCGTAGGCCGCGGCCAGCCGGCTCGATTCGCCGAAGCCGACCACCAGCAGCATCACCGCCAACGCCAGCAGCAGGTTGACGCGCGGCATGTAGATCTGCCCGAGCGTCGTCTCCGATGTGTGCAGGATCGCCAGTCGCGGCAGCATGTTGAGCTGCACCGCTTGGCGGGTCAGCGAATAGGCGCCGCTGATGACCGCCTGGCTGGCGATCACGGTGGCGGCGGTGGCGAGCACCACCATCGGCACCAGCATCCAGCCTTCGTTCATCTCGAAGAAGGGATGGCCGACGGTGCCGCCATGGGCGAGCACGAAAGCGCCCTGGCCGGCATAGTTGAGCAGCAGGCTCGGAAAGACGATGGCCAGCCAGGCGAGCACGATCGGCCGCCGGCCGAAATGGCCGAGGTCGGCGTAGAGCGCCTCGGCACCGGTCACGGCCAGGAAGATCGCGCCGATGGTCACGAACGAAACCTCCGGCTGGTTCACCAGGAACTGGACGATGTAGATGGGATTGACCGCAAGCAGGATCTCGGGGTCATCGGCGATGTGCACTATGCCCGCATAGCCGATCGCCAGGAACCAGACGAGCGTGATCGGCCCGAAGATGATCGCCACGCCGCCCGTGCCGAAGCGCTGCACGGCAAACACCAGGGCAAGGATCACCAGGGTCAGCGGCACGACATAGGGATCGAACGCCGGTGTCACGACCTTGAGCCCTTCGACCGCCGACAGCACCGAAATCGCCGGGGTGATGACCGCATCGCCGTAGAACAGCGAGGCGCCGACCATGCCGAGCGCAAGGATCAGGCCCGAGCGCTTGGCATAGCTGCGGCGGGCGAGCGCCATCAGCGACAGCGTTCCGCCCTCGCCGCGGTTGTGGGCGCGCAGCACGAACATGACGTATTTGACGGTGACGATGATCGTGAGCGCCCAGATGATGAGCGACAGCACACCGAGGATATCCTCGCGCGATGCCACCTGTCCGCCCGAGGAGGACGCGACCAGCGCCTCGCGGAAGGCGTAGATCGGGCTCGTCCCGATATCGCCGAACACGACGCCCAGCGCGCCGATGATCAGAAACCTGATGTCCTGGGAATGGGCATCCGTCGGGACGTTCTGCCCGTTCTTTTCCACCTTGCCAGCGTCGGCGTCGGCCATGGACGAGTCTCCGTGAAGCCGCGGGGCTCTACCCTCGCTAGGTGGCAAAAGCAACAGCTGATTTGTAACAGCTAATCTTCAGAAACGCATAGCGGCGACCGGATCGTCACCACCCGCATGCCTTCAGATAGCGCTCGATCGTGCGCGACATGCCGTATTCGAGCGCATCGGCCGTGAGGCCGTGGCCGATCGAGACTTCGGCGAGCGCCGGGATGCGGCCGATCAGCTTCGGCAGGTTGGCGACCGTCAGGTCGTGTCCCGCATTGACCGCCAGTCCTGCCCCCCGCGCTGCGTCGGCAGTCCTGCCAAGCAACTCCAGATGCCTGGCTGCCTGCGCGGGGTCCGCGTGGTTTGCACCGTATGGCCCGGTGAACAGCTCGATCCTGTCGGCACCGGTATCGCGCGCCGCGTTCACGCCGGCCGGGTCCGGGTCGGAGAACAGCGACACGCGAAAGCCGCCCTTCTTCAGGCGCGCCACGATCGGCTTGAGGAACCCTGCCTCCGCCACGAAGTTCCAGCCGTGGTCGGAGGTCGCTTGCGCCGGATCGTCCGGCACCAGCGTTACCTGCTCCGGCTGGTGCTTCTCGACCAGCTCCAGGAAATCCTCTGCCGGGTAGCCCTCGATGTTGAACTCGGCCTTGGGGAACTCGTCGTCGATCAGGGCCCGGATCTCCGGCAGGTCGGTGAAGCGCACATGCCGCTGGTCGGGACGAGGATGCACGGTCAGCCCGTGCGCGCCGGCGGCCAGCGCGATGCGCCCAAGGCCGGTGACGCTGGGCCAGGGCAGGTCCCGCCGGTTGCGCAGCATCGCGATGGCATTGAGATTCACGGAAAGCTTGGCAGGCATCGGCAACTCACGGCAGGTTCGCGTCGTCCCGACCTAGCACGGCCAGGATGGGAACAGAGAGCCTTTTTATGTGTTCCAGCATTCATGGCGCATGCGGCGCCAATTGCGAGGAGGCATTCATGGCATCGATGGATATCCGGCCTGCCGTACGCCGCATCGAAACCGACAGGAACGATGTCTTGGGCTTCGAAATCGTCGGCCGCTTCACCCCGGCAGACTACGAGAACACCTACGGACTGCTCGACGCCGCCTACCGGGGCCAAGACAAGATCGACATCCTGGTACGCGCCGAAGGCTACGAAGGCTTCGACTGGTCGCCGATCTTCAGCAGCTCGACCTGGAAGGAGGAATTCAAGGCATTCAAGCACATACGGCGCTATGCCCTGGTCGGCGGTCCCGCCTGGATAGGCGCGATGATGCGGTTCTTCGCACCTCTGAGCCCCATCGAGATCAGGTATTTCCCGCCGGCGGACGAGGCCAAGGCATGGGCCTGGCTCGGCGCCAGACCGATCGAACCAAGAATCTGATCAGCGTACGATCGTCAGCCGTTCGGCTGCGCGCGTGATCGCCGTGTAGAGCCAGCGCTGGCGCGTGTCCTTGAACGCCCAGCTCTCGTCGAACAGCACGACGTCGTTCCACTGCGAACCCTGCGCCTTATGGACGGTCAGCGCATAGCCATAGTCGAAGTCGTCGTAGCGCTTCTTGGTGCCCCATGGGATGTCCTCGTCGGGATTCTCGAAGGTCTGTTTCAACAGCTTGATCTTGGCGACGCCGCGATCCGGGTCGTCCTCTTCCGGCGCCACCAGGAGGTTGATGCCCGGCTTCACCGTCTCGCGCGACGAGGTCATGACCTTCCACAACGAGCCGTTGAGCAGGCCCTTGGCCGGGTCGTTGCGCAGGCATACCAGCTTGTCGCCGGCCTGCGGATAGCCCGCGGTGAACCCCTTCAGCTCACGCAGCCGCTGATTGTAGCGCCGCCGCGTCCGGTTGGTGCCGACAAGCACCTGATCGGCGCCGAGCACGAGATCCTGGGTCACGTCTTCCTTGCCGATGACCTGGGCCGTGCCATAGTCGCCGCGCATGAACTCGCGGCCCTCGCGCACGTCTAGCGCCAGCCGGATGATCGGGTTGTCGCGCGCCTGGCGATGGATCTCGGTCAGCAGGAAATCCGGCTCATGCTCGGTGAAGAAGCCACCGCCCGAAATCGGCGGCAGCTGCGCCGGATCGCCCAGCACCAGCACCGGCGTCCCGAAGGTCAGCAGGTCGCGCCCGAGTTGCTCGTCGACCATCGAGCATTCGTCGATAACCACGAGCTTGGCCTTGGCGATCGGGCTCTGGCGGTTGAGCGAGAAGGTCGGCGACATCGACGTCTTGCCGGTCGCCTCGTCGGCAATCGCTTCCTCGCCCTTGGGCCGATAGATCAGCGAGTGGATGGTGCGGGCGTTGGTGGCGCCCTTCGAGCGCAGCACCTGGGCGGCCTTGCCGGTGAAGGCGGCGAACTGCACCTGGCCGTCGACATGCTCGGCGAAATAGCGCGCCAGCGTCGTCTTGCCCGTACCGGCATAGCCAAACAGGCGGAAAACCTGCGGCCGCCCGGACTTGAGCCAGCGCGCCACGGCCTGCAGCGCATCGTCCTGCTGAGGAGAGAATTCCATGGGCTCGACTGACAGGATTCGGTGGCGAAGGGCAAGGGATTTGGCCGGTTCAGCCAATGTCGGCATGAGAAAAGTCGGCGCCCTTGTAGATCAGCGACACACCGGAACGACGTGCTGCGGCATAGGAAAAACAGTCGCCAAAGTTCAAGCGAGCCGGATGACCGGTCCCTTTGCCATAACGATCGAACGCCTGTAGCGCCGCGAGATATGTATCCGCTTCAACGGGCTCGATGGAGATCCTGGCACGCGCCAGATAATCGTGCACGATGAAGGTCATTTCTTCGATAGGCGCCTCGCGAATACGGCAAAGTGCCAGCACCGTTTCGAACATCACAAGCGGGGATGTGAAATGCGGCGGCTCGAGCTGAAGCTTGAGAGCGATAGTCTCGCCCTCCGGCTCTGGAGCAATCAGAGCCACCAGAGCGGAGCTATCCACGAAGCTCACTTGCCGTCCTCCTCCCAGAGTTCGTCGTAGAACTGCTTGTCAGCGACCTTCCCGGTCAGTGGATATGCGCCAACCCGTGCCCGTAGGTCTGCCGTACGCTCCCACAATGACTGCTTGCTGTTTTCAGCAGCCAACGCCTCTTCAACAGCCTCCCGGATCGCATCGGTGATGCTAATGCCTCGCCGGCTTGCGAGAGCCCGGACCATACGATCCGTCTCCTCATCTCTAACGTGTAGAATCATATCAACACAACCTTAAAGTGCCAACACACGAATATTATCGTATAGATTTTTAGAACACAAGGAGAACATTCTGAGGTTACCAAAAACCAATCCGACTTGCCGCACTCTAGATGCGGCAGTCAGATTTGCTGAGGAGTTTCATGCACCCCAATGCTGAAACCATGTGCCGCCGACAGCTTTGGGCTGCATCCGCCGCACAAGCGAAGCCGCCGCAACCATTACGAGCCGGGTGACCGCTCCGGATCGTTCGCCAGCAATATCGGCTGGCCATGCGGCGTTGCATGCGCAGCCCGTTCCCAGGCCGAGGTCATGGCGTCGACCTCGTCGTGCCCGGCGAGGCCCTTTTCCGCCAACAGGCGCTCGAGGGCGGCCAGCCAGCGCTCGTAATAGTCGCTGCCGTCGGCGGCGGCCCCAGGCGCTTTCACCTCTGCCGACAACTGCTCCGCCCATTCGCCCCAGCTGAACACGCCGCGCTCATGCAGGGCCACCACCATGGCAAAGGCTTCCGCCTGCCACGGCTCGGAGAACACCGGCTCGTCCATACCGGCAGGCAGGTCATGCCGGCTCAAGATAGCTCTCCCAGGCGTCGATGCTGACCTCGAGCGTCGGATCGGCGCCCTCGCCCCACAATTCTCCGGCCGAAAACACCACCGTGTACACCCATTGCGGGTTTTCGCCCTTCCCGTGCGCGTTGGAGTCGGGAAGCACATAGCCCTCGCGAACGGCGTCGATCATGCCCACTTTGCCTCGCGCATAGCGCGGCAGGCGGGTATGGCCGGTCGGGTGAAAATTCCTGGTCCGCACGCGGTCGCCCGACGAAAACCGCGCCGGCGTCGACACCGGCCGGTCGCACGGCCCGCCCTTGGCCAGAACGGCCGGCACGTTCTCGGCCTTCAGCACCCGCTTCGGCTCGGCCGCCGGGTCGATGGCCTGGCCCGCGGCAAGGTCCCCGGCCGTGACGAAACGGTGCCGCTCGAGCAGCCGCTCCAGCGCCTTGATCCAGATCTCGTAGTAACTCGACGCATAGTAATCGGCCGGATGCAGGCTTTCGCGGGTGAAGCGGCTTTCGTCGATGCTCCAGGCGCCCATCGCCCCGGCGCAGAGCGTCACCCCGAGCGCCCGCTTTTCCCATTCGGCGTGGAAGATCGGCTCGTCCCTTTCGGGCGCGACCGGGCCGAAACCCATCTGCCCGCCAAGGTCGTGAGGACCGTTCATGCGACCTCCCGCGCCACGCCGGTTCCGATCATGGAATCGCGCGTCACCAGGTCGGCGAGCCGCTCCTCGGTCCAGCCTTCCGTGCCCGCCGGCCGCTGCGGCACGACGAGGTAGCGCAGCTCGGCGGTCGAGTCCCAGACCCGGATCTTCCTGTTCTCGGGCACTGTCAGCCCGAACTCTTCCAGAACCCCGCGCGGATCGATCACCGCCCGCGAGCGATAGGGCGGCGCCTTGTACCAGACCGGCGGCAGCCCCAGCACCGACCACGGATAGCAGGAGCACAGGGTGCAGACGACGAGGTTGTGCGTCTCGTCGGTGTTGAACACCGCCTGCATGTGCTCGCCCTGCCGCCCGGTATAGCCGAGCGAGGCTATGGCGGCGGTGGCGTCGCGCTTCAGCCACTCGGCAAAGCTCGGATCGCTCCACGCCTTCGCCACCACGCGTGCGCCGTTGCGCGGGCCGACCTTGGTCTCGTAGGTGTCGACGATAACGTCGATTGCGGCGGGGTCGATCAGCCCCTTGCGGGTGAGGATGGTCTCGAGCGCCCGCACCCGCGCGGCCATCGGGTCGAGTTCGTTGTCGTGGTCGTGGTGATGATCGTGATCGTGCGACATGGCCGGAGGCTATGCCCGGTGGCGAGCCGGCACAAGCGTCCAGCCGGTCACTTGAGCATCGGCCACAGCGTGGCCGCCAAGAGCAGGCCCATGGCGATGTTGAACCATTTCAGCCGCACGGGATCGGCCAGGAAGCCGCGTAGCGCCATGCCGAAACCGGCCCAGCTCGAAACGCTCGGCAGGTTGACCAGCGCAAAGGCGCCCGAGATCAGCAGCACCGACACGAAGGGCGCTTCCGGGCTGGTGTAGACTGCCATGGCGGTCACAGCCATCACCCAAGCCTTCGGGTTGATCCATTGGAAGGCCGCCGCTTCCAGGAAAGTCATCGGCCGCGCCTTGGTTTCCCCGTCCTTGCCGAGCGAGCGCGACATGCCGATGCGCCAGGCGAGATAGAGCAGATAGGCGCCGCCGGCGATCTTGAGGCCGCCATGCAGGATCGGAAAGGTCGTCAGCAACGCGCCAAGCCCGAAACCGACGCCGAGCAGGAGCGACAGGAAGCCGAAGCCTATCCCCAGCATGTGCGGGATCGTGCGCACGAAGCCGAAATTCACGCCCGATGCCAGCAGCATGAAATTGTTCGGCCCCGGCGTGATCGAGGTCACGAACGCATAGACCAGCAATGCAAGGAATGCGTCGTATGTCACCGATCCCTCCCTAAGGGTAATGTTATGTCAGTATTGCTGACCTTATTTGAAAGATTCAACAAGGATCCAGAGACGCCCGAACGGTAAGCCAGATGTGCCGGGAACCCTCGTTGCGGCAAGCTCAATCGCCTCCGCCGCAACCACCGCCGTCGCCGCCGTTGCTGCCACCGCACCCACCGCCACAGCCTTCGCCTTGATCCTTGCGGCGGCGGCGGTTTGGCAGGAACAGGATGCCAGCAACGATGATGCCGACAACCGACAGGGCCACGATTGCCACTTTGTCGATCAGGCCATTGCTCCACAGCAACGAGATGCCGATCCCTATCAGCACCATCGCCACGGAAAAAGGGATTGCGTCCTTAAGATTACTGGTCGGTGGCAAAGCAAATGTTCCAGTCGAAAGGCCCCGGTCGCTCACCGAAGCCTCTGGCCAGATAGCTGTAACAGGCTCCTTGCCGAACTCACTTGCCAGCAGTGACAGCGTCCGTGCATAGGCTTCGCGCAGGGAGCCTTGGCTGTCGGTTGGCCCACTGCTCGGGTAGTGATGCACCTCCCGCCCCAGGGTCTCGCCGCAAAATCTCTTCCAGTAGTCCTTCGTGTACGTCAGATGCAGGTGCCACGCCTTGTCGATCTCGGGCGACGGGCTGAGCAGTTCATCAGATACGCAAACCAGATAGATGAAACGCCTGTATTCATCGACGACAGTCTTCGCGCGCCAGGCAGTCCAGCTGTTTTCAAGCGCCAGTCGCGCTGAAAACGGCGCTTCGGCCAGCGGATCGTCGAAGTTGTAGCTGGCGATCTTGTTCCACAGTTCCGGATTCGTCAGGTCATTCATGGGGCAACTGAAGAGCTGAGCTGAAATGCCCGGAAACTACATGGCCCGAACGTTCTTGCAATCACCTTCGACAACGAAAAGTTGCGGACAGGCAGCCCCGCCACGAGGATGGCGAGGCCGGGCAAGGTTCAGGCGACAAGCGAGTTGCGCTCTGCCCTTACATCCCCTGCGGGCCGCGGTTCATCGCCGCCACGCCGGTGCGGCACACCTCGACCAGGCCGAGCGGCTTCATGATGGCGATGAACTGCTCGATCTTCGACACCTTGCCGGTCAGCTCGAAGATGAAGTGCTCGGTATTGGCGTCGATCACCTTGGCCCGGAAGGCGTCGGCCAGCCTGAGCGCCTCGACGCGGGCGTCCCCGGTGCCCGAAACCTTGACCAGCGCCAGTTCGCGCTCCAGTGCGCCGCCGGTGCCGAGCTCCTGCGCCGTGACGGTCAGGTCGACGACGCGGTGCACCGGCACGATGCGCTCGAGCTGGTGCTTGATCTGCTCGAGCACATGCGGCGTCCCGCGCGTCACGATGGTGATGCGCGACAGGTGCTTCTCGTGCTCGGTTTCCGAGACGGTCAGGCTTTCGATGTTGTAGCCGCGGCCGGAGAACAGGCCGATGACCCGAGCGAGCACGCCGGGCTCGTTGTCGACGAGCACCGACAGCGTGTGCGTCTCCGGCAGCGCCGTCTCCTTGGCGATGAAATAGGCCGAGCCGGTGGGTTGTAGCTGTGCGTTCATGAATGAATCTCGATCTCAGGCTTTTGCGCTAACTCGTTGAATGTGCGGCCTTCATGGAAGGCCGCACGGCAGCCCTCAGACCAGCTCGCGGCCCTTGGCGTCGATGGCGTTGGCCACCGCCTCGTCGGTCGCCTCGTCCGGCAGCAGCATCTCGTTGTGCGCCTTGCCGGAGGGAATCATCGGGAAGCAGTTGGCGAGCGTCGCCACACGGCAATCGAAGATCACCGGCTTCTTCACCGAGATCATCTCCTTGATCGCGTCATCGAGCTCGTCCGGCTTCTCGCAGCGGATGCCGTGGCCGCCATAGGCCTCGGCCAGCTTGACGAAGTCGGGCATCGCCTCGGTGTAGGAGTGCGACAGGCGGTTGCCGTGCAGCAGCTGCTGCCATTGGCGCACCATGCCCATGTAGGAGTTGTTGAGGATGAACACCTTGATCGGCGCATCGTACTGGATCGCCGTGCTCATCTCCTGGATGCACATCTGCACCGAGGCGTCGCCGGCGATGTCGACCACCAGCGCTTCGGGATGCGCGATCTGCACGCCGAGCGCCGCCGGCAGGCCGTAGCCCATCGTGCCCAGGCCGCCGGAGGTCATCCAGCGGTTCGGCTTTTCGAAGCCGTAGTGCTGGGCCGCCCACATCTGGTGCTGGCCGACCTCGGTGGTGATGTAGGTGTCGAGGTGCTTGCTGTTCTCGTAGAGCCGCTGGATGGCGTATTGCGGCATGATCACGTCGCTGTTGGCCTTGTAGGCGTAGCTGTCGCGCGCGCGCCATCTGGCGATCTGCTCCCACCATGGGTAGAGCGCCTTCTTGTCGGCCTTGGCGGTCGCCCGCCACAGGCGGACCATGTCTTCCAGCACCCGGCCGACATCGCCGAGGATCGGCACGTCGGCACGCACGTTCTTGTTGATCGACGACGGGTCGATGTCGATATGGATCTTCTTCGAATTCGGCGAGAACGCGTTCAGGCGCCCGGTGATGCGGTCGTCGAAGCGCGCACCGATGCACACCATGACGTCGCAATCATGCATCGCCATGTTGGCTTCGTAGCTGCCGTGCATGCCGAGCATGCCGAGCCAGTTCTTGCCCGAGGCCGGATAGGCGCCGAGGCCCATCAGCGTCGAGGTGATCGGGAAGCCGGTCAAATCGACCAGTTCGCGCAGGAGGTGGCTCGCCTCGGCACCGGAGTTCACCACCCCGCCGCCCGAATAGATGATCGGCCGCTTTGCGGACGCCATCAGCGCCACGGCTTCTTTCACCCGCTCGAGGTCGCCCTGGACCTTCGGCTGGTAGGAGGTACGCGGCGCCGTCTGCGGCGGCGTGTAAATGCCCTTGGCGAACTGCACGTCCTTGGGGATGTCGACGACCACCGGGCCGGGACGGCCCGTGGTGGCGACGTGGAAGGCCTCGTGCAGGATGCCGGCCAGCTCGTTGACGTCCTTCACCAGCCAATTGTGCTTGGTGCAGGGCCGCGTGATGCCGACCGTGTCGCATTCCTGGAAGGCGTCGGAACCGATCAGCGAGGTCGGCACCTGGCCCGTGATGCAGACAAGCGGGATCGAATCCATCAGCGCGTCCTGCAGCGGCGTCACCGCATTGGTGGCGCCGGGACCGGAGGTTACCAGCATGACGCCCGCCTTGCCGGTCGAGCGCGCATAGCCTTCGGCCGCGTGTCCGGCGCCCTGCTCGTGGCGCACCAGAATGTGCTGGACGTCGTCCTGCTGGAACAGTTCGTCATAGATCGGAAGGACCGCGCCGCCGGGATAGCCGAAGAGGTGCTTGACGCCGTTGTCCTTCAGCGCCTGCACCACCATCTCGGCGCCGGTCATTTCGCGTCGCCCGCTTTCACTATGTCCGCTCATCGGTCCGTCCCGTCTTCTTCTGCCGTTCTCGGCGGTTACTGGTCGTTTAGTCCTGTTTCAGGCAATAAAAAAGGCCCCCGAGGGAGCCTTGCGTCTGCGCATGGGGGGATTTCGCCCGGCGGTTACACCGCCTTGCCCATGCGCGTTCCTACTACGAGAATGAGTGCCGTCTTCATGGGCGCGGACGTTAATGCGGGCCCGGGCGCGCTGTCAACGGCAACGGCGAAAATTTTCCGCAACGTCATTCGACGCCCCATCGTTCAAATTTTCACCGTTCGCTTAACCCTTGCCACACCATGCGACCTCACCCGCCCTTAACCGCGTCGCGCTAGGATTCGCGACAGGGAATTGGGGAAGAAAATCCAAGATGTACGTCGAACGCCAGGTCACGACGGCAAATCCGCAGGAACGGCGGGATCCGTCGCAGGACGACGCCCGCATCCTCGGCAACGTGGTGCAATGCGACGGCGCGCGCGCCGTCATCAGCGCCTATGCCGAAAGCGGCGGCGCGGTGGCGTCGGGACTCTGGACCGTCGGGCGCATGATCTCGATCAACCTCGGCGAGACGCGCACCATCGGGCTGGTCTATTCGATCGGCAAGGCCGACCGCTCCTGGAGCAGCGAGGGCGACAACCCCATAGAGGTGAGCGTCGAACTCATCGGCGAGGTCCGCGATACCGGACCGGACCTGCGCCCGGTCTTCGACCGCGGCATCACCTGCTATCCCCATATCGGCGCCATCGCCCACCGCATCCGCAGCCGTGACCTGCAGGCCGTCTACGACCTCGCCGGCCGCCACAGCGTCACCATTGGCCGGCTGTCGCAGGACGAGACGATCGACGCCTGCATCGCCATCGACGAGACCCTGGCGCGCCATTTCGCTGTTGTCGGCACCACCGGCGTCGGCAAGTCGACCGCGGTCTCGTTGCTGCTGCGCAAGGCGATCGCCGCGCGACCGGACCTGCGCGTGCTGATCATGGACCCGCACAACGAGTTCGCCGCTTCGCTGCCGGAGTACTGCATCAAGATCGACACCAACTCGCTCGACCTGCCCTTCTGGCTGTTCCGTCTGGAGGAATTCGCCGAGGTGCTGTTCCGCGGTCGCGAGACCGACGCCGAAGAGATCGACGTGCTGCGCGACCTCATCCCGGCCGCCAAGAACCTCTACCGCAACCCGCATGGCGGCGCCTTCTTGCGAAGAGGTGCCGACGCGCTGACGGCCGACACGCCCGTGCCCTACCGCATCGCCGATCTCATCAAGCAGATCGACGAGCGCATGGGCATGCTCGAATCCAAGAACGAGCGGCCGATCCTGAAATCGCTGCGCACCCGCATCGAATCCGCCCTCGCCGATCCGCGCTACCGCTTCATGTTCCACTCGCGGCTGATCGAGGACACGATCCACGAGACCATCGGCAACATCTTCCGCGTGCCGACCCACGGTCGCCCGGTGACCTGCTTCGAGATGGCCGGCCTGCCCTCGGAAGTGGTCAACTCGGTCTGCTCGGTGCTGGCGCGCCTCGCCTTCGACCTCGCGCTGTGGAGCGAGGGACGGCTCAAGCTCCTGCTGCTCTGCGAGGAAGCGCACCGCTACATGCCGGCCGACCATCGGCTCGGCTTCGCGCCCACCCGCCATGCGCTGTCGCGCATCGCCAAGGAGGGCCGCAAATATGGCTGCTACCTGGGCGTGATCACCCAGCGCCCAGGCGAACTCGATCCGACCGTGCTTTCGCAATGCTCGACCGTCTTCGCCATGCGGCTCGCCAACGAGCAGGACCAGGCGATCATCCGCTCGGCGATCGCCGATTCCTCAGCCTCCACCTTGTCCTTCCTGTCGTCCATGGGTCAGCGCGAGGCGATCGCCTTCGGCGAGGGCGTCGCCACCACGATGCGCCTCAAATTCGAGAGACTGCCGTCGGAACTGATCCCCGGCGTCTCCAAGCGCGCCGCCGAGGCCGCCTCGGCCGGCAGCGACGAGGTCGATCTCGCCGCGGTCGTCGAACGCCTGCGCAACGTCCCCAGGCCGCCGGCGGCCCTGGGCTTCGCCGATGTCGTCGACACCCAGAAGCAGGCAGGCGATTCCGACTATCGCAAGCCGGCCTCGAGGCCGCAGCCGGACGACGACTTCGACACCCGTTTCGGCCTGCGCCCGACCACTTTCGGGGGCCGGCCGCCGAACGGCTGAGCTGCCGGAGCGATCTGATTTTGCCGGGACGGCGTCACGCGCAGACGCGGTTGCGGCCTTGCCTTTTCGCCTCGTAGAGCTGTTTGTCGGCGCGGCGATAGAATTCCTCCGCCGTCTCCTCCTGGTCCCATAGCGCGAGCCCGACGCTGGAGGTCACGCTGAGCTGGGCGCTGCCGCCTTTGATCTCCAGCGCGGCGATCGCCTTGCGCATCCGCTCGGCAAGACGCTGCAACAGTGCAAGGTCCATGTTCGGCGCCACGATCGCGAACTCCTCGCCGCCCAGGCGCGCAACCACATCGTGATATCGCGTCATGCTCTTCAGGCAGGCGGCCACGGAGCGAAGCACCTCGTCGCCGACGTCGTGGCCGTAGGTGTCGTTGACCTGCTTGAAATGGTCGAGGTCGAGGATCATCAGGCCGACCGGCTTGCCGATGCGGCGGAATTCGCCGAGATATTCCTTGAGCGCATCGTCGAAATAGCGCCGGTTCTGCATGCCGGTCAGCCCGTCGGTGAGCGCCGCCTGTTCGAGGTTGCGCGAACGGGCGCTGAGCGAGGCGGTCATTTCCCGCAGCTTGCCCCCCTCCTTCAGTTGGGTGCGGATGAGCGGCAGGATGAAGAACAGACCGAACGCCACCGTGCCGGCAAGCAGCACGGCGGTCACGAGCAGCAGCACTTGCAGTGATGCGATCGTACCGGCCAGCCCCGACATGTCGACCATGTCAGGATGATCGATCAGGCTCCAGGCATAGAAAGTCGCCAGCGCCGCGGACGAGATCAGCGCAATGAAGAAAAAGAACGCGGTTTCAGCCTTGTGAAAGCGCATGATGCCCCTGTGCAGTCCTCCCGCGCTTATGTCACGGCGGCGCCTTACGGAGGGTTAATCCGGAGGCCGGACCAGGGCCTCGCCGCCTATCCTTCGCCATTCCGGACCGAACTGGTTGCGGAACCAGGTCGACTGCCGTTTGGCATATTGGCGCGTGGCGATCTTTGCCCGCTCGATCGCCTCGTCGAATCCCATCTCGCCCGCCATCGCCGCGGCAAGCTCGCGCACCCCGATCGCCTTCATCGCCGGAAGTTCCGGCGCGAGCCGCATCGCGCCGATCGCCTTCACCTCTTCGAGCGCCCCCGCTTCGATCATCTTGTCGAAGCGTGCGTCGATCCGCTCGATCAGCGCCTTGCGATCGGGTTCGATGACGAGGAAGCGCGCGGTCGCAAGGTCGATCATCGGATGGCCTCGGTCGGCCTGCCATTTGAGGATCGAACGGCCCGAGGCCTGCAGCACTTCGAGCGCCCGCACGATGCGCTGGCCGTCGCTCGCCTTGAGGCGCATGGCCACCTCGGGATCGACCCGCATGAGCAGGCGGTGCAGCCTCGGCGCGCCTTCCTCGTTGAGCCGCCAGCGCCAGCGGTCGCGGACCTCCTGGGGAATGTCCGGCATCTCCGAGATGCCCTCGGCGAGCGCCCGGAAGTAGAGCCCGGTTCCGCCGACGAAGATCGGCCGCTGCGCATCGAAGATGCCGCTGTCGGCGAGCACCGCCACGTCGCGCAGCCAGGCGCCCGTCGAATAGGCCGTGGCCGGCGACACATGGCCGTAGAGGAAGTGGCGTGCCCGGGCGAGTTCCGCAGCACCCGGCCGCGCCGTCAGCACGTCGAGCACGCCATAGACCTGCATGGAATCGGCATTGACGATCACGCCGCCGTCGCGCTCGGCCAGCTTCAGCGCCAGTGCCGACTTGCCGCTGGCGGTCGGCCCGGCTATCAGGGTCGCATTCCTGATGCGCCCCTCGCCTTTCCCGGAATTTTCGATGCCGCTCGTCGCCACGCTGATTTCCCATCCCGACCGCGCTCTGCTGCAGCCGTCTCTTGCCGATAAGGCCATGCGTGGCCTCGGCGCAAGCGGCATTCGCTGGCTGGCCGAAGCCGTCGCATGCGACATCGACCTGCCCGCCGGAATGTCGGCCGAACAGGCAGCCGCAGCGCTGTCGGCGGCGCTCGCCGGCGAGCCCGTCGACTTCGCCGTGCAGGAAAACGCCGAACGTAGGAAAAAGATCCTGATCGCCGACATGGATTCCACCATGATCGACCAGGAATGCATCGACGAACTGGCTGACGAGATCGGCGCCAAGGACCGCGTTGCCGACATCACCGCCCGCTCGATGAACGGCGAGATCGCCTTCGAGCCGGCCTTGCGCGAGCGCGTCGCCCTGCTCGCCGGGCTGGACGCCTCGGTCATCGATCGCATCATCGACAATCGCCTGACACTTGCCTCGGGCGGCAAGGCGCTGGTCGCCACCATGAAGGCGCATGGCGCATATACCGCGCTCGTCTCGGGCGGCTTCGATGTCTTCACCTCGCGCATCGCCGCCAAGCTTGGCTTCGACGAGAACCGCGCCAACCACCTGATCGAGACCGACGGACGCCTCACCGGCCAGGTTTCCGAACCGATCCTCGGCCGCGCCGCCAAGGCCGATGCCCTCTACGAAATCTCGGCCCGCCTCGGCCTGACCCCGTCCGACGCGATCGCCGTCGGCGACGGCGCCAACGACCTCGACATGATCCGTCTGGCCGGCTCGGGCGTAGCGCTGCACGCCAAGCCCTCGGTGGCCGCCGAAGCCAGGATCCGCATCGATCATTCCGACCTGACCGCCCTGCTCTATCTGCAGGGCTACGGCCGCGCCGACTTCGCGCAATGAAGCCGATCCGCACCCAGCGTCTGGTCCTGCGCAACTGGGAAGAGCGCGACCGCGAACTGTTCCATCGCGTCAATTGCGACGACGCCGTGATGGAGTTCTTCCCGATGCGCCGCAACCGGGCCGAGAGCGACGACCTCTTCGACCGGATACGGGGAAACATCGACCGCGACGGCTTCGGCTTCGCCGCGGCCGAAGTTGCCGCCGGCGGCGCGTGCATCGGCTTCGTCGGTATCACCCGCACCGACCTCGAACCCTTCATGCCCAAGGGCACTATGGAGATCGGCTGGAGGCTCGCGCCCGAGCATTGGGGCAAGGGTTATGTCACCGAGGCCGCCGAAGCTTGGCTGGCCCACGCCTTCGACGTCGTCGACGAGGACGTGGTGGTCTCGTTCGCGGTCTGGAACAACCATCGCTCCATCGCCGTCATGCAGCGCCTCGGTATGCGCCACGACGCCACCGGCGACTTCGACCACCCGAGCGTGCCCGGCAGCCACCCGCAGCTTGCGCGGCACGTGCTCTACCGGTTGTCGCGCAGCGAATGGCAGGAACGGAAAAAGGCGACCGTATAGCCGCCTTTCTCATTCGATCTCAATGGCTTGTCCGGATTTCCGGACTCAATCCATCCGCACCGTCACGAACCGCAGCTCGCCGGTCTTGGAGGCCAGCATCAGCAGTGCGTTCTTGCGACCCTGCTCCTTGAGCTTGGCAATGCGGTCCATCACGTCCTTCGGCGTCGAAACCGATTCCTGCGCGATCTCGGTGATCACCTCGCCGGCGGCGATGCCACGCTCGGCCGCGGCCGAATCCTTGGCGACCGAGGTCACCACCGCGCCCGAAACGTCCTGGGCGATGCCGAACTTGGCACGCGTGTCGTCGTTGAGCTCGCCGATCGTCATGCCGAGCACGCTGGCAGTCGCCACCTCGGCGCCCTGGTCGGGAGTTGCCTCGGGCGCGCCGTTCTCGCCCTCGGCCAGCTTCTCGCCGTCCTCGAGCCGGCCGAGCGTCACCTTCACGGTCTGCTCGACGCCCTTGCGCACGATGACGACGTCGACCGCCTTGCCCACCGGGCTCTCGGCGACGACGCGCGGCAGGTCGCGCATCTCGATGACGTCCTTGCCGTCGAACTTGATGATCACGTCGCCGGGCAGGACGATGCCGTTGTCCACCGGCCCGCCTTTGATGATGCCGGCGACCAGCGCGCCCTTGGCCGTCTTCATGCCGAGGCTTTCGGCAATGTCGTCGGTCACCGGCTGGATGCGCACGCCGAGCCAGCCGCGGCGGGTCTCGCCGAAATTGACCAGCTGGTCGACGACGCCGGAGGCGATTTCGGCGGGAATCGAGAAGCCGATGCCGATCGAGCCGCCCGACGGCGAGATGATCGCGGTGTTGATGCCGATGACCTCGCCGCTCATGTTGAACAGCGGTCCGCCCGAATTGCCGCGGTTGATCGCGGCATCGGTCTGGATGAAGTCGTCATACGGGCCCGAATTGATGTCGCGGTTGCGCGCCGAAATGATGCCCACCGTCACCGAGCCGCCGAGGCCGAACGGATTGCCGATCGCCATCACCCAGTCGCCGATCCGCATTTTGTTGGAATCGCCGAACTTCACCGCCGTCAGCGTCTTGCCTTTCGGGTCGACCTTGAGCACGGCGAGGTCGGTCTTGGTGTCGGTACCGACCAGTTCGGCCTTGAGCTTCGAGCCGTCGGAGAAGTTCACCTCGATCTCGTCGGCGTCGGCAATGACGTGGTTGTTGGTCACCACGATGCCCTTCTCGGCATCGATGACGAAGCCCGAGCCCAGCGACTGCACCTTCTGCGCGCCGCCTCCGCCTTCGCCCTCCCGATCCTTGAAGAAGTCGTCGAAGAAGTCCTGGAAGGGCGAGCCCTCGGGCAGCTGTGGCATGGGCACCGCATTCTCGCCCTCGCCGCCCTTGACGGTCTGCGACGTCGAGATGTTGACCACGGCGCCCAAAAGCCCCTCGGCGAGGTCGGCGACCGAATCCGGTCCCTGCTGCTGTGCGAAGGCTGGCGGAACCAGCGAGGGTGCGGCGAGCGCGCCGATCATCAATGCCGTCGTGGCGGCAAGGGAAGCCTTTCGCATGGCGCGCAAAAGGGACTTGGAATTCATTGGAGAAGCCTCCCGGCTGTCTGGCGTTGGTCGCGCCGGGCCTCCCGCGCGCGAAGCGTCATCATGAAAATAAATAAGGCCTGTTTGCGGCCATCGCTATCGGAGAGGCGCAAAAATTCCGTTATCCCCGCACCAGCCACACGATGCCGACGCCGATGGCGATCGCCGCCAGGCCGAACATCCGCAGCGCGTTTTCGGGGATATCCGCCATCTGGGCGGCCATGCGCTTCATCTGCGCGGGAAAGCCGCCATAGACCACGCCCTCGATGACGAGAACCAGGCCTATGGCGACGATCAGGTCCTGCACCGGCGTGACTAGTTGCCGGTGCTGGGAGCGGTGCCCGCCTGCGGGGTGGGTGCAGGCTTCGGTGCAGGCGTCGCGCCGCCGTCCGGGTTGCGGAAGTAGCGGAAGAACTCCGATTCGGGCGACAGCACCATGGTCGTGCCGTTCGGATCGAGGGCCGTGCCGTAGGCGGTCATCGAGCGATAGAACTCGAAGAACTCCGGATCGCGCTGGAAGGCGTTGGCGAAGATCGCGTTGCGCTGGGCTTCGCCCTCACCGCGCAGGATCTCCGATTCCTTCTGCGCCTCGGCGATGATCTCGACCACTTCGCGGTCGGCGCGGGCGCGGATGCGCTGCGCCGCCTCGCGGCCGCGTGCCCGCAGCCTCTCGGCCTCGGCCAGACGCTCGGCCTTCATGCGGTCGTAGGTCTGCTGCGACACCTCGGCCGTCAGGTCGGTGCGGCGTATGCGGACGTCCTCGACCTGCAGGCCGAGCGCATTGGCGTCCGGCTGCAACTGGTCGCGCACGTCGCGCATCATCGACGCACGTTCCTCCGAAAGGGCCGATTCGAAGCCGCGCACGCCATAGACGCGACGAAGTGCGGCGTCGAGGCGGGTGCGCAGACGCTGTTCGGCCAGTTCCACGCTGCCCGAGACCGCCGAGCGGAACTTGCGGGCATCGTTGATACGGTAGGCGACGAAGGCGTCGACGTCGTAGAACTTGCCGCCCGAGACCTGGACGCGGATGTCGTCGAGGTCGAGGCGCATCACGCGGTCCTCGATGACCTGGACATTGTCGGCCTCGAACATCGAGAACGGCGCCTTGAAGTAGATCCCAGGCTCGGCCTTGACGTCGACGATCTCGCCGAAGCGCAGCACGATCGCCTGCTGGCGCTCGTTGACCACGAAGATCGACGAATAGATCAGGAACAGGATGATCGCGGCGAAGACGCCGATGATGGGAAGTCGGTTCGACATTACTGGCCTCCCGCCGCCGGAGCGCGCTTCTGCAGTTCGGGCAGCGGGAGATAGGGCACCACGCCCTGGCCGTTGCCTTGCTCGACGATCACCTTGCCGGAGCCCTGGAGCACCTTTTCCATCGTCTCGAGATAGAGGCGCTTGCGGGTCACTTCGGGCGCCTTGGCGTATTCGTCGTAAACCGAGATGAAGCGCTGCGCCTCGCCTTCGGCCTCCTGCACGACGCGGTTCTTGTAGGCGGCCGCGTCCTCGCGGACCTGTGCCGCCTCGCCGCGTGCCTGGCCGAGTTTCTGGTTGGAGTACTGGTTGGATTCTTCGACGAAGCGATCCTCGTCCTGCTCGGCGCGCTGCACCTCGTCGAAGGCGTCGGCCACCTCGCGCGGCGGCGCGGCATCCTCGATCGAGATCGCGTTCACCGACAATCCCGTGCCGTATTCGTCGAGCGTCGCCTGGATGATGTCGCGCACGTTGGAGGCGATGCCCTGGCGATCGTCGCGGAAGATGTCCTGAGCCGGCCGGCGGCCGACCACTTCACGCATGGCGCTCTCGGCAACCTGGCGCACCATCACGTCGGGTTCGGCGACATTGAACAGATAGGCCTTCGGGTCCGAGACCTGGTAGGCAACCGAGAACTTCACGTCGACGATGTTCTGGTCGCCCGAAAGCATCAGGCCGGACGAGGTGCTGCCCCGCACTTCTCCGATGTCGACGAGCTTTTCGGCGGTGTTGACCTTCTCGACCGTTTCGATCGGCCACCAGTGGAAATGCAGACCCGGCTGCGACAGCTCTTCCTTCGGCTTGCCGAACCGAAGTTCGACCGCGATTTCGTCGGGCTGCACCGTATAGACCGTCTGGAAGGCCCAGAGCGCGACCAGGCCGGCCGCGATCAGGCCGAACAACGCCGGGCTGGATCCGCCGCCGCCAGGGAGCGCGCGCTTCAGCTTGTCCTGGCCGCGCCGGATGATGTCCTCGAGATCGGGGGGCGACCCGGGAGGTCCGCTCGGTCGTGGTCCCTGCCCCCAGGGTCCGCCGCCACCGCCGCCGCCGCCGCCCCAAGGGCCGCCGCTGCCGCCTCCACTCTGATTGTTCCAGGGCATGAATGTCCTTTCGACTGCACGATGACGACGGCCGTGCCTGAAACGGCCGCCCATTTACTGATACCATCTATAGGGATGCAACAACGTGCTTTCAACGCGACGGTCGGCTGCATGCCGTCCTTTCGCTACAGATGTATGAACGAAATCCTTTACTGCGCCGCCGATCGCCTCCGGTAAATGGTATAGCGTGTCGCATGGCTGTCCTTTTCGCCGGCGGGAAACGCCTCCGAACTGGCGACGGACCAGGTGTTCGGGTCTATCTCGGGAAAGCGCGTGTCGCCGTCGGGCGAGGTCAGGACATGGGTGACATGCAGCCGGTCGGCGATCGGCAGCGCCTGGCGATAGATTTCGCCGCCGCCGATCACGCATATCTCGTCGGCGCCGGCCAGGCACCTCCCCCGCGCGGTCGCCAGCGTGACCGCATCCTTCAGGGAATGCACCACCTCGGCCCCCTCGGCGCGATAGCCCTGGTCGCGGGTCACCACGATGTTGATGCGCCCCGGCAGGGGCCGCTTCGGAAAGCTCTCCCACGTCTTGCGCCCCATGACGATCGGCTTGCCCATCGTGTCGGCCTTGAAGCGCTTGAGGTCGCCGGAAAGCCGCCACGGCAGGCCGTTGTCGCGGCCGATCACGCCGTTCTCCGCAATCGCAACGTAGATCACTATGTCCATCGGCCGCATTCCCTGTCCGGGCGAATCTCCGCCCCGCCTCTTGCCCTGCCGGTATCGTAGGGTTGCAGGATCAGAATATCGACATCGCGTTCGGGATAAAAATTCTCGGCCACCATCTCGAAGGTCGTCGCAGCGGCGCACCTTTCCGATGCAATCAAAAGTGAGTCGACACCGGTTCTGGTTGTAGCGCACAGTGAAATTCGAGAGGGAACACAACGATAACGATAAGGGAGGTCGCATGTCCGAGCATGCTAGGTCTCTTTCCCCCGAAGACCTTGAGATGCTGGCGCGGGTTCTTGCCCGAAGCCTGCCTACGGCCCCGACAACGGAAGACCGGGAGATGCAAGCAGCGTCGCTGGTCTGCCTGTTCGGCACCGGCGTGACCGACGAGGTGCGCCTCACCCAACTCATGCGGGGTTGCCGCAGGGTATATCCGCCCCTGCCCTCCCTGAACCTGGAAGCGCCGATCCATCACTGACCCTGCGTGACCGCGAAATGCCGGCGGTTCTCGGCGGCTTCGGCCGCGCGGCTTGCTGTAGCGTCGTCCTCCGGGTGGGCGGCACTGCGCAGCAGCGGCGGCCGGATGAGGCGGCAGGCCCGTGCCGCGCACCGCATTGGTGCGGGCCCCCGCTTCGGAAACTCCGTTGACAGAGACCAGTCCGCGCCACAATGCCGGTCAGAAATCCAATCCCGGGGTCGGCATCGGCGGTGTCGCCTCCTTCTTCGGTCGCTCCGCGATCATCGCCTCGGTCGTCACCAGCAGCCCGGCAACCGAGGCGGCATCCTGGAGGGCGGTGCGCACGACCTTCGCCGGATCGATCACGCCCTGCTTGTAGAGATCGCCGAACAGGTTGGTCTGGGCATTCCAGCCGAACGCGAAATCGGCCTGTTCGCGCAGCTTGCCGACGATGATCGAACCCTCCGCGCCGGCATTCTCGGCGATCTGCCGCACCGGCGTCTCGACCGCGCGGCGCACGATGTCGACGCCCGTCTTCTGGTCGGGATTGTCGGTCTGCACCGTGGCGAGCACACTTGCGGCCCTCAATAGGGCGACGCCCCCGCCGGGCAGGATGCCTTCCTCGACCGCCGCCCGTGTTGCGTGCAGCGCATCGTCGACGCGGTCCTTGCGTTCCCGCACCTCGACCTCGGTCGAGCCGCCCACCCTGATCACCGCCACGCCGCCGGCGAGCTTGGCCAGCCGCTCCTGCAGTTTCTCGCGGTCGTAGTCGGACGTGGTCTCCTCGATCTGTGCCTTGATCTGGGCAATCCGTCGCTGGATCTCGTCCGTCTTGCCCGCGCCTTCCACGATGGTCGTGCTTTCCTTTTCGATGACCACCTTCTTGGCGCGCCCCAGCATGGCGAGGGTCACGTTCTCGAGCTTGATGCCGAGATCTTCCGAGATCGCAGTCCCGCCGGTGAGGATCGCGATGTCCTCCAGCATGGCCTTGCGGCGGTCACCGAATCCGGGCGCCTTGACGGCCGCGATCCTGAACCCGCCCCTCAGCTTGTTGACCACGAGCGTGGCCAGCGCCTCGCCTTCGATGTCCTCGGCGATGATCAGCAGCGGCTGGCCGGACTGGACCACGGCTTCCAGGATAGGCAGCATTGCCTGGAGGTTGCCGAGCTTCTTCTCGTGGATGAGGAGGTAAGGCTCCTCCAGCTCGGCGCGCATCTTGTCCGGATTGGTGACGAAATATGGGCTGAGATAGCCGCGGTCGAACTGCATTCCCTCGACGATCTCGAGTTCCGTCACGGCGGTCTTGGCTTCCTCGACGGTGATGACGCCGGTGTTGCCGACCTTGTCCATCGCTTCCGCCAGGAAGCGCCCGATCTCGGTGTCGCCGTTGGCCGAAATGGTGCCGACCTGGGCGATCTCGTCGTTCCTGGTCACCTTGCGGGCATGGCGCTTCAATTCCTCGACGACGGCCTCGACCGCCTTGTCTATGCCGCGCTTGAGATCCATCGGGTTCATGCCGGCGGCAACCGCCTTGGCGCCCTCCTGGACGATCGCCTGGGCCAGGATGGTCGCCGTCGTGGTACCGTCGCCCGCCACGTCGCTCGTCTTCGAGGCGACCTCGCGCACCATCTGGGCGCCCATGTTCTCGAACTTGTCCTCGAGTTCGATCTCCTTGGCGACCGTCACGCCGTCCTTGGTGATGCGCGGGGCGCCGAACGCCTTGTCGATGACGACGTTGCGTCCCTTGGGGCCGAGCGTGACCTTGACGGCATTGGCGAGGACATCGACGCCGCGCAGCATCTTGGTCCGCGCATCGCCGTGAAACCTGACTTCCTTGGCGGCCATCGTCCTACTCCTTCATCGGCAGCATCGCGTTGGCTGTTCTGGTCGACGTCGAGCCGCCTTACAAAGCCCTGATTTTCACGCGTGGCGGCCCGTCTGGCAACAACTTCCGACTGCACCGCCGCCCTCTCCCGCGGCGACAGGTCGACAGCGCTTCGAAAGGCATACGTGTGCTGCCCGATGGCGGTCAGATAGGTATGTCCCGACCCCGCTTCGGATCTATCTTCCAGGGCTCCAGCGTGACGATGGCCTTCTCGAGGATGCCGGTGGAACGGGCAAATCCGGCAAAGGCGCTGCGCGCCTTTTCCGGCGCCATCGAGCCTTCGCAGGCCGCCCGGCACGCCCTCACGGCCGTCTGGTAGATCGGCCCGCGCCGCGTTTCCGGCCAGGTTCCGAGGAAAGTCAGGGCTTCGTCGATGCAGGCAATTTCACGTATCCGGTCCTCACCCTCCTTCACCAGGACGGGATTGCCGAACGGTTTGGCTTCCATCGCAGTCTCCATGCAACAGAGGCGGCCCGGTCCCACGCCGGGCACGGTATTGATAGGTGAAAAGCACTGCGCACGGCTAGGGGAAAAATGTGCAGATTACGGACCGCCGACTCGCACGCAAGAACGCGCCAGCCGCATTTCGGTTCCGTTGTGTCGCCGGCCTTGCGGCCTGCGCGGCCTACACGGCGATGGGCGCGCGGATGCTGGCGTCGGCGACGTAGCCGTCGAGCCGGAAATCCTCGAAGCGGAAGGCGAAGAGGTCCTTCACCTCGGGATTGATCCACATGGTGGGCAGAGCCTTCGGCGTGCGCCCAAGCTGCTCGCGCGCCTGCTCGAAATGGTTGTGGTAGATGTGCGCGTCGCCCAGGGTATGGACGAAGTCGCCCGGCTTCAGCCCTGTCACCTGCGCCACCATCATCGTCAGCAGCGCATAGGAGGCGATGTTGAACGGCACGCCGAGGAAGATGTCGGCCGAGCGCTGGTAGAGCTGGCACGACAGCCGGCCGTCGGAGACATAGAACTGGAACAGGCAGTGGCACGGCGGCAGCGCCATGGCGTCCACTTCTTCCGGATTCCACGCCGAAACGATCAGCCGGCGTGAATTCGAGTTCTTGCGGATCTGCACCAGAAGGTTGGCGAGCTGGTCGATCTCGCCGCCGTCGCGCGTCGGCCAGGAGCGCCACTGCTTGCCATAGACCGGGCCGAGGTCGCCGTTCTCGTCGGCCCACTCGTCCCAAATCGAGACGCCGTTGTCCTTGAGATACTTGATGTTGGTATCGCCGGCCAGGAACCACAGCAGTTCGTGGATGATCGACTTCAGGTGCAGCTTCTTGGTGGTGAGAACCGGAAAGCCCTTCGCCAGGTCGAAACGCATCTGGTGGCCGAAGACCGAGCGCGTGCCGGTTCCGGTGCGGTCGCCGCGGTCGGAACCGTTTTCCATCACATGGCTGAGAAGGTCGAGATACTGGCGCATCGGTCGGGGCTCGATTCGTGTAGCGCCCGATCATAGCTGCCAAAGGCGCTGGAGGAAACGAACCCCGCGTCGTTTCCCCAGCCGCGCCCGCCGTAGCCGGCCCCATGCCGCTTCGGCGACCGGACACCGGCATTGCTGCCTGACTGCCCGCGTCGCCGGATCAGGCGAAGGCCTGCGGTCTCCCCGGCGCTCAGAGCGCGCCGAGCTTCCCGAGTTCCTTGGCCACCAGATAGTAGAAGGTGACGCGGCTCTTGGTGTTGTCCGCCGACATCGCCTTGCAGACCTTCTCCAGCGCGCCGTCGGCCTTGTTGGCGTCCTCGACGCCGAGCTTCTTGGCGACCCAGCCGGCCTTCACCCGGTCCAGTTCCTTCTGGTCGGTGCAGGAGACGAGCGACGAATCGCGGTTGCGCAGTGCAATTCCCAGGTGCTTGACGATCTTGCTCACCGCCTCGTCCTTGGCGCCGGCGTCGTACTTCTTCACGTCTGCAAGGTAGTCGGTCATGTAAGTCCCCTCCTAGGCGGTTGACTTCTGTTCGGATGCCCCCCGAAGTTCGCCGCTGGCCATGCCTTGCGGCGGGTCGCGAGCTTCGTTTCGCGCATGGCGCGAGTCAACCCCGCCTGTTCGCGTGGACCACAAATCGGTTGCGGATGGAGCGGTCGGCCTGCGGTTCCGCCCTTCCCTTTTGCGCCGAGCCTCCCTATATTCGCCCCGTCAGCTCGACTGACTATGGCGATAAACGGCCGATGAAATAAGCCATTCGGACCCGGGGGCGGTACCCGGCGCCTCCACCAAAAGCCGCCGTCCGACTGCGACGGTTTTTGCTGGGGGCGAAATAGGATCGACGAGGGTGTAAAGATCGGACTTTTGCCCGGCATTGTACCACCGTTATCGGGCTAAACTTATAGTTGCCAACGACAACTATGCGGAAGCACGTCTCGCTGCTTAATGCGGCGCGATAGCTTCAAATCAAGTCCTAGCGGTTCGCACTTCTAGGCGGGGTTCGGAGGTACCTGGCAACAGAAACCTCCACTTCTCCCCCCAGCCGCTTCCCCAATCTGCATTTCGCCGGCCTTCGCTGGCTTTCCGTTGCCGGCATTCATCCGGCGGCGTCAGCCTGCCTGCGCATGGCCGGTCCCGCTCTTTTCGGAGACCCCTCTTGATCCCGGACACCGATCGATTCCACGTACTCACCGGCGGCCCCGGCTCGGGCAAGACGACGCTGATCGACGCCCTCGCCACCGCCGGCCATTCCACCACGTCCGAGGCTGGCCGGGGCATCATCCGCGATCAGATGGCGATCGACGGCCCCGCCCTGCCCTGGCGCGATCCCGCCCTCTTTGCCGAGCTGATGCTGAGTTGGGAAATGCGCTCGCACGCCATGGCCTCCGCACTGCCCGGTCCCGTTTTCTTCGACCGCGGCGTGCCCGATGTCGTTGGCTACCTGCGTCTCGGGGGCCTGCCGGTGCCGGCCCATGTCGAGCAAGCCGCCCGCGGCTATCGCTACGCCAAAACGGTGTTCATCCTGCCGCATTGGCCCGAAATCTTCGCCCGGGACAGCGAAAGAAGGCAGGATGAAGACGAGGCCCGCCGCACCCATGCCAGCATGGTCGTGACCTACGCCGGCTATGGCCATGAACTCGTCGAGGTTCCCAGGCTGCCCGTCGCAGAGCGCCTGCGGTTCGTGCTGGATCGTGTCGAGTAGGAGCGTCTTGCAGCCGGACGGGATCGTCTGGCGTCGCACAAATTCGGCTGCAAAAGACAGTTGGAGCGGCCGAATGGCGGCGTTTGGTCCGGCTCAGGCAAGCATGTCGCTTGGAGGCGCTTCGCCGGAAATGCGGCCGGGCAAGGGCCCGGCCGCACGGTGTCATTCCGCTGGCACTTCGGCCACTTCCCGGCCGCGTCCCAGCGTCACCTGGGCCAGCACGAAGGCGATCACGGCCGAGATGGTGATGCCGAAGACCATCGGCAGCGGCGTGCCGTCGAAGAACAGGCCGGCGATGGCCATGGCGACCGCACCGGTGGCGAAATGCAGCGTGCCCATCAGCGCCGAGGCAGTGCCGGCGATCTCGCCGTGCTCTTCCATCGCCAGCACCGACGTGGTCGGGATGACGAGGCCGAGGAAGCCGTAGCCGATGAACAACAGCGTCGCCAGCACGTCGAGGCGGTCGACGCCCGAGGCGAAGACGGCGAGCAGCACCACCATCGTCGTGGCGTAGCCAACGACCGCGACCCGCACCACCCGCGTCAGCCCGAACCGCTCGGTCAGCAGACCGGTCAGTTGCGACATGCCGATGAAGGCCACCGCGTTGATCGAGAAGAACACGCTGTAGACCGACGGCGACAGTCCGAAATGGTCGATCAGGATGAAGGACGAGTTGGCGAGATAGACGAAGAAGCTGGCGATGCCGAAGCCGCCGATGAAAGTGAGGCCGAGGAAGTTGCGGTCGCCGAGCAGGAAGCGGTAGCCGACGAGCGCACTGCGGATCGAGCTTTCGGCGCGATGTTCGGCCGGACGCGTCTCGTTCAGCGAGGTCGCGAGCAGGATCACCGCCAGCACGGCGGCGCCCGTGACGGTCCAGAACACGGCGCGCCAGCCGAAGCTTTCGATCACCAGGCTGCCGGTCAGTGGCGCCAGGATGGGCGAGACGCTGAACACCAGCATCAGCAGCGACATCAGTCGGGCGGCTTCCGTGCCGGTGTGCAGGTCGCGCACCACGGCGCGCGGCACAACCATGCCCGCCGACGCGCCCAGCCCCTGCAGGAAGCGGAAGCCGATCAGCCATTCGACGTCGGGCGCGAGTGCCGCGCCGACGCCGCCGACGGCGAACAGTCCCAGCCCCAGATAGAGCGGCGCCTTGCGGCCGATCATGTCTGAGATCGGGCCAACCACGATCTGCGCCAGCCCCATGGACAGGAAGAACACCAGAAGGCTCATCTGCACGGCGGCGGTGCCGGCGTTGAGATCGGCGCCGATCGAGGGCAGCGCCGGAAGATACATGTCGATGGCGAACGGTCCGATGGCCGACAAAAGGCCGAGCACGACCGCTACGCGGAGGAATTGAGGTGTCATGGCGTGATTCTTTCGGTCTGGTTTCGGTCGCGGTTGCCGCGACGCGCAATCCAATGACGTTCGACAATCAGTGATTCCGACTCCTCTCGAACCGAAACACCAGATTGAGTACATATTTTTAGACAGACTTGTCCAAATCGTCAATCAGGCGTATATAAAAAATCCATGACACTCGCCGACACTCCTGACATTTCCGTCCACCGCAGCCACAGCGCCAAGCGGCACTCGATCATCGACGCTGCCGCATCCGTCTTCTGTCGCGAAGGTTTCGCCGGCGCCAACATCGACCTCATCGCAGCCGAGGCGGGCGTGTCGCGCCAGACCGTCTACAATCACCACGGCGACAAGGAGAATCTGCTCGTCGCCGTCGTTCGAGAGATCACCGAGCGCATGAGTGCCGGCGTCTTCGAAACACTCGCCACCTTCCCCGACAAGCCGGTCGATCTGGAGGCGGAACTGGTCGCCTTCGCCGTGCGGCTCAACCAGAACTGCATGTGCAATCGCGACGGAAAGTTCCTGCGCAAGCTGCTGCAGGCCGAGGGCTCTCGTTATCCGGAACTCTTCGCCGGCTGGCGCGAGCACGGTCCGGCCAAGACCTGGGCGGCACTTGCCGCGCGCTTTGCCCGGCTTGCGCATGCCGGCTGGCTGGAAATCGACGATCCGGACGTCGCTGCGCGTCAGTTCCTGGCCCTCGTCAATGCCGACCTGCAGATGGCGATGATCTTCGGCGACACGCTTTCGGAAGAGCAGTTGCGGCAGGCCGCGACCAACGCGGTGCGCACCTTCCTCCGCGCCTTCGGCAAGGCGCGTCGGAACACGACCTGAGCAACCCCAATAAGGCGCTATATCTGGTTTACGACAGCCTCAAGCTTGATTACAGGTAAGGGGACGATTCACTCGGACCCCCGCACCGACATATGGCCGAAGATCAGATTCGCTACGACATTCTCGCCCAGGAGGCACTGCGCGGCGTCATGCGCAAAGTCCTGGCGGAAGTCGCGCGCACGGGCCTCCCGGGAAATCACCATTTCTTCATCACCTTCATGACCGGCGCACCGGGCGTGCGCATATCGAGCCGCCTGCGCGAGCGCTATCCGGAGCAGATGACCATCGTCATCCAGTTCCAGTACTGGGACCTGAAGGTCACCGACACCGGCTTCGAGGTCGGCCTTTCCTTCTCCGACGTGCCGGAAAAGCTCGAGATTCCGTTCTCCGCCGTGCGCGGTTTCTACGACCCTTCGGTCAATTTCGAACTCGAGTTCGAGGTCAAGACCGAGGCTGCGGACGACGAAACTCCGGCTCCCGAGCCGGTTGCCATCTCCAAGCCGGCCGAGCACAAGCCCGCTTCGAGGAAAAAGGCCGCGGATTCCGAAGCCAAGGAAGCTCAGGACGAGGCATCGCCCGCCAAGAGCGCCGACGTGGTCTCGCTCGACGCATTCCGCAAGAAGTAGCGATCGGACGAGGAGGCCATGGCCGACATCGTCAATCTCAGGCAGTTCAGGAAGCAGAAGGCGCGCAGCGAGCGGGAGGCAACCGCCGAGCAGAATCGTGCGCTTCACGGACGAACCAAGGCCGAAAGGCAACGAGACCTGCTTGAAGCCGACCGCGCCGGCAAGTTCATCGACGGCCACCGCCGCGACCCCTCCGCTGAAAAGCCGGACCGGTGAGTCTGGTCGAAAAACGCTCGGTGACCATCCGCGGGCATCGCACCAGCTATTCGCTCGAAAAGCCCTTCCATGACGATCTCGTCGCCATCGCGGCGGCGCGCGGCATGGCCCTCGCCGCGCTGATCGCCGAAGTCGACGACCGGCGCCCGCGCGAGGCCAACCTGTCCTCTGCGCTCAGGCTGTTCGTACTGGAAGAAGCAAAGCGCGCCGCCGCCCACGCGCCTGGCAAGTAGCGGGCGCTGCCGCTACTGGCTCTCCAGCGATTTGAAGAACTCTTCGATGGTCTGCGGTTCGAGCTTCTTCTTCGGTAGCACCGGCGGCGCGGCCGGATCGGTGGGCACGGCCGCGTCGGGCAGGTCGAGCGGCCGGACCTCCGGCAGCGGCGCCCGCTCGATCGCGGGGGGCGCTGGCTGCTGTTCGGCCTGGCGCCGCGCCCTGTCTTCGGCCTCGCGCCGCGCCTTGTCCTCGGCCTCGATCCTGGCTTTTTCCTCGGCCTGCCGGGCCTGCTCCAGCACCTGCTGGCGAGCCCGCTCTTCTGCCGCCCGCCGCTCCGCTTTCTCGGCCGCGTGAGCCTCCGCCTCGGCCTGCGCCCGGGCCGCGGCTTCCGCGGCGCGCGCCTCTTCCTGCGCCTTGCGGCGCGCTTCTTCGGCGCGGGCCTTGGACTCCTGCTCGGCTCGTTTGCGCGCTTCCTCGGCCAGCCGGGCCTCCTCGGCAACGCGCTCCCGCTCTGCCTGCAGCGCGGCGAAATAGCGCGTTTCCCGCCGCAGCCGCTGCTTTTCGAGCAGTGCCGACTGCATCGCCTCGACCCGGGCCTGTTCCTTCTCCAGCGCCCGCTGGGTCAGGAACTGCGCCATCGGCTCGCTGTCGAAGCGCCGAACCGTCGCGCCCGGCTTGCCTTCCATCGTGAAGCGCAGCGCTGGTTCCGTCCCCGCGACCTCCTCGTCGCCGGGCGCATAGGCGATGCTGCCGCTGCCGCTCACCTTGCCGCCGCCGAGATCGGCGCGCAGGTCGGCCGTGATGCTCGCGACCGAATTCTTCAGCGTGATCGGCGGCACGCGCAATATGCCGCCTGCGAGCGTGAACGCTACTTCCGCCCGTTCGGCTGCGAAGCTGCCCTCGCCCGCGATCTTCGGCGCGAACTCGGCCACCCGCACGGCATTGATGTCGCGGCCGAGCGCGTCGGCGCGCGCAATCAGCGCAGGCAGCGCATCGGGGTTGAAGCCTTGCAGCGTAATATCGTCCACGCTCGCCGTGCCGGACCCCGACAGAGACGCGGCCAGTCCCCCGACCGACTTGCCGCTCGCCGACAGCGAAGCCGAGAAATCGCCCCTGCCGCCGAGGCCGGCCAGGCCGGGCATCGCCGACACATCCGATCCGTCGAGCTTCAGTTGCGCGGTGAGCAGCGCTGTGCCGCCGTTGTTCTTGAGTTCGGCCTGGCCGTCGAGGTCGCCGCCATAGAGCTTGGCCTTTAGCCCCGAGACACGCAGCGACTGGCCGTCGAGCTTGAGCGCCAGCACCGCGTCGCTGGCCGCGGCCAGCGGCTCGGCCGCAAGCGTGGCGGCGACGATTTCGAGATCGGCGCCGAACGGCGCCGTGGACTTTTGCGCAAATGGCGCCGCCGGCCAGGCGCCCTGGTCGCCCCCGTCCAGCGCGTTCGCGCCGGTCAGCATCTCGGCGAGGCGAGTGAGATCGAGTTCATCCAGGGTCAGCGAACCGCCGAACTGCGGCACGCCGTCGGCAAGGTCGACCGCGATGCTGCCCACCACCGCTCCTTCGTTGACCGTCCCGTCGAGCCGGTCGAGCACGAGCGGCCCGCCGGCATAGCTGGCGTCCGCCGCGAGCTCCACCCGCGTGCCGGTTCCCAGGCCGGGAAGCGACACACCGGAGGTCATCAGCCAGGGCTCGATGTCGGCCGCCTGCAACGTCGCCCGGCCGTTCAGGCTAGGCCCCTCCTGGCGCAGCGCCACCCTTCCCGCAAAGCTCGCGGAGACATCCTCTCCCTTGAAATTCGCGCTCACGTCGAGCCCGCTGCGGGCAGCACCGTCGGCCTTGACCTCGATCTCGCCGGCGCCGACCAATCCCAGCGGCAGCACCGGCAGGCCGGCTAGCGCCAGCAGCGAGGTTGCATCCTCGTTGCGGGCGGAAAGCTCGAGCTTCGCCTGCGCCAGCCCCGCGTCGCCCGAGTACGCCGGTGCGGAAAGCGTCGCGAGCAGCGCCGAGCCGCCCGCCTCGCCCTGCGCGCTGAAGGCCACGCCTGTCGTGCCGTCTCCGTTCTCGACCGCACTCGCCACGACATCGATCCGCGCATCGGCCAGCAGCCCCGGAGTTGCCGCCACCTGTCGCGCGAGCCCGGCAAGCAGCCGGTTTGCCGGCTGCTGCGCGGCCGACAGTTGCACCAGCGGTGCGAGGTCCACGGCCACCACCGAGGCGTCGATATTGCCGGTGGGCGCCGCCGGAAAGTCCTTGATCCTGCCTGTGGCGCTCACCGAGGCGCCAGCCAGTCCGCCGACCGACAGCCTGTCGATCTCGAGTACGCCTTCGCGCAGGCGCAGCGCCGTGTCGACCGTGTCGGCGCGGACGCCGGCAAGGCCCACCGGCCCGGCCCGCACGGCGAGGTCGAGGTCCGTGTCGGCGAAGCGGTTGACGCCCGTGTCGGTCACGAACAGGCTGGCGAAGGCGCGCAGGCCCTCGACGTCGAGTTCCCCGCCGTCGAGCTTCATGGTCACCGAGGCGCGCGCATCGCCCGGCTGCAGGCTGTCCAGCTCGCCCTTGAATTTCGCCGTGCCGAGGATCAGTTCGACATTGTCGAACCTTTGCTGCTCGCGCGTCAGCGCCACCCTGGCCTTGAAGCCGGCGGCCGGCAGCCGCCGCACCGCCTCGTCGACGTCCCTGGCCACCCACGCCGCGAAGCCCGACGGCTGGCCCACCGCCAGCAGGAGGTTGCCGTCGAAGCCGAAGCCGTCGCCGGTGCGCAGGAAGCCGTCGGCCTCGAGCCGGGTTCGGCCAGGCAGGGTCGCCGCCACCGACTTCAGCTTCCAGCCGCCATCGCCCGGTTCGGCCGAGAGCCTGACGTCGCGTATGGTGGTGTCGCCGGTGACGATCGCCGGCAGGTCCACTTCCACCGTTCCCGGGATGGTGGGTTTCGGCAGGCCGGCCAGAACCTGCTCCAGTGCCGAAAGCCGCTGCGACACGGACAGCGCCGCCCCTTCCTGTTCGCCGCCGACGGCCTCGTCGAAGCGCACCTGCGCGCCCTTTGCGGTAATCGAAAACTTCGGCTCCGCCCCGAGGTCGACTACGGCACTGCCATCCGCCGTGTAAGGCTCGTCGAGCGGCCCGGTTTCGAAGCGGAACTCCTCGACGACGAGCCTGGCATGGTCCAGGGCGAACTGGCCCTTCAGCCTGAATCCGGGATCGGCGGGCTTTTCCGGTTTCGCCTTTTGGGTCTCCGCGGCCGGCCTGGGGTCGGGCCCGCTCGCCGTGACGTCGAAGCCGCCGGCATAGAGCACCCGCCCGCCAGGCGCGCTGACATTGCCGTCGCTCTCCAGCGCGAAGCCGTAGCCTGCCGGCGTCGCGCGTACCCTGAGCCGCATCCGGCCGTCGGCGTCCGCCGCACCCGTCGAGGCGGTCAGCCGTGTGGCCACCCCATCGACCCGCAAGTCACCGTCGATCCGCCAGGGGCCGGTGAGCGCCCGCGCCGACACCACCGTATCTATTTCCGACAGCACCAGTTTGCGCGCGCCGGATGCGTGCCGGATAGTCACCTGGCCGTCGGTGACCGTCAGCTTTTCGATGGCGATCTGCCTGACATTGAACGGCGCCGATGGTCTCATCGTCCAGTCGACCGTGCCATCGGCGGCAACGTCGATGATCGCCTTCGGGCGCACCAGCCGCATGTCGAAGATGAAAAACTCGCCGCTGAGCAGCGGGGCGAGTTCGGCATCCATCGAGAAGGTCTCGACCGTCATCGCCGGTTCGGCACCGTCGCCCACGATCACATCGGAAAATGTCACCGACGGAAACGGCAGGATGCGGGCCGTGACCTCGCCCTCGACGGTCACCTTGCGCCCGAGGATCACGCTCGCCTGACGCTCGAAATCGGCCTTGTAGCCCGACCAGTCGACAAAATACGGTCCCACGAGCGCCGCGAACAGCACCAGGACGAACATTCCACCAACGATTACGAACAGGCGAGCGAGCATTGCCTCGGGGCAAATCTTTTCATGCGTCCCGGGCATCTAGCCGAGGAGCGTGGTCATTTGGTGACATGCTGAGCCGCGGCGCGTCAACGCCGCGGCAGGCATGTCCCACAAAAAGCGAAGGCTTCATCCAGGCAATCGGGTTGCCGGCCAGGCACCATGGGCCGAAATCCGACGCCACCGGGTCAACGCCCGCCTATTCCGCCGCCGGCAGGATCTTGCCCGGGTTCATGATGCCGAGCGGATCGAGTGCGGCCTTGATCGCCCGCATCGCCGCCACGCCATGCCCATGCTCGCGCTCCATCAGCCCCATCTTGCCCTGGCCGATGCCGTGCTCGCCGGTCGAGGTGCCGTCCATGGCGATCGCCCGCTCGGCCAGCCGCTTCACGAACTCCTCGGCCCGGCCGATGTCGGCCGGATCGTTCGGATCCATCAGCACCAGCGTATGGAAATTGCCGTCGCCGACATGCCCGACGATCGGCGCGATCAGCCCCAGCCGCTCGATATCGGCCTCGGTTTCGGCGATGCATTCGGCGAGCCTGGAGATCGGCACGCAGGCGTCGGTCGACAATGCGCGGGCGCCGGGACGCAGCGTCTGCGATGCCCAATAGGCGTCGTGGCGCGCCTTCCACAACTTCGACCGCTCCTCGGCCACCTTGGTCCACAAGAACGGCCCGCCGCCATATTCGGCCGCGATCTCGCCAAAGCTCTCCGCTTGCTCGGCAACGCCCGCATCCGAACCGTGGAATTCGAGGAACAGGCAGGGGCTCTCGGGATATTCGAGCTTCGAATAGGTCTTCATCGCCCGCATCTGCAAGGCGTTGACCAGCTCGATGCGTGCCACCGGGATGCCCATCTGGATCGTCGCGATCACTGCCTGGCAGGCCGCCTCGACCGTCGGGAACGGGCAAACCCCGCCCGAAATCGCCTGCGGGATGCCCTGCAGTCTGAGCGTGATCTCGGTAATGATGCCGAGCGTGCCTTCCGACCCCACCAGAAGCCGCGTCAGGTCGTAGCCTGCCGAGCTCTTGCGCGCCCGGTGCGAGGTCACCACCTCGCTGCCGTCCGCCATCACCGCCCTGAGCGACAGCACGTTCTCGCGCATCGTGCCGTAGCGCACCGCATTGGTGCCCGAGGCGCGCGTTGCTGCCATGCCGCCGAGGCTGGCATTCGCGCCCGGATCGATCGGGAAGAACAGGCCGGTGTCGCGCAGATGGTTGTTCAGCGCCTCGCGCGTCACGCCGGCCTCGACCGTGCAGTCGAGATCGTCGGCATTGACCGAGACGATCCTGTCCATCCGCGACGTGTCGACCGAAATGCCGCCGGCGGGCGCATTCACGTGGCCTTCGAGCGACGTGCCCGTGCCGAAGGCGATCACCGGCACGCGGTGCGCTGCGCAAACGCGCACGACCTCCTGCACGTCGGCGGTGCTTTCGGCGAACACCACGCCATCCGGCGCCTGGTTGGGCAGGTAGGTGGTGGTGTGGCCGTGCTGCTCTCTGATCGACTGGCCGGTCTGGAAACGCTCGCCGAATTTCTGCTTGAGGATACCCAGCGCCGCTGCGATCCCCTCCTCGTTGCGGGCCATCGCCTGCAGGTCGCTCAGAGCCATCTTTTCCTCCGCGATTGGAACAGCCTGGCGCCTTGCCGGCACCCTATGCTCCGCTAATCTGCCAGCCCCGGCGGTTTGTCCAGCGCCACCAAAGGCCAAAGTCGAAGAGGATCACCTATGCCAGCCCCGTTCGTCTCGCGCGTCATGGAGGTCGAAAACGACTGGATCGACTACAACGGCCACATGAACATGGCCTATTACAATGTCCTGTTCGACCGCTGCTGCGACCAGGCGCTCGACCTGCTCGGCATGGGCGCTGCTTATGTCCGCGACAGGAAGCTCACCGTCTACACGGCGGAAGTGCATATCTGCTACGTGCAGGAACTGCACCGCGGCGATAAGGTCACGGCGACCTTCCACCTGCTCGACCACGACGAGAAGCGCTTCCGCGTCTACCAGGAACTGCACCATGTCGACGGCTGGCTGGCCGCGACCTCGGAAAACCTGTCGCTCCATGTCGACATGAGCGGCCCGAAAGTGGCTCCCATGCCAGCCGACATCATGGCCAACCTCGAGACGATGCGCGCCGCCCACTCGGCACTGCCCGTGCCCGAGCGCGCCGGCCGGTCGATCGGCATCAGGCGCAAGCCAGCATAGTGGCCTCGGCGCCACAGGCGATTAACCTTACCTGTTCATAACCTGAATCGCAGCCGGCGGTTCGTTGATCGGCCGCCGCCTGGCCCCGAAAATCCGACGCAGCGAAATTGAGTCGCGGCGGCGGGCACCGGACGGCTTGAGGCAAGGCATGCACACGGACATAGAAGCGACGGCCAGCAAACTTGCCTGCGATCCGCGCATCAGCGATTACGATTTCTGGCGCTCGCTCCGGAACCTCAACAACGAGATATTCGAGATCGCCAACAACAACGGGCCGATCCCGATCGAGATGCTGCGCTGGCGCGTCATCCTGCGTCAGGCGCGTTCCAAGCGCGGCGTCGTCTGAATATTCGCCGCGCCGGGCCGCCTGGCCCGGCCGCTCGGGGGCCGATCCCATCGGCCACCCATAGCAAACGGGACCTAGCCCAGCTTCTCCTTCAAGAACCTGATCGTCCGCCCCCAGGCCAGCTCCGCCGCAGCCTTGTTGTAGCGGGCCTCCGACGTGTCGTTGTTGAAGGCGTGCTGCGCCCCTTCGTAGACGAACACCTGGAAATCCTTGCCCGCCTTCTCCAGCGCCGCCTTGTAGGCATCGATGCCGGCGTTGATGCGCTCGTCCATGCCGGCATAATGCAGCAGCAGCGACGCCTTGATCCCGGCGACGGCGGCCTCGTCCTTGGGCTGGGCGCCATAATAGGCGACGCCGGCCTTGAGATCGGGCGCATTGACGGCGAGCAGGTTGACCGTGCCGCCACCCCAGCAGAAGCCCACGGCGCCGACATTGCCGTTGGAAAGCTCGTGCGACTTGAGGAAGGCAACCGTGGCCACGCCGTTCGCCACCGTCTGCGCCGGATCCAGCTCGCCGAACATCTCGCGTGCCTTGTCCTCGTCGGCGGGCGTTCCGCCCAGCGGCGACAGATAGTCGGGCGCGAGCGCGACGAAGCCTTCGAGCGCGATCCTGCGCGCCACGTCGCGGATATGCGGGTTCAGTCCCCGGTTCTCGTGGATGACGATGACGGCGGGCAGCTTGCCCGACTGGTCGGCGGGCCTGACGAGATAGCCCTTCATCTCGCCCGTGCCGCCCGGATAGGCGATGTCCTCGCCCTTCAGCCGCGCGTCGTCCTCGGCCACCATTGCGGCTCGTGCCTGGTTGGCCGCGAGCATCGGGGCGATCGCCGCCGCCGCCGCGGCCGTCCCGGTGAGCCTGGTCAGCTTCTCCATGAAGCCGCGCCGGTCGAGCGTCAGGTGGGTATATTCGTCATAGGCGTCGATCATCGCCTGGGTGATGGCAGGTCCGGTCATGTCGCGCTCCCTGTCTTGCCTGTAACGGCAACGAATTTAGCGCGCGAAATCTTGCCTGCTCTCACTGTTGCGTGATCCGGATCGCCGGAATTGCCACGGTCGGGCGTGCCCGCCCCGCGCTGGCGGCAAAGCTGCAGAGCGGGTCGATCGCCTCGCATTCCAGCGCCGCCACTGGAGGCCCGGCCGCCGACAAGCCGGGCAAAAAGCGGAACAAAACAGAGACGTGGCTGGCCTTTCCGCCCCGAATCACTACATTCGGGGCAAATGTCAGACTTTCCGGACGACATGCCGTTTTTCGACGAGCCCGGCGGATTGCCGCCCCGGCCCGCCGGTGCGCCTGCGCCCGGCGGCATCGCCGCGCGTGCCATGGCCGCCCGCCAGGCGCCGTCCGCGCCCGACTACCTCAAGGGCCTGAACCCCGAGCAGCGCCAGGCGGTCGAGACCACCGAGGGCCCGGTCCTGGTGCTCGCCGGCGCCGGCACCGGCAAGACGCGCGTGCTCACCACCCGCATCGCCCACATCCTGACTACCAGGCGCGCCTATCCCAGCCAGATCCTCGCCGTCACCTTCACCAACAAGGCCGCGCGCGAGATGAAGAGCCGTATCGGCCTGCTCATCGACGAAGCGGTCGAGGGCATGCCGTGGCTCGGCACCTTCCACTCCATCGGCGTCAAGATGCTGCGCCGCCATGCCGAGTTGGCCGGCTTGCGCTCCGACTTCACGATCCTCGACACCGACGACGTCATCCGCCTCATCAAGCAGCTGATCCAGGCCGAGGGCCTGGACGACAAGCGCTGGCCGGCGCGCCAGTTCGCCATGATGATCGACGGCTGGAAGAACAAGGGCCTCGGCCCGTCGGAAATCCCCGAGGGCGACGCCCGTTCCTTCGCCAACGGCAAGGGCCGCGAGCTCTACAAGGCCTATCAGGACCGCCTGCAGACCTTGAACGCCTGCGACTTCGGCGACCTGTTGTGCCATCCGATCCGCATCTTCCGCGCCTACCCGGACGTGCTCAAGGAATACCACAAGCGCTTCAAGTACATCCTGGTCGACGAGTACCAGGACACCAACACCGCCCAGTACATATGGCTGCGGCTGCTGGCGCAGGAAACGGGAGCCCCGGGGCAGAAGAACGTCTGCTGCGTCGGCGACGACGACCAGTCGATCTATGGCTGGCGCGGCGCAGAGGTCGACAACATCCTGCGCTTCGACAAGGATTTTCCGGGCGCCACGGTTATCCGGCTGGAGCGCAACTACCGCTCCACCGCCCACATCCTGGGCGCCGCCGCCCACCTGATCGCCCACAATGAGGGCCGCCTCGGCAAGACGCTGTTCACCGAGCAGGCCGATCCCGACGACGCCAAGGTCAACGTCCACGCCGCCTGGGACTCGGAAGAAGAAGCCCGCGCCGTCGGCGAGACCATCGAGCAGCTGCAGCGCCAGAAGCACAATCTCAACGACATGGCGATCCTCGTCCGCGCCTCGTTCCAGATGCGCGAGTTCGAAGACCGCTTCGTCACGCTCGGCCTGAACTACCGCGTCATCGGCGGCCCGCGCTTCTACGAGCGCCAGGAAATCCGCGACGCCATGGCCTATTTCCGCGTCGTCGCGCAAGGCGCCGACGACCTCGCCTTCGAGCGCATCGTCAACGTGCCCAAGCGCGGCCTCGGCGAGGCCACCATCCGCCAGATCCACGACACGGCGCGCGCGCTCGGCGTGCCCATGCTCCAGGCAGCAAGCCAGCTCGCCGAAAGCGACGAGCTAAAGCCCAAGCCGCGCGCCGCTTTGCGCGAAGTCGCGGCCAATTTCGAGCGCTGGCAGAAGGCGCTCGACAACACGCCCCACACCGAACTCGCCGAGATCATCCTCGAGGAGAGCGGCTACACCGACATGTGGAAGAACGACCGCTCGGCCGAAGCGCCGGGCCGGCTCGAAAACCTCAAGGAGCTCATCCGCTCCATGGAGGAATATGAGTCGCTGCGCTCGTTCCTCGAACATGTCGCGCTCGTCATGGACGCCGAACAGGACGAGCAGCTCGACGCCGTCTCGATCATGACGCTGCATTCGGCCAAGGGCCTCGAATTCGAGACCGTTTTCCTGCCCGGCTGGGAGGAAGGCCTTTTCCCGCACCAGCGCGCGCTCGACGAAGGCGGCCGCTCGGGCCTCGAGGAAGAGCGCCGCCTGGCCTATGTCGGCGTCACCCGCGCCAAGAAGAACCTGCACATCTGGTTCGTCTCCAACCGCCGCATCCACGGCCTGTGGCAGTCGACCATCCCCTCGCGCTTCCTCGAAGAACTGCCCGAGGCGCATGTCGAGGTGGCCGAAGCCGGCAATTCCTACGGCGGCTATGGCGGTGGCGGCCGCAACCCCTACGGCACGTCGCGTTTCGACGATGTCGGCCAGAAATCATTCTCCAACACCTACGCCACGCCGGGCTGGCAACGGGCGCAGCAGAATCGCACCGAGGCCACCGACCGCAACTGGGGCTCGCGCTCCGGCCACTCCGTCGAGCGCATCGGTTATGGCGAGACCGATTCCGGCTTCGGCGCCGGCCGCGGCTCGGTCAAGGGCCGCACCATCGAAGGCGAGCTGGTGGCGAAGTCGGTCGCCACCGAACCCTCGCGCTTCAAGGTCGGCGACCGCGTCTTCCACCAGAAGTTCGGCAACGGCAACATCTCGGCCATCGACGGCAACAAGCTCACCATCAACTTCGACAAGGCCGGCCAGAAGAAGGTGCTGGAGAGTTTCGTCGCGGGCGTGTGAGGTCCCCTTACCTCTCCCCATATTTGTGCAGGATCGAGTTGATCAGCGTCTGATAGGGCATCCCCTCTTCCGCCGCCCTAGCCTTGAGCCGCGCGAGGTCGCGCTCGGGGATCGAGATACGCTGCCGCTTGCCGTCGAGCACGCCCTTGGCCGCCTCGCGCCAGAAGGCGCGGCGCGCCTCGATCTCGCCGGTCGAAACCCATTCGCCGCGTTCAGCGCTGTCGATCAAGTCGCGCTCTTCGGCGGAAGTAATCTTCTTGCCGTCCATGCCCGCAGGATATTTCATTTTGGGCCTCGCGACCAAGGTTAACTCTCCCCGCCCTTTCCCCAGCCAAAAGCGCGGCCCCGCAACAGGACAGCCGCCCCTGATGCATTCGGTCAGGCCGCATCTCCTTTCATGCAGGTTGCCGTACCCGCGCCCCAAGCATAAGATTAGCGCGCGCTGATGTTGTGTCGCAAGGAGGCGAAGACGATGCGCCAATATATCGATTGCCGCGAATACCCCAGTGAAATGAAATGCTCGGTCGCCATTGCGGCCGACAATGAAGAAGAGCTGATCAACGCTGCCGTGCAGCACGCCGTGGCCGTCCATGGCGAAAAGGACACGCCCGAGTTCCGTGCCGAGGTCAGGAAGATCATCCACCCCGGTACGCCGCCGGCCTGAATTCGGAGCGCCGACGCGTCACCAGATGCGCCGGCGCTTGTGCCTTGAAGGGACCCGATCGTCCAACGCCGGAAAAGCAGGCGCCGGGCCTAGCTTGCGACGCGCGTGGTCGCGCGCATCTCCTTCAGCCTTTCGGCTGCTGCGGCGGCAAGTTCGGCATATTGCTCCTCGAGCGCCTCGGCGGCGACCACGACCTCGGGCTCGAAGTCATTGGACTCGAGCACCTGCCGCAGCCGCTCGACGAATTCGGCCTGCTGCTCGAGCGCCGCGAACAGCTTCTTCACCTGGTCGCGGCTGATGTCTGGATTTGCCAGCGTGGCCGGCACCTCGCGTGCCATCTCCGCGCCCGTCTCGGCCTGTTCGTTGAGGATCTTCAACCAGTCAGTCACGGCATGCCCACCCGTCGCGATCTTGGTCCGTAGACGGCAAAGCGTCAACCGGATGTCCGGAGCTAGGTAAAGCGGCTCGTGCCGTGACACGGTCGACAGCCTGTCGACCTCCGCCACTGGCCGCGCCTCTCAGTGTGCCCTTGTTTTGGCCGCCGCATGGTCCGCCTGCCGCGCCTGCTCGTGCCGCTTCGCCGCCGCCTCGCATTTCTCGCGGATCTCTTCCACCTCCGACTCGGTCAGGTGCTCGATGCCGATCAGCGCGTTGCTGGCGCGGCCTACGCGTATCAGCTCGTCCAGCTTGGCCTGGATCGCCACGCCGTCGCGGTTCTGGGTGTTCTGGATCAGGAACACCATCAGGAAGGTTATGATGGTCGTGCCGGTGTTGATGATGAGCTGCCAGGTATCGGAGAAGCCGAAGATCGGCCCCGTCACCGCCCAGACCACGATCACCAGGCAGCAGATCATGAACGCCGACGGCATCCCGGCGGCATAGGCGACCCGGTTGGCAATGCGCGTGAACGGTCGTTCGAACATCGCGGCTTCCTCTGTGCAACGATCAAAACACGAGGACGCGGCAATGGGTTCCGTCACTGGGTCGGCGAGGCCTTCCCCTCCAGGGCCTCCCTGAGCACCACGGCCTGGTTGTGCTCCGCATCGTGCGCGGAAAATACGAGGGTCAGCCGTCCCTTCGCGGCGTGGGCCTGGAGTTCGGCGAGCAGGTCCTGCCGCGCGCCCAGTTCGCCGTGGTAGCGCCGGCGGAACTCCTCCCAGCGGGCCGGGTCGTGCCCGAACCATTGCCGCAGTTCGGTCGAAGGCGCGACCTCCTTCATCCACAGATCGACCGCAGCAGTGGCCTTGGTGATCCCCCGCGGCCATATCCGGTCGACGAGCACCCGCAAGCCGTCGTCCGGCGCCGGGGCCTCGTAGACCCGCTTGATGCGGATTGTCTCCATGCCGGCCTCCCCGTCCGCGCCCGAACGCCGCCGCTAGCTCCAGCGGTCGAGGAAATCCTCGATCGGCAGGCGCTGTATGTCGGGGATCGCCTCGAACAGTCGCTCGGCCGGCCAATCCCACCAGGCGAGCGCCTCGATCCGCGCCACGACCTCGGCCGGAAAGCGCATCTTCAGCCGCCTGGCCGGCACGCCGGCAAAAACCTCGAAGGGCCCGACGTCGCGGGTCACCACCGCATTGGCGCCGATCACCGCCCCGTTGCCAATGCTCACGCCCGGCATGATCACCGCGCCGTGGCCGATCCAGACGTCGTTGCCGACCGTCACCGGCTTCGCCCGCCGCCGCTCGCGGAAATCGCCGTCGACGCCGAGATAGCGGAAATACTCGTTCGGCCGGTAGCTCACCTTGTGCGTCGTCAGCCGTTCCATCGGATGTTCGAGCGCATTGATGCGGGTGTTCGCCGCGATCGAGCAGAATTTGCCGATCGTCGTGTAGATCGCTTCGGCGTGGCGCTCGAAATAGGAATAATCGCCGACCGTCACTTCGCGCAGCACCACGCGCTCGCCGATGGCGACATGCCGGCCGAGCCGACACCCCTTCAGCTCGGCGGTCGGATGGATGCGCGGTTCGTCATCCTTGAAGCGCAGGTCAGCGGGCGTGTCCATATCGCGGCTTTACGCTTGCTGCGTTCGGCCCGCAAGCTACTCGGGCTTGCCCTTGGTCCACACGACCTCCTGGCCGTAGAGCGGCACCGTCGTCATCGACATCTTGGCCGAGCCGTCCTGCACCTGGCGCGAATGGGCGAGATAGATCAGCGTCTGGTTCTGCTTGTCGTAGATGCGGTTCACCACCTGCTCCTTCCAGATCAGGCTGATGCCCTGCTTGAACACCTCCTCGCCGTCCTCGCCCAGATCGATGTCGCTGATGGTGATAGGCCCGGTCTGCCGGCACGAAATCGCCGTGTCGGAGGGATTCTCGAACCAGTTGCCCTTCTGCAGCCTGTCGATCACGCCCCGGTCGAAATAGGAGACGTGGCAGGTCACGCCCTCGACCTTCGGGTCCTTGATCGCCTCGACGATGATGTCGTTGCCGAACCAGTCGACACCGACTTCCCCCACCTGCTGGGCGACGGCCGGAACGGTGGCGCCCAAGGCGAGAGCCGCGGCGAGGGCGGAAAGGCGAAGCCGCATGGAAACCTCCTGAGATCCTGTTGCCACCTTCACTTGGGTCGACGCTGCGCTCCTTGCAAGAGCGTAGCGTCGCCGGGGCGCTGGCGCATGGACCGGCGTCAACATGTCCCTTTTGGTAGGGCTCGCGGCACGCTATGTAGGAAGAATGAAACAGGCTCTGCCCATGTCCATGGCGAAGACGGCGGGGGTCGCGCTCGGCCTGGCCGCGTTTGCGGCGGCCACCGGCCTCGCCTTCGCGTCCTGGCTGGACAACGGCGCGGGTATCTTCATGTCGCTCGTCGAAGCCGGCATGTCCTGGTGCTTCTGAACCTCTCATTCCACGGAATCCTAGACCGATGATGCGCACGATCCTTGCCGGCATTCTGATCCTCATGGCCGCCGGCGTCGGCTGGCTGACCTTCGACTGGTATCGCGGCCAGAACAGCGGCCAGGCTTTCGGCGCGCCCTTCGCGCTCGTCGACCAGAAGGGCCAGGGCATTACCGAGCAGGCTTTCCGCGGCCAGCCGAGCGCCGTCTTCTTCGGCTTCACCAACTGCCCCGAAGTCTGCCCAACCACGCTGGTCGAGCTGGACAGCTGGCTGGAGCAGCTCGGCGACGAGGGCAAGGACATCCGCGCCTATTTCGTCACCGTCGACCCAGAGCGCGACACCGCCGAGGTCATGGACAAATATGTCGGCAACGTCTCCCAGCGCATCACCGGCATCACTGGCGACCCCGAAAAGGTCCGCGCCATGGCCAAGTCCTTCGGCATCTATCTCAAGAAGGTTCCGACCGAAGGCGGCGACTATACGATGGACCACACAGCTTCGGTCCTGCTGCTCGACAGCAAGGGTGATTTCTTCGGCACCATCGCCTATGAGGAGAATCCCACGGCTGCGCTCGCCAAGCTCAAGCGCCTGGCCAACGAAGGCTGACATTTTTCCTGGACAGGACATGCCCCAGACACGGCTGCACATCATCACCGGACGCGAAGCCGCGAGCCGCATCTTCGCCGCCCTCGAGACCGTCTTCGAGGAGGACGGCTGGCCGATCGCCGTGCTCGAGGTCGACGAGGACCGCGACATCCAGGAGGTCTCGCTCTATGCCGACGGCGACATAGCCGACATCGAGCGCCGCATGGCCACCGTGCTGGCCGAAGCCGGCCACGCCGGGCCGATCGGCCGCGAGGTCCTGCCGGACGTCGACTGGGTGGCGAAGTCGCTGGAAGGGCTGAAGCCGGTCGAGGCCGGGCGCTTCATCGTCCATGGCTCGCACGACCGGAGCGAAGTGCGCCCGGGCCAGATCGCCATCGAGATCGAGGCCGGCCTCGCCTTCGGCACCGGCCATCACGGCACGACCGCCGGCTGCCTCGAGATGATCGAGAAGGTCGTGGCCGGCGAGAAGCCGGCAAACGCCCTGGATCTCGGCACCGGCAGCGCCGTGCTCGCCATCGCCGTCGCCAAGCTCGCGCCGATTGCCGTGCTCGCCACCGACATCGATCCGGTCGCCACCGAAGTCGCGGCCGCCAACGTCAGGCTCAACGGTGTGGCCCAGCACGTCGAGACGGCGACGGCGGAAGGGTTCGACGACCCGGTCTTTGCGACGCATGGCCCGTTCGACCTGATCGTCGCCAACATCCTGGCACAGCCGCTGATGCAGCTCGCCCCGGAAATGGCGACCCATCTCGCCCCTGCCGGCTCGCTGATCCTGTCGGGCATCCTCGACCGCCAGCACGACGCGGTGCTCGATGCTTATACGGCGCAGCATTTTCGCCACGTCGAGACGTTCCACCGCGAGGGCTGGGTGACCATTCACCTCAAGCGCTGAAGCTGAAACATCGGCATCTGACTGGCCATGGCCGCTCGGCGGAAGCTGCGCCGGCACGCCCGGGCTGCAGCCCTTGGTGACCCTCATTCGCTTCTGGCCCATGCCCGCGGCGTTGCCAGCCAGGGCCTGCAAAGTTACCTTTACCGAAGATTAAGCATACGGGTACTTCCATGTTCCAGTCCTTCGAATCCGCCGGCGACCCTTCGGTGGGCAAGCCCCGCGTCGCCCTTCTCAGGCAATGGCTCTCCGACAACGGCCTCGACGGCTTCATCGTGCCGCGTGCCGACGAGCACCAGGGCGAGTATGTCGCCCCTCGTTCCGAGCGGTTGAAATGGCTGACCGGCTTCAGCGGATCGGCGGGCGTGGCGATCGTGCTCGCCGGGAGTGCCTTCGTCTTCGTCGACGGCCGCTACACCCTGCAGGTGCGCGACCAGGTCGATCTCGACGTCTTTGCGATCGAAAGTCTCGTCGACAACCCGCCGGCCGCCTGGATCAGGGAGAACCTGCCCAAGAGCGCGCGGCTGGGCTTCGATCCATGGCTGCACACAGTCGGCGACGTCAAGGCCCTCACCGCCTCGGCGGAAAAGGTGGGCGCGACCCTGGTGCCGCTTTCCCGCAATCCCGTCGATGCCATCTGGCAGGACCAGCCCGAGCCGCCGCTGGCTCCGGCCCACATCCATCCGGAGGCCTATGCGGGCGAACTCGCCAAGGACAAGCTGAAGCGCCTGGCGTCGGCCATCGCCGCCGACGGCGCCACCCACGCCGTGCTCACCGACCCGTCGTCACTGGCCTGGACGTTCAACATCCGTGGCGGCGACGTGCCCCACACGCCGCTGGCGCTCGGCTTCGCAGTGCTGGCAGCCGACGGCCGGCACGCCGTCTTCCTCGACAAGCGCAAGCTCGGCCGCACCGAGGAAGCATACCTGACGCAGCTTGCCGCGATCAGGGCTCCCGGCGACCTCGAGAACTTCGTCGCCGACCTTGCTGCCTCTGGCGCCCGGATCGCGCTCGACCCGGCGCTTGCCGCCGAAAGGCTGCGCGCGCTGGTCGAGGACAACGGCGGCACCGTCGTTTCGGCGCCCGACCCGGCCCGCCTCCCCCGCGCCACCAAGAACAGCGCCGAGGTCGCGGGCACGCGGGCGGCGCATCGCCGCGACGGGGCGGCCGTCGCCAAGCTGCTCTGCTGGCTCGACCGGCAGGCGCCCGGCAGCGTCGACGAAATCGCGGTCGTCACCAGGCTCGAGGAATCCAGGCGCATCACCGGCGAGGAAACGCAGATGCCGCTGCGCGACGTCTCCTTCGCCACCATTTCGGGTTCCGGGCCGCACGGGGCCATCATGCACTACCGTGTGTCGCACGCGACGAACCGTGTGCTGGGCGAGGGTGAGCTGTTCTTGCTGGATTCGGGCGCACAATACGAGGACGGCACCACCGACATCACCCGCACCGTTCCCGTCGGCACGCCGACCGAGGAGATGCGCGAGCGCTACACCCTGGTGCTCAAGGGCCTGATCGCGGTCTCTGCGGCGCGCTTTCCCGCCGGCACCCGCGGCGCCGACATCGACCCCCTCGCTCGCAGCGCATTGTGGAAGCGCGGGCTAGACTATGCCCACGGCACCGGGCACGGCGTCGGCTCCTATCTGGCGGTGCACGAGGGTCCGCAGCGCATCGCCAAGACCGGCGTCGAGAAGCTGCTTGCCGGCATGATCCTGTCCAACGAACCGGGCTACTACAAGCCCGGCCAATACGGCATCCGGCTGGAAAACCTGATCCTGGTCACGCGCCCCGACGGGCTTGCGGGCGGCGACATCGCCATGCATGGCTTCGAGACGCTGACGCTGGCGCCCTTCGACCAGCGCATGCTGCGCACCGACCTGCTCACCCGCGAGGAGCTGGACTGGCTGAACGCCTATCATGCCCGCGTCCTGGCCGAGATCGGACCGATGCTCGACGGGGAAACCCTGGCGTGGCTGGAGAAGGCGGCGAAGCCGATCGTCTGAGCGAGGAAAGCCAACCGGACCGCCGCCTGGTGGCGACGGTCCTCAGCCGATGAAGTGCCGCAGCGCTATCAGCACCGCGGCGCCGGCCAGGAACATCGCCATCAGGCTGCCGCGCAGCGACACGGCCGCGGCGACCGCCAGCGCGGCAAGCTCCGATGGGCCGGCCGAGAGCGCCGCCGGCGCCACCAGCGTGGTCAGCACCGCCGCCGGCACCGCGTTGAGCCCGGCCTCGACGCGCGGATGGACGCGCTCGAAGCGCGAAATGACCAGGTGCCCGCCGATCCGCGTCAGATAGGTCGCGACCGCGCCGCCGATGATGATCCACAGCGTCGTGCTCATGCCGTTGCCTCCGCAGCCGCACCAGCCCGCACCGGCAGGGCGGCGGCAAGCAGGACGCCGGCAAGCGCGCCGACAGTGACGTGCCAGGGCGAACCGATCGTCTTGTAGGCGATCATGGACGCCACGGCGCTGGCGACGACGATGGGCAGCCAGCGCGAGCGCTTGCGGAAACTCATGACCAGTCCGAGGAAATAGATCGGCAGCAGGAAATCCAGCCCGAGCGCATGGGGATTGGGGATCAGCCGGCCGAACAGCGCGCCGAGTGCGCTTTCCGCCACCCAGAACACGTAGATGGGCGTCGCCATGCCCATGTACCAGGCGAAGCTCACCTGCTCACCGCTTTCGCCGAGCCGCTCGGTTTCCGCATATTGGGGGTCGACCAGGAAGAAATAGCCGAAGGCCTGCTTGAAGACCGACCAGTGGCTGATGAACTGGCCCACCGCCGCCGAATAGAGCACGTGGCGGAAATTGACCGCGAAGATGGACAGGACCACGAGCCAGGGCGCGACGTTCTGGCCGAACAGCTCGATGCCGACCAGCTGGCTCGCGCCGGCATAGATCGTGGCGCTCATGAACGTCGCCTCGTAGACGGAAAGGCCGTTGTCGACCGCCAGCGCCCCGAACAGGATGGCGAAGGGCGCCGACGCGACCACGACCGGTACGCTCATGCGCACGCCCCGCCAGAACTGACCTTGGCGATTGTTCAAGACTGCGGTCTCCTGCTTAGGGAGGCCCTGAATAGGTCGGCGGGCGCCGCCTGTCACATCAATTCGGTTGAGCCAAGGATCAGCGAAACCGGCTCACGACCGGCCGACCCTTTCGAACCACTGGTCCTCGGTGATCACCTCTATGCCGAGGTCTGTGGCGGTCTTGAGCTTCGAGCCTGCCCCCGGGCCCGCCACCACGAGGTCGGTCTTCTTCGATACCGAGCCTGCGACCTTGGCGCCGAGCTTCTCGGCCATGGCCTTGGCCTCGTCGCGCGACATCTTCTCGAGCGAGCCGGTGAACACCACCGTCTTGCCGGAGACCGGCGACGACACGTCGCCGATGCGCTCCTCGTCGCGCGGCGTGACTTCCGCCAGCAGCGCCTCGACGACCTGGCGGTTGTGCTCCTCGGCGAAGAACTCGACCACCGCCTCGGCGACGATGGAGCCGATGCCGTTGATCGCGATCAGTTCCTGCCAGACGGCATTGCCCTTGTCGCCCTTGCCCTCGGGCATCACGGCGTCCATGCCCGCCGCGCGGAAGGCAGCGAAGCTGATGTAGTGGCGGGCGAGCCGCTTGGCGTTGGTCTCGCCGATGTGGCGGATGCCGAGCGCGAACAGCAGACGCGAGAACTCCACCTCGCGGCGGTCGTCGATTGCCGCAAACAGCTTGCGCGTCGAGGTCGCGCCAAAACCCTCGATGTTCTCAAGCTTGGTCAGCGAGGCCTCCTGGCGCCGCTTGAGCGTGAAGATGTCGGCAGGCGAGCCGATGTGCAGCGACGGGTCCTGCGACTGGAAGAAGAACTCGATCTGCTTTTCGCCCAGGCCCTCGATGTCGAGCGCGTTGCGCGACACGAAGTGGCGGAGCCGTTCCACCGCCTGCGCCGGACAGATCAGCCCGCCGGTGCAGCGCCGCACCGCTTCGCCCTCCTCGCGCACGGCATGGCTGCCGCAGGCCGGGCAGAGCGTCGGGAACTGATAGGACCGCGCATCGGCGGGGCGCTTCTCCAGCACCACGTCGAGGATCTGCGGGATGACGTCCCCTGCCCGCTGCACGATGACCGTGTCGCCGACACGGATGTCGCGCCCCGCACGGATCGCCTGGCCGCTGTTGCCGATGCCCTTGATGTAGTCCTCGTTGTGCAGCGTGGCGTTGGTCACCACCACGCCACCCACCGTCACCGGCTGCAGCCGCGCCACCGGCGTCAGCGCGCCGGTGCGCCCGACCTGGATGTCGATGCCGGTGAGGATGGTCATCGCCTTCTCGGCCGGGAACTTGTGGGCGATGGCCCAGCGCGGGCTGCGCGAGACGAAGCCCAGGCGCTGCTGCAGGTCGAGGCGGTCGACCTTGTAGACGACACCGTCGATGTCGTAGCCCAGCGCCGCTCGGTCGACCTCGATCAGCCTGTATTGCGACAGGAGACCGTCCACGCCGTCGAACACCTTCATCAGCGGGTTGGTCTTGAAGCCGTAGCGGCCGAATGCGGCGACCATGCCCATCTGCGTGTCGGCGGGCATCTCGCTCACCTCGCCCCAGGCATAGGCGAAGAATCGCAGCGGTCGGCTCGCCGTGATCGAAGTGTCGAGCTGGCGCAGCGACCCGGCGGCCGCATTGCGCGGATTGGCGAAGATCTGCCTGCCGGCCTCGCCGTTGCGCCGGTTGAGTTCGGCAAAGTCGGCATGGCTCATGTACACCTCGCCGCGCACCTCGAGCACTTCGGGGAAGTCGCCGTGAAGCACGTTGGGAATGTCGGCGATGGTGCGGGCGTTCGCCGTCACGTTCTCGCCCACCTGCCCGTCGCCGCGCGTCGCCGCCGTCACCAGCCGCCCGCCCTCGTAGCGGATGGAAAGCGACAGGCCGTCGATCTTGGGCTCGGCCGTGATTGCGATTGGCTCTTCGGCGGAAAGCCTGAGGAAACGCCTGATCCGGCCGACGAATTCGCCGACGTCCTCGTCGGCGAAGGCATTGTCGAGCGACAGCATCGGCACGACATGCGTGACCTTGCCGAATTTCTCCGAGACGGCCGCGCCCACGGTCCTGGATGGCGAGTCCTCGCGCACCAGATGCGGGAAGCGCTGTTCGATGGCAAGGTTGCGCCGGCGCAGGGCGTCATAGTCGGCATCCGAGATCGACGGCGCGTCCTCGGCGTGATAGCGCCGGTCGTGCTCGGCGATTTCCTCGGCCAGCCGCCCAAGCTCGACGGCGGCCTCGGCCTCGTTCAGCGAATCGACGGCTTTTTCGGACATGGTGCGGCTCCATCAAACGGCGCGCCACCATAGATCAGGATGCCCGCTCACGGGAGGCAGCCAGGGCGAATTCCACGTCAAATCAGCAGGATCGCGCAGGCTCCTGACAATGACAGCCCATCCACGCCCATGCCTCTAGGAAACCGCTGCGGTGTTCTCGCGAAGCAGGCGCTCGGCTGCCGCCCGCGCCTCCTCGGTGATGGTCGCGCCCGACAGCATGCGCGCGATCTCTTCCTGGCGCGCCGGCCGGTCCATCTCGTGGATGCCGGTCGCGACGCGGTCGGTGTTGCCCTGTTTCGAGATCAGGAAGTGGGTCTCCGCCCGCGCGGCGACCTGCGGCGCGTGGGTGACCGAGAGCACCTGGACGCGGTTGGCGAGCCGCGCCAGCCGCTGGCCGATGGCGTCGGCGACGGCGCCGCCTACGCCGGTGTCGATCTCGTCGAAGACGAGCGTCGGTGCCGACCCGCGATCGGCGAGCGCGACCTTGAGCGCGAGCAGGAAGCGCGACAGCTCGCCGCCGGAAGCGACCTTCATCATCGGCCCGGGCCGTGTGCCCGGATTGGTGCGCACCCAGAACTCGACCTGGTCGATGCCTTCCTGCAGCCGGTTGTCGGCCTCGCTCGACATCTCGACGATGAACTCGGCGCGTTCGAGCTTGAGCGCCGGCAGTTCCGCCATCACCGTCCTGCGCAGGCTCTCGGCGGCCGTCTTGCGCAGTTCGGAGAGATTGGCGGCGACGCGGTCATAGGCGTCGCGGGCGGCGGCGGCCTGTTTTTCGAGCCCGTGCAGGCGTTCCTCGCCGGCATCGAGATCGGCGAGGTCGGCAACCATCGTGTCGCGCAGCCTCGCGAGATCGTCGACGGCGACGTTGTGCTTGCGGGCGGCGGCGCGCAGCGCGAACAGCCGCTCCTCCGCCTTCTCCAGCCGCTGCGGGTCGTATTCGGTGGCGCGCAGCGCCGCGTCGACGCCCGACTGTGCGGCATCGAGCGAGATCATCGCCTCGTCGAGCGACTTCACCACCTCGTCGAGCAGGCCAGGCACCTCGGCCGCCTTGCGCTGCAGCCGGCGCAACAGGCTCGCCAGCTGCGGCAACGGCGACGACGAGCCGGACAGCACGTCCTGCGCATCCTGGATTTCGGAGGCGATCTTCTCGACCCGCATCATCGAGGCGCGCAGTTCCGCGAGCTCGGTCTCCTCGCCCGGCTGCGGATCGAGCTTGCCGAGTTCGGTGACGGCTGCGCGCAGATATTCGGCCTCGCGGGCCGCGGCCTCCACGCGTGCCCGGTGGCGGGACAATTCCTGTTCGGCGTTGCGCCAGAGCTTCCAGGCCTCGGCGGTTGCGCTCGCCTCGCCGACATGGCCGCCGAAGGAATCGAGCACCTCGCGATGCGCGCCGGCATCGACCAGCGCCCGGTCGTCATGCTGTCCGTGGATTTCGACCAGCGCCCTGCCGATATCGCGCATCAGCGTGACGCTCGACGGCTGATCGTTGACGAAGACGCGGGTGCGGCCGTCGCCGGTCTGCACGCGCCGCAGGATGATGTCGCCGTCGTCCTCGATGGCGTTGTCTGCGAGCATCTGCCGGGCGGGATGGTTGCGCGGCACTTCGAAGACGGCCGTCACCTGCCCCTGGCTCGTACCGTGGCGGACGAGCGATGCATCGCCGCGCGCGCCGAGCGCGAGCGACAATGCGTCGAGAAGGATGGATTTGCCCGCGCCGGTCTCGCCGGTGAGCACGGAAAGGCCCGCGTTGAAATCGATGTCCAGCCGTTCGATCAGGACGATATCGCGGATCGACAGTCGCGAGAGCATCGATTTGGGGTCAGGCGTCGCCGGAGAACAGCTTCCCGGCCTTGGAGATCCACGAGCCGGCATTTTCGCGCGGCTCCAGGCCGTTGGTCTGCAACAGCTTGTAGGAGTCCTTGTACCACTGGCTGTCGGGGTAGTTCTGGCCGAGCACCGCGGCGGCCGTCTGCGCCTCCGAGGTCAAGCCCATCGCGTAGTAGGTCTCCGTGAGACGCGCCAGAGCCTCTTCGACATGGCGCGTGTTCGAGTAGGTCTCGACCACGTTGCGGAATCGCTTGGCGGCGGCGATGTACTCGCGGCGCTCGAGATAGTAGCGGCCGATCTGCATTTCCTTGCCGGCGAGCTGGTCGCGGGCAAAGCGGATCTTGTCGTTGGCGTCGTCGACATATTCCGACTGAGGCCAGCGCTGCACGACCTCCTGCATCGCCTCGATGGTGCGCCGCGCTTCCTTCTGGTCCTGGGTGACGTCGCGGATCTGGCGGAAGTAGCTCAGGCCGATGATGTACTGGGCGTAGGCCGCGTCGTCGGTCGAGGGGTAGAGCGACAGATAGCGCTTGGCCGAGTTGATGGCTTCCTCGTAGGAGCCCTGGCGATAGCTGGCGAAGGCACCCATCACCATGGACTTGCGCGCCCACTCCGAATAGGGATGCTGGCGGTCTACGGCCTCGAACTTGCGGCTCGCCTCCTTCAGACGGCCGGCATTGAGGTTGGCGAGGCCCTGATTGTAGAGCACGTCTGCCGGCTCGGTCTGCTCGACATAGGTGGCGAGATCGACATCCGCCTCGCTCGACATGCAACCGGAAAGTGCAAGCCCGGGAACGACGAGCGACAGCGCCACGGCAATCGGCTTCACGCGCAACTTCGGTCCACCGGCACGAATCAATGACATCACAGAATTCCGCCCCTTCGGCGTAGTTTCGCTTTTAGGCAAACGGCCATAGATCACAACTGGCCGCGCCGGGCAACGCTATCTCCGGTCATTCGCGCAATTTTGTGGCACGCGCTAGTCCGTGCCACTTCGCCGGCCAAGTGGTGCAGCAGGGCCACACCACCATTCCGCGAATGCCGGCCGTCACAAGGTCCAGGGCGCGTGGACGGCAGCGCTGACGGCGATCAGTTCAGCCGAGCGACCGCGCTCGCGGCGCGACGTCTCGACGATCTCGAAGGCGGAGCGATCCGAAAGCAGCCGGCGCAGCGCAGCGGCATTCAGCCTGTGGCCGCCGCGATAGGAGCGGAAGCAGCCGATGAAGCGCGCGCCGGCGAGCGCCAAGTCGCCCATGGCATCGAGCGTCTTGTGACGCACGAACTCGTTCGAATGGCGCAGGCCCTCGATGTTGATGATGTGGTTGTCGTCGCCGATGACCACCGAGTTCTCGAGCGACGAGCCGAGCGCGTACCCTGCCGCCCAGAGGCGCTCCACGTCCTTCATGAAGCCGAAGGTGCGGGCGCGCGAAATCTCCCGGCGGAAGATGTCGTCATTGACGTCCGAGGCGAAGGACTGGCGGCCGATGGCCGGGCTCTCGAAATCGATCTCGACCTCGAAGCGGGTTCCGCCATAGGGACGGAACTCGGCCCAGGAGGCGCCGCTCTCGATTCGCACCGGCTTCAGCACGCGGATATAGCGGCGCTTGACGGCAAGCGTCTCGATGCCGGCCTGGTCGATCGCTTCGACGAACTGCGCGGCGCTGCCGTCGAGAATCGGGATCTCGTTGCCTTCGACCTCGATGGCGAGATTGTCGATGCCGAGGCCGAAAAGGGCGGCCATCAGGTGCTCGATCGTCGCCACATGCGCGCCGGCCGGGTCGCCGAGCAGCGTGCAAAGATCGGTTGCACCCACTTCTGACACAATTGCGCGGAACTCTCGGCCATCAACGTGGAACACTACACCCGTGTCGGCATCCGCCGGCACGAAATGGATCGACACGGGCTTGCCGCTATGCACGCCAATGCCCGACAGCGTCGCGCGCGATTTGAGAGTTGTCTGATAGTCCTGCAAGTCGATCCCCATATGCCCGTCCACGTCACGCCCGCTTCGCCATGAAGCGGAACATGACTCTCGTCGGCTTGAATGGACGGTGCCTCATCCCCACAGCACCCGCCCTGCCGACTTCGGAACGCCGCGGCTTCGAACCGAAGCCGGTTGCACGCTCCTCGACTTTGCACACCGCATTTGGCTGAAATAGACTTCCGGCCCGATGCACCAGTCGGCGCGAAGATAGTCTTCCGGCTGATAGACTCCAAATCACGGTTTCTTACTCTGTGTAACTGCGGGGCCGCTTCGACTCGGCCCCTCAACCTTCTGATTTGACTTACCTTTTCATATCAAAAGGCGGGCGTCGAGACGCCCGCCTTTCAATCAGTGTTACCGCTCGTTCACAGTTTAGTTGGCTTGCCGGCGAAGGAACGCCGGAATCTCCAGCTGATCGTCTTCCTGCTGCCTGGGCTGCGGGGCGATCCGGCCCTGCTCGTCGAGCTGGCCGCGGCGCGGCGCATAGAGCTGCGCTTCCTGGCTGGCCACGCGACGCTGCTCGGGAGCCGGCTGGCGCAGGCGCGGTTCGCGCGGCTGTGCCGGCTGGAGCCGCGCCGGCTCTTCCTCGCGGCGGGTCAGGCCGCTGGTCAGGCGCTTGAGCAGCCCCATCGGGCCACGCTCCTCATGATCGACCGGCTGTGCCTTGGCGGCCACCTCGGCTTTCACCATCGGCGGGAAGTCCTCGACGCGAGGCATGCGCGGGGCCGGAGCCGGCTGCATCATCTCGCGTTGAGGTGCCACCTGTTGCTGCACGACGGGCTGCGGGGCCGGCTGGTGGAACTGCGGCTGCGGCTGATAGGCCTGCGGCTGGGGCTGTGCGGGCGGAGCCTGGAACAGCTTGCTCTGCGGGCGGAAGTCCTCGGCCGGGGTCGCGGCACGCGGCTGCGCCATTGCGGCGGCGTTGGATTCGGCCAGGCGGATCGCGTCGGCAACGGGATCGTTGCTGCGCATTTCCATGCGCGGCTGCTCCTGGACGGCAACCTGTGGCTGTGCCGGGCGCACCTCGGCGGCAGGACGCTGCGCCGGCTTCGGCGGCGCCTGGCGGATGGTCAGCGGCGCTGCGGCGATGTCGGCCGCCGACTTGTCGATGCCGGTGGCGACCACCGAGACGCGGATGACGCCTTCGAGATCCTCGTCGAAGGTCGCGCCGAGGATGATGTTGGCATCCTGGTCGACTTCCTCGCGGATGCGGGTCGCGGCTTCGTCGACCTCGAACAGGGTCAGGTCGCGGCCGCCGGTGATCGAGATCAGCAGGCCCTTGGCGCCCTTCATCGAGGTCTCGTCGAGCAGCGGGTTGGCGATCGCGGCCTCGGCGGCGGCCATTGCGCGGCCCTCGCCCGAAGCCTCGCCGGTGCCCATCATCGCCTTGCCCATCTCGCGCATCACCGAACGGACGTCGGCGAAGTCGAGATTGATCAGGCCTTCCTTGACCATCAGGTCGGTGATGCAGGCGACGCCCGAGTAGAGCACCTGGTCGGCCATGGCGAAGGCGTCCGCGAAGGTCGTCTTGTCGTTGGCGAGGCGGAAGAGGTTCTGGTTCGGGATGACGATCAGCGTGTCGACGCACTTCTGCAGCTCTTCGATGCCCATGTCCGCCGTCTTCATGCGGCGCTGGCCTTCGAAGTGGAACGGCTTGGTGACGACGCCGACGGTCAGGATGCCTTTCTCGCGCGCTGCGCGGGCAACGACCGGCGCCGCACCCGTGCCGGTGCCGCCGCCCATGCCGGCGGTGACGAAGCACATATGGGTGTTCGACAGGTGGTCGATGATCTCGTCGATGCACTCCTCGGCGGCGGCGCGGCCGACTTCCGGCTGCGAGCCGGCGCCGAGACCCTCGGTCACGTGCGCGCCGAGCTGGACGAGACGCTCGGCCTTCGACATCGTCAGCGCCTGTGCGTCGGTGTTGGCCACCACGAACTCGACGCCACGCAGGCCGGCGGTGATCATGTTGTTGACGGCGTTGCCGCCGCCGCCCCCCACGCCGAACACCGTGATGCGCGGCTTGAGCTCGGTGATATCCGGCTTCTTGAGATTGATCGTCATTGTCCTCGTCCTTTTTGCCTTTTCAAGCCGTTTCGCCGTACGGCCTTGTATGGGGTCGCCCCCGGTCAATTCCTAAAAACTGTCTCTCAACCACTGACTCATGCGATGCAGTTTTCCGCCCGTTCCCGTCGCCCTGTAACGGGAAATTCCCTTTGCCGCCTGGCTCTCGATGCCGGCCACCTGCGGATAGATCAGCAGTCCCACCGCGGTCGCGAAGGCCGGCCCCTTGGCCGCTTCCGGCAGGCCGGCCACGCCGAGCGGGCGGCCGATGCGCACATTGCGGCCTAGGATGCGGCGCGCCGCCTCGGGCAGGCCGACCAGCTGGCTCGCACCGCCGGTCAGCACGACTCGCTTGCCCACCGCGTTGCCGTAGCCCGACTTGTTGAGCCTGTCGCGGAGCAGTTCGAGCGTCTCGTCGATCCGGGCGCGGATGATGCGCGCCATCACCGAGCGCGGAATCTGCAGCGGCACGTCGCTGTCGTCGGCGCCGATCGGCTGGATGCTGACCAGGTCGCGGTCGTCGGCGCCGGCCGGCAAGGCCGAGCCGTGCATGACCTTGAGCCGCTCGGCGTCCTCCAGACGCGTCGACAGCCCCTTTGCGAGATCCATGGTCACGTGGTTGCCGCCGATAGGAATGGCGTCGGCATGGACGAACTTGCCTTCGGCGAAGACCGACAGCGTGGTCGTGCCGCCGCCCATGTCGATGCAGGCGGCACCCATCTCCAGCTCGTCGTCGACGAGTGCGGCCAGGCCGCTGGCGTAGGGCGTCGCCACCATCTGCTCGACCGACAGGTGCGAGCGGTTGATGCAGAGTTCGAGGTTGCGCAGCGGCGCCAAGTCCCCGCTCAGCACGTGCATGTCGACACCGAGCGTCTCGCCGACCATGCCGCGCGGATCGCGCACGCCACGCTCGGCGTCGAGCGAGAAGGCGACGGGCAAGGAGTGGATCACCTCGCGCTCGGACCGCAACGCCTGCTTGGCACCGGCCGCGAGCACGCGGCTGACATCCGCTTCCTCGACTTCGTGGCCGCCGAGATTGACGGTCGCCGAGAAGGCGTCGCTCTTGATGCGGCCGGCAGAGAGATTGACGATCAGCGAGTCGGCGGTAAGCCCGGCCATGCGCTCGGCGGCGTCGACCGCCAGCCGGATCGCATGCTCGGCGCGGTCGAGGTCGACGACCACGCCCGATTTCACGCCTTGCGACTTCTGGTGGCCGATGCCGATGACCTGCGCCTGATGTGTGCGGCCCTTGAGCAACTGGCTGCCCACGGCAGGCTTCAGCTTGGCCACCACGCAGCAGACCTTGTTCGACCCCACATCGAGCACGGTAAGGATGCCCGAGCGACGTGAAGCTGCATCCTTCTGACCGCCTAGCCAGCTCATATTCTCTTCTCCGCCTTAGCCTTGACGGTCTTTGGCTTGTTCTTCAGCTCGGCCGCGCGGCGCTCGACGGCCTCGGGCGTGAGCTGCACGACCAGCCGGTCGCCAAGACGCATGTCCACGGCCGAGATGTCCCGGCTCAAAAGCCCGTTGTCGCGATCCAGCGCCATCAGTTCGGCAAGCGCCGATTCGACGCCGAATTCCGGCAGCTTGACCGTAATCCCGTTGTCGAGCCTGAGGTCCCAGCGGCGCTCGCCGACGCGGATATAGCTCCTGACGCGCGGCGCCAGCCCCGGCACCTTCTGCACCTGTGCCACGAAACCTGCGGCCTGCTCGGCGGCACCCAGCCCCACCACCATCGGCAGCATCAACTGGCTGCCGCCCGTGAAGGGGGCGATCACCCCGCCCGACTTGTCCACCACGCTGAGCTGGCGGCCATGCTGCCAGATCGCGAAGGCTTCGCGCTCGTCGATGCGGATCTCGATCGAATTGGGATAGACCTTGCGTACGTCGGCGCCGCGCACCCAGGGCAGGCTGACGATGCGCTCGCGCGCCTCGCCGGCATCGAAGCCGACGAGAGAGGTCCAGCCGTTGAGCTCGAGCTTGTCGAGGATATCGATCTCGGAGGTCTCGCGGTTGCCCGAAACCTTGATCTGGTCGACCGCGAAGCCGCTGCGCGCCGTCACCCCCTGAATCATCGTCGGGAAGTGGCCGCCCACATAGGCGCCGTAGAGGGAACTCGCAGCCAGGAAGGAAACCGTCATGATCGACGCCGCATAGCGCGGCGGCGTGAAGTCCCCGCGCCCGAAGCGCGACAGGAAACGGACCGGCTTGCGCAGATACCGCGGCAGCACGAAATGCTCCGCCGACAGGGACAGCCCGAAGGGACCCGGCTTCGCGCCGTGCACCTCCCTGTCATATCCCGTCTTCAACGCAAACACGAAGCGTCCTCCACCATCCAACTCAACAACTCACCAAACGAATGCCCGGCTTGGGCGGCAATCTCGGGCACCAGCGACGTCGGCGTCATGCCGGGTTGCGTATTGACCTCCAGCCAGACGACCTCCCCGTTTTCGGAATGGCGGTCGTCGTACCGGAAGTCAGACCGGGAGACGCCCCGGCACCCGATCGCTTGGTGAGCCTTGAGCGCCAGTCTTTGTATTTTTTGGTAAATAATCGGTGAAACTTTCGCGGGGCATTCGTGCTTTGATCCGCCCGGCACGTATTTTGAATCGTAATCGTAGAAGGCATGCCCCGTCGGCACGATCTCGCAGACGCCCAGCGCCACGTCGCCCATCACCGCGCAGGTCAACTCGCGGCCATGGATGTAGCGCTCCACCATGACCGCCTCGCCGTAGCGCCACTCGGGCGACGAGATGATCTGCGGCGGATGCGACTGATCCTCCTTCACGATCACCACGCCGAAGCTCGACCCCTCGGCCACCGGCTTCACCACATAGGGCGGCGCCATCGGATGCTCGTTGCGGATGGTGAAGCGGTCGAGAACCCTGGATTCGGCCACCGGAATGCCCGCTGCCCTGGCAACCTTCTTGGACTGCTCCTTGTTCATGGCGAGCGCCGAGGCCAGCACGCCCGAATGGGTGTAGGGGATGGCGAGGAATTCGAGGATGCCCTGGATCGTGCCGTCCTCGCCGAAGGGACCATGCAGGGCATTGAACGCAACGTCCGGCTTGAGCGCCGAAAGCACGGTGCCGACATCGCGCCCGACATCGACGCGGCTGACCCGGTAGCCTACCTGCTCGAGCTCATCCGCGCAGGCATTCCCGGACGAAAGGGACACGGGCCGCTCGGACGAGAATCCACCCATCAGGACAGCAACGTGCTTCGACTTCATCTTGCGAGAATCCCCTCTCAACTCAGCACGCAACGCCTTGTTTCCAAAGACTGAATCCGACCTGTCCGGAAGTGGAACCTCCGGATGAAAACGCGGGCCACGCGTCACGCGACTCAAATCAGGAAACGCTTTAGGTCAGAGAATCAGAGACTTGATTCCGTGGCAAGTGCCGATTGGAAATCATTGCGAATTCGTGACCCGGGCGAATCCCGGGCGCCCTCGGATTGGCAACGGCGAGGGGCGAAATTCGGGCAGCAAAAAGCCCCCGGCGCCATGGGCATCGGGGGCTGCGCGGAAACGTTGCTGGGTCAGTCTCCCTATAGCATTTGCCCAAGGAACTCCTGCACTTCGTGACCCTGTTTGAACCTGCCGATGCGCTTGATCTCCCACTGCAGGCGGATGCCGGAATGCTCCAGCACGCGGCCGCGCACGGTCTCGCCGAGATATTCGAGGTCGTAGCCGGTGGCCGTGCCGGTGTTGATCATGAAGTTGCAGTGCATCGGCGACATCTGCGCGCCGCCGATCATCAGGCCCCGGCATCCGGCCTTGTCGATTTCCTTCCAGGCGGAGGTGCCCTCGGGATTCTTGAAGGTCGAGCCGCCGGTCTTCTCGCGGATCGGCTGCACCGTCTCGCGATGATGCTGGACCGCGTCCATGGCTGCCTTGATCGCGTCCTTGTCCTCGCCATAGCCCTCGAACAGCGCCGAAGTGAAAATCAGGCCGGGCGCGGCCGACGAATGGCGGTAGCTGTAGCCCATGTCGGCGTTGGAGAGCACGTGCAGGTTGCCGGCGCGGTCGAGCGCTCGCACCTCGACGACGCGCTCGCGCGTCTCGACGCCGTTGGCGCCCGCATTCATGCGCAGCGCCCCGCCGATGGCTCCGGGGATGCCGTGGTAGAAATGGAAGCCGCCTATGCCGCTGTCGTGGGCGAGTGCCGCCACGCGCTTGTCGGGCGTCGCCGCCCCTGCCCGGATCTGCGTGTCCGACACCGTCTCGGCTTCGCCGAAACCCTTCGCCGACAACCTCACCACGAAGCCGGGAATTCCGCCCTCGCGCACCAGGAGGTTGGAGCCGATGCCCACCACCATGACCGGGATTTCCTCCGGCACGGCCTTCAGGAACGCCGCGAGATCCTCTTCGTCGGCCGGCTGGAACAGCGCGTCGGCGATGCCGCCGGCGCGGAACCAGGTGATCTTCTCCATCTCGGCATTGACGGTCATGCGCCCGCGCAGGCCCGACAGCCGATCGGCGAGTTTGGCGAGAAGCGCTTCTCCTCCGCCCGTCACGACCCACCCCCGGCGAGTTCGCCCGGCAGGGCATAGGCCCATTGCGTGATGTTGCCGGCGCCGAGGAAGACGACGAAATCGCCCGGCTTGGCAAGCTCGCGCACGATCGGCGCGACTGCCGCTGCCCCGTCGATGTAGCGGGCGTCGCGATGGCCGCCGGCGCGGATGCGCGCGGTCAACGCCTCGGAGTTGACGCCGTCGATGGCATCTTCGCCCGCGGCATAGACCGGCGCGACCATGACCGTGTCGGCGTCGTTGAAGCACGCCGCGAAGTCGTCGAACAGATCATGCAGGCGGGTGAAGCGGTGCGGCTGGGCGATGGCGATGACGCGCCCCCCGGTGGCCTCGCGCGCCGCCCTGAGCACCGCCTTGATCTCGACCGGATGGTGGCCGTAGTCGTCGAACACCTCGACGCCGTTCCAGCTGCCGGTGTGCGTGAAGCGGCGCTTGACGCCGCCGAAGGACGACAGCCCGCGCTTCACCGCCTCGGCGGAAATGCCGAGCTCGGTCGCAACGGCGATCGCAGCCGTGGCGTTGGAGACGTTGTGGCGGCCTGGCATCGGCAGGCGAAGGCCTTCGATGGTCGTCGACGACGCCGACTTGCGGTTGCGGATGACCACGTCGAAGACCGAGACCGCGCCGTCCATGCGGTGGTTGGTGAAGCGCACGTCGGCTTGCGCGTTCTCGCCATAGGTGATGACGCGGCGATCCTCGATATGGCTGACCAGCGCCTGCACCTCGGGATGGTCGGTGCACATCACGCCGAAGCCGTAGAAGGGGACGTTCTCGACGAACTGGCGGAACGCGTCGCGCACCTTGTCGAACGTGCCGTAGTGGTCGAGGTGCTCCGGGTCGATATTGGTGACGACGGCGACGTCGGCCGGCAGCTTGAGGAAGGTGCCGTCGCTCTCGTCCGCCTCGACGACCATCCACTCGCCCTCGCCCATGCGCGCATTGGTGCCGTAGGCGTTGATGATGCCGCCGTTGATGACGGTCGGGTCGAGGCCGCCGGCGTCGAGCAGCGTCGCCACCATCGATGTGGTGGTCGTCTTGCCGTGCGTGCCGCCGATCGCCACCGCATTGCGGAAGCGCATCAGCTCGGCCAGCATCTCGGCACGACGGACGATCGGCAGCAGCTTTTCGCGCGCCGCCTTGAGTTCCGGGTTGGACTTCTTGATCGCGGTCGACACCACGATCACCTCGGCGTCGCCCAGGTTCTCGGCCTTGTGGCCGACGAAGCAGTCGATGCCCTTGGCGCGCAGGCGCTGCACGTTGGCGCTGTCGGCCTGGTCCGACCCCTGCACCTTGTAGCCGAGATTGTGCAGCACTTCGGCGATACCGCTCATGCCGATGCCGCCAATGCCGATGAAATGAACGAGACCGATGGTCTGCGGCATCTTCATGGCCGCACTCCCTTCTTGAATTCAGCAACGGGTATGCCGGAGGCAATAGCCTCTGCGAGGTCGGCGAGCAACCTCGTGGCATCCGCCCTGCCCACTGACCTCGCGGCAGCCGCCATCGCCGCCATCCGCTCCGGCTCGACCATCGCGGCGCCGAGAAGGGCAGCGATGCGCTCGGTCGACAGCGTCGACTGCGGGTGCACCTCCGCGCCGCCCGCAGCTGCAAGCCGTGCCGCATTCGCCGCCTGGTCGTGGTCGAGCGCGTGCGGATAGGGCACCAGCAGCGCCGGCCGGCCGATCACCGAAATCTCGGAGACCGTCGACGCGCCAGAGCGCGAGATCACCAGATGGGCAGCGGCCATGCGCTGCGCCATGTCGGTGAAGAACGGCGAGACGTCGGCCTCGATGCCGAGCCTGGCGTAGGCCGCCTTGACCTTGTCGGCGTCCTCGGCGCGGGCCTGCTGGGTGACCCGGAGCCGCTTGCGCTGCGCCTCCGGCAGCATCGCGATCGCGCCCGGCACGGCATCGGAAAAGAACTGCGCACCCTGGCTGCCGCCGAAGACCAGCAGGTTGAAGCGGTCCGAAGCGCCGGAAGCCGCATAGGGCGCCTTGGCCGCCTCGATCACCGCGGGACGCACCGGATTGCCCGTCACCACGGTCTTGGCGCTGTTGGCGCCCGTGTTCTCCGGCAGGAAACCGCCGGCAATGGCGTCGACCCTGCCCGCCAGCGCCCTGTTGGCGCGACCCATCACGGCGTTCTGCTCGTGCACCATGGCCGGCACGCTGCGCCGTGTCGCAGCGTAGAGCGGCGGCAGCGTCGGATAGCCGCCGAAGCCGATCACCACCGCCGGCTTGATCCTGGCGATGACCCGGGACGCCTCGCGCACGCCCCGCCAGATGCTCCAGAACGCGCGCAGCAGCGCTATCGGGTTCTTGGAGCCGATCGTCGCCGAGGGAATGGGATGGATGGCCGCTGCCGGGAATTTTCCGGCGAAGCGCTCCGCCCGGTCGTCGGTGGCGAGGTGCACCTGCCAGCCGCGCGCCGTCAGTTCGTGCGCCAGCGCCTCGGCGGGAAAGAGATGGCCGCCGGTCCCCCCGGCGGCAAGCATGACGGTACCCTTGGCCATCTTATTCGGCCGGGAGCATGCGCCGGCTGTCCGCGCCGAAGCCCGTCTGCCTGAGCTTTTCCGGCTTCTTGCGGGTCAGCGCCAAGACCATGCCCATGGACATGGCGATCGCGATCAGCGAGGAGCCGCCATAGGAGATGAACGGCAGCGTCATGCCCTTGGCGGGCATCAGCTGCAGGTTCACGCTCATGTTGATGATCGCCTGGAAGCCGAACACCACGACGAGCCCCGCCACCGCATAGCGGGTGAAGTCGTCCTGCTCCTTGAGCGCCGTCCTCAAACCACGCAGCACGATGAAGGCGAAGATCGACATGATGGCGAGCAGCAGCACGATGCCGAACTCCTCGCCCGCGACCGAGAAGATGAAGTCGGCATGACTGTCGGGAATGACGCGCTTGACCACGCCCTCGCCGGGCCCGACGCCGAACCAGCCGCCGCTGACGATCGCTTCGCGCCCCATGTCGACCTGGAAAGTATCGCCTTCGCCAGTGAGGAAGCGGTCGATACGGCCGGCGACGTGCGGGAAGAACATGTAGGCAGCAAAGCCGCCGCCGGCGCCGAGCGCGCCGAGCGTGATGATCCAGAACCAGGACATGCCGGCCATGAAGAACATGACGCCCCAGGTTCCCAGCACCAGCATGGTCTGGCCGAAGTCCGGCTGCGCCATGAGCAGCGCAAGCACGACGCCGAGCAGGATCATGGCGAAGAGGTTGCCCGGAATTTCGTGATGGCGCTCATGCTCCGACATCAGCCAGGCGGAGATCACGACGAAGGCGGGCTTGAGGAATTCCGACGGCTGGATGGAGAGGCCGGCGAGCGAGACCCAGCGCCGCGCGCCCTTGACCTCGACGCCCACGAAGAGCACCGCCACCATCAGCACCAGCATGATGCCGAGCATGATGATCGACAGGCGCCTGATCTGCCGCACATCGAGGAAGGAGACCGCGATCATCACCATCAGGGCCGGGATGGTGAAGATGATCTGGCGCGTGGCGAAATGGAACATGTCGAGGCCGATGCGCTGTGCCACCGCCGGGCTCGCGGCGAATGAAAGCACGATGCCCAGCCCCATCAGCATGAGGAACGCCGCGAGGAACCATCTGTCGACGGTCCACCACCACATGGCGACGGGACTTCTGTCGAGACGACTGATCATGGCCTTGCCCCTCCGATAGCGCTGACGCCATCAATAGCATTCACAGCTTGCCTGAAGGCTTCGCCGCGGACCTCGAAATTCTTGAACTGGTCGAAGCTGGCGCAGGCCGGCGACAGCAGCACCACCGCCTCGCCGCTGTCGTCCTTGGCCGCGTCTTCCGCGGCGTGCTCGACTGCGGCAGCCAGCGTTCCGGCGATCTCATAAGGCACCGCCTCGCCCAATGTCGCGGCGAAGGCCGGCGCGGCCTCGCCGATGAGATAGGCGCGCGCGATGCGCGGGAAGAAGCTGCGCAGCGGCTCGATGCCACCTTCCTTCGGCAGGCCGCCGGCGATCCAGTAGATGCGCTGGAAGCTCGACAGGGCCGGTGCCGCGGCATCCGCATTGGTCGCCTTGGAATCGTTGACGAACAGCACGTGCCCCTTGCGCCCCACCTGCTCCATGCGGTGGGCAAGGCCGGGAAAGCTCTCGAGCCCTGCCTGGATTTCCCCGAGGTCCAGGCCGACCCTGAGGCAGGCGGCGACGGCCGCGAGCGCATTCTGGGCATTGTGCTGGCCGCGCAGTGAGCCGATGCCTTCCAGGAAGGCGATGCGGCTGTAGCGCCCGTCGATCGCCTCCATCAGGTCGGTGCCGTCGGCGAAGTAGCCGTCTGTCAGCGGCAGGCGCTTGGAGATGCGGACCACGTCCTTGCCGGCGCGTTCCAGCCGGTCGGCGATCTGGGCGCAATAGACGTCGTCGACCCCGACGATCGCCGTGTCGCTGCCTGCAACCAGCCTTTCCTTGATCGAGGCGTAGTGCTGCATGGTACCGTGGCGGTCGAGATGGTCCGGCGTCAGGTTGAGCAGGATGCCGGCCGTCGGATTGACCGAAGGGGCCAGGTCGATTTGGTAGGAGGAGCACTCCACGACGTAGTGCCGGCCGGCCTCGGGCGGGTCGAGCGTCATCACCGCCCGGCCGATATTGCCGCCCATCTGGGTGTCGCGCCCGGCCGACTGCAGGATATGGGCGGTCAGCGCCGTGGTCGTCGACTTGCCGTTGGTGCCGGTGATCGCCACGAAGGGCGCGGTCGGCGCAGTGGCCAGCCGCTCGCGCGCGAACAGCTCGATGTCGCCGATCACCTCGACGCCGGCGCCGCGGGCCAGTTCCACCGTCCAGTGCGGTTTGGGATGGGTCAGCGGCACCCCGGGCGACAGCACGAAGGACGCGACGGCCGACCAGTCGATGCCGCGCAGGTCGGCCGTGGCTATGCCGTCGGCCGCGGCCCTGGCCACGCTCTCGGGGTTGTCGTCCCAGGCTACGACCTGCGCCCCGCCCTCGGCCAAGGACCGTGCAGTGGCGATGCCGGAACCGCCGAGCCCGAAAAGTGCTACCTGCTTGCCGGCAAATGAGGTGGCTCGGATCATCGCAGCCTCAGCGCAGCTTGAGAGTGGACAGGCCGATCAGCGCCAGGATGACGGCAATGATCCAGAAGCGGATGACCACCTGGCTCTCGGTCCAGCCCAGTTTCTCGAAATGATGGTGGATCGGCGCCATCAGGAACACCCGGCGGCCGGTGAGCTTGAAGAAGCCCACCTGGATGATGACCGACAGCGCCTCCATGACGAACAGGCCGCCGACGATGGCCATGACGATCTCGTGCTTGGTGGCGACCGCCACCGTGCCGATCAGCCCGCCGAGTGCCAGCGAGCCGGTGTCGCCCATGAAGATGGCGGCGGGCGGCGCGTTGAACCAGAGGAAGCCGAGGCCGGCGCCGATGACCGCGCCCAGGATGACCGCCAGTTCGCCGGTGCCGGGCACGAAGTGGATCTGCAGGTACTCTGCGAAGACGGCGTTACCCGACAGGTAGGCGATGACGCCGAAGGACGCCGCGGCGATCATGATCGGCACGATGGCGAGCCCGTCGAGGCCGTCCGTCAGGTTCACCGCATTGCCGGCGCCGACCACCACGAAACAGGCGAAGGGAATGAAGAACCAGCCCAGGTTGAGCAGGAAATCCTTGATGAACGGGAAGGTCAGCGACGACGAGAACGGCGCCTGGCCGTTCTGCATGATGATCCAGGCGGCGATGGCGGCGATCACGAACTCGATGCCCAGGCGCGCCTTGCCCGAAAAGCCGAGATGCGATTGCTTGGTGACCTTCAGATAGTCGTCGTAGAAGCCGATGGCGCCGAAGCCGAGCGTCACGAACAGCACCACCCAGACATAGACGCTGGCGATGTTGGCCCAGAGCAGCGTCGACCCGATGATGCCGGAGAGGATCATCAGGCCGCCCATGGTCGGCGTGCCCGCCTTCTTGAAATGGGTCTGCGGTCCGTCGGCGCGGATCGGCTGGCCCTTGCCCTGCCTCAGGCGCAGCGAGTTGATGATGGCCGGCCCGAAGATGAAGACGATCAGCGCGGACGTGATCAGCGCCCCGCCGGTCCGGAAGGTGATGTAGCGGAAGACGTTGAAGAACGAGACCTTGTCCGCGAAATCGACAAGCAGAGTTAGCATGCGTATCCGTCCCCCGAGACCTTGTCAGGTCGGTGTGGTGTTGCCGGCATGAGCCGGGAAAGTCTTGATCATTGCGTCGACCAGCCGGGAAAAGCCGATGCCCTTCGACGATTTGATCATGATGGCGTCGCCGGGGCGCACCGTGCTCAGAAGCACCGGCTTGAGTTCCTCGACGCCGGCACGATACTCCGCCTTGAACCCCTCGGGCAGCGTATCGGCAAGGGCCTTCATCTCCGGGCCGGCGAGCAGCACCATGTCGGTCCTGGTCGAGCCGATCAGTTCCGCCAGCGCCGAATGCAGCCTGGCCGAATGTGCGCCCAGCTCCAGCATGTCGCCAAGCACGGCGATGCGCCTGCCGCCGGCGACGACGGGCGTGGCGTCGAGAAGCTCGATCGCCGCCTTCATCGAGGCCGGATTGGCGTTGTAGCTTTCGTCGATCAGCGTGATCGGTCCGTTCGGCAGGTGCAGGATGTGGCGCTGGCCGCGCCCGCTGGCCGCCGACATCGAGGCGAGCGCGGTCGCGACGGTGGGCACGTCGGCGCCACAGAGATGCGCCGCTCCCAGCACCGCGAGCGCGTTCTGGACCACATGGCGTCCCGGCACGCCAACGCGGGCCGGCACGTCGCGGCCGGCGACGCGCGCGACGATCATCGAGTGATCGGCCTCGAGCGTGCATTTGAGCAGCCGGAAGGTCGCGCGCGCGTTCTCGCCGTAGCTCATCACGTTGTCGATGCCGGCCGCGCGGGCGAACTTCTCCAGCAGCTTGAAGCGGCCGTCGTCGCGGTTGAGCAGCACCGCTCCGCCGGGCTCCACCCCTTCGAATATCTCGGCCTTGGCCTTGGCGATCTCGTCGAGGCTGCGGAAGAAACCGAGATGGGCGGCCGCGATCAGCGTGATGATCGCGATATGCGGCCGCACCATGCGCACCAGCGGGCTGATCTCGCCGGGATGGTTCATGCCGATCTCGAAGACGGCGTAGTCGCTGTCCTCGGGCATGCGCGCCAGCGTCAGCGGCACGCCCCAGTGGTTGTTGAACGAGGCGACCGAGGCATGCACCTTGCCGACCGAGGACAGCGCATGCCGCAGCGCCTCCTTGGTGCTGGTCTTGCCGACCGAACCGGTGACGGCGATGATGCGCGCGCGCGACCGGGCACGCGCCGCGACGCCGGCCTTCTCGAGTGCCGCGAGCACGTCGGGCACCACGATCATCGGCGCCGTCAGCCGGCCGAGCGCCGGCAGCTTGCTCTCGGCGACGACCAGAAGCCCCGCCCCCGCCTTGATGGCGGCGGTGGCAAAGTCGTGGCCGTCCATCGTGTCGCCCCTGATGGCGAAGAAGGCATCGCCCGGCTCGAGGCTGCGGCTGTCGATGGAAATGCCGGTGATGCCTTCCGGCATCTGCCCGAACGGGCGGCCGCCCGTCGCCTCGACAAGTGCCTCGGAGGTCCACAGCAGGCTCATGCCGGGCTCCCGGCGAGCGCCTTGCGCACTTCCTCATGGTCCGAAAAATGCAGCGTCTGGCTGCCGATCGTCTGGCCTTCCTCGTGCCCCTTGCCGGCGACGATCAGCGTGTCGCCCTCGTGCAGCATGGCGACAGCCTCGTGGATCGCCCGGCGCCGGTCGCCGATCTCGATCGCGCCGGGTGCGGCGGCCATGATCGCCGCGCGGATGGTTTCGGGAACCTCGGAACGCGGATTGTCGTCGGTCACGATGGTGACGTCCGCCAGCCGCGTCGCGATCTCGCCCATGATCGGGCGCTTGCCGCGGTCGCGGTCGCCGCCGCAGCCGAAGACCACGATGACCCGGCCCGTCGTGAACGGCCGCACCGAAGCGAGCACGTTCTCGAGTGCATCAGGCTTGTGGGCGTAGTCGACATAGACGGGCGCCCCGGCCGCGGTGGTGCCGACGAGGTCGAGCCGGCCCGGAGCCCCCTTGAGGTGCTCGAGCGCCGCCAGCGCCCTGGCTGCGTCCGTTCCGGTCGCGATAGCCAGCCCCGCCGCCACCAGCGAGTTGGCGACCTGGAAGTCGCCGGCCAGCGGCAGGTCGACTTCGTGGATGACGCCGCCGCATTCGATCTCGGCGCGCTGCCGGTGGCGTTCGTGCTCCACCCGCTTCAGGCTGAGGAATTCGCCGTGCCTGCCGACCGTCAGCACCTCGAGGCCGGCTGCGCGCGCGGCTTCGATCGTCGGCTGCGACCATGCATCGTCGGCGAAGATCACCGCCGGCGCGCCCTTGGGCAGCAGCGTGTCGAACAGGCGCAGCTTGGCGCGCAGATAGTCTTCGACCGTCGGGTGGTAGTCCATGTGGTCGCGGCCGAGATTGGTGAAGCCGCCGGCTGCGAGCCGCACGCCATCCAGGCGGCGCTGGTCGAGGCCGTGGCTCGACGCTTCCATCGAGGCGTGCGTCACGCCCGCGTCGGCGAGTTCGGCCAGGAGCCTGTGCAGCGCCACCGGGTCCGGCGTGGTCAGTTGGCCGTATTCGTTGCGGCCCGGCGCCACGACACCCGTCGTGCCGATGCTGGCCGCGGCAAAGCCCGCCTGCTCCCAGATCTGGCGCGTGAAGGCGGCGACCGAGGTCTTGCCGCTGGTGCCGGTGACGGCAACCATGGTCCCGGGCTGGCGGCCATAGAACCTGGCCGCGCTCAGAGCCAGGGCCTGGCGCGGGTCGTCGACCAGGATGACGGGCACGCTCACCGTCGAAATCTGGGTTTCCTTCGAGGCAATCACGGCGAGTGCGCCACGTTTGGCCGCATCGGCGGCATAGGCAGCACCGTCGGCCTTGCTGCCGGGCAGGGCAAAAAACAGCGTTCCCGGCGTCACCTGCCGCGAATCCGAGGAAACCCCGCTCGCCTCGACATCGTGGGACAGAACCCCATCGACGGGCAGGATACCGGCAAGGTCTTTTATTTTCATCGAGTTCCGTTCGTCATAAAGCGGCGCGTTCTTTGGCGCGCCTGAGAATCAAGGGTAGGAAGCCAGCGTTGCCTCACCTTCTTGGCCGAATTCTGGCTTCACGCCAAGCAGCGGGGCCGAGCGCCGGATAATGTTGGACGCCATCGGCGCGGCCGTGAGACCGGCCGTGGCCGAGCGGGTGGAACCTTCCATCTTCGGCTCGTCGATGATGGTCAGCACCAGGTACTTCGGATCTTCCATCGGGAAGGCGGCAACGAAGGCATTGAAGTTCTTTTCCTTCGAATAGCGCCCGTTGACAACCTTCTCGGCCGTACCCGTCTTGCCGCCGACGCGATAGCCGGGAACCGTGCCGCGCTTGCCGCCGCCCTCTTCGGCGTTGAGGCGGTAGAGATACTTCATGTCCTCGACGGTCTGCGACTTGACCACTTGCTTGCCGATCGCATTCGCCTCCTCCTGGGTGCGGATCAGGAAGGTCGGCGGCAGCAGCTTGCCGCCGTTCATCAGCGCGGCGGCGCCGACGGCCGTCTGCAGCGGCGTGGTCGAGAACCCATGCCCGAACGCGGCCGTGATCGAGTGCACCCTCTTCCAGACCTTCGGTTCGGTCGGCTTGGCGACCTCCGGCAGCTCCGTCTGCATCCGGTCGAGCAGCCCCATGCGCCTGAGGAATTCGCGATGCGCCTCGACGCCGACGGCCTCGGCCTCGCGCGCCGAGCCGATGTTGGAGGAGTAGATGAACACCTCGGGCACGCTGAGCACCCTGCCCTTGCCGCGGAAGTCGCGGATCGTCTGGCCGCCGATCTTGATCGGCTTGCTCGCGTCGAAGGTGCTCTGCAGCGTCACCTTGCCGGAATCCAGCGCCATCGAGGTGGTGAAGCTCTTGATGGTCGAGCCCATCTCGTAGAGGCCCGCCGACATCCGGTTCAGGCGATCCTGCTGCAGCGCGTTGAACGGGTTGTTGGGGTCGAAATCCGGGACCGAGCCCATGGCCAGCACTTCGCCGGTCCTGACGTCGAGGACGACGGCGCCCGCGGCGATGGCCCGGTACTTCTCGAGCGCGGCGACGATTTCGCTGCGCACGATGTGCTGCACGCGCAGGTCGATCGACAGCCTGACCGGCTTGAGGTCCTTGGCGACGGCCAGGCCCGAAGCCTGGAGATCGGCCAGGCCCTGGTCGTCGATGTACTTTTCCAGGCCGGAAATGCCCTTGTTGTCGACGTTGGTCAGCCCGATGATGTGGGAGGTGGTCTCGCCGGCCGGGTAGAAGCGGCGCTTCTCGGTGCGGAAGGCGATGCCGGGAATGCCCAGCGCCATGATCTCGGCCTGCTGCTTGGGCGTCAGCTGCCGCTTGAGCCAGACGAAGCCGGTGCCGCTCTTCAGCTTGTTGTAGGTCTGCTCGACGTCGAGATCCGGCAGCACGGTCGTCAGCTTCTCGATCGCCTCGTCGGCATCGACGATGCGGCGCGGCTCGGCAAACAGCGAGGCCGTCTTGATGTCGGTCGCCAGCACCTCGCCATAGCGGTCGACGATGTCGGGACGCGAGGCGGTCACGCGCGATTCCGGCCCGGCCGCGGCCTCTGGATCGAGCATGCCGAGATAGACGAGCCGGCCCGCGATGGTGGCGTAGATCGAGAAGAACACGACCATCGTCATGATGACGCGGTTGCGCGTGCGCCCGCCCGTCTTCTTGCGCGCGCTGTCGAACACGATCGCGGCGTCGCCTTCCGCCTTGCGCCGCTTTTTGCCCAGCCAGCCGATCATTGCGATATTCCCCCGGTCAAAATCTGGTCGAGCGTGGTGTCAGCCGTGCCGCCGGATGCTTCGCGCGTCAGGTCTTCGATGGTCAGCGGACGGGCGGGCAGCGCATCCAGGCCGACGATCTGGCGCGCGTCGACGGGCTGGAGCTTCAGCTCGGCCTGGTAGGCATCGGCAAGCGTCTGCAGGCGCGCCGGCTGGGTCAGCAGGCTCCAGTCGGCCTTCAGCAGGTCGATGGTGTCTTCCTCGAAGCGGATCTGCGCCTCGATCTTGTTGACGGCCTTGAGCTGGTTTTCGGCCTCGTCCTTGGTCTTGTAGGTGAACGCCGCGGCGGTAACCATCACGGCGATCAGGACCATGTCGCTGGTACGGAACACGAGTCTTACCTTTCTCCCGTCTGGCCGACGTCGGGAAGCTTCGGAAGCCCGAAGATTGAAAAATCCTCAGCGCGCGCCGGCGCGGCGGTGCGCACGGCAGCACGCAACTTGGCCGAGCGGGCACGCGGGTTGGCGGCGGTTTCGGCGTCGCCCGGCCCAACCGCGCCGCCCGACTTTTCGAAGGTCGTGGCGATCGTTTCGAGTTCCGGCATGTAGCGCGAGCGCGACGGCGCGCTCGACCGGTCGGCGATGAAGCGCTTGACGATGCGGTCTTCCAGCGAATGAAACGTCACGACGACCAGCCGCCCGCCGGGCTTGAGCGCGCACTCGGCGGCGAAGAGCGCCCGGGCCAGCTCGCCAAGCTCGTCGTTGACATAGATGCGCAGCGCCTGGAACACCCGCGTCGCCGGATGGATCTTGTCCTTCGGGCTGCGGCCGATATGGGTCTCGATCGCATCGGCGAGATCGAGCGTACGCTCGAAAGGGCGCTTCTCGCGGCGGCTTTCGATCATCCGCGCGATCCGTCCGGCGTGCCGCTCCTCGCCGAGGAAGCCGAAGATGCGCGCGAGATCGCCCGCCTTGAAGCGGTTGACGACATCGGCCGCGCTCGGTCCCGCCTGGGCCATGCGCATGTCGAGAGGACCGTCGGCGCGGAACGAGAAGCCGCGCGCGGCCTGGTCGAGCTGCATCGACGAGACGCCGATGTCGAGCACCACGCCATCGGCCTGGTCGACATGTTCGTCGAGACTGGAGAAGGGAGCCTGAACCAGCTTCAGCTTGCCGCCGGACTGGCTTTCGAGTGCCCTGCCCGCGGCGATCGCATCGGGGTCGCGGTCTATCGCCACCACCGAAGCGCCGGCCTCCAGGATCGCCCTGGTGTAGCCGCCGGCGCCAAAGGTGCCGTCCACATGCACTTCGCCTTCGGCGGGGCGAAGCGCTGCAAGCACTTCGGCAAGGAGAACCGGGACATGGCGGGCCGGGCCGCCGGTGGCCTGTTGGTCATCCCCGTGACCCGCCATCATTCCGGTCGCTCCCCTTGTGCCGTCCGATGCCGGACTTTCAGCAGCCGTGCGCGCACGTCCGCACCATGGGCACGCAGCCGCTCGGGCTCCCACATCTGGAAGAACTGCCCTCGCCCGACGAAAGCCACTTCCGCCGTGATCCCCGTGTGCTCGCGCAGAAAGTCCGAGACCGATATCCGCCCGTCCTGGTCGAGCTTCAGGAAAGTGCTGTCGCCATGAACGAAGAATGACATGTCGTCCGCCGTCTGCAGGAACGGATCCTCCTGCGCGATGCGCTGCTCGTAGCGGTCGAGCAGATCCAGCCCGCCCACGTCGAGTGCCGGCACGTCGAGCGCACGCAACGCATAGAGCTCGGTATAGCCACGCTTCTGCAGTACGGCACGGAAATGCGCCGGAACGGAGACCCGCCCCTTCGCATCGATCCTGTTCACCGCATTCGACAGAAACCGGTCCATCACATGATACGGCCGCTTCCGCTGCCGCGCCCCTCGTCATCACACCGGCCGCGCCACGCCGGCCCGGCCAGATCCGCAAGCCACTCCCGCCCCCGGCCGAATCCGTACAGCGACCCGCAGCCGCCGCGGCCGCCGGGTCGGCATACGCCTCACCCTTTACTGGAACGAAATCATGGTTACCGATTTGGGATAACATGGGGCAATATGGGCGTCAACGGGAACACGGCACACGATCATGTCGCAACCGGGGGCTGATGAACCCTTTCGCGGCATTCGGATTTTTATGCTCCATTAAGGCTAACGAAGTCTTAGCGTGGCCCAATGCAGCAGCCGAACCGGGCCTTGCTTGGCGCCGACCTGCGCCCTAGCCTCGGCAATGCAGGAAATGCTTCGGGGAGATGCGCAGACCATGACCGAGACGATGAAGAAGCGCGCCGCGTCTCTTGCCCATCTCCGGCGCTCCGGGTTGTCGAAGGGCGACCCCATCCCACTCCCGCTCACCATGGCCGCCATCTACCATTCGCCGGGCGATGCGACGGGCTTCAACCAGTACGGCCGCTTCAGCAATCCCAACTGGGCGGCGGTGGAGGAGATGCTCGGCCACCTCGAAGCCGCACCCTGCGTGGCCTTCCCCTCGGGCATGGGCGCGATCTCGGCGACGTTCTTCGCCCTGCTGAAGGCAGGCGACCGGATCCTGCTGCCGTCCGACGGCTACCACACGACCCGCCTGATGGCGGAGCGCTTCCTCGGCGCTTTCGGCGTCTCCACCAACGTCAGGCCGACATCGTCATTCCTCGACGGCGGCTTCGAAGGCTATCGCCTGGTCTTCCTCGAAAGCCCGTCGAACCCCACGCTCGACATCTGCGACATCAGGGCCGTGGCCGAGGCGGTGCACCGGGCGGGCGGCCTGCTCGTCGTCGACAACACCACGATGACGCCCTTCGGCCAGCGCCCGCTCGACCTCGGCGCCGACGTCGTCGTTGCCGCCGACACCAAGGCGCCGAACGGCCATTCCGACGTGCTGTTCGGCCATGTCGCGAGCCGCCATCCCGGTGTCATCGCAGCCGTGACCGAATGGCGGCAGAATGCCGGCGGCATCCCCGGCCCGTTCGAGGCCTGGCTGGTGCATCGCGGGCTCGAGACGCTGGAACTGCGCTTCGACCGCATGTGCTCCTCGGCCGAAGCTCTCGCCCCGCGGCTCAAGGCCCACCCCGCCGTGAGCGGCCTGCGCTTCCCCGGCCTCGAGGGCGACCCGTCCCACAACCTCGCCCGCGCCCAGATGGAGCGCTTCGGCTTCCTCATCAGCTTCGACCTGGGCTCGGAGCAGAAGGCTGAGGACTTCATCAACGGCTGCGAGCTGATGCACGCCGCCACCTCTTTCGGCGGCGTGCACACCGTCGCCGAGCGTCGCCTGCGCCGCGGCGATGCGGTGACGCCCGGCTTCGTCAGGCTTTCCGTCGGCTGCGAGCCGGTGGAGGAGCTTTGGGCGGCGATGAAAGCGTCGCTGGACAGGATCGGCGGGTGAGCGATCAGGGCGATAGGTCGTCGCCGGTAATGTTGCGGCGGCCGTGCAGCACGCGAAGGATATCCACACCCTCTTCCGCCACGCGATAGAAGATCAGATATTCGCCCTCTCCAAGACACCGGACGCCTTCGGCTATGTCGCTGCATGTCCGGCCGAGTGACGGATGATGCGCCAAGGCATTCCACCGCAGCTCGAAACGGTCCGTCTGATGCGCACCTGCCTGCCTCAAGATCTGATTTGAGCTAGTCGCTTGCGCGCTTCAGCCTTGAGCTGATCCATCGTGTCGAATTGTCCCGGCCCGCTGTCGATGCCCTCCCGCACCAGCGCGCGAAGCTCCTCGAGCGTATAGCCATAGAGTTCGCGCCGCTCCTTCCAGAGCCTGAGCGCGTCGCGGATCACCTCGCTTGCGGAGGCGTATTCGCCGGCCTCGACGGCACCGTCGACGGCGGCCGCCAGCTCGGGCGAAAGCGTGATGCTGCGCTTGTCGATGTGGCCCATGCCGCGCTCCTGGTGATCGGAGCGGGATGGTACGAATAAATCGTACCGCCTTCAAGCGCCCGGGCCCGCATGGCAGGCGGCGGGGCATCCGCCGACATGTCGCAACACCTGGTGCCCGCAGGACAATTCGCTTGCGCGGCCAAGTTGGAAAACAGGCAGCGCCAGCTGGCCTGTAAGCCGGGTTCTGTATGGCCCCCGCGCCTCGCGGCACGGGAACGTGGCGGCCATTCTTCTTGGACGGGCATTGCTGCACGCCTCACGCAACCAACCCGGGCGGCAGGCCGGAAACAGCCCTGAGGGTTGCCCCTCGCACCGCCCCTATTCGGTTTTGCTCCCGGTGGGGTTTACCGTGCCGCTCCTGTTGCCAGTCGCGCGGTGGGCTCTTACCCCACCCTTTCACCCTTGCCGCGGAAACCGCGGCGGTTTGCTTTCTGTGGCACTTTCCCTGGGGTCGCCCCCGCCGGCCATTAACCGGCACCGTGTCTCCATGGAGCCCGGACTTTCCTCACCTGCAGCCTTTCGGCTTCGCAGGTGCGGCCGCCCGGCCAGCTGGCAAGGCGTATAAAGGGATTTGCGCCGGAAAACGCAACCAAAAACGTCGGCGCTTCGCGCGCCTCAGCCTTGGCTGCTTTCCATCAGGCACCGGCCAGGCGGGACTGGACCTTCTTGCAGTAGGCGGCCGAGATCGGGTTCATGCGCTTGGCGCCGTGGCCGGCATTGTACTTGAGGATCGTGCCACAGGTGGCGCCGCCGCTCAGTTCGTGCGCCTTGGCCAGATACAGCATGCCGAACTTGATGTTGGTCTCGGGGTTGAAGAGCCCCTTGGCGGAGCCGCTGTAGCCCATCATGCGCGCCGTCGCCGGCTTGATCTGCATCAGCCCGATCTCGCCGGCCCTGCCGCGCGTGTTCGGGCGGTAGTTGCTCTCCACGCTGATGACGGCATGGGCGAGCGATACCGGCACACCGTAGGCCGAGGCGTAGCGGGCGACGATCTCGCCATACGGCTTGCCAGGGGCGGTGGACTTGGTGGCCTTGGCGGACTTGGCGGCCTGCTCCTTGACGGTCTTGGCGCCCTTGCCGCCAATCGACGCCGTGGTGAACGTATCGATCTCAGCCTTCTTCGAGCAGCCGAACAGATAGGGGCAATCGTCGGCCTTCTTGGGTTCGGCCTTGACGTTCTTGTTCTTGGCGGTCTGTTCGATGATCGTCTTGGAGGCCCTGACAGCGCCTTCCTGGGCGTGAGCGGCAAAAGAAGTCAGGCCGGCGGCTAATGCCACCGCAACAACGGTCAAATTCTTCATGTTATCCTTGTTCTCGACAGGCCGCGCGAACAATATCGCGCAGCATCCCTTCCTAAACGCCGGGGGCTCTCTTCGGAGCATTGGCAGGATTTGCCCGGCGCCTTGCACGGCGATGCATTTGCCGGGCGAACTGGCGGGAAAAAAGGCGCGGCAAGTCACATTAGGTTACAATATGTAACTATGCGAATCACATCGCTTTATTGGTCAAGGCCTTCGGGAAGCTCGGCGATCAGCCGCCTGAGCGTCGACAGCGTCGAGGCGTCGGCAACGCCGTCGACGCAGCGCGTCCGGAAATGTCGTTGAAATGCCTGCACCGTGGTCTCGGTCAGATCGTCGAACCGGCCGGTGATCTCGACCCCGTAGCCGTAGAGCGCGAGCATCGACTGCAGCTCCTCCACCGTCTCTCCGGCATCGCCCGGTTTCAGGCCGGCGCGCCCGTCGCGCGGCGAAGGTGCGACCCAATGCCCTACGCCGGCTTCGAACAGCGCGCGCCACGGGAACTTCTCGCCGGGGTCGATCTTGCGGCCGAGCGCCACGTCCGAATGAGCCAGCACGCGCTGCGGCGCGACCTCGTGGCGCGCGATGATGCCGCGGCAGAGTTCGATGACGGCGCCGATCTGGCGCTTCGGAAAGGCCGGGTAGCCGAAGGCATGGCCCGGATTGACGATCTCGATGCCGATCGAGCAGGAGTTGATGTCGGACTGGCCGCCCCAGGAGCTCTTGCCGGCATGCCAGGCGCGGTCGCCTTCCCGGACCATCTGGACGATGCGCCCGTCCTCGTGGACGAGATAATGCGAGGAGACTTCGCTAACCGGGTCGCACAGCCAGGCTTCGGCGCCCGCCCCCGTCTCCATGCCGGTGTAGTGCAGCACGATCATGTCGGGTTTGACGCCCTCGCGGCGCGGCCCGAAATTGGGCGAGACGCGCACGTCGGCGTGCCGATGATCGGGCGAAAAACCGCTCATACGTGCCGGAGCCCCTTTTCGATCATCTCGTAGGCCGCGTTGATGGCGGCGATGCGCGTGGTGGCGATGCGGATGAATTCCTCGGGCAGTCCGCGTGCGATCAGCCGGTCCGGATGATTGTTGGCGACGAGTTTGCGATAGTGCTTGCGCACGTCCTCGAACGGCTGTCCCCGCTCGATGCCGAGGACGCGATAGGGATCGGTTTCGCCGAGGTCGAGATGGCGCGCCAGGATGGTCTGGTAATGGGCCTCCTCGATGCGGAATATCTGCGAGACGTGGTGCAGGAACGTCCCCTCGCGCTGGTGCATCATCCCGTCTGCCTTGGCGATGTGGAACAGCCCGTCGAGTATGTCCTCCAGCATACCGCAGTTGGGATGGCCGGAGCCGCACAGGCGCGCCATGCGCTGGGCGTATATCTCGTAGCCGGCCACGTCCTGCTGGGCGATGTTGTAGAGGCGCTCCACGTCGCGCGCATGCTTCGGCGGCACCGTGAATATCTCGTAGAAGGCCCGAATCTCGTCCTGCGACACGATGCCGTCGGCCTTGGCCATCTTGGCCGAAAGCGCGATCATCGCCACCGAGAAGGCCACGCGTCGGCGCAGTTCGGCGTCGCCCGAAAAGATGGTCCGGACGGCCTCCACGACGTCTGCGACGCCGTTCGCTGCTGTTGCCGAGATACGCGCGACAAAGTCGCCGAGACGGTCCCAAATCGACATGGCCAGCTTCTTAGGATGAAACACTCGCGAAGGCGAGATGCCAACTTGCGCGCCCGGCAACTTTGTCGGCGACGGGTGCCGGCAGCCTCTGGACCATAATTCTGGACCAACCGAAATCGCACGACGCGCCGCTCCGGCCCGGCTATCGATTACGCCCATGGACGCACGCAATCCCAACCCGCCGGCACCCGCCGTTTCGCGCGAGACGATCGGTCTCGCACTGGGGGCTTTGGGGGTGTTCATCTTCGGCGGAACCCTGCCGGCGACACGCGTGGCGCTGGGCACCTTTTCGCCCTGGTTCATCACCTACGGCCGCGCCGCCATGGCCTCGATCGCGGCAGCGGCGCTGCTCTTGGTGCTGCGCAAGCGCTTCCCCAGGCGAGACGCGCCGGCGCTGTTCCTTGCCGGCCTGCTGCTCGTCTTCGGCTTCCCGATCTTCTCGTCGATCGCCATGCAGACCGTGCCCGCTTCCCATGGCGGTGTCGTGCTCGGCGTCCTGCCGCTCACCACCAGCATCTTTGCCGCGATCATCGGCGGCGAGCGGCCGTCGGCGTTCTTCTGGCTCTGCGGGATATCAGGCGCGGCACTGGTGATAGCCTTCGCCATGCGCGACAACGGCATGACGCTGACCCTCGGCGACCTCTTCCTCCTGCTCGCAGCCCTCTCGGCAAGCCTCGGCTACGTCGTCTCGGGCAAACTGTCGCGCCACATGCCCGGCTGGGAAGTGATCTGCTGGTCCCTGATCCTGACCGCGCCGATCTCCATCCCCGCGGCGATCTGGAGCTGGGACCGGGCCTTCACCCAGGCGTCGCCGGCCGAGACCTTCGCGTTCTTCTATCTGAGCTTCGGTTCGATGTTCCTCGGCTTCTTCGCCTGGAACGTCGGGCTCGGCATGGGCGGCATCGCCCGCGTCAGCCAGGTTCAGCTGCTGCAGTCTTTCGTCACCCTTGCCATCTCCGCCTTCCTGCTTGGCGAACATGTCGGCGCGCAGACCGTGTTGTTCGCGCTCGGCGTCATCGCCATCGTGGCACTGGGGCGGCGGGCCCGCGTGTCGCGCTGAACGAAAAAGGCCGGAGACTGAGCTCCGGCCTTCCTGCCACCCACCGCTGACTATTGCCCGGAGGCATCCGGCTGCACCGGCTTGGGCTGCGTCGGTTCGCTGCCCTGCATGGCGCCGCCGGTGCCAGTCTGCGGCGCCGGCTGCTCGGTCGTTGCCGGCGGCTGGTCCACGCTCTGCGTGGTGGTCTTGTCCGTGTCGCTGCAGGCGGCCACGCCCAAAAGGGCGATCGCCGCGACCGACGCCAGAATGATGTTCCTCATGATCTCTCCTTTCAGTGACACGCCCGCCAGGCGGGCAGTCGGAGACACAATGCGGCGTCCGGCGAGCGGTTTCATAACGTTCGGTGACCGCCTGTCACATTGATAGCCCCGCCGGCCGGCTGTCGCGTGGCCGTCATTGCTCCGTCACCGCGCTGTCATGCCGGTGCGCTACCCGCTGCGCCCAGCAACGAAGTGGGGAATCGCATTTCCATGACCGACGTTTCCGGAGAACTCGTCTTTCGTCGCGGCAGGAAAGTCGGAAAGGCGGTCTACCAGAACCGCCCGCTTTCCAAGGCCGGCATTTCGGAACGGCTCTTCGCCTTGCTCTTTTCGGGCCTCGTCTACCCGCAGATATGGGAGGACCCCGAAGTCGACATGGAGGCGATGCAGCTCTCGGAGGGTCACCGCATCGTCACCATCGCCTCGGGCGGCTGCAACATCCTCGCCTACCTGACGCGTTCGCCCGCACGGATCGACGCCGTCGACCTCAACGCCGCCCACATCGCCCTGAACCGGATGAAGCTGGCGGCGGTCCGCCACCTGCCTTCCCATTCCGACCTGTTCCGCTTTTTCGGCGAGGCGGGCGTCGCGCACAATTCGCATGCCTACGACCGCTTCATCGCGCCCCAGCTCGACGCCACGAGCCGCAGCTACTGGGAGCGCCGCGACTGGCGCGGCCGGCGGCGCATCGCCACCTTCGACGGCAATTTCTACCGCACTGGCCTGCTTGGCGTGTTCATCGCCGCCGGCCACGGCGTCGCCAAGCTCTACGGCGTCGATCCGTCCGGCATCATGCTTGCCGGCGGCCGCGAGGCGCAGCGCCGCTTCTTCGACGAGCAGCTCGCCCCGGTGTTCGAGCGGCGCATGCTGCGCTGGGTTACGTCGCGCAAGGCATCGCTCTTCGGCCTAGGCATTCCGCCCGCCCAGTACGACTCGCTGCTGACCTCGGGCGAGGGCTCCATGGCCGGCGTGCTCAAGGCCCGTCTCGAAAAGCTCGCCTGCGACTTCCCGCTCGAGGACAACTATTTCGCCTGGCAGGCCTTCGCCCGGCGCTATCCGAAGCCTGGCGAGGCGGCCCTGCCCGCCTATCTCGAACAGGCGAACTACGCGACGATCCGCGGCAACGTCGACCGCGTCGCCGTCCACCACGCCAACTTCACCGAGCACCTCGCCGCCAGGGAGGCCGCATCCGTCGACCGCTTCGTGCTTCTCGACGCCCAGGACTGGATGAGCGACGCCCAGCTCAATGCCATCTGGACCGAGATCAGCCGTACCGCGGCGCCGGGCGCCCGGGTGATCTTCCGCACCGCCGCCGAACCGAGCCTGCTCCCCGGCCGGCTGTCGCCCACGCTTCTCGACCAGTGGAGCTACGAAGAGGCGCGGTCGCGCGACTTCACCGCCCGCGACCGCTCGGCCATCTATGGCGGCTTCCACCTCTACGTGAAGAGGCCCGCATGAGCGCCTCCGACTTCTCGTCCGGCCATTCCGGCCTCATGGACCGGGTCTACCGGCACCAGCGCCATTTCTACGACCTGACGCGCAAATACTACCTGCTCGGCCGCGACCGCATGATCGTCGAACTCGACCCTCCGGCTGGCGGCACCGTGCTGGAGCTCGGCTGCGGCACTGGCCGCAACCTCATCCTTGCCGCCCGCCGCTTTCCCGACGCGCATTTCTACGGCCTCGACATCTCCGCCGAGATGCTGGCGACGGCCCGGGCCTCGATCGCCCGGGCCGGTCTGTCCGACCGCATCACGCTTGCCCAGGCCGACGCCACCGCCTTCGACGCCAGGGCGCTGTTCGGCCGCGGCGGCTTCGACCGTGTCTTCGTTTCCTATTCGCTGTCGATGATCCCCGGTTGGGAACGTGCGGTGGCAGCAGCACTGCACGCCGCCGACGGCTCCCTCCACATCGTCGATTTCGGCCAGCAGGAGCGGCTTCCGGGTTGGTTTCGAACGCTCCTGCGCGGCTGGCTTGCGAAATTCCATGTCTCCCCGCGCGAGACGCTGCTTGCCGAGGTCAGCCGCCAGGCGCTGGCCCTGGGACGCAACCCGCACTTCTCGGTGCTCTACCGCGGCTATGCCTGGCTCGTCGTCGTCGACGGGCCAGGGGCTAATTGAGCGCCGCCACCAGCGCCGCCAGCATCGCCTGCGGCTTGTAGTGCAGCGTCGACGGCGTCAGCCCCATCCGCACCACCACCAGCCCTTGCGACGGCACGATCGCCACGCTCTGCCCGTCATGGCCTTGCATCCAGAAGGTGTCCGCGGGCAGGTCGAAGCCCGTGTCGGGATTTTCGCCGGGCGGCGAGCCGCCTTCCGGTCCCCGCAGCCACAGCTGGCCGCGGCCGTATTCGCCGTTCGAGGCGGGCGCCGCCTCGCGCATCCACGCCACGAACCCCTCGGGCAGGATGCGGTTCCCGTCCCAAGTGCCGTCCTGCAGCAGCAACTGGCCGAAGCGTGCCCAGTCATGCGCGCTGGCATACATGTAGGACGAGCCGGCGAAGGTGCCGCGCGCATCCGCCTCCAGGATCGCGCTCTTCATGCCCGCCGGCCCGAACAGCTTTTCCCTCGGCCAGGCTAGCGCCCGCGCCGGATCGCCCACCGCCTCCTGCCACAGGCGCGACAAGAGCAGCGTCGTGCCGCTGGAATAGGAAAACGCCTTGCCGACCTCGCCCGCGAGCGGCTTGGCCGCCGCGAAGCCCGCCATGTCGGTTTCGAGGTAGAGCATGCGCGTCACGTCGGTGACGTCGCCGTAGTCCTCGTTGAAGGCCAGTCCGCTCGACATCGCCATCAGGTCGGCAAGGCTGATCCTGGCGCGTCCGTCGGCCTTCCAGTCTTCGAACAGCGCGGTCTTGTCGACCGACATCCTGCCCTCGCCCACCAGCGTGCCGATGATCGCGGCCGTGACCGTCTTGGTCATCGACCAGCCGAGCAGCGGCGTGGCCTGGCTGAAGCCCTCGCCGTAGCGCTCGCCGACGATCCGGCCGTCCTTCACCACGACGATCGCCCTCATCCCGGGGCCCACCAGGCCGGCATCATCGAGGACCGCACCGACCTCGGGCGCCTGCGACGGCTCTGCCCGCTCGCCCTCGGGCCACAGCGCGTCCGTGTCGGGTGCTGCCGCGACCGGCACCGGTCCGAGCTTTGCCGCTGCAACGTCGCCATCCGGAACGTTCGTGCATCCGGCCCCGTCCTGGGCGATCGCGAGGCCCTTGCCGAACAGCCCGAAGAGCCCGGCACGCACCGTGCCGGCGCTTTCGTCGACATCGACCGACATCAGCCTGAGCAGCGGATGTCCCGGCGCCTGCACGTCGTCGGCCAGCACTTGTTCCGCGTCGCGGCCGGCGATGAAGACGTTGGAGCAGACGATCTTGGCGGCATAGCCGGACCCGACCCGGATCAGCTCCGGCGGGGCGAAGTAGAGCCAGCCGAAGAGCCCCGCCGCCGCCAGGCCCAGCAAAGCCGCGAGCCGCCGCGCTATCCTGCCTGCCATGCGCATCGCTCCCCCTCGCGCCCCCACGCCATCGAAATGCCGTCATTCCTTCCGCAAATCTCGAAGGCTGTCGAGCACGATCAACGGTTTATCAACCATGATCGGCGAGACAGGGAGGGGATATGCGGTCTCGTGGGGAACCGCCATCCAGCGAAAATCTGATTGGTCGCCAGGACCAGCCCCAAAAGCCAGTGGTTCGACCGGTTGCGCCGGTCCCAAGGAGACGTGATGCGCAGCCCTTCGGTCCTTTTGCTGCTCGCCTTCCTCGGCGCCTGTTCGACCGCTGACACCCTGTCCCTGGCGCCTTCCGGCAAATCGTCCACGCTCGCCGGCGGCACGATCAAGAATCCGCGCTTCAGCGACAGCGATCCGCACCAGTGGGACAGCGGCGCACCCTGGACCTACGCCATCCACGGCACCGACGTCTCGAAATACCAGACCTCGATCGACTGGCAGACCGCCAGGGGCAGCGGCATCTCGTTCGCCTTCATCAAGGCGACGGAAGGCGGCGACCGCATCGACGACTATTTCGCCGAGCACTGGCGTGCCACAAGGGCAGCCGGCGTGCCGCGCGGCGCCTATCACTTCTACTATTTCTGCCGCCCGGCGGCCGAGCAGGCGCGCTGGTTCATCCAGAACGTGCCCAACGAGGCCTCGGCGCTGCCGCCCATCCTCGACATGGAGTGGAACCCGGATTCGCCGTCCTGCAAGCTCAGGCCGCCCGCGGCCACCGTGCGCAGCGAGATGAAGACATTCCTCGACATCGTCGAGAAGTATTACGGCAAGAAGCCGATCATCTACACCTCGGTCGACTTCTTCGACGACAACGACCTCTCGACCTTCCGCGGCTATCCCTACTGGCTGCGCTCCGTTGCCGGCCATCCGACCCAGAAATACGGCGACCACCCCTTCACCTTCTGGCAGTACACCGGCACCGGCGTCGTGCCCGGCATAAGCGGCAACGCCGACATCAACGTCTTCAACGGCAGCGAGCAGGCCTGGAAGAAGTGGCTCGCCGCGAACACGCGATAGGCGCGCGGGGCGTCCAGTCCGCCCTGCTCACCACATTTCGCATGGCAGATGCGACAACAAGAGGGAGTGCGGACCCGGCCCCGCTCCTGTAGAAGTCCGGCCAAGCCATCCAGCCTGCCGTTCTGCCTGCTTTTCGCCATCTGGCGCGGGCATGAATCCGGACCTGCCAGGCAAAGCAAGAGACCTCTGCCCATGAAACTGCTCAGCAACGCCTTCGCCGCCCTCCTCGTCACCGCCACCGCACTGCCGGCACTTGCCCAGGAATGCGGCGACGACTTCGCCACCTGGAAGCAGAACCTTGCCAACGAGGCGCGCGCCGCAGGCGTCGGCGAGAAGGGTCTTGCCGCGCTTGACTCAGCAACGCTCGATCCGAAGGTGCTGGAGCGCGACCGTTCCCAGGGCGTCTTCTCGCAGACTTTCGCGCAGTTCTCCGACCGCATGATCAGTGGCTATCGGCTCAAGAACGGCGCCGCCAACCTGCAGAAATATGCCCAGTACTTCGCCAAGGGCGAGCAGGACTACGGCGTGCCCGGCCCTGTGGTCGCCGCCTTCTGGGCGCTGGAGACCGACTTCGGCGCGGTCCAGGGCGATTTCAACTCGCTGAACGCGCTCGTCACGCTGGCGCACGACTGCCGCCGCCCCGGCCTGTTCAGGCCGCAGGTCGTGCCGCTGCTCACGCTGATCGACCGCGGGGTGCTTCCGGCCGACGTCAAGGGCGCCTGGGCCGGCGAGATCGGCCAGACCCAGATCCTGCCGTCCGACTATCTCGCCCGCGGCGTCGACGCCGACGGCGACGGCGTCGTCGACCTGCGCAATACGCCCGCCGACGTCATCCTGACCACCGCGCGCAAGATCGAGTCGCGCGGCTGGAAGCGCGGCCAGCCCTGGATCGAGGAGGTTCGCGTCCCCGCCGAGATGGCTTGGGAAGTGACCGGCCGGACCAACAAGCTGCCCCTCGCAGAATGGATGAAGATGGGCGTCACCAACCGCGACGGCAGCCCGCTCCGTGACAACGGGCTGAAGGCCGGCGTCGTGCTGCCGATGGGCCGCAAGGGACCGGCCTTCCTGGCCTACGACAATTACGACGTCTACCTTCAGTGGAACCAGTCGGCCACCTACACCTTGACCGCCGCGCACCTCGCCGCCCGGCTCGCCGGCCAGCCCGCCTTCGGCCTCGGCAACCCGGATGCGGGCCTCACCGGCGAGGCGATGAAGGCGCTGCAGCAGAAGCTCGCCGACAAGGGCTACGACGTCGGCGGCATCGACGGCATCCTCGGCACCAACACCCGCGAAGCCATCCGCCAGGAGCAGATGCGTCTCAAGCTGCCGGTCGACGGCTGGCCGACGCAGGAACTGCTGGCAAATCTGTGAGTGAGCAGTGAGCAGTGAGCAGTGAGCAGTGAGCAGTGAGCAGTGAAGGACCGATGGCGCGCAGGCGCCGTCAATCTGATCAATCTCCACTCACTACTCACTATTCCCTATTCGCCACGTCCCTCACTCCGCCGCCATCGTCTCCAAGCTGGCAAATCCCTGCGGCGCCTCGCCCTCGTCGAACGGCGTCGTCACCTCCACGAAGGTGTCGGGATAGAAGCCGTTGAAGCGCGTCCGCAGCGACAGCGAATAGGCGCCGATATGGCCGATCTCGATCCAGTCGCCTGTGTCGATGGTCTCGGGCAGCCAGAACGGCCGAGACAGGATGTCGACGGAATCGCAGGTCGCCCCGCACACCTTGAAGGGCACGATGTTGCCGGCATCGCCGTTGCGCGCGCGGATCGCCGGATCGGGGATGAAGCGCGCCGGCAGCGTGATCTTGCCGGTCCATGAATCCGACAGCGATGCCCAGATGCCGTCGTTGATGTAGAGCCGCCGCCCCTTGCGCAGCAGCACGCGCACGATCAGCGACAGGCAGCGCGCCACGATCACGCGGCCGGGCTCCGCCACCAGCGGCATCTCGTCGAAGCCGTATTCCTTCAGGTCGGCGCCGAAGCGCGACATGATCTGCCCGATCGACGGCATGGCCGGCTTGCGGCTGTTCGGGTCGTGGCCGTATTCGGCCGGAAATCCGCCGCCGACGTCGAGGCCGGCGAGGTCGAAGCTCACCCGGTTGCGCACCCAGTCGACCGAAGCCAGCGCCCGCTCGTAGGTGTCGGGGTCCTCGATCTGGCTGCCGACGTGGAAGCACAGGCCGACCTTGTAGCCGTTGCGGTTCAGCCGCTCGGCCAGTTCGACCGCATTGGCCGGCCCCGCCCCGAATTTCTTCGACAATTCATAGGCCGCCGAGCCCTTGGTCTGCACCCGCACGAACACCGAGATCGCGCCCGGGTCGATGTCGAGCGCGCGCACCACGCGGTTCAGCTTGTTGATCTCGTCCTCGTGGTCGACCGAGATGACGCGGATGCCGTAGGTCTCGAGCGCCAGCCTGATGTCCGACTGCGCCTTGACCGGATGCATATAGAGCATCTCGGCGTCCTTCGAGACCTCGCGCACCGCGGCGAACTCGCCCGGAGAGGCGACGTCGAAGGCGGTCACCCCGGCCTCGACCAGCGCCTTGAGCACGATCAGTTCGCCGTTGGTCTTCACCGCATAGGCGGTCTTGCCCGGAAACATCTCCATGAAGGCTTTGGCATCCGTCTTCAGCACTTCCGGCCGGAAGCAATAGACCGGGGCGTCGGGGCGGAGAGCGAGGGCTGCCTCGCGTGCATTCTCGAATCGCTGCATGGAAGCTCCTCGTCTGCCGGCTGGAATCTAACCCAAGCGAACCGCGATGCAACCTGAGCAGATCTGACCGATGCGTTTGGCAGGAGTGTTGCGTCAGGCTGTTGGAATCGGGTGGCCCTACCGGTGAAACGCGCTTAGCGGTCGAATGTGACGAAGCGAAGAAGGGATTCGGCATGAGCGCGCGCGACTGGGCAAGGCTGCTGCTGTTGGGAATGATCTGGGGCGGGTCGTTCTTCTGCGTCGCCATCGCAGTCCCCGAGATCCCGCCGCTCAAGCTGGTGATGTTCCGGGTGCTGATCGCCGGAGCAGCCCTCCACCTCTTCCTGCTCCTGCGCGGTCCGTCCTTCCGGCTGGCCCTGCCCCACGCCGGCATCCTGTTCTTCCTGGCGCTGCTCAACAACGTCGTCCCGTTTTCGCTGATCACCGTCGGCCAGACCGAGATCGGCGCCGGACTCGCCTCGGTCCTCAACGCCACCACCCCGTTCTGGACGCTGATCCTGGCCAACGCCTTCACCAGCGACGAGAAGCTCAACTGGAACAAGCTTGCCGGCACCGCGCTCGGCGTCGCCGGCACCGCCGTCATGGTCGGCCCGGGCGTCGTCGCCGGCCTCGGCGGGCCGGTCTGGGCCAAGTTCGCGCTCGTCGGCGCCTCGCTGTCCTACGCGCTTGCGCTGATGGTCGCCCGCCGGCTGCGCGGCGTTCCGCCGGCGATCATCGCCACCGGCCAGATGACTGCATCCACCATCATCATGATCCCCGTCGTGCTCGCGACCTACGGCACCACGAACCTGTTCGCGGCCAGCGCCGGTGCCTGGCTCGCCACGCTGGCGCTTGCCCTGGTGGCCACCGCCTTCGCCTACATCCTGTTCTTCAAGCTGGTCGCCTCGGCCGGCGCCACCAACACCTCGCTGGTGACGCTGATCGTGCCCGCGAGCGCCATGCTGCTGTCGGTGACGTTCCTCGGCGAACGGCTGGAGCTGTTCGAGATGGGCGGCATGGCGCTGATCGCGCTGGGGCTGGTCACCATCGACGGACGCCTGTTCAGGCGCCGCCAGGCGGCGGGTGCATGACCCCGATCAGGCACAAATCAAAATTGCTGCGGGGCCTTTTGCGCGTCCGACAGGACGCGCGGCACCGGCATGGCTAATCGATTAGCCACAATTTCTCCACAACCGTAACCGCCGTATTTACCGAACAAATCCAAAGGCTAAGCGGAAAAAATTTGTCGTTTTTCTCATAATCCTGTCGCAATGCAGCACATTTTTTTCTTGTGTGTGGCCGAAATGACCCTAGATTCCGCCCTGTGGCTTGCAAAGAGGAGGCTATGCATGGGACTGACTAGGTCAATCAATGCACTCATGATTTGCGCGGCCTTTGCCTTCATAGCCGCGCTGATTGTTGGAGTTCTTCCATAAGGCCGCTCGACGGCGGAAGACGATGACACCTCCAAGGTGGAAGCTTCGAAAAGGCCGGGATCACCCTCCCGGCCTTTTTGATTCGGGGTCGCGCCCTCAGGCCGCGGCCGAGCCCTGCACCACCGTCTGCGGGCGGATGCCGATCATGTGGCACACCGCGACCACCAGGTCGGCCCGGTTCATGGTGTAGAAGTGGAAATCGTTGACGCCGCGCTCGACGAGATCCAGCACCTGTTCGACCGCCACCGCCGACGCCACCAGCGCATGCGTCTGCGGGTCCTTGTCCAGCCCCTCGAAGCGCTCGGCGATCCACTTCGGCACATGCGCGCCGCAGCGGGCCGAGAAGTTGGCCACCTGGGTGAAGCTGTGGACCGGCAGCACGCCCGGTACGATCGGAATGTAGATGCCGGCCTTGCGGGCGCGCTCGACGTAGCGCTCGTAGAGGTCGTTGTCGAAGAAGAACTGGGTGATGGCGCGCGTCGCGCCGTTGTCGACCTTGCGCTTGAGCATGTCGAAATCGGTGGCGAAGTCGGGGCTCTCGGGATGCTTTTCCGGATAGGCCGACACCGAGATGTCGAAGTCGCCCTGGGCCTTCAGCGCGCCCACGAGCTCGGCGCCGTTGGCATAGCCGCCGGGATGCGGCTGGTAGGCCGCGCCCACGCCCTCGGCCGGGTCGCCGCGCAGCGCCACGAAGCGGCTCACACCCATCGCCGCGAACTCGGCGATCACCTGGTCCACCTGCTCGCGGGTGGCGTCCACGCAGGTCATGTGCGCAGCAGGCGTCAGCGTCGTTTCGTCGAGGATGCGCTTGACGGTGCGGGCGGTGCGCTCGCGCGTCGTGCCGCCGGCGCCGTAGGTCACCGACACGAACTGCGGCCTGAGTGGCTCGAGCCGGGTCACGGTGTCCCAGAGGCGTGCCTCCATGTCGTCGTTCTTGGGCGGGAAGAACTCGAAGGAAACGCGGATCTTGTTGCCGATGTCGGAACGCCTGGAAAGATTGTACTGGTTCATCAGGCGGTTTCCCTCGCGGCTTGGATTTCAGGATTGGGGTCGGCGATCAGAAGGCGCTTGTCGCGCGCCAGCCAGAGCTTCACCGTCAGGCTCGCCTTGGCCGAGCTGCGCGGCTCGAACTCCTGCGTCTCCTCGAGCTCCAGGCCGGCCTCCGCCAGCCAGTCGGCCATCTGCCGGTCGGAGAAGCCGAGGCGCTGGTGCGCGTGCTCGGAGCGCAGGAAATCGAGCCCATGCGGGGCGAAATCGACGATCACCAGCCGCCCCGCTGGGCGCAGCAGGCGAGCCGCCTCCTGGATGGCGCGGGCCGGGTCGTCGAGATAGTGCAGCACCTGGTGGATGGTGACGAGGTCGAAGGCGTCGCGCTCGACCGGCGGCGAGAAGATGTCGCCCTGGCGCACCTGCGCGTTGGCGATGCCGGCCTTGTCGAGATTGGCGCGGGCGACCGTCAGCATCTCGCGCGACATATCGATTCCGACGCCCCGGCGGTAGAGCGGCGCGAAGATCTCGAGCAGACGGCCGGTGCCGGTGCCGAGGTCGAGCATCGACTGGAACGGCCGCTTGCCGACGAGCTTGAGCAGGGCAGCCTCGACCGCACGGTCCGGCGCGTGCAGAGAACGGATCTCGTCCCAGCTCGCCGCATTGGCGCTGAAATAGTGCGCCGCCCTCTCCTGGCGCCGGCGCTTGACGTCGTCGAGCCGCTCCAGGTCGCGCGTGACCTGGCCGTCGCCCCTGTCGATGCCGGCGACCAGCCCCTGCACGAAACCCCGCTCCTGATCCGCGTCCGAAAGCCGAAAGAACGCCCAGGACCCCTCCTGGTAGCGGTCGATCAGCCCCGCCTCGAGCAGCAGCTTGAGATGACGCGATACGCGCGGCTGCGACTGGCCGAGGATCTCGGTAAGATCGGACACCGTCAGGTCGCCGCGGGAAAGCAGCGTCAGGATGCGCAGGCGGCTGGATTCGGCGGCCGCCTTCAAGGTATCTACCATCGTATCGAGCGTCACGTGCATCGGCTTATCTCTTGCCAAAAGACATAAACATATCTTTATGTGACGCAGAGAGCGATTGCAACGCCCAATGTCGCATGCGGGCAAGAAAATGGCGCGGCCGTGGGAGGTCATCATGCAGATGTTCGAGCAGCGCGAGGGCGAAGTCGCACTTGCGGGCGATCCGGCCTCCGAGGCGAACGACGCCCGCCTGGCCTTCATCGGCCATATCCGCTCGCCGTGGAAGCGGCGCGAGGACTGCCCCAAGAACATGGATGCCGCGCGCGAAAGGGGCGGCGGCGCGACGGTGCTGGTCGAGGTGCCCTATCGCGCCGGCCTCGCCGGTCTCGGCGGCTTCAGCCATGTCGTGGTCCTCAGCTGGTTTGCGCAGGCGCCGCGGAATCTGATTGTCCAGAAGCCGCGCCATGCCACTGAAGCCAAAGGTGTTTTCGCCCTTCGCTCGCCGGCCCGGCCGAACCCGGTCGGCCTGCATGTCGCCCGCATCGTGTCGCTCGACGTCGAGGCGGGCACGATCGAGCTCGACGCCATCGATGCGCTCGACGGCACGCCTGTCATCGACCTGAAGCCCTATTTCGCCTCGGTCGACGCCTTCCCCGACGCCACGCGCCCGACCAAGGAAGCCTGAGCATGGCAGCCCCCACCGGCCGCCAGCGCGCCGTGGCCAAGTCGCTGACCGCGCTGCTGCCGCTCGCGCCTTACGCCGACACCGAGGTCATCCGCGCCGATGCGCTCGCCGTGCACATGAAGACGCTGCCGCCGTCGATCGCCGTCTGGCTCGCCACCGTCGCCCATGTCCGCCACGCTCATACCGACTACGAGAAGCTGTTGTCCGAGGGCTACGACCGCGATTCCGCCCGCTTCTTCGTCGTCGACCAGATCAACGCCACCCTCACCCGCTGGCGCGCCACCCGTCTGCTCGATGCCGACGACGAGGACGTGTAGCAGGCCACCGGAAGCGCCGCGTATCTTCGGCCAGCCTGCTGGCGGTCGGAGGCCGATCACTCGACCGGCGCCATCCCTGCCCATCAAGACCCTTGGCGACCCGTCAGCCAGTCGACGGTCTTTCTCAGTTCAGTAGCCTGAGCGCTCGGATCGTAATCACGATCGCCGGTCGCCAGGAAACTCGCATCGAACAGCCGCTGTATCCAGCGGGCCGTCCGGTCCGGACCGAACGCCAGCCGGCGCCCGTCGGCGGCCATCCGCTCCAGCAGGCGGGTCAAGGCGGCCCTCAACCTGGCTTCGTCGCCTGCGAGCAGGCGGCCGAACTCCTCGTCGCGATAGGCCTGCAGCACCGCGGCCGCCATCAGGCCGGGCGCCAGCGGGTCCGCCAAGCTGACCACGAGGTGATCCACCAGCAGCTCAAGGCCTGCCTCCGCCCGAAATGCGGTCACCGCTTCCTCGTAGATTGCGGCACTGCGCTCGAAATCGTCGCTGAACACGGCGTGGAAGATGTCGCGCTTGGTCGGGAAGTAATGGAACAGCGTGCCCGAACCGATTCCGGCACGCCTGCAGATCGCCGCGGTCGAGGTGCCGTCCACGCCGTTGGCGGCGAACTCCCCGGCAGCGGCAGCGACGATGTTTGCCCGCCTCAGGGCATGTTTTTCGGGGTCGACGGTTCGCATTGGGTCCAGATGTATCCATTGACAGCCCAAGGCGCCATGGCCATTAATAGAGCAATCACTCTATTAATGGCAAGCGGCCATGGAGCTTCCGATGCCCGATCCCACCAGCCCGCCGCGGATGCAGCGCCTGCCGGCGGTCGTCGGCCTGTTCTTTCTGTCTCCGATCTGCGCCGAATATTTGATCGGCTACGCCGAGAGCATCGGCAACCCCCTGGAGATGCTCGCGGGTCTGCTTGTCCTCGGGCCACTATACGGAGCCGTCGCGGTACTCATCCGGGAATTCGCGCGGCGGGCCGGGCGGGGCTGGCCGTCGATCCTGCTGCTCGGCAGCGCCTTCGGGCTGCTCCAGGCGGGGCTGATCGACCAGAGCCTGTTCAATCCCGAATATGGCGGCGAGGTCGATATTCCCTACTGGGACGCCGAACGGCAGCCTACGCTTGTTCAAAGCCTCGGGGTAAGCGCCAACCATGTGCTGGACTTCGTCGGCGGGCACATCATCTGGAGCTTCGCCGCGCCGATCGCCGTGGTCGAATCCTGCGTGCCCGGGCTTGCCCGCCGCCCCTGGCTCGGCAGGCCTGGCATGGCCGTGATGGTGGCCCTCTACCTGATCGCGGCCGCCCTCGTCTTCAACGATCATCTCGAGACCGAGCAGTTCATGGCGACGCAAACGCAAATGGCGGCCACGGCGGCGATCGCTTTGCTGCTTGCCGTCGCCGCCTTCGCAATTCCGCGGCGCTCCAGCCTCGCAGCCGGCTCGGTCCCGCGACCCTTCTTCATCGGCTTGCTCGCGTTGGCAGCCCTGACCGTGCAAACGCTATCGGCACCGACCTGGTCCGGGATCGTCCTGGCCGCAGCGGCGCTGCTCCTCGCCGGGGCGCTGCTGCTCCATTTTTCCGCCCGGGCGGCCTGGACGCAAAGGCACGTGCTGGCGGCGGCTGGCGCGGCCCTCGTGGTCAATGCCGCCTTCTCCTTTGTCGTCGAACCCCTCGGCAATCCGTCCTACGTGATGAAATACATCTCCAACGCCGCCATCATGCTCGGAGTCCTGTCGCTGCTCGCATGGGCCTTCATGCGGCTGTGCCGGGCGGAAGCCGCCGCGGACCGCGTCGTCTCAGGGGAGAAATCCTAGCCGCCTTCCGAGGCATCCGGCAGGCAGACGCGCCGAAAGGTGAGCGGCCTGCATGTCGCCTTCGGTCTGGCCGCCCATTGCCTGCTCGCACTTGCCAACGCCCCTTCCAACGAACAATACCTGTACGGGAAGTGAGGCTGCCCCTCTCCGGCTGCAAACCGGGGCTTGAACTAAGCCCTGTAGATCCACTGCTCCGGCACGCGCACGATGACCTCCTCGCCGGCGCTGATCACGCCCGGCTTCTCCACCCAGGCGACCAGCCCGCGCAGGCGGCGAGCCACCTTAGGGAACAGCAGCGAGCCGGCATCCTGGTCGGCCATGCGCCCGTGCTCGGCAACCGAGCGTCCGGAGAGCCGGCAGGGCGCGTTCTGGCCGTCGATCTTGAGGGTCACGCCGCCCTTGAAGAACAGCATCGTGCCCGCAGGCAGCATCGACAGCATCGGCACGCCGTCGAGCAGGAGATTGGCCCCGATCCACTCCGGCCGGACCTCGGCGAGCCCCATGCGCTCGGCGATCATGGCCAACTCGTCGGGCGCGACGATCGACAATTGCCGCTCGTTGCGCATCTCGGTGCCGCGCGGATACCAGGGCTCGCGCCCGCCCGAGCGGCGCGTGTGGCCGGCGTGGTAGTCGCCTTCGATGCCCTCGAAGCTCAGCGGCAACGTCTCCACCGCCTGGGTGACGAAGTGATCGAGCGGCGCCGTATAGACGCCGGCGACTTGCGCGGTGAGCTTCCTGCCCGGCAGGATTTCGGCTTCGCCTTCGCGGTGCATCGTCGGATCGAGCATCTTTCGCCTCTCGGTTTCGGACCGCAGCTTTGGCCCGCATCCTCCGGAAAATCCAGACAAAAAGCCTGATCCTTCACATCACCGGCTTTGATCGCTACATCATCCTGACCAGCGCGCCGCCGATCGAATAGCCCGCACCGAAGGCGCAGATCAGCCCGTGGTCGCCCGCCTTCATGTCCTGGTGGTTTTCCTTGAGCGCGACGATGGCGCCGGCGGCGGCCGTGTTGCCCAGCCGTTCGAGCACCATGGGCGCGGTGTCCTGGTCGGCCTCGTGGCCGAGCGCCAGCTTCAGGATCATCGCATTCATGCGCGCGTTCGCCTGGTGCAGCCAGTAGCGGCGCACGTCCGACGGCGTCATGCCGTGGTCGGCGAGGAAGGCGGTGATGAAGCGGTGCGCCGCGTGCGTCACCTCCTTGAACACCTTGTTGCCGACCTGCTTGATCATGTTGCCCTCCATCTCGACGACGGAGGTGCTTTCCTGCCCTGCCCTCAAAAGGAAGCCGAAATTGGTGCGGATGTTGTTGGAGAACTGCGTCCAGTTGCGCGTGTCGAGGATCTCGAAGCGGCCCGGCCGCGTCTCCTTTGGCCCGAGCGCCTCGACCACCAGCGCCACCGAGGCGTCACCGAAGATGAAATGCGTCTGGCGGTCGCGGAAATTGAGATGGCCTGTGATGATCTCGGGCGTGACGATCAGCACGCGCTTCTGTCCGCCCGCGCGCACCAGATTGTTGGCGACGTGCAGGGCCGCCGCCGCCGAGGAGCAGCCGAGATTCATGTCGAAGGCCGCACCCTCGATGCCGAGTTCCTTCTGGATCTCGATCGAGATCGCCGGATAGGGCCGCTGCTGGTGCGAGGCCGCGCAGATCACCATATCGATGTCGGCACCGGTCAGCCCCGCATGGTCGAGCGCCTTGCGCGCCGATGCGACCCCGAACTCCGCTTCCACCGAAAGTGCGTCGTCGGCGCGCGCCGGAATGCGTGGCGCCATGCGTTCCGGATCGAGGATGCCGTCGAGCGTATGCACATGGCGTTGCTTCACGCCCGAGGCATAGACGATGAAATCACTGTCGGACTTCGCCAGCGGCTCCTGCCCGGTCGCCGCGCGCTTCACATTCTCGGTTTCGACCCAGGCGTTGAAGCTGTCGACCAGTTCGTCGTTGCTGATAGAGGCCTCGGGGATTTCGACGCCGATGCCGCTGATGATGACGCGATGCATGAAATACTGTCCGTCCAATTCTCGTGCGGTCAATGCAATACCGCCTGCACAATCCTACTGACGTCTAGCGCATGGCCTGCAATTTCGGAATCGGTTTCGCATGGCCATCATCATCGGCCTTCATGCATTTGAATACCAACTTTCCGCTGAATTCGTGAAAGCTCATGCACGAAATACGCGAACAAGCTTGAGCCACCAAATTGAATCCGCTACGAGGGATGAAATGCATGCCCGGCAGTAGCCAATGCTTAAAATTCATCACGACCCTGAAAGAGCTGATGCATATAGAGCAATGCAGCCGTTTCGTTTCGACGAACAGCTGAGATGCGTCTGTGTTTTCGACAAGGACCTCATCGCGGAGATATTTCGGTCTGATCGTTTCAAGGTCATCGCTTTTGCCGACCATTACCGACAGATAGCGGACCGCACCGCGATAGATTTCGACGCCAGCATTGCCGCACTGCATCACGTGCCGCTGGCCAACGAGGGCGACCATCACCGCCATCTCCGCGGACAGGTCGCGTCGGTCATAGGCGCGGATTCGCGCGGCAAGCTGCGTGCCATCGAAGACTTCATCGCGGCGCTGGCAAGCGAAACCTTCACCGCCGGACGCGAAGTCGATCTGGTGCACGACGTGGCCATGCCGGTCTTCGACAGATTGTTCTCGCTCTGGTTCGGCCTGGCGCAATCCGAACTCGTCGAGCACATGAATGTCTCGCAGGTCTTCGACATGACCATGAGCCTCAACCGGCGCAAGGGCGTGAATGAGCAGGTGGCAGCCATGACACGCGCTTTTGCCGGGCAGCAGGCCCGGCTACCGACGACGCCGGAGATCGCCGTCGCCATGAACATCCTCGGCAACGACGCCCTCATCGGCTCGATCGCGCTGTCATTGTGGCACACACTGTCGCGCAACCCCGGCAAGCGCCTGGATGAAATCGCCTACCCCGACGATCTGCCCTCGACCGGCGTCCCCTTCATCGAGAGGGTAGCCACCGAGGACCTGGAAATCGGCGGCCTCGCCGTGCGCAAGGGGCAGCGCGTCCGGCTGATGATCGACGCGACCGCCTATCACGTCTCCGAAGATGAGGCCGATCTGCTGTTCGGCAAGGGACGCCACCTCTGCCTGGGAAAGCCGGCGACCCTCGCTATCTGGCGCAGCCTGATCAAGGCATTGGCGGCCAACGCACGGCATTTCACCATCGGTGCAATCAGCATGAGGACCGGAGACTACGCCTTCAGCTTCCCCGAACATGCGCGAGTGAGCATCCATGACTGAAGAAATTCGCCGTGCCTGCGTCGAGATGTTCCGCGACATCGCCGGCCTGAACAGCTCGAGCCACGGCACCGGCATTTCGGATGCGCAGATACTGTCCGATCCGATAGATTCCTTCGACGTCGACAGCCTCACCGTCATGGAATACGTCATGGGCCTTGAAGAGCGCTTCGGCGTCCTGCTCGACGAGGAAGCTGTCAACGGCTGCGCCAATGTCGGCGAACTCGCGGCGCTCATCTCGGCCGCGCGTGTTTAGGTTCCGCAGGCGATCCGCCTCCGAGGTCGCGGCCGAGGCGGCCTCCCCCGGCCTTGGGTTGAGGCTGCCGCGCGGCATATCGAAGAATCTCGTCCGTTTCGGCCTGATGAACTCGGCCGAACCGCCGTTGACCCGCTTTGCGCGCACCGAAATCGCAGCCAACGTCAATCTCTACTCGGCCGCGCGCGGCGCCCCCAATCTGGTCGTCGGCTTCACCACCAAGCATGGCTTCATCATGATGGGCGCGTCGCTGTTCCTCCAGGACCTGGACGATGCCGGGCACGATTTCCTGCAGCTTGCCGATCCCCGGCGCGAATTCTTCGACGGCGGCATCGAGGGGTTTGCCTCGTCGCTGCATGATCTCGCATTGCGCGTCGGCGACCTGGCCCTCCGGCGCGGCTACCGGTCGATCACGACCTACGGCACCAGCATGGGCGGATTTCCCGCCATACGAGCCGGCAACCTCATGGCCGCGGACCGGGCGATCAGCGTCGGCGGCAGGTTTACCTGGCATCCCGGATCGATGGCGAAGGGCCTGCGGGTCGGCGCGTTTGATGCGCTGTGCAACTGTCGTTCGCCGCTGCAGACGCCCAGCTATCTCCTCTACAGCACGGGCTGTCGCGAAGACGTCGACCACGCGGCCATGCTCGCCGCGATCGCCCCCGCAAGCCGCAGGATTGGCGTGCCCTGCCGCAAGCACAACTTCCCGATCGCCCTCAAGGACAAGGGAAGGCTAGGCGGCTTTCACGCCGAGATGTTCGATCTCGCCCGCGAGCCCGATCCGGCTCGCATTGCCGCATTGATGGGCTGAGCGGCGGCCACTTGCCTCAGGCACTCGTCGCGCCTCGCCAAGAAGGCTGCAGATGGCAGCAATGTCCACGGGGAAATCGATCGCCTCACAGGACTTCCCAACAAGAATCAGCCATTGTTGACATATGAAGTTTGTTCTGTTTTTGTTCGTACCCAAGTGCGGGGAACTGCTATGAATGCCGAAGCCTTGGAGCCGACAATCGATCTTGTCCGGCGTACTGCCGGGAAGAAGTTTCATACGGTTTTGGCAGACCCGCCCTGGAGATTTATCAACAGAACGGGCAAGGTTGCGCCCGAGCATCGAAGGCTGTCTCGCTATGAGACTATGAGCACTGATGCGATCTGCGCACTCCCTGTTGCCGACCTTACCTATCAGCCAGCTCACCTTTACCTTTGGGTTCCTAACGCCCTACTGCCCGATGGATTGCGAGTGATGACTTCATGGGGATTCGAGTACAAAGCAAATATTGTATGGCATAAAATTCGTAAGGACGGAGGCTCGGACGGACGGGGCGTTGGCTTCTACTTCCGCAATGTGACAGAGCTGTTGTTATTTGGCGTCCGCGGAAAGAATGCTCGAACCGAAGCTCCCGCTCGCAGTCAGGTAAATTATATGTCGTCGCGTAAACGCGAGCATTCTCGCAAGCCAGATGAGCAATATGATCTTATTGAAAGCTGCTCAAAGGGCCCCTACCTGGAAATGTTTGCGCGGGGAACAAGACCCGGATGGACGTACTGGGGCAATCAAGCCGACGAAAGCTACAAGCCTACCTGGAAGACATATGCATATAATTCTACTGTTGAGCCCGCGGAGTAATGATTGAACAAGATTGATCTAATCCCCGGCTGGGATTGCTATGATTGGAGAAATGCAAAAACCATTCTGGAGCACGGCCACACCGCCGAGTGGTTGGAAATACTGCAGGTGCTCAGTGATTTTCGACTACGTCACAGTGACTTGGCTACCCCCGGTGGTAGAAAGAGCCCAATCTCCGGTGCGATCGATTCCGCACTATACGCGATGGGTTGGCGCGAACGAAAATTTGAAACAGCCTTCCTAGTAGACGGCACGAGAAGTGATTCTCCAACCCACAAGGTTGACTGCTTCAAGGGAAAAGTTGCACTCGAAGTTGAATGGAATAATAAAGACCCCTTTTACGACCGAGATCTAAACAACTTTCGACTATTGTACGACCTGCGAGTAGCAGATCTAGGGATTGTAGTCACCCGAGCCACATCCCTGATGGACTTGTTACAGCGAGATGGATTTCAGCTGGGGCGCAATACGGCAGGAACCGGCTCTTCTACGACGCACTTCGACAAGCTCGGACCCCGAATAGTTGGTGGCGGCGCGGGTGGCTGCCCCGTGCTCGTTTTTGCCATGACCCCCGATTTGTACGAGGATGATCGGCCAGCGTAAGAGCCGGCCGATCAGATAAGTTTCCGCATCAGCGCGTCAGGCGCTTGTGGGTCATGCGGTGCGGGGTGGTCGCCTCCGCGCCGAGACGGCGGACCTTGTCCTTCTCGTATTCCTCGAAGTTGCCTTCGAACCACTCGACATGGGCGTCGCCCTCATAGGCGAGCATGTGGGTGGCCATGCGGTCGAGGAACATGCGATCGTGACTGATGATGACGGCGCAGCCGGCATAGGCCTCGAGCGCGTCCTCGAGCGCGCCCAGCGTCTCGGTGTCGAGATCGTTGGTCGGTTCGTCGAGCAAAAGCACGTTGCCGCCGTTCTTCAGCATCTTGGCGAGGTGGACGCGGTTGCGCTGACCACCCGACAGGTTGCCGACCTTCTGCTGCTGGTCGCCGCCGCGGAAGTTGAACGACGAGCAATAGGCGCGGCTGTTCACTTCGTGCTTGCCGAGCTTGATGACCTCGGCGCCGCCGGAGATCTCTTCCCAGACGGTCTTGTTCGGGTCGAGCGCGTCGCGGCTCTGGTCGACATAGCCGAGCTTGACGGTCTCGCCGACATGGATCGAGCCGCTGTCGGGCGTCTCCTGGCCGGTGATCATCCGGAACAGCGTGGTCTTGCCGGCGCCGTTGGGGCCGATGACGCCGACGATGCCGCCGGGCGGCAGCCTGAAGGCCAGGTCCTCGATCAGCAGCTCGTCGCCGTAGCCCTTGTTCAGGCCTTCGACCTCGATGACGCGGTTGCCGAGGCGCTCGATCGACGGAATGACGATCTGCGTGTCGGTCGGCTTGCGGTTCTGCGACTGCTCGACCAGTTCCTCATAGGCCTTGATACGCGCCTTCGACTTGGTCTGGCGTGCCTTGGGCGAGGACGAAATCCACTCGCGCTCGCGCCAGATCGCCTTCTGGCGGGCGTCGTCCTCGCGGCCTTCCTGGATCAGGCGCTTGGCCTTGGCGTCAAGGTACTTGGTGTAGTTGCCCTCGTAGGGGATGCCGCGGCCGCGGTCGAGCTCGAGGATCCAGCCGGTGACGTTGTCGAGGAAGTAGCGGTCGTGGGTGATGATCAGCACCGAGCCCGGATAGTCGCGCAGGTGCTTTTCCAGCCAGCCGGTGGTCTCGGCGTCGAGGTGGTTGGTCGGTTCGTCGAGCAGCAGCAGGTCGGGCTGTTCGAGCAAAAGGCGGCACAGCGCGATGCGGCGGCGCTCGCCACCGGACAGCTGGGTGACCTCGGAATCGCCGGGCGGGCAGCCCAGCGCGTCCATCGCCATCTCGACCTGCTGTTCCAGGTCCCACAGGTTGAGGCGGTCCATCTCGTCCTGCAGACGCGCCCCCTCGTCGGCGGTCTCGTCCGAGTAGTTCATCATCAGCTCGTTGTAGCGCTCGATGATGGCCGTCTTCTTGGCGACGCCTTCCATGACGTTCTCGAACACGGTCTTGTTCGGATCCAGCTTGGGCTCCTGCGCCAGGTAACCGACGGTGGCGCCCTCGGCCAGCCAGGCCTCGCCCGACCATTCCTTGTCGAGGCCGGCCATGATCTTCAGCACGGTCGACTTACCGGCGCCGTTCGGTCCGAGGATGCCGATCTTGGCGTCCGGGTAGAACGACAGGTTGAGGTTATCCAGCACCTTCTTGGTGCCGTAGGACTTGGTCAGTCCCGCCATGTGATAGATGAACTGGCGTGCCACGCGCGCGTATCCTGCTGCTCAGTTGATGGAGAGTTGGCCGCTATGTAGGCGATCCAGCCCGAAACGGCAAATGCTTTCGGGCATCGCCGCCACCACCTGCCAGGTTCGCACTCCGCCGCGCGCCGGCGCGGCGCATGGTGGGGCGCTTGTTTTCCCCACCGGACCATCAGTCGGACTGCCCGTCCAGCGCCTGCAGGATCCGGCGCGCGGCCTTCACCCTTGCCGGGATCGGAAAGTTCCTGTTCGAAAGCGTTTCGGACATGGCTGCAGGCCGAAATCGGCCGCGGCTGATCGTCCCGTCACCGCTAGCCGGCGTGCGTCACGTCCTCGAGCAGCCACTTGCCGATCGGCCAGGTGGCGGCGAAGTGTGCGAGCGCCTGCTCGGCGAAATCGGGCGCCTCGGCGATCGCCGCCGGCAGCTCGATGCCGGCGTAGAGACCTTCGTGCCGGAGAAACCGGGCGCGGGGATGATCGGCATCGAAGCCGCGCGGCACGCTCTTCCTGGTCTCGCCGCCGATCTCGTATTGCCCGTCCACGGCATTGATCGCCGCCATCAGCCGCGCGCCGGCAGCATCCGACACCACCGCCCGGCGAAAATCGTCGAGCAGCTTTCCCTCGAAGCCGTGCATCCCCGAGCCCAGGAAAATCCGTGTCGGCGCGATGCGCAGGTAGAAGCCCGGGCAGTCCCAGCCCTTCCTCCCGCCGTGCCAGAACCAGATGTCGAGGTGGTTCTTGTAGGGCCGCTTGTCCTTCGAGAACCGGACATCGCGATTGATGCGCCCGATCGAACCATTGACCCTCGCCTCGAACTGCACGCCTGGCGATATTTTCCTCAGGCGCGGGCCGATGTCCTCGACGAAGGCCCGGGCCGGCGCCACATAGCCGGCCTCGTAGAGGTCGCGGTTCTGTTCGAACCACGCCTTGGCATTCCTCTCGTCGATGCCGCGCAGGAATTTCAGCGTCTCCGCCGGAAATCCGCCGAACCCGTCGCTGGCCATGGCTTTTCTCCTCCGCCGCCGATTCGAAGGCTGGCGCGACCGTTAGACCTTGATCCGCCAGCCCGTCCGGAAGATCCACCACACCGCGGTCAGGCAGGCGGCAAGGAATACCAGCGTCATGCCGAGGCTGATGCCGACATTGACGTCGGATACGCCGAAGAAACTCCAGCGGAAGCCGCTGACCAGATAGACCACAGGATTGAACAGCGACACCGCGCGCCAGAACGGCGGCAGCATGTCGATGGAATAGAAGCTGCCGCCCAGGAAGGTGAGCGGGGTCACGATCAGCAGCGGCACCAGTTGCAGTTGCTCGAAATTTCCGGCCCAGATGCCGATGATGAAGCCGAACAGGCTGAATGTCACCGCCGTCAGAACCAGGAAGGCCAGCATCCAGACGGGGTGCTGTATTTGGAGCGGCACGAACAGGGATGCCGTCGCCAGGATGATCAGGCCGAGGATGATCGATTTCGATGCCGCCGCCCCGACATAGGAGATGACGATCTCGATATAGGACACCGGCGCCGAGAGCAGTTCGTAGATCGTGCCGACGAACTTCGGGAAATAGATGCCGAAGGAGGCGTTGGAGATGCTCTGCGTCAGCAGCGACAGCATGATCAGCCCCGGCACGATGAAGGCGCCGTAGCTGATGCCGTTGATCTCGCTGATGCGCGAGCCGATGGCCGCGCCGAAGACGACGAAGTAGAGCGAGGTCGAGATGACCGGCGAGACGATGCTCTGCAGCAGCGTGCGCCATGTGCGCGCCATCTCGAACAGGTAGATCGCGCGGATCGCATAAAAATTCATCGCCGTTCCCTCACCAGATTGACGAAGATCTCTTCGAGCGAGCTCTGCTTGGTCTGCAGGTCCTTGAAGCGGATGCCGTTGTCGTTGAGATCCTTGAGCAGCGCCGTGATTCCGGTGCGCTCGCCCTGCGTGTCGTAGGTGTAGACGATCTCGTGGCCGCCCTCGGCCAGTTCCAGCCCGTGGCTGGCGAGTGCCGCCGGCAGGCTGTCGAGCTGGTTCTGCAGCTGCAGCGTCAGCTGCTTGCGGCCCAGCTTGCGCATCAGTTCGGCCTTTTCCTCCACCAGGATGATCTCGCCCTTGGAGATCACCCCCACCCGGTCGGCCATCTGCTCGGCCTCCTCGATGTAGTGGGTGGTGAGGATGATGGTGACGCCGGTCTCGCGCAGCGAGCGAACCACCTCCCACATGTCGCGCCTGAGTTCGACGTCGACGCCCGCGGTAGGCTCGTCGAGGAACAGGATCTGCGGCTCGTGCGACAGCGCCTTGGCGATCATGACGCGCCGCTTCATGCCGCCCGACAGCGTGATGATCTTGTTGTCCTTCTTCTCCCAGAGCGACAGGTCCTTGAGGATCTTCTCGATGTGGGCAGGGTTGGCCGGCTTGCCGAACAGACCGCGGCTGAAGCTGACCGTCGCCCACACCGTCTCGAAGGCGTCGGTGGTCAGTTCCTGCGGCACCAGCCCGATGCGCGAGCGCGCGGCGCGATAGTCGGTGATGATGTCGTGGCCGTCGGCCAGCACCTTGCCTTCGGACGGATTGACGATGCCGCAGATGATGCTGATCAGCGTCGTCTTGCCGGCCCCGTTGGGGCCGAGCAGCGCGAAGATCTCGCCGCGGCGGATGTCCAGGTTGACGTTCTTCAGCGCCGTGAACCCGGACGCATAGGTCTTGGAAAGATTGGAGACGGAAATAATCGGCTGCATGTCGGTCACTTGCGGTTCGGAGGATGCAAGACGCGGACGGCGGGGACGGACCGGCCTGGAAGGTAAGCGAAATATATGGGCTGACTTTGGGCCTGCAAGACCGCCCTTGACGGCTCCTGACATTGTCTTCGTGCAAAGCGCTTCGCATGAGCTTGACGACTGCGGTCTTGTCCCTCAACAGTCCTGCCGGGGAACCAGAAATGCCGTTCGACAGTCGCATCACGCTCGCCTCGCCCACCGGGGCGCAGCTCAACCTTCACATGCGCCGCGCCGAGGCGCCGGCCCGGGCCGTGGTCCAGGTCAATCACGGCCTTGCGGAGCATGCCGCGCGTTATGCCCGCTTCGCCGATTTCCTCGCCGCGCGCGGCTTTCACGTCTACGCCCACGACCACCGCGGCCATGGCGCGACCCGGGCAGCGGATGCCCCCACCGGGCGCTTCGCGGCGAAAGGCGGCGTCGACCTCGTGCTGGCGGATGTGCTCGCCGTGCACGACCACATCGCCGCCGATCATCCCGGCCTGCCGGTCGTGATCTTCGGCCATTCGATGGGCGGGCTGATCGCGCTCAACTTCGTGCTGCGCCATTCCGGCCGCGTCGCTGCCGCCGCCGCCTGGAACGCCAACTTCTCCGCCGGCCTGCTCGGCAGGCTGGCCCAGGCGATCCTCGCCTTCGAGCGCTTCCGGCTCGGCTCCGACGTCCCCTCCCGCATCCTGCCGAAACTCACCTTCGGCGACTGGGCTAAGAAGATCGCGGGCCGCCGCACCGATTTCGACTGGTTGTCGCGTGATCCCGCCGAGGTCGACGCCTACGTCGCCGACCCGCTCTGCGGCTGGGACGCCTCGGTGTCGATGTGGGCAGACGTCTTCGAGCTGATCTTCACGGGTGCCGACGACCGCAACTTCGCCTCCGTGCGCAAGGACCTGCCCTTCAACCTCGTCGGTGGCGCCCACGACCCTGCGACCGATGGCGGCAAGGCCGTCGAGGTGCTTGCCCGGCGCATGCGCCGGATGGGCTTTTCGAATCTCGTTTCAAGGATTTACGCCGAGACCCGCCACGAAAGCCTCAACGAGGTGAACCGCGACGTGGTCATGCAGGACTTTGCCGCCTGGCTGGATGGCGTCTTGCCCACATGAACGGCACGACTGGCCCATTGCAACGTGGTGGCGGGACATAAGGACTCCTGATAGAGCGTGGCCCGACCGAAATGAACTGTGGTGCTTCATGAGCAATCCGCCCCTTAGCGGCGTCCGTGTCATCGAACTTGCCCGCATCCTCGCCGGGCCCTGGGCCGGCCAGCTGCTCGCCGATCTCGGCGCCGACGTCATCAAGGTGGAAAATCCCGACGGCGGCGACGACACGCGCAAATGGGGCCCGCCCTTCGTCACCGGCCACGACGGCGAGAATCTCTCGGCCGCCTACTACCACTCCTGCAACCGCGGCAAGCGCTCGATCGCGCTCGACTTCTCGACGCCCGAGGGTGCCGAGGTGGTGCGCAAGCTGGTCGCCGGCGCCGACGTGCTGATCGAGAACTTCAAGCTCGGCGGGCTGAAGAAATACGGCCTCGACTATGACAGCCTGAAAAGGATCAACCCGAAGCTGGTCTACTGCTCGATCACCGGCTTCGGCCAGTCCGGCCCCTACGCGCCGCGCGCGGGCTACGACTTCATCGTCCAGGGCATGTCGGGCCTGATGTCGATCACCGGCCCCGCCGGCGGCGAGCCGCAGAAGGTCGGCGTCGCCGTCACCGACATCTTCACCGGCCTCTATTCGGTCATCGCCATCCAGGCCGCACTCCGCCACGCCGAGGCCACCGGTGAGGGCCAGCACATCGACATGGCGCTGTTCGACGCCCAGATGTCCGTGCTCGCCAACCAGAACCTCAACTATCTCGTTTCAGGCAACCCGCCGGTGCAGATGGGCAACGCCCACCCCAACATCGCTCCCTACGAGGTGCTGCCGGTCAAGGACGGCCACTTCATCCTCGCTGTCGGCAATGACGGCCAGTTTCAGAAGTTCTGCGCCGTCGTCGGCCTCGAGAACATCGCCACCGACCCGCTGTTCGCCACCAACTCGGCCCGCGTCGCCAACCGCGTCGCGCTGCGCGAGAAGATGGTCGCGGCCCTTGCCGGCTTCGGGCGCGAGGCGCTGCTCGGCTTGCTCGAAAAGGCCGGCGTGCCGGCGAGCCCGATCAACAATATCGGCCAGGCCTTCGCCGACCCGCAGGCGATCGCCCGCGGCATGCGCATGGACCTCGACGACGGCCACGGCAACAAGCTGCCTTCCGTGCGCGCGCCCATGGTCATGTCCGAGACGCCGCTTTCCTACACCCGCCCCTCGCCGCGGCTCGGCGAACACACCGCGGAAATCCTTGCCGAACTGGAGAAGACCGAAAAATGAAGACCGGCGGAACGCTGATCGTCGAGGCCCTCGAAGCCAATGGCGTCGACCGCATGTATTGCGTGCCGGGCGAGTCCTACCTCGCCGTGCTCGACGCGCTGCATGATTCCAGGATCCGCAGCATCGTCTGCCGCCAGGAAGGTGGCGCTGCCATGATGGCCGATTGCCACGGCCGCCTCACCGGCAAGCCGGGCATCTGCTTCGTCACCCGCGGCCCCGGCGCCACCAACGCCTCGGCCGGCGTGCACATCGCCATGCAGGATTCGATCCCGATGATCCTGTTCATCGGCCAGGTCGCGAGCCACGCCAAGGAGCGCGAGGCCTTCCAGGAGGTCAACTACCGGCGCTTCTTCGGCGACATCGCCAAGTGGGTGGTCGAGATCGACGACGCCGCGCGCATTCCGGAGTTGGTCACGCGCGCCTTCTCGGTCGCCACGTCGGGCCGTCCCGGCCCCGTCGTCATCTCGCTGCCCGAGGACATGCTGACCAGCGAGGTCGAAGCGCCCGTCGCCCTGCCCGCCACGCCGGTCGAGACGTACCCGGGCGAACAGGACCTGGCAAAGCTCGAAGCCCTGCTCAACGGCGCCAAAAACCCGTTCGTCATCCTGGGCGGCACGCGCTGGAACGCCGAGGCGGTCGAGCGCATGAAGAAGATCTCGGAGGCCTGGTCGCTGCCGGTCGGCGTCTCCTTCCGCCGCCAGATGCTGTTCGACCACCTGCACGACAACTACGCCGGCGACGTCGGCATCGGCGTCAACCCGAAGATCGCCAAGGCGATCAAGGAAGCCGACGTCGTGCTTTTGGTCGGCGGCCGCTTCGGCGAGATGCCCTCGTCGGACTACACGCTGATCAAGAGCCCCTACCCGGACCAGAAGCTGGTCCACGTCCATGCCGACGCCGACGAGCTTGGCCGCGTCTATCGCCCGACGATTGCCATCAACGCTTCGCCCGCGGCCTTCGTCGAGGCCTTCGCCAAGCGCAAGCCCGCCGCCAGGCCGGCCTGGGCCGAGGCCACCAAGGCGCTGCACTCAGCCTATCTCGAATGGTCGACGCCGCCGCTCACCGGTCCGGGCGCGGTCCAGATGGGCCCGATCATGAACTGGCTGGAAAAGGCCCTGCCCGAGGACGCCATCCTTACCAACGGCGCCGGCAACTACGCCACCTGGGTGCATCGCTTCCACCGCTTCCGCCGTTATGCCACGCAGGGCGCGCCGACCTCGGGCTCGATGGGCTACGGCACGCCGGCGGCGGTCGCAGCCAAAGGCCTGTTCCCCGAGCGCGAGGTCATCGCCTTTGCCGGCGACGGCTGCTTCCTGATGAACGGCCAGGAATTTGCCACCGCCGTGCAATATGGGCTGCCAATCATCGTGATCGTCGTCAACAACGGCATCTACGGCACCATCCGCATGCACCAGGAGCGTGAATATCCCGGCCGTGTCGAGGCGACCGACCTCAAGAACCCGGATTTCGCAGCCCTTGCCAGGGCCTATGGCGGCCATGGCGAGACGGTGCGCGAGACCGACGAGTTCGCCGCCGCCTTCGAACGCGCGCGCTCGAGCGGCAAGCCGTCGATCATCGAGATCAAGCTCGATCCCGAGGCGATCACGCCGATGCGCACGCTGACCGACATCCGGGAGAAGCGCTGATCATTCCCTTGCGGAAAGCGGGAACCGTGGCAAACGCGCGGCTTTGATGCTATTGAGGCCGCGCATTTCCCCGCATTGTTCCGACATTCTCCAGGCAAGCTGATGATATCGATCGTCATTCCGTGCAAGAACGAGGCCGACAACCTGCCGCTCCTGATCGGCGAGGTTCACGCGGCGATGGACGGGCGCGACTACGAGGTCATCGTCGTCGACGACGGCTCGACCGACCGCACGCCCCAGGTGCTCGCCGACCTCGCCGGGTCCGCCGGCCGCCTGCGCCATGTCCGCCACGACCGCTCGGCCGGCCAGAGCGCTGCGGTCCGCTCCGGCGTGTTCGCCGCAAGGGGCGCCATCGTCGTGACCATGGACGGCGACGGCCAGAACGATCCCGCCTATCTGCCCAGGCTCGCCGACGCGCTTGCAGCGGCGGGCCCCAAGGTCGGCATCGCCGCCGGCCAGCGGCTCAAGCGGACCGACACCAGGCTCAAGCAGTTCTCCTCGCGCTTCGCCAACGGCCTGCGCGAGCGCATCCTGCGCGACGGCACGCGCGATTCCGGCTGCGGGCTCAAGGCGCTGCACACCGAGCTGTTCCGCCAGCTGCCCTATTTCGACGGCTGGCACCGCTATCTGCCGGCGCTGGTCATCCGCGAGGGCCGCGCCGTCATCCATGTCGACGTCGTCGACCGCTCGCGCCGTCACGGCAAATCCAACTACGGCATCCTCGATCGCGGCCTGCGCGGCATCCTCGACCTCACCGGGGTCTGGTGGCTGCGCCGCCGCCGCAGGGTCGTGCCAACGGTCACGGAGCTTGGCCAATGACCTTCATTTCCGAACTCGGCACCTGGCTGCACGACGTCTTCGTCGCCCAGTTCAACGGCTGGATCCTGCTCGGCTTCATCGCCCAGGGCATGTTCACCATGCGCTTCGTGGTGCAGTGGCTTGCCTCCGAGCGCGCCAAGCGCTCGGTCGTGCCGGTCGCCTTCTGGTTCTTCTCGCTCGGCGGCGGCGCCCTGCTCCTGATCTACGCCATCCAGCGGCAGGACCCGGTGTTCATCGCCGGCCAGGGGCTCGGCCTGTTCATCTACATCCGCAATTTGTGGCTGATCGCCAATGAGCGCCGCGCCGCCATGGCACAGACGGAGTGACCGGTGGCATGCAGCACGCCGGAATCAATTTCTCCGAGAAGCATCGCAAGGCGCTGACGCCGCTCAACTATCTACTGCTCGCCGTCTTCTGCCTGTTCGCCTTCGCGCCGGGCATCGCCACGTTGCCGCCGACCGACCGCGACGAGTCGCGCTTCGTCCAGGCCACCAGGCAGATGGTCGAGAGCGGCGACTATGTCGACATCCGCTTCCAGGACGAGCCGCGCTACAAGAAGCCGGCCGGCATCTACTGGCTGCAGTCTGCGGCCGTGCTGGTCAGCGGCCAGGGCAGCGATGCGCCGATCTGGGTCTACCGGCTCGTCTCCGTGCTTGCCGGGACGTTCTCGGTGCTGGCGCTCGCCTTCATCGGCGACCGCATGTTCGGCCGCACCGCCGGCCTGATCGCCGGGCTCGGCCTCGCCGGAGCGCTGGTGCTCGGCATCGAGGCGCGCATCGCCAAGACCGATGCGACATTGCTGGCCACGGCCCTCCTCGCCCAAGGGGCGCTCGCCGCCATCTATCTCGGCCATCGCGCCGGCAGGCCTAAGGGCCACGCCAACCGGCTGTTCTGGTTCGCCCAGGGCCTGGCACTGCTCATCAAGGGCCCGGTCGTGCCCTTCCTCAGCGTGCTTACCATAGCAGCTCTCGCCATCTTTGACCGCGACCGCGCCTGGCTGCGCAAATTGCGCCCCTTCACCGGCCTCCTGCTGACCTTGCTCGTCGCCGCCCCCTGGCTGGTCCTCATCACCATCAGGACCGGCGCAGAGTTCTGGCAGGAATCGGTCGGCAAGGACCTGCTCAGCAAGGTCGGTTCCGGCCAGGAATCCCACGGCTTCCCGCCGGGCTACTACTTCCTCACCTATTCGGTGTTCATGTGGCCCTTTGCCCTGGCGGCGCTGGACGGCGGGCTCAAGGCGCTCAACCGTTTCCGCGACGATCCGCGGCTGCTGTTCTGCCTCGCCTGGTACCTGCCCTACTGGATCGCCATCGAGCTCATCCCGACCAAGCTGCCGCACTATGCGCTGCCGGCCTATCCGGCATTGATCCTGCTGATGGCCTGGTCGCTGACCGACCCGGTGGCGTCAGGCATCGTCCAGCCGCGCTGGCAGCTCTGGCTGCGCCGCGTCTGCGCCTTCGGCGTGATCGGCGTCAGCGCCGGCCTGGCGGCGATCGCCACCGGGGTCACGCCCTATTTCCTCGGCCAGTATTCCTGGTGGGGCCAGCTCGCCGGCCTGCTGGTGCTGGTCGCCGCCGCCCTCGGCGCCGGCATGCCCAAGGACCTGTCGCCGCTCCGGCGCACCGGCTTTGCGGCTGCCGCCGCGGCAGCCGCCTTCGGCGTCCTCACCTGGAAGGTGCTGCCGCCGCTCCGGCCCCTTTGGCTCAGCCCGCAGATCGCCGGGCAATTCGAGCAACTGAAGACCTGCCCGACCTCGCGCCTGGTATCCGCCGGCTATGGCGAGCCGAGCCTGGTCTTCCTCGCCGGCACCGATACGCTGCTCACCAGCGGCAAGGGGGCGGCCGAAGCGCTCGCCCAGGATCCTGCCTGCGTCATCGCCGTCGTCTCGGCGGCCGAAACCAAGCGCTTCCTCGACGCCGTGCCGGGCGGCGCTGCCGCGCTCACGGAACTCGGCCGCATCGAAGGCATGAACTATTCCAAGGGCGAGCCCCGCACGCTGACCTTCTACACGCTGGCGAAGTAGCGCGGACGCTTCAGCAGCCCTCTTGGTGAGCCTGTCGAACCACGAGGGCGCCGGGCGCCGCGCTCTGCCTGCTCCAAATCCCGTAGTTCGACAGCCTCACCCAAGAAAGAAAAGGGGCGGACGCCCGCCCCTCTCCTTGCGTGCCTGCGGAGAGCCTTACTTGATCGCCTTGTCGGTGATGGCCGAGGTCCAGGCGCCCGAGGGCTCCTTGGTGACGATCTTCTGGTCGAGCAGCGCCTTGGCGGTGCGCTCGTAGGCCGCCTCGATCAGCTTGCCGTCGGCGTTGTCGATGAGCTTCGCCACCTCGCCCATCATGCGCTTCTGGTGGTTCTCGTCCTGGCCGCCGTTCTCGACCACGATCTCGGCCGCCTCGTCGGGATTGTCGACGGCATACTTCCAGCCCTTCATCGAGGCGCGGACGAACTTCACCATCTTCTCCTCGAAGGCCGGGTCCTTGAGCTTGTCCTCCATCACGTAGAGGCCATCCTCGAGCAGGTCGACGCCCATCGCCGAGTAGTTGAAGACGGTCAGGTCCTCCGCCTTGTAGCCGGCATCGATCAGCTGCCAGTACTCGTTGTAGGTCATCACCGAGATGCAGTCGGCCTGCTTCTGGATCAGCGGCTGCACGTCGAAGCTCTGCTTCAGCACGGTCACGCCGTCCTTGCCGCCCTCGGTCGGGATGCCGAGCTTGTTCATCCAGGCATAGAATGGATATTCGTTGCCGAAGAACCAGACGCCGAGCGTGCGGCCCTTGAAGTCGGCTTCGGTCTTGACCGGGCCGTCCTTCGGGCAGACCAGCTGCATGCCGGCCTTCTTGAACGGCTGGGCGATGTTGACCAGCATCACGCCCTTGTCGCGGGCCGCCAGCGCGCCGCCCATCCAGTCGACGATGACGTCGGCCCCGCCGCCGGCGATCACCTGCTCCGGCGCTATGTCGGGACCGCCCGGCTTGATGTCGACGTCGAGGCCTTCCTCCTCGTAGAAGCCCTTGTCCTTGGCGACGTAGTAGCCGCCGAACTGCGCCTGCGTCACCCATTTGAGCTGCAGCGTCACCTTCTCCGCTGCCATCGCCTGCACCGCGGCCAGCGACATCGCCCCCGCCATCAGTGAAACCACAAGTCTTTTCATCTTCTTTTCCCTCTGAAGTTGGACCGCGGCCCCGCCCCGGAGCTTAGGTCACGCCCGTCCACCACGGACGGACGGATGCCAGAATGTGGTTGCCCTCTCCGCGAGGGCGACCACGCCATAGAAGAGTGAGCCGGCCAGAGCCGCAACCGCGATCTCCGCCCAGACCATGTCGACATTCATGCGCCCGATCTCGGTCGAAATGCGGAAGCCCATGCCGACGACCGGCGTGCCGAAGAATTCGGCCACGATGGCGCCGATCAGCGCCAGCGTCGAGTTGATCTTCAGCGCGTTGAAGATGAACGGGGCCGCGGCCGGCAGCCTGAGCTTGAACAGCGTCTGCCAATAGTTGGACGCATAGGTGCGCATCAGGTCGCGCTCCATGTGGCCGGAGGCGGCGAGACCTGCGACGGTGTTCACCAGCATCGGGAAGAAGGTCATGATGATCACCACGGCCGCCTTCGACTGCCAGTCGAAGCCGAACCACATCACCATGATCGGCGCCACGCCGATGATCGGCAGCGCCGACACCATGTTGCCGATGGGCAGGAGCCCCCTGCGCAGGAACGCCACGCGGTCGGCGAGGATCGCGACGACGAACCCTGCCCCGCAGCCGACGACATAGCCGAACAGCACGGCCTTGAAGATCGTCTGCTGCACATCGGCCGCGAGGATCGGCAGCGAGGTTGCGATGCGGGCCGCGACCGAACTCGGCGGCGGCAACAGGATGAACGGAATGCCCGCGCCGCGCGTCACCGCCTCCCACAGGATCAGGATCCAGGCGCCGAAGATCGCCGGGATCAGCAGGCGCAGGAATGTCCTCGCCTGTTTCGAGCGCGATCGCAACGCCGACAATTCGGCGACGCAGCGCCAGGCGAGCAGCCAGGCGGCCGCCAGAAGCAGGAAATAGGGCATGCGCGCCATGCCTTCGTTGCCGGCAATGCCCGCAATCAGCAGCCAGGCAGCGCCATGGGCACCGATGAAAAGCACGACGGCGCTGGCGACGCCCGAAAACATGGCAAAGGAGGCGACGGCACTCAACGCGATGAGCCCGATGACGAGCGACGTCGTGCCGTTCGACATCGGCACCGCGGCCTCGGCCGCCAGCATGGGCATCGTGGTCATGGCCACGGCACACAGCACCAGGGCCAGCCCGACCTGCCAGGACAGTCTGGAAAAACTCATGCCGGCCTCCCGCCCATGGAACGTTCGACCAATTTGCCGACCAGCCCGACAAGCACCACCAGCATCGCCGCCACGATCGAGCCGGCAACGAGTGCCGCCCAGATGTCGATGGTCTGACTGTAATAGGCCCCCGCGAGCAGCTTCGCGCCGATGCCGGCAACCGCACCGGTCGGCAGTTCGCCGACGATGGCGCCGACGAGGCTCGCCGCCACCGCCACCTTCATCGAGGCGAACAGGAACGGCACCGATGCGGGCACGCGCAGCTTCCAGAAGGTCTGCGAGGCACTCGCATTGTAGGTGTGCATCAGGTCGAGATGCATGATCTCGGGCGAGCGCAGGCCCTTCACCATGCCGACGGCGACGGGGAAGAACGACAGGTAGGTCGAGATCAGCGCCTTGGGGATCAGCCCGGTGATACCAATTGCCGCCAGCACCACGATGATCATCGGCGCAACCGCCAGGATAGGAATGGTCTGCGAGGCGATGATCCACGGCATCAGGCTGCGGTCGAGCGCAAGCACATGCACGATGCCGACCGCGATCAGGATGCCGAGCGCGGTGCCGAAGGCAAAGCCCAGCAGCGTCGACGACAGCGTCACCCACGCGTGGTAAACGAGGCTGCGGTTGCTGGTGACCTTCCTGAGGAAGGTGTTCTCGAAGAAATTCTGGGCCACCTGGTGCGGCGCCGGCATCGTCGGCTTCGGCTGCGACAACGTCTTGCCGATGAACTCCACGGTCCCCGGCGTCTCGCCCGAGCGCCGGTCGAGGTCGCGCTGGAACGGCGCGTTCATGAACACGGCCGCGACATACCAGACGGCCACGAGCGCCGCGAGGATGGTCAGAACCGGGATGATCTTGTCTCTGACACGGTCCATGGCGCTACCCTCGTCCCCCCACCTCTTGTGGAGAGGGATCGAGAGTGGGGGTGTCACGCATCAGCCCAAGCTCCCGCAGTATCTCCTCGATGCAGCCGTTGAACGACGCCTCAAGTTCACCAGTGTTGAAACGAAGTACCTTGTAGCCCTGAGTAGCCGGCCAGTCGTCGCGCACCCTATCTCGCGACAGCCCCGAGGGAGTGAAATGATGCTCGCCGTCAACTTCGATGACGAGACCACTCTCGTGGATCACGAAGTCAACGACATAGGGACCGATCGGCGCCTGCCGGCGCACATGGACACCATACCAGCGCCTGAACTCCCGAAGCTCCGACCAGAGCTTGCGTTCGCCATCGGTCATGCCCCTGCGCAGCCGGCGCGCGCGCGAGATCGTTGATTGTCCAATTCCCGAAGGCATCAAGAATACCCCCACCCCTAGCCCCTCCCCACAAGAGGGAGGGGACCAAATGCGCGCCCGCCTGCGCCCTTCATCGGATGCATGCGCGCCAGAATCCCCCTCCCCCTTGTGGGGAGGGGTTAGGGGTGGGGGTAACGCCTCGCCGCGAGTCCGCGCCTCAATCGTCATAGCTATGCCCTGCCCTCAGGCCGTCGCGGACACGCGCCGCGATCGCCAGGAACTCGGGCGTCTCGCGGATGTCGAGCGGCCGCTCGCGCGGCAGCGTCGATTCGATCACGTCGGTGACACGACCGGGGCGCGGCGACATCACCACGATGCGGGTCGAAAGATACACTGCCTCCGGGATCGAGTGGGTGACGAAGCAGATGGTCTTGTTGGTGTGCCGCCAAAGTTCCAGCAGTTGTTCGTTGAGATGGTCCCGGACGATCTCGTCGAGCGCACCGAACGGCTCGTCCATCAACAGCAGGTCTGCATCAAAGGCGAGCGCACGCGCGATCGAGGCGCGCTGCTGCATGCCGCCGGACAGCTGCCAGGGATACTTCTTCTCGAAGCCGGAGAGGTTGACGAGATCGAGCGTGCGCTTGATGCGCTCCTGCTGCTCGGCCCTGGGCAGGCCGATGATCTCGAGCGGCAGCGCCACGTTGCGTTCGATCGTCCGCCAGGGCAACAGCGCCGCCGCCTGGAACACGTAGCCATAGGCCCGCGCCTCGCGCGCCTGTTCGGGCGACATGCCGTTGATCGAGATCGTGCCCTCGGTCGGCTTCTCGAGGTCGGCGATCACGCGCAGGAAGGTCGTCTTGCCGCAGCCCGAAGGGCCGATGAAGGAAACGAACTCGCCCTTGTTGATGGTCAGGTCGACATTGGAAAGCGCCCGCACCGGGCCGTCATTGGTCTGGAAGGTCAGCCCCAGTTGTCTGGCTTCGACAACCGCGTTCCGTTCGACGCTGGTCGCCGTGGCTTGATTGACTGTCATGAGCATTGCCCGACTTTACCCCACATAGTGCCATCCTCTCCGAAGATGAGGGAAGCGTCCACTTGATCCAGCTTGGCGGAAGAAAACAGCGCTGATCGTTCCGCTGTTTTGCACCAAGCCTTGAAACTACGCGCTCCGTTCGCCCAGGGCGGATCAAACGCCTGAAAGAAAAATCCCTCAGTCTAATCTTCTTCTTCGTCTCTCAGAGGCAGCCAACTGTTGGCGTATTCAATTTCGTACCCCCATTTTTTGTAGTAAGAAACAAGCTCTCGCGCTCTTGATCTTCCTCGACGCAACTCATCTTGCTGCGCTCGAACATCCTTACCCTGAAGAATTTCAGTTCCTTGCCTAAGTTGCATTTCAAGGTAACGAGCCCGATTGAGGCGATCTAAGATAGCATCGACTCCAATATCGTATTGGGCCTCCCGATACTTGTTGCGTCCGACACGCTCGAACTGATGTGTTCGGATGCGAAAGCTGGACTCCGTCGTTTCAGTAAAGTGTATCTTGCCGTGGACAAGAATATTTCGCGCCGACCAAACTTCCTCAAGCCCGCAAACCAAGCTGTTTATGCAGACAAAATCGTCAGCATCGCCACAACTCCTGAGCTTTGGGATCGCGATATAAGCCAAAGCGATTAGATCGATCTTCTCCGCCATGCGGGCAGGAAATGATCGAATGGATGACAACAGTTCCGATCCTTTCATTTCCTTGACTAAAGCAAACAGGAATTGATCGACGACATACTCAAGGCCCGCCATCCTATTGATGTAGTAGCCGATCACTCGGTACACATCGCCATCGGGAACCAGCCCTGCAAGCCGCTTGCTTATCTCCACGCCGCTCCCCGACGCCTCACACGCCCGTCGCCGGGATGCCGGTGCGTTCGACCTTGCGCGGTGCGGTGATTTCCTTCCACTGCGACAGCGCCCGGTTGACCGCGGCATGCGGCTCGCGGGCGACGAACTCGCCATGGCCGGGATGCGCCTTGACCTCGTGCTCCTGGATCGCCAGCTCGCCGCGGGTGAACACGAAGCGCGGCAGACCGGTCACCTCGATGCCCTCGAAGACGTTGTAGTCGATCACCGACTGCTGGCTCTTGGCCGCGATCGTCTTCTTGCGCTTGGGATCCCAGACGATGATGTCGGCGTCGGCCCCTTCGACGATGGCGCCCTTCTTGGGGTACATGTTGAGGATCTTGGCGATGTTGGTCGAGGTCACCGCCACGAACTCGTTCATCGTCAGCCGGCCGGTGTTGACGCCCTTGGTCCACAGGACCGGCATGCGGTCCTCGAGACCGCCGGTGCCGTTGGGGATTTTGGTGAAATCGCCGACGCCGGTACGCTTCTGCGCCGTCGTGAACGAGCAATGGTCGGTCGCCACCACCTGCAGCGAGCCCGCCTGCAGGCCGGCCCACAGCGAGTCCTGGTGCAGCTTGTTGCGGAACGGCGGGCTCATCACCCGGCGCGCCGCATGGTCCCAGTCCTTGTTGAAATATTCGGTCTCGTCGAGCACTAGGTGCTGGATCAGCGGCTCGCCAAAGACGCGCATGCCCTTCTGCCGGGCCCGGCGGATCGCTTCATGCGCCTGCTCGCAGGAGGTGTGCACCACGTAGAGCGGCGAACCCACCATGTCGGCGATCATGATGGCACGGTTGGTCGCCTCGCCCTCCACCTCCGGCGGGCGCGAATAAGCATGCGCCTCGGGGCCGTTGTTGCCCTCGGCCATCAGCTTCGCCTGCAGTTGCGCGACCACGTCGCCGTTCTCGGCATGCACCAGCGGCAGCGCGCCGAGTTCGGCGCAGCGCTTGAACGACGCGTACATCTCGTCGTCGTCCACCATCAGCGCGCCCTTGTAGGCCATGAAGTGCTTGAACGAGGTGATGCCCTTGTCGACGACCTCAGCCATCTCGTTGAACACCTGCTCGCCCCACCATGTGATCGCCATGTGGAAAGAGAAGTCGGAACACGCCTTCGAGGTCTTGTTGTCCCACATCTGCAGCGCTTCGAGCAGCGATTGCCCGGGCGCCGGCAGGCAGAAATCCACCACCATCGTCGTGCCGCCTGAGAGTGCCGCACGCGTGCCGCTCTCGAAGTCGTCGGCCGAATAGGTGCCCATGAACGGCATTTCGAGATGCGTATGCGGATCGATGCCGCCGGGCATGATGTAGCAGCCGGTGGCGTCGAACTCGTGGTCGGCATGCAAATTCTCGCCGATGGCGACGATCTTGCCGTGCTGGATCAGCACGTCGGCCTTCCACGTCCGGTCGGCCGTGACGATGGTGCCGTTTCTGATGACTTTTGTCATTTCGTCAGTTCCCCTATTGCTGCCGCGCTTCTTTGCGAGCGCCTTGGCATTGGTTCGGATCTACCTAGGACCGCCGCACACTGCTCCAGAAGGGCCAGGGGCCGGCGTTCCGAAAACTCACATCACATTCACCTCGCGCAGGATCTCCTCGACGCAACCGTCGAATGAATCCGCCAGTTCTCCGGTAGAATACCGCAATACGCGATATCCCTGCTCTAGAAGCCAAGCATCCCGAATGCGGTCTCTTGCGAGTCCCTCCGGTTCAAAATGGTGTTGGCCATCGACTTCGATCACGATGCCTTTGTCGTGAACAACGAAGTCAACCACATAGGGTCCAATCGGCGCCTGCCTGCGGACATGCAGTCCATAAAGACGGCGAAACTCTTTCAGTTCGGACCACAACTTGCACTCGCCTTCCGTCATGTTCCGGCGCAACGATCTAGCGCGCTTTATCGCTGCCGGATCGATTGCGGTTGGAGCCATGACAGAGACCCCCACCCTCAATCCCTCCCCACAAGGGGGAGGGAGGCCTGGCGTCGCGCCATCAGCGCCCGACCTGCGGCATCGAACCGATCATGCGGCGCCGACGATGGTTGTCCCCCTCCCCCTTGTGGGGAGGGGTTGGGGGTGGGGGTATGAACCCAAAAACTCACTCGACGATCTCCGCGGTCTCCACCACGGCGTGGAACAGCACGTCGCAGCCGGCGGCGGCCCATTCCGGATAGATCTCCTCGGCCTCGTTGTGGCTGAGCCCGTCGACGCACGGACAAAAGACCATCGCCGTCGGCGCCACGCGGTTGATCCAGCAGGCATCGTGGCCGGCGCCGGAGACGATGTTGCGGTGGCTGTAGCCCAGGCGGTCGGCCGCATCGCGCACCGCCTTGACGCAGTTCTCGTCAAAGGCCACCGGGTCGAAATGCCCGACCTGCTCGACCTCGAAGGAGATGTCCAGCGCCTCGCAGATGGTGGCGATCCCCTCGCGGATGCGCGCGTCCATCGTGTCCAGCACCTCCTTGTCGGGGGAGCGGATGTCGATGGTGAAGACGGTGCGCCCGGCGATGATGTTGCGCGAGTTGGGATAGACCTCCATGTGGCCCACGGCGCCCACGGCGTCGGGCTGGTAGTCCATCGCCACCTCGTGCACCAGTTCCGTCACGCGCGCCATGCCGAGGCCTGCGTTGCGGCGCTTGGGCATCGGCGTCGAGCCGGTGTGGCTCTCGCGGCCGGTCAGCGTCACCTGCAGCCACTTCAAGCCCTGGCCATGGGTGACCACGCCGATGTCGATGTCCTCGTCCTCCAGGATCGGTCCCTGCTCGATGTGCAGTTCGAAGAAGGCCTTCATCTTGCGGGCGCCGACCTTCTCGGTGCCCTTCCAGCCGATGCGCCCCAGTTCGTCGCCGAACAGCTTGCCGTGCGCATCTTTGCGTTCATAGGCCCAGTCCTGGTCGAGCACGCCCGCGAACACGCCCGACGCCAGCATGGCCGGGGCAAAGCGCGTGCCCTCCTCGTTCGTCCAGTTGGTCACGACGATCGGGTGCTTGGTCTTGATGCCGAGGTCGTTCAGGCTGCGGATCACCTCGAGGCCGCCGAGCACGCCGAGCACGCCGTCGAACTTGCCGCCCGTCGGCTGGGTGTCGAGATGGCTGCCGACATAGACCGGCAGAGCCTCGGGGTCGGTCCCCTCGCGGCGGGCGAACATGGTGCCCATCTCGTCGATGCCCATGTCGAGCCCGGCGGCGTCGCACCATTTCTTGAAGAGATGACGGCCCTCGCCGTCCTCGTCGGTCAGCGTCTGGCGATTGTTGCCGCCGGCGATGCCGGGGCCGATCTTCGCCATCTCCATCAGCGAATCCCACAAACGCTCTGAATTGATTCGCAGATTTTCGCCGGGGGCGGCCATCGCAAACGTCCTCTCATTTTCTTGTTCTGCCCGGAAACCCCAGCGGTTCCCGGCGCCGGATCTCCTTCGGTCGGCTTTCGCCCGGAGCCCCATGCCTTCGGAACGGGGCCCCTGTCTTCGTCGGAGCGATACCCGCAGAGCACGGACGCACTGCGGGTTCAAGCTCCAGAGCGACGTGCGTCCACTTTGACGCCGACAGACGCTCTGACGTCTTCAATCGCATCGCCGAAGACCGAACCCGATCTTCGGATCGGATGCGTCAGTCGATCATCCTCAGCACCTCGCGGACGTGATCGATCAGTTCGTTGATCTGGCCCTTCGTGATGATCAGCGGCGGCGACAGCGCGATGATGTCGCCCGTCGTGCGGATCAGCGCACCACGCTCGAATGCCTTCACGAAGGCCGAGAACGCACGCTTGGTCGGCGCGCCGGCAATCGGCTGCAGCTCGATCGCGCCGATCAGGCCGATGTTGCGGATGTCGATGACATGCGGCTCGCCCTTGAGCGAGTGCAGCGCCTCTTCCCAGTAGGCGCCGATCTCGGCGCCGCGCGTGAGCAGCCCCTCGTCCTTGTAGGTGTCGAGCGTGGCGAGTGCCGCGGCCGAGGCGATCGGGTTGCCCGAATAGGTGTAGCCGTGGAAGAACTCGATCATGTGCTCGGGGCCGGTCATGAAGGCGTCGTGGATCTCCTTCTTCACGAACACCGCGCCCATCGGGATGACGCCGTTGGAGACGCCTTTTGCAGTGGTGATGATGTCGGGTGTAACGCCGAAATAGTCGGCCGCGAACGGCGTGCCGAGACGGCCGAAGCCGGTGATGACTTCGTCGAAGATCAAAAGGATGCCGTGCTTGGTGCAGATGTCGCGCAGCCTCTGCAGGTAGCCCTTCGGCGGGATCAGCACGCCGGTGGAGCCGGCGACCGGCTCGACGATCACGGCGGCGATGGTCGAGGCGTCATGCAGGGTGACGATGCGCTCGAGCTCGTCGGCCAGTTCCGCGCCATGTTCCGGCTCGCCCTTGGTGAAGGCGTTCTTGCCCGGCAGGTGGGTATGCGGCAGATGATCGACGCCAGTCAGCAGCGTGCCGAACATCTTGCGGTTGGTGACGATGCCGCCCACCGAGATGCCGCCGAAATTGACGCCGTGATAGCCGCGCTCGCGGCCGATGAGGCGGGTGCGCGCGCCCTCGCCCTTCACGCGGTGGTAGGCGAGCGCCATCTTCAGCGCGGTGTCGACCGATTCCGAACCGGAATTGGTGAAGAACACATGGTCCATGCCCTTGGGCGCGATGTCGACCAGGCGGTTCGCCAGTTCGAAGACGATCGGATGCCCCATCTGGAAGGCCGGCGCGTAGTCGAGCTCGGCCGCCTGGCGCTGGATCGCTTCGGTGATCTTGGGCCGGCAGTGGCCGGCATTGACGCACCAGAGACCTGCGGTGCCGTCGAGGATCTTGCGGCCGTCGCTGGCCGTGTAGTGCATGTCCTTGGCCGCAACCATCATGCGCGGCGCCTGCTTGAACTGCCGGTTCGAGGTGAACGGCATCCAGAATGCGCTGAGATCGTTGGGCGTAACTTTTAGCCTGTCCGACATGACCAAGCTTTCCTTTCTTCCCCTGTTTCGGTACGGCCAACGCTTGGTCTTCGGTGCGTTTTCGTGCTACGCAATTTTTTGACCGATTGGACAAACGTTAGCACCGCCGCATTGGCGGTCAAGGGATTACTACCGGAAATGCGGCTTCTGAGGCGCGCTCCACAGGTCGGCAAGAACTGGTCCAGCGGATTGGTCCAGATACGATCGCTGTCCACCCTCGAATGCGGAACGTCATGACCATGGAAGGCTCGACACCGCGCGGCCGCACCCGCATCCAGAAGGAGAAGCGCGAGGTCATCCTCGAGGCGGCACTCGAGGTGTTTTCGGCCAACGGTTTCCGCGGCTCGACCATCGACCAGATCGCCGAGGCGGCGGGCATGTCCAAGCCCAACCTGCTCTATTATTTCCGCCGCAAGGAAGACATCCACGAGACGCTGATGCACCGGCTGCTCGACACCTGGCTGGCGCCGCTGAAGGAACTCGACAACATCGGCGACCCGATGACCGAGCTCAGGAGCTACATCCGCCGCAAGCTCGAGATGGCGCGCGACTATCCGCGCGAGAGCCGGCTTTTCGCCAACGAGATCCTGCAGGGCGCGCCCCGCATCATGCCGATGCTGGAAGGCGAACTGAAGGATCTCGTCGACGAGAAGGTCGAAGTCATCAAGGGCTGGATGCGCTCGGGCAAGATCGCCAGAACGGACCCCTGGCACCTGATCTTCGCCATCTGGGCGACGACCCAGCACTATGCCGATTTCGACGTCCAGGTCCGCGCCGTGCTCGGCCCGGACCGCGGCGGCGAAGGCCGCTTCGAGGACGCCGCCCGCTTCCTCGAACAGCTTTTCCTCGAAGGCCTTAGACCGAAAAGCTGAATCGGCTCTTCAGTTGGCCTACAGGCTGTTTGCGATCACCAGCAGGAAACTGCCGGCAAGCGCCACGTTGCTGACCACGCCGTTGATCCGCGAGGCGCGGTCCGGCCCCGCATGATCCCAGAAGTTGTGGAACATCAGCGTTCCGGCCACCAGGAAGGCGATCAGGGCCGCGGCCGCATAGGCTGCCTGAAAACCGATTGCCACCATCACGCCGGCAACGGTCTGCAGCACGATGCCTGCCCACAGCACCGGTCCCGCCTGCGGCACGCCGCGCGCCGTTATCATTCCCGTGAGCAGCTTCGCGTTGGCTATGTTGCGCAGGCCGGCAAAGACGAAGGCCCCGCCGAGAAGGAGGCGCCCCGCCAGGGCAAGCGCCGAAAAGTCGTTTTCCATGATGAATACCCCATGCGCGGCCGCCGGCGGCGCGCTGACAAACTGCTGTTTTGAAACGGATAAGGTCGACCGAACTCAGGCCGCCCTGGCTTCGGTTACCGGGTGGATGGAGCGGAACGAGACGCCGAGCCGGTTCCAGGTGTTGATCATGCCGACCGCGACGGTGAGCTTGACCAGCTCCGCATCGGAGAAATGCCGCAGGGCCTCGGCGTAGAGATCGTCCGGCACGCCGCCGTCGGCGATGCTGGTGACCGCTTCCGTCCAGGCGAAGGCCATGCGCTCGCGCCCGGTGAAGAGCGGCGATTCCTTCCAGGCGGCGACGAGATAGAGCCGCTGCTCGGTCTCGCCGTCCTGCCTCGCCTCGCGGCTGTGCATGTCGACGCAGTAGGAGCAGCCATTGATCTGCGAGGCGCGCAGCTTGATCAGGTGCAGCAGGCTCTTTTCGAGGCCGCATTCGTCGACGGCGAGGTGGAGCGCCCGCACCGACTTCATCAGGTCGGGGGCGGCGGCGAAATAGTTCAGCCTTGGCGTCACGATGTCTTCCTTTCACTTCTGGTTCTTGAATTCTGCGGCCGCTGGTTCTGCGCCACGAAGGTGCAGCTCGCGGCGACGACGCGCCGGTCGGCGGTGGCGGTGAAGTCGGCGACGATGTCGGAGAGCCGCGTCTCGGCGAGTGCCGCGCGATAGGCGCGCTCGGCCTTGAGCATCGCGACATTGATGCCGCAGGGCTTCACATAGGCCGACGGGTCGAGCGCCTTGGAGCCCTTCTGCCTGATCTCGCCGCAGCGGAAGGCCGGCTCCCTGCCCTCGGCGGCCAGCACGATGTCGAGCAGCGTGATCCGGTCTGCCGACCGCGCCAGCCGGTAGCCGCCAGCCGGGCCGGGCACCGATTCCAGCAGCTTGGCCGCCGTCAGCGCCTTGAGGTGCTTGAACAGGTAGCTCGGCGACAGGCCGAAGGCCTCCGCCATCGCGTTGCCCGGCAACGTGCCGTCGCCATCGATGCCGGCCAGCATCGCCGCGCAATGGATCGCCGCCTCCACGTCGTCACCCAGCTTCATGGTCAACCTTCCAATTCATGGATAGTTGTTATCGTGGATATTTATTATCCACGATAGCCGGATGCGAGATTTCCACATGTGCGGCTCGGAGATCACTCTTTGGGAAGCTGCGCGATGGTGAAGATGCCGTCGATGTCCTGGACGGCGACATAGGTGACGTCGGGCACCTCGAAGCGCAGGCGCATCTGGCGGACGCCATCGACCAGGTCGATCGCCCAGCCTTCCTTGAGCCGCCAGGCGGCGATCTCGTCCATGATCGGAAACACCTTGGCGCAGGCGGAATCTACGTCGATCTGCATGCCGCCGATGGTCGGCTCTCGCTTGAGCACCACCCGGCAACGCTTGTCGCCGGCCTCGTTGCGGATCTCCCACGGTCGCCCGAGGAAACCCTCGACCTCGGCCTTGTCGAGCGTGTCGAGGTCGAGCGGCTTGAGGTCGTCGGCAAGGGCACCGCCGGCCGAGAGGCCGGCGGCAAACGCAAGAGTGAGACTGGAAAGACGCAGCCTCCGGCTCACCGGGCTCCCCTACTCCGCGGCCGCCTTGGCCATCGGGTTGTTGGGATGCGTCGTCCAGTTGGCGTAGGTCGGCGACACCGGCTTGCCGGTGCGCTTGTCCATGGCGCCGGCTGCCAGCGGCTCCATGGTGATGCAGCCCTCGACAGGGCAGACGTTGACGCAGAGATTGCAGCCGACGCATTCCTCCTCGATCACCTCGAAGTGGCGCGCGCCGTCGACCATGCTGGTGATCGCCTGGTGCGAGGTGTCCTCGCAGGCGATGTGGCAGCGGCCGCACTTGATGCAGGCGTCCTGGTCGATATGCGCCTTGGCGACGTAGTTGAGGTTGAGATACTGCCAGTCGGTGACGTTGGGTGTGGCGCGGCCGATGATGTCGTCGAGCGAGCGGTGGCCCTTCTCGTCCATCCAGTTCTCGAGGCCGGCGATCATCTCCTGCACGATCTTGAAGCCGTAGGTCATGGCCGCCGTGCAGACCTGCACGTTGCCGGCGCCGAGCGCCATGAATTCGGCCGCGTCGCGCCAGGTGGTGATGCCGCCGATGCCCGAAATGGGCAGGCCGCGGGTCTCGGGATCGCGCGCGATCTCGGCCACCATGTTCATGGCGATCGGCTTCACCGCCGGGCCGCAATAGCCGCCGTGGCTGCCCTTGCCGTCGATGGTCGGCTGGGGCGCGAAGCTGTCGAGGTCGACGCCAGTGATCGAGTTGATGGTGTTGATCAGCGACACCGCGTCGGTGCCGCCGGCATTGGCCGCCCGCGCCGGCTTGCGGATGTCGGTGATGTTGGGCGTCAGCTTGGTGATGACGGGCATGCGCGTGTACTGCTTGCACCAGCGCACCACCATCTCGATGTATTCCGGCACCTGGCCGACCGCCGAGCCCATGCCGCGCTCGCTCATGCCGTGCGGGCAGCCGAAGTTGAGCTCGATGCCATCGGCGCCGGTCTCCTCGACCAGCGGCAGGATCGCCTTCCAGGCGTTTTCCTCGCACGGCACCATGATCGAGGCGACCAGCGCCCGATCCGGCCAGTTCATCTTGACCTGCTTCATCTCGCGCAGATTGGTCTGCAGGTCGCGGTCGGTGATGAGCTCGATGTTGTTGAGGCCGAGCAGGCGGCGGTCGGCGCCCCAGATCGCGCCGTAGCGCGGGCCGTTGACGTTGACGACGGGCGGGCCTTCCTCGCCCAGCGTCTTCCACACCACGCCGCCCCAGCCCGCCTTGAAGGCGCGCTCGACGTTGTAGGCCTTGTCGGTGGGCGGCGCGGACGCCAGCCAGAACGGGTTGGGCGACTTGATGCCGACGAAGTTGTTGCGGATGTCTGCCATCTTGTCCTCCCTCAGCCGATCAGGGCGCGGTTGATGGATTCCGCCGCGTCGCGCCCTTGCGCCACGGCCGAGACGGTCAGGTCGTCGCCGCCGGCGATGCAGTCGCCGCCGGCCCAGACCATGGCGAGCGAGGTCCGTCCCTCCCCGTCGACCTTGATGCGGCCGCCTTCCATGGCGACCGACGGGCCGCTGCCGTTGAGCGCCGACGGCTCGAAGCTCTGGCCGATGGCCTTGAACACCTGGTCGGCGGCGAGCCGCACGGTCTCGCCGGTGCCCGCGAGCTTGTCGCCCTTCATGGCGGTGTATTCGAGCTCGATGGCAGTGACCTTGCCGCCTTCGGAAATGACCTTCTTCGGCTGCAGCCAGTGGCGGATGACGACGCCGTTGGCAGCCGCCAGATCCTGTTCGAAGACGGAGGCGTTCATGTGCTCCTGGCCGCGGCGGTAGCAGATCGTCACCTCCTCGGCGCCGAGCAGCTTGGACTGCACGGCGGCGTCGATCGCCGTCATGCCGCCGCCGATGACGACGACGCGGCGTCCGACCGGCAGGCTCGAAAGGTCGCTCGCCTGGCGCAGCGTCGAGATGAAGTCGACGGCGTTGGCGACGCCGTCGGCGTCCTCGCCCTCGGCGCGCAGCGCGTTGACGCCGGCGAGGCCGAGACCCAGGAACACCGCGTCGTACGATGCGGTGAGATCGGCGAGGTGGTAGTCCCGGCCGAGCGCCTTGCCGTTCTCGGTCTTGATGCCGCCGATGGCGGTGACGTAGTCGACCTCGGCCTGGGCGAAGTCGTCGGTGCTCTTGTAGGCGGCGATGCCGTATTCGTTGAGGCCGCCGGCCTTGGGATGTGCCTCTAGGATGGTCACGTCATGGCCGTGGCGGGCGAGACGGTGAGCGGCGGCGAGGCCGGCCGGACCGGCGCCGACGACGGCGACCTTCTTGCCGGTCGAAGCGGCGCGGCTGTAGAACTGCTTGCCCTCCTCCATGGCGACGTCGGTGGCGTAGCGCTGCAGGCGGCCGATCTGCACCGGCTTGCCCTCCGCCACCTCGCGCACACAGACTTCCTCGCACAGCGTCTCGGTCGGGCAGACGCGGGCGCACATGCCGCCGAGGATGTTCTGGTCGAAAATGGTCTTGGCCGATCCCAGCGGATTGCCGGTCGCGATCTGGCGGATGAACATCGGGATGTCGATCGAGGTCGGACATGCCTGCATGCACGGCGCGTCGTAGCAGAAATAGCAACGATCAGCCTCGACCAGCGCCTCGTGATTGTCGAGCGGCGGGTGCAGGTCAGAGAAATTCTCGGCGTATTGAGCGGTGTCAAGGCGGCCGCCGACGATGCCTTCCTTGAAAAGACCTTCTGCCATTCCAGTTCCCCAGTTTTTATTGGTTTTGAGGAAGCGTAGCACGTTCCGGTTTTTTATCAATTGGTCAATTTTCTAGCCAACCAATTGAAAACGCTTTAATATAACATGACTTTCGTAGTCATGATTTGAATCGAATGTTTGCTGCGTCGCGGTAAATTTCACAATGCTGTCGGAATTCCGTCCGGGTCGGCGTCCTATGATGGTTCCGCTGCGTCACGGTGATCCATGCGCCGGCAAAAGACGGCAGCAATGCAAGGGAGCCAGATCATGCCCGATACCCCGCAATCCTTCTTCTGGTACGAACTGATGACCACCGACCTCGACGCCGCCGAGGCCTTCTACACCGCCGTGGTGGGCTGGCGCGCCGAGCCCTTCGACAAGACGCCGGGCATGCCCCGCTACATCGTCGTCAATGCCGGCGACCGCGGCGTCGGCGGCCTGATGACCCTGCCGGAGGATGCCAAGGCGATGGGCATGCCGCCCGCCTGGCTCGGCTACATCTACACCGGCGATGTCGATGCCTCGGTGGCGTCGCTGACCAAGGCCGGCGGCACGGTCCACAGGGCCCCCGACGATATCCCCGGCGTCGGCCGCTTTGCCGTCGTCGCCGACCCGCAAGGGGCCACCTTCATGTTCCTGCAACCGAACGGGCCCGACCAGCCGGCCGTGCCGCTCGACACGCCCGGCCATGTCGGCTGGCACGAGCTCTTCACCACCGACTGGCGGAAGGCGCTGGAGTTCTATTCCGGCCAGTTCGGCTGGGGCAAGGACGAGCAGTTCGACATGGGCGCGATGGGCATCTACCAGATGTTCAACGCCGGCAAAGGCATGATCGGCGGCATGATGAACAAGCCGGAGCAGATTCCGGTGCCGGTCTGGCAATTCTACTTCAACGTCGCCTCGATCGACGCCGCCACCAAACGCGTGACCGACAATGGCGGCAAGGCGCTGATGGGGCCGATGCAGGTCCCCGGCGGCCAGTGGATCGTCCAATGCCAGGACCCGCAGGGTGCCCATTTCGCCTTGCTGGCGCCGGTGAAGTAGGCCCGGTGCTGCGCCTCGGACAGGCTCAGGATGAGGGTTGTGCTGGGGGCACAACTATTCATTGCCACGCTCGCTTTCGCGCCTGGCCATTGTCAAAGAACGCTCCCGTTGCCGGGAGGTAGTTCGGGAAGCGGGGCGCGAGGCCGAGCCTGCCGATAGTCTGATAACGTGGCGCGACGTCCGCGCCCCGCCCGGCTGCTTGCCCCGCTCAGTCGCCGCGATGCGTTGCACCGCTGGCCGCCGCAAGGCCCGGGCTTGGGGGCTCATCACCCAGCGAGGAGAACCGACCTCCCGCCAGCCCGGCACCGGCGCTTCCCCCCGATGCCCGGTGCGCACCGGGGTCCCGTGGAAGATCGCGAGGAGAATGATACGGGAGGTTTTCAGGGGGGTGGAAAAACGCGGCGGTTTTTCCACGCGCTCTGCTGACAGAGATACTGACAAATTGGCGTTGGTTGTGATTCACGACCTGCAATGTCACGATCCGTCCCACCCCTCTGCCCTGCCGGCGTTCGTCGTTCGAAAAGCCAAGCAACCGGCTTTTCGTCGCCTCCAGCGACCCCTCACCCTCCCGCAAGGCTATCGCCGTGCCTCGATTCACTGGGTCATCATACCAAGGGGACCAGTGCCTTCCGTGTAGACAAGGAGTTGAACTCCAAGCAGCACCGTGAGCAACGGGAATGCCGGCGCGTTGCGATCGTGCGCGGAGGGCTTCGTGATGGCCTCGAGCAGGACCGCCAAGGCAGCGACCGCAAGCGTCGCCGCGATCATGCGATGCTGCGTCATCAGGAGCAGCATCGGGGCGCCGCCATGCTGTGCGTGCAAAGCAAAAATTCCAGCAGTGACCACCAGCGCCGCGACAAGGGGCAGCCGCCACGCGAACGATTGACCCGATCTCGCGAGCCTGACGAATTCGGCAGCAGACGCGCCGAGCAGCACCACGCTGACGATGAAGTGCTGCGTCATCTCCGCGGCATAGTTCGTCGGCATCGCCTCTCCGTGCACGAGCGGATCAAGCGCGAACTCGGTCCCGAAGATGGCCAAGGCCGTGGGAACGACATAGTCCAGCCAACGACCTTTCATCCCCGCAATGTGACGGAGAAGCAGCAACATGCCCGTCGCAACTATAACGACGCCAAACATCCAGTGGACTTGCTCCGACGTGAATCCCATGCCGGCCTCCAAGATTTGCCCGCCTGCCCATCAAAACCGAGGAGCAGAACATGCAGGCACCCCAAGATGATCAGTGAAATCCTGCCATGTTCAACGATCCAACAGAGCACTGGTTCCAGTCTAGAACAATTGACCGACTTGCGGCAATATTCTGGAGCATGAAGCAAGAGCCTGGCACCACGGCGAATACTCGAAAGGTGCCACGCCGATACGCCAGGCGCTCAGCTCAAATCTCCGACATTCGGGTCATACACTTCTCACGCCTCGGGCGTGACGTCGTGCGCGCCGGGGGCAGCGCCCTTGCCGAGGCTGATGACCGGTTCCATGGCGTCGAAGACGCTTTGCGGCAGGTGGCACTTGATCTGGTGGCCGCCGCCCATGTCGCGCACCGGCGGCACCTCGCGCTCGCACAGATTGCCCGGCACCTGGCTCTTGTAGCGGCAGCGCGTCTGGAACGGGCAGCCCGACGGCGGGTTCATCGCCGAGGGGATGTCGCCCTCGAGCACGATGTGCTTCTTGACCACGGAGGTGTCGGCGATCGGGATCGCCGACAGCAGCGCCTCCGTGTAGGGATGGTAGGGCGGCGAGAAGATCTGGTCGGTCGTGCCCTGCTCGACGATATGGCCGAGATACATGACCACCACGCGGTCGGCGATGTAGCGCACCACCGACAGGTCGTGGCTGATGAACAGCATCGTGGTCTTCGACTTGCGCTGGATGTCCATCAGAAGCTCGGTGACCGCCGCCTGGACGGAGACGTCGAGCGCCGACACCGGCTCGTCGGCGACGACGACCCGGGCGTTGCCGGCGAAGGCGCGGGCGACGCCGATGCGCTGCTTCTGGCCGCCCGAGAGCTGGCGCGGCATGCGCTCGGCAAAGGCGCGAGGCAGCTTCACGAGGTCCAGAAGCTCCAGCATGCGCTGCTTGCGCTCGCCGGCGTTCCTGCCGACCTTGAACTTCTCCAGCGTACGGACGATCTGCGAACCGACCGAATGGCTGGGGTTCAGCGTGTCGAACGGGTTCTGGAACACCATCTGGATCGACGACACGGTGTCGACGTCGCGGGATTCGATGCCGGTCGACTGGATCTCCTTGTTGCCCAGCACCACCTTGCCGGAGCTCGCAGTCTCCAGGCCGAGCAGCACTTTCGCGAGCGTGGACTTGCCGCAGCCGCTCTCGCCGACGATGGCGACGGTCTCGGATTCGCGCGCCTCGAAGCTGACGGTCTCGTTGGCCTTGACCACCCTGCCCTCGCCGCCGCCGAACACCTCGTTGCCGCCGACGCGGTAGTATTTCTTGAGGTCGTCGATCTTGAGCACCGGCGCGCCAGGTTTGACCGGCTCCTGGGCCGCCTTGGCGCCGGGCGGAAGCGCTGCCCAGTCGATCTCGTTGAAGCGCACGCAGCGGCTGAAATGGCCGTCATGGCCGGCGACCGGGATCATCGGAATCTCGGCGGCGTTGCACAGCCCCTCGACGAAATGGTGGCAGCGCGGGCCGAAGTTGCAGCCCTTGGGCCGCTGGTGCGGCAAGGGCAGCTGGCCGGGGATGGCGACCAGCGGCCGCTCGTTCTTGTCGGCGCCGGGCAGCGGGATCGAGCGGAACAGCCCCTGCGTATAGGGGTGGCGCATGCGGTCGAACACGTCCTTGATCGAGCCGGTCTCGACCGCCTCGCCCGAATACATGACGGTGATGCGGTCGCAGGTCTCGAGGATCAGGCCGAGATTGTGCGACACGAAGATCATCGACGTGCCGAACTGCTTGCCGAGCCCCTTGACCAGCTGCACGATGCCGGCCTCGACGGTGACGTCGAGCGCCGTGGTCGGCTCGTCGAGCAGGAGCAGCGCCGGCTTGGACAGGAGCGCCATGGCGATGACGATGCGCTGCTGCTGGCCGCCGGAGAGCTGGTGCGGGAACGAGCGCATCATGCGCTCGGGGTCGGGCAGCTTGACCGCGCGCACCATGTCGAGCGCTCTGTTGTAGGCCTCCTCCTTCGACACCTTGTCGTGGATCAGCGGCACTTCCATCAGCTGCTTGCCGATCTTCATGGCCGGGTTGAGGCTCGCCATCGGCTCCTGGTAGATCATGGCGATCTTGTTGCCGCGCACGGCGCGCAACTCGGCCTCGGACATCTCGCCCATGTCCCTGCCCTGGAACAGGATGCGCCCGCCGACGATCCTTCCGATGTTGGACAGGTCGCGCATGATGCCGAGCGAGACGGTGGACTTGCCGCAGCCGCTCTCGCCGACGATGCCCATGGCCTCGCCCGGCATGACGGTGCAGGAGAAATCCATCACCGCCGGGATCTCGCCGGCGCGGGTGAAGAAGGAGATGGAGAGGTTCTCGATCTCGAGGATGGGTTCCTGGGCGGTGGCGTTTCTGACGGTCTCGTTCATCGACGTCTCTCCTGGCGGTGGAGGTCCCTTGTCGCGGAATGGTCGACCCCCACTCCGTCTCGCTTCGCTCGACACCTCTCCCCCGTTCGACGGGGGAGAGAAAAGGGTTCGCTTCCTGCGCGGTCCAAACTTCTGATGGAGCTGCGACGTTGCGGCCGCCACTTCCTCTCCCCCGTCGAACGGGGGAGAGGTGGCCCGCAGGGCCGGAGCGGGGGTCGACCGAACATCAAGCTTCAATCCTTCATCGATTGTTCGCGCAGCGCATCGGCGAGCAGATTGAGGCCGAGCACGAAGGACATCAGCGCGATCGTCGGCGGCAATGCCGGGTGGATGAAGGAGCGCAGCAGGCGGCTGGCATCCTTGATCGCAGTGCCCCAGTCGGGGCTTTCGGGCGCCAGCCCCAGGCCGAAATAGCCGAGCGTGCCGAGCAGGATCGTGGTGTAGCCGATGCGCAGGCAGGCATCGACGATCAGCGGGCCGCGGGCGTTGGGCAGGATTTCCCACAGCATGATGTACCACGGGCTCTCGCCGCGGGTCTGGGCGGCGGCGACGTAGTCGCGCGTCTTGATGTCCATGGTCAGCCCGCGGACGATGCGGAATACGCCGGGGCTGGAGGCGAAGACGACGGCGACGAAGATGTTGAGCTGGTTGGGGTCGATCGAGACGATGCCGAGCGGATCGGCGTCGAAGACCAGGCCGGCATAGACCCAGCCGCCGAGGACCAGGGTGAGGCCGACCAGGACGTAGAGCCGTTCCGGCCGCGCCTTGAAGCGCGTGTAGAACAGCGTGACGAAGAAGATGATCGGGAACAGGAAGAACACGCCCGCCATGGCATAGGGGATGGGCGTGTCCATGATGCCGGGCGTGACCAAGAGGTAGAACAGCAGGATGACCGGGAAGGCCAGCACGAGGTTGGCCAGGAACGACAGGATCGCATCGATCCGCCCGCCGTAGTAGCCGGCCGGCAGGCCGAGCGTGATGCCGACCATTAGCGCGAACGCGGTGGCGGCGGGCGCGATGATCAGCACGATCTGGCTGCCGAACACCATGCGCGAGAACACGTCGCGGGCGAGCTTGTCGCCGCCGAGGAGATAGATCTGCTTCGACGTCGGCTCGATGGCGCCGGGCAGCGCGTCCTTCATCACCGGGATCTGGCTGAGCGGGTCGAAGGGCGCGATCCTTGTCGCGAAGATCGCCGTGAACAGCCAGAACAGGCAGATGAACACGCCGGCGATGCCGACGCCCGAATCGAAGAGCTGGCCGTAGAGCCCGAGATGCTTGCGGAAGTTGAAGCTGGCGACGAGCACGATGGCGAGCGCTGCCCAGACCGGCCAGAACCGCGCCAGCACGCCGAGGAAGACCTGGAAGCCGCCGATATATTCGATCTGCATCAAGCGTGCTCCCTACTGAACCCGGATGCGTGGATTGAGATAGGCATAGCCTATGTCGGAGATCAGCTGGGTGATCAGCACGATGAATACCGACACCAGCGAACAGCCGAGCAGAAGGTCGATGTCGTTGTTGCCGGCGGCCTCGACCAGCGTGTAGCCGAAGCCCTGGTAGCGGAACATCACCTCGACGATGACGACGCCGGTGAGCAGCCACGGGAACTGCAGCATGATGACGGTGAACGGCGCGATCAGCGCGTTGCGCAGCGCGTGCCTGACCACGACCGCGCCGAAGCCGAGGCCCTTGAGGCGCGCGGTGCGGATATATTGCTGCGTCATCACCTCGACCATCGAGGCGCGCGTCATGCGGGCGATATAGCCGATGCCGTAGATGGCGAGCGTCATCACCGGCAGGGTGAAGTTGTAGAAGGTGATGCCCTGGCTGGCGGAGGCCGCCGAGCCGTTGAGCCAGCCCAGCCACGAGGCGAAGACGACGGTGAAGATGACGCCCGAGACATATTCGGGCGTCGCCGTCGTGGCGATCGAGGCGACCGACAGCGTGCGGTCGGTGCGCGAGCCCTCGCGCATGCCGGCGAGGATGCCGATGAGCAGGGCGATCGGCACCATGGTCGCCAGCACCCAGAACATCAGGATGCCGGTGGAGCCGAGTGCCGGGAACAGCTTGGTCGCGACCGGGGTCTTGAACTTGGTCGAGCAGCCGAAATCGCCCTGCAGGATGCCGGAATAGGTGGGCTCCGCCGGCTCGTTGCAGAAGCGGAAGCGCGGCACCGCCTGGCCGGTGGCCGGGTCCATGTTGGGCTGCTTCTGGACGACGCCGAGCCACTGGCCGTAGCGGACGAAGAAGTTCTGGCGGTAGCCGTTGCGCTGCAGCCAGCTTTCGAGCTGGTCGGCGGTGGTGCGCATCTCGGTCTGGCTGATCGCGAGCTTCTTGAGGTTGGGCTCGAGGTTGATCAGGAAGAACACCACGAGCGTCAGGCACAGCATGGTGAGTGCCATCGTGCCCAGCCGGCGCATGATGAAAGATAGCATGTGCGTCCCCTGCCTTTGCGGGTTTGGGGTCCGGTGCGGTCAGACCGCTCGCGATGGGAGGGAGGGGTGTCGGGCACCCCTCCCCGGCTCGTGGCCTGAGGTCATGCCTCCTCGAGCCAGACCTTGCCGTAGTCGGCCTCGAAGGTCGGGTGCATGCCGTGGTTCTTCACCGCTGCCACCGAGTGGTTGTAGAGCTTGCGCCAGAACGGCTGGATGATGATGCCGGAGTCCTGCAGGATCTGCTCGATGTCCTTCATCATCTCGCGACGCTTGTCGGCGTCGGCCACCGCGAGCGCCGCGTTGAGCTTGGCGTCCCAGTCCGGGTTGGACCAGGCGGTCTCGTTCCACGCCTCGCCGGTGCGGTAGGCGAGCGCCAGAACCTGCACGCCGAGCGGGCGCATGTTCCAGTTGGTCATCGAGAACGGGTACTTGGTCCAGTCGTTCCAGAAGGTCGAGCCCGGCAGCACCGTGCGCTTGACCTTGATGCCGGCCTCGCGGAGCTGCGCGGCGATGGCGTCGCCGGTGTTCTTGTGCCAGTCCTCGTCGACGGTGATGAGCTCGTGCTCGAAGTCGGCCTGGCCGGCCTCCTCCATCATCTTCTTGGCCGCCGCCATGTCGCGGACCTGCTTGGGCAGCTCGAAATATTCCGGATGGATGCGGGCGACGTGGTGGTTCTCCGCCGCCTCGCCGGCATTGCCGTAGCCGAGCTGCAGCACCACCGCGTTGTCGACCGCCTTGTGCAGCGCCTGGCGCACCTTCTGATCGTCATAGGGCTTGTTGGCGACGTTGGTGCGCGCCACGATCGTCGCGGCGGTCACGACCTCCGACTTCACCAGGCCGAGGTCGTCGAGGATCTTGACGTAGTCGGCCGAGGTTTCGAAGTTGGTATGGACCTCGCCGGACTCGAAGGCGCTGACCATGGCGGCCGGGTCGGTGCCGTAGTCGATCATCTCGATGCCGTCGAGATAGACCTCGCCGTTCCACCACTTGTTGTCCTCGCGGCGCTTGTAGACCACCTTCTGGCCGACGTCGTAGGAGACGAGCTCGAACGGACCGGTGCCGATCGGGCAGGATTTGAAGTCGCCGCCCTTCTCGTCGAACGTCTTGTGGACCACCAGGCCCGGGTAGTCGCACAGGTTCGGGATGATCGAGATGTCGGACTTGGTGAGCTTGAGCTTGACCGTCTTGTCGTCGACCTTTTCGACCGCGCCTTCGCGCAGCTTGCCGGTCTTGTCGTCGAACAGCGTGCCGAGGCGGCCGGGCATCGAGTTGCCTTCGGCGCTCTTGTCGGCCCAGCGGGTGAAATTGAAGATCACGTCGTCGGCGGTGAACGGGTCGCCGTTGTTCCAGGTCACGCCCGGGCGCACGTGCAGGACGTATTCGGTGGCGTCGTCGTTCACTTCCCAGCTCTCGAGCAGGTAGGGCTCGAAGGTGTATTTGGCGGTGTACTTGACCAGCGGCTCGAGCGCCTGGCGCTCGGCGTTGGCGATCTCGGACCAGTCGGCCTTGCGCGGGTCCTTGGGATCCTTGATCCACTGCGCGACCTTGAGGATGCCGCCCTTCTTGGCTTCCTGCGCCCGCGCCTCGGTCGGCGCGGCAAGGCCGATCATGCCATAGGCCATGGCGGCCGAGGCGCCGAAGGTGGATGCCATCGCGAGAAACTCGCGGCGGTCCATCTTGCCGTCGATGACGTCCCGCGCCAGCTCACGGATGTGGCCGGGGACAAGATCAGAGTTGCTCTTGTAGAATGCCATTTGTTTCTCCCATTGTATTGGCCTGTTGGCTACCATTCCGCATCCAACTGCCGTTGTCAAAAACGGGTGGATGTCGTTGTTCCCGGATCAACTTTGCAATTTTGGGAGTGGAGCAGTTCGCGCGATAGCGACAGGATTGGCGCAAAAATGGTAGTGCGCGGCGGATTCCAGGGAATATTCTCCTTTGTTCATGTTCGCCATGAGACCACCCTCCGCGACAGGGCTGCGGCCGGTGTCAGACATTGTCAGCGAAGTGTCGAAACACCTCTGACAAGCCGATCTCGCGATCCCGGCGGGATCAGTATTCGCGCTCGTAGAAGATGCCGCCCTTGGCCTCGCCATCGTCCGACGCCTGACCGCGCAGCTTGACGCCGCGGCCAATGGTCAGGTCGATGGTGGCCTTGCCGGAGCCGGGCTTGTCGCCCTTCTCGATGGTCATGTAGGTCCGGTCGTTGAGGTACTTGCCGACGGCGACCGAGGTGTCGCCCTTCTCGTTGGTCCTGACATCGAGATCGTCGACGCCGAGCGTGGCGCGCAGGCTGGAGAGCAGCGATGTGGAGCCGCCGATGCCGGCCATGGTCGCGGCCGCGTCAGCGAGCTGGGCGATCTGCAGCGGCGACAGGTTCGACATCGAGCGGCCGAAGATCAGCCGCGCCAGAACCTCGTCCTCGGGCAGCGCCGGCACCGACGAGAAGGTGAACTTCGGATTGTTGGCCTGGCCGCTGATGCCCACCGTCACGGTGGCGTCGGTGGCAGTCGTCTCAGCGGCAAAATCGATCGTCGGCACCAGCGAGCCGGCGAAGCCGACGGAGCCGCGCGTGAAGTTGAGGCGCTTGCCGAGGATCGACAGGCGGCCGCGCCTGAGATCGAACTTGCCCACCGCCTGAGGCGAGGCCGACGATCCGGTCAGGCGCAGCGAGCCGCCGAGCTCGGCGTCGAGGCCGCGGCCCTGCACGAAGATCTGATTGGGCGCATTGACGGTGACGTCGAGGCTGAGCGCGCCGCTGCCGCCGCTGGCCTTGGCCGGCGGGCGCATCGCCTCCTGCTGGGCGACGACCGCCTTGGGGGCGTTCTTGTGCTTGACGTCGACGGCGGTCAGCGAGCCGGGAATCTTCTCGGGGATGCTGATGACCGTGCGCGCGAGGTTGATCGTCCCGCTCAGCACCGGCGCCGTGGTCAGCGGCCCCTTGATGGCGATGTCGCCGCCGAGATTGGCGGTGACGACGCGGCCGTCGGTGTAGCGGCCGTCGGTCAGCTTGACGGAAATGTCGGCCGGCAGCCCCTTCGCCGCATCGATGCCCACAGTACCGCTGGCCGACAGCGAGCCGCCGGTCGACAGCGAGCCAGTGAGCCGGTTGATGGTGGCCACGCCGGAGGCGATGCCGATGTCGAGGGCGATGTCGTTGATGGCGAGCCCCATCTGCGCCGCCACCAGGCGGGCGCCGGCGGAGCGGACGCTGCCGCCTATGACGGGCGACGTCGCGGGCCCGCGCACCTGCACATTGACGTCGGCCGTGCCGGTCAGCGCCATGCCCTGCGCCGCGAGCGTGCGGGTGAGGAAGGCAAACGGCACGGGCCCCGAGAAATTCAAGTCGAGCGCGACGGGTTTGTTGGTGACGACAGTGCCCCCGCCCTTCAGCGCCAGGCCCGAGCCGTCGCCGATGGTCGACTGGAAGGCTAGCTTGCCGCCGGCGAAGGTTCCGGTCGAACCGATGTTCATGGCGCCGAAACCGGCGCCGCGGGTCTGGGATGTGGCGGCGCCGGCGACCTTGAGATCGTAGCCGACCGTCGGATTGGCCGCGGCACCGGAAACCTTTACGGTGCCGGAGATCGAGCCGGCCGCGTCCAGACCCGGTGCGAACGAATTGGCAAGCGACGCAGGCACGTTGGCGAGCGCCACGTTGAGGTTGAGCGCCGAGCCGGCGGTGCCGGAAACGGTCGCCGTGCCGCCGCCGAGGTTGAGCGCGAGGCGGTCGAGCGTCGTCGTGCCGCCGGCGATCGCCACAGTGGTGGGCCGGGCGATGGCGGCGCGGATGCCACGCATGATCGCCTCGCCGGAGGCAAGCTCGATGGTGGTCGTGCCGCCGCCCACCTTGAGGCGGCCCACGGCCTTGGCCGGAATGTCGGCGACGGTCGCGCCGCCGGAGAAGCCGGTCCACTCGCCGTCGCGCTCGAGATCGACGCCGATGCCGGAAATGACGGTCTTGCCCGAGATGACCGACTTGGCCTTGACCGTTCCCGAGATGGCCGGCGCCTTGAGGTAGTTCAGCACGTCGGCGCTGACGGCGACCGAGTTTGCGGCGAGGTCGCCGCGCTTGAGCTGAGCCGTGTCGAGCGCGACCTTGACCTGCGGGACGCCGCCGCCGCGGGTGAAGTCGATCCTGCCGCGGATGTCGCCCTCGGCCTTCTCCAGGGCGAGTGCGGCCAGCGGACCGATGTCCGGGATGTCGATGTCGATGCTGCCGAGCGGGACGAAGCCCTTGTCGAGCACCAGGTCGCCCGACAGCCTGTTCTGGCCGAGCGACAGCGACAGGCCCTTGATCTGGCTCGAACCGCCGGCGGTGGCAAGCACCGCGCTGCCCTGGAGCTTCTGGCCCGCGACGTCGCCCGATAGCGCGACATTGGCGGCGGGATTGGCCGGGTCGACCTTGCCGGTGGCGGTCAGGTTCAGCCCGGTGATTTCACGCGCGGCCGCCTCGATGCGATCGCTGGTGACGGTCAGCGACACGTCGGGCGCGGTGCGCGCACCCTTGGCGGTGACGGCAAATTCGATGGCGCCCTTGGCGTCCTTCGACAGCAGCGAGACGTCGGCGAAGGCGCCCTTGAGATCGGCGTCGATCTCGCTGCCCTTCATCCGTGCGGTGCCCTGGGCCTTGAGCGCGCCGGAAGTCAGCTCGATGGCGTTGGCGGCGAAGCTGCCTTCGGCGTCGCGGCTCGCGGTGGCCGACAGCTGCACCCGCTCGGCAAGCGCGATGCGGACGCCGGCGGGCAGCGCGTTCGAAGCGACGTCGGCGTTCAGGCCCAGCGTCAGCGCCAGGTCGGCCAGCGCCAGGCGGGCGTTCATCTCGCCGTTGAGCGCATCGCTGCGGACTGTACCGCGGTCGACGACCACCGCGTCCTTGTTGATGGAACCGACCATGTCGACCGAGACGCGGCCGGCAACGAGCGGCGCCAGCGTGGCGATGTCGGTCTTGAGTTCGGCCACGCCGAGCTTGATCGATACCGGGCCGCTACGGTCGGCGATGTCGAAACCGTCGGACTGGGCCGAGGCGGCGATGTCGCGCAGCTCGGTGTTGCCGGCAATGACCGAAAGCAGCGAGGCACTGAAATCGACGGCCGGCGCCTTGCCGGCGCCGAGCGCACGCAGGCTGGCCGCGTTGATGGCGACGGTGACCGGCTGGGCCTCGCTGCCGAGGCTGAGCACGATCGGCCCCTCATTGGCCTTGACGTCGAGCGCGAGGTCGGCGGCGCCTTGCGGATCGAGCGAGCCCGTGGCGGTGGCGGTCAGCGCGCCGCTGGCGATGGTGGCGCGCTCGATGTCGAGGCCGCCGGTGGCGGTGCGGGTGCCGGCGATGTCGAAGCTGGTGCTGCCGGCAAGCAGCGGCTTGAGGGCAGCGGGCAGGAAATCCTCGAAGGCGCCGTCGCCGATGGCGGTGACGACGTTGCCCTGGTCGGTGAGCCGGTGCGTGCCGGAGACGCGTGTGACGACGTTGCCGTCGACGGCGAAGGTGCCGTTGCCGCTCCAGTCGGCCAGGGGCCCCTCGCCCGCGACGACCAGTTCCACCGCCGGCTGGTCGGGCAGCTTGAGGATGTTGGCGATGATGCCGCCGGCCGGCTCGGCGGCGCGGACGTTCAGCGTCAGCCGGTTGTCCTGGGGCGCGAACGCGATGTCGGCGTCGACGCTGCCCTGCCTGCCGTCGCTGCGCGCGACATTGAGCCTGGTCTCGACCGCCAGCGGCGAACCACCGGCGCGCAGCATGCCCTTGGCCGAAAGCTCGGCGATGCCGGCGCCGGCGAGCTCCTCGCCGAGCGCGATCTCGGGCAGGTCGACCTGCCTGATGTCAAGCGCCACCGGCAGCGAGAAGCCGCCACTTTCGCTCTTCGCCTGCCGGGTGCCCGGCCTGGGCAGCCGCGCGGCCTCGATCCGCTCCGCCGCGATGCGGTCGGCGCGGAAGGTGAACGACAGCAGCGCCAGCGGCGACCAGTCCACCGAAACCCCGCGCAGGGCGAGCCAGGCGCCCTCCTTGTCCTCGATCACGACGTTGTCGAGGCGGAGATTGCCCGACCAGATGCCGCTCAGGCCGCTCAGCTTGATCTTCTGGTCGTCGCTGGAGGCGACGCTGGAGATCAGCCCGGCGAGGTTTTCCCGTCCCTTGGCGGTGAGCGTGAGGACGGCCGCCGCGCCGATGGCCAGTGCCAGCACGACGAGGACGGCGATGCGGAGGAAGCGCAGGATGATCTTCAGCATGGCCATTGAGCGAGCCTAGAACGACTGGCCGACGCCGGCATAGATGCCGTAGCTCGGATCGCCGGGGCCGGGGTTGAGCGGCACGGCGACGTCGACGCGCAGCGGGCCGAACGGCGTGAGGTAGCGCACGCCGATGCCGGCGCCGACCTTCACGCTCGAGAAGTTCGGGAACTGCTTGGTCGAAACCGTGCCGGCGTCGATGAAGGGCACGATGCCGAACTTGTCGTTGACGGCATAGCGCATCTCCACCGAGGTCTCGGCATAGGACAGGCCGCCGGTGGGCTGGTCGCCGGACTTGGGGCCGATGCCCTGGTAGGCGTAGCCGCGCACCGACCCGCCGCCGCCGGAATAGAAGCGCCGGTCGGCCGGCACGTCCTCGAGGCTGGCGCCGAGGATCGAGCCCATGCCGACGCGGCCGGCGAGCACGAAGCGGTTGTCGGCGCCGAGGCCGTAATAGGCCGAGCCCTCGCCCTTCAGCTTGACGAAGGCCTTGCCGTTGAGCGTGTCGTAGGTGGGCTCGATATAGGCGAGCGCGCGGAAGCCGCTGGTCGGGTTCAGCTTGTCGTCGCGGCTGTCGTAGACATATTGCAGCGGCAGGCTGACCAGGAGGTAGCGCTTGCCGTCGGGATTGAGCGCGTCCTCGATGTCGGAATAGTCGACCGCGACCTCGGCCGAAACGGTCTGCTGCTGGGTCAGCTCGTAGGAGACGCCAGCGCCGCCCTTGACCGAGAAGCGGTCGTAGGCGTCGGGATGCTCGAACACCACCTTGGCGTTGGCGAAGAACTTCGACGCCGGGCCGATTACCCCCGGCTTCTCGAACATGATGCCGGCATTGTAGTTGAGCTGGCCGAGTTCGGTGGTGTCGCCGATGCGGCTGATGGCGCCGCCGATGCGCAGCTTCTCGGCGCGCCCGAACAGGTTGCGGTGGCCCCAATAGCCTTCGATGCCGGCGCCCTCGGTGTTGGAGAAGGTGGCGCCGGCGCCGAAATAGCGCATCTTGCGCTCGCTGACGCGGACGTCGATGGGGATCTGGCCGGCAGGATCGAGCGCCGCCGCCTCGCTGATCGAGACGCTGGAGAAGACGTCGAGCGCCAGAAGACGGTCGCGCGCGTCGTCGATTTCCTTGGGCGAGTAGCGGCGGCCGCGCTCCAGCCCGGTCATGTAGACGGTGAAGTCGCGGTCGACCGCCTCGGTGCCCTCCACGGAGGTGTCGCCGTAGCCGGCGATGGGGCCCGCCTCGACGCCGAGCGTGACATCGAGCGTGGTGGTGGCGTGGTCGGCGACGATTGCGCGGTCGGTGACGCGCGCCAGCGGCCGGCCTTCCTCCTTCAGCGCCCGCACGATCTCGGCCTCGGCCTTGAGGATGGCGTCGGACGAGGCGTCGCCGCCAGCGATCAGGCCGAAGTCGGCGCCGCGGATGCCGGCCGCGTCGCCCTTGAGCACGATGTCGCCCAGGGTGAACTGCGATCCCGGCTGGATGCGGACGGTGACCGGGACGGGCTGGGGGCCGTCGAACACGGCGTCGGGTTCGAGCTCGTCGAGCGCCCTGCCGGCGATGGAGATCTCGACGACGCCGTCGTAGCGCGCCCGGGAGAAGAGTGCCGCGATCAGCCGCTCGCGGTCGCTGCGCGCCTTGGCGAGCAGGCCGAGCGAACCGGAGACCGGACGCTCCTCCTCGCTCTTGAGCAGGGAGACGTTCTCGAGCGCCTCGCGCAGGTCGTCGTCGTCACCAGTGACCTCGAAGGTGACGGCATAGTCGAGCGGATCGACGATGTCGGCGTCCTCGTCCTTGTCCGAGCCCCAAAGCCTGATGCCGAAGATCTCGAGCGCCGACGCCTGGCGCGCTTCGACGGCGAGAATCGTTGTGGCCAACAGCGCTGCCATCGCCGCGCGCCAAAGCACGCGGGCGCGGGCAGGACCATCGATTCCACGCTTACGCCGCACAAACATCAAGCCAACGTAACCTTCAAATCTAAAATTGGAATGAAGTTTCTGTGCATTCGTAAAGCAGACACAATCGAGGCGCGAGATTCCAGTGGGCGAAAGGTCGGGCCCCGCGATAGGGATTCGGCGGTTCATCGGGGCAACCGCATGGTGGGGGCAATACCATGCACGGCTTCCAAGACAAACGACAACCTTGGCGAGCACTCGCCTGCAGGCTTCCGTATTGCCTGTAGTGAGGCTAGCCTGAATGCGACTTGAACGGCGACGAGCCTGTCGGAGGGACTGATGATGCGTGCGGCGCGTGTTTTTCCGGTATTCGTTCTTTTCCTGCTCGGCTGGACACTTGGGGCGGCGGCGCTCGAGGCCCGGCGCGTGGTGACCACCGACAACAGCGACTATTTCGGCTTCGACCTGAGGTCGGAGCAGAACGTGACGCTCGACCAGTGCCAGACCTCCTGCCTGGGCGATTCGGCCTGCCGCGCCTTCACCTACAGCACCAAGGCCAAGTGGTGCTTCCTCAAGTCCGACTTCGCGACCATCAAGCCGTTCAGCGGCGCGGTCGCCGGCAAGGTGGTGCCGGTCAATGGCGATCCCGACATCGGCGCGCCGGCCGGACTGTCGTTCTTCCCCGCCGCGTTCGCGGAGGAAGCCCGCAAGTTTCGCGCCGAGGTCACCGGCGGCCAGATCGACGGCAGCGAAGGCCTGGCCGGGCTGATCGATACCGGCGAGGCCGCCGTCCGGGGCGGCGACGGCCGCGCGGCCAGCCAGAAATTCCGCGCCGCGCTGAAGATCCTGCCCGACGACACCGCGATCTGGAACCGGCTGGCCAATGCCGTGCTTTCGATCCAGCCCAACGACGGCAACGAGACGGCCAACCAGCAGCGCGACGCCACCGCCAGCGCCTATAACGCCTACCTGCTGTCGCGCACCGCCAAGGTGCGCGCCGAGAGCCTGACGCTCATCGCCCGCGCCCTCGACAAGCGCGACATGTTTCGCCCGGCGCTGCAGGCCTACGAGGCGGGCCTCGCCCTCGACAACTCGGCCTCGGTGCGCGCCGAGTACGAAGATCTCAAGGCCCGCAAGGGCTTCCGCGTCGTCGACCACTCGATCGACGCCGACACCACCTCGCCGCGCGTCTGCGCCCAGTTCTCCGAGGCGCTCGTCAAGGCCGGCGTCGACTACACCCCCTTCGTGACCGTCGACGATGCCGCCCCGAAGGCCGTCGAGGCCAAGGGCCAGCAGATCTGCGTCGAGGGGCTGGAGCACGGCAAGCACTATCGCGTCACCTTCCGCCCCGGCCTGCCGGCGGCGATCGGCGAGGTGCTGGAGGCGCCGGTGGTGCTCAGCGTCTACATCCAGGACCGGGCGCAGTCGGCCCGCTTCACCGGCGACAGCTTCGTGCTGCCCTCGACCGCCCGCCGCGGCATCCCGGTGGTGACGGTCAACATGGACGCGGCGGCGATGAAGCTCTACCGCATCGGCGACCGCTCGCTGGCGCAGCTGCTCTCCGGCTACCAGTTCCTGCGCCAGCTCGACAGCTATGACCTGTCGAGCATCTCCGACCAGATGGGCGAACCCATCTGGGAGGGCCAGCTGGTCATCGCCAACGAGCTCAACAAGGAAGTGACGACCTCCTTCCCCGTCGACGAGGCGCTGCCCAGCCGCAAGCCGGGCGTCTATGTGCTGACGGCCCAGCCGCTCGACGACAGGAGCGAGGAGTGGGCGACCAAGGCAACGCAATGGTTCGTGGTCTCCGACATCGGGCTTTCGACCTATACCGGCCAGGACGGGCTCAACGTCTTCGTCCGCTCGCTGGCGACCGCAAAGCCCATCGCCGACACGGAAGTGACCCTGCTCGCCCGCAACAACGAGGTCCTCGGCACCGCCAGGACCGACGCCGAGGGCCGCGCCACCTTCAATCCCGGCCTGACCCGCGGCGACTCCGGCCTTGCGCCGGCGGTACTGATGGCGGGCAAGGGGGGCGACGACTTCGTCTTCCTCGACATGACCAGGGCCGGCTTCGACCTGTCCGACCGCGGCGTGACCGGCCGCGCCGCACCCGGCGCGCTCGACGTCTATGCCTGGACCGAGCGCGGCATCTACCGCGTCGGCGAGACTGTGCATGCGGCGGCCCTTGCCCGCGACGACGCGGCCCGCGCCAACGACCTGCCGCTGACCTTCATCTTCACCCGTCCCGACGGCGTCGAGGACCGGCGCATCGTCAGCCAGGGCGGCAATGCCGGCGGCCACGCCGTCGACCTGCCCCTGTCCAGCGCCGCCATGCGCGGCACCTGGAGCCTCGGCATCCACACCGATCCCAAGCAGCCGGCGGTCGCCAGCCAGATGTTCCTTGTCGAGGACTTCGTTCCCGACCGCATCGAGTTCGACCTCACCGCCGACCGCAAGGAGATCGCGGTGGGCGAGACAGCCACGGCCACCGTCGACGGGCGCTTCCTCTATGGCGCGCCGGCCGCGGGCCTGGCGATCGAGGGTGAGGTGACGCTGTCGACCAAGCGCGAGTGGGACGCCTTCAAAGGCTACTATTTCGGCCTCGCCGACGAACAGGAAGGCGAAGCGACCCGCATTCCGCTGACCGGCCTGCCCGTGATCGGCGACGACGGCAAGGCAACCTTCCCCGTCGAGATCGGCTCGGTGCCCTCGACCACGCGCCTGATCAACGCGGCGCTGACGCTGCGCATGCGCGAGACCGGCGGCCGCGCCGTCGAGGAGCGGCTCGACATCGGCATCCTGCCGCAGGGCACGATGATCGGCATCCGTCCCGACTTCTCCGGCGAGGAGGTGCCGCAGGGCGGCACCGCCAAGTTCAGCCTGATCGCGGCCCAGCCCGACGGCAAGCGCGCCGAACTCAAGGGCGCGCAGTGGTCGCTGGTCAAGGTCGAGCGGAACTACCAGTGGTACCGCTCGGGCAGTTCTTGGAACTACGAGCCGGTGACCTTCACCAAGTCGATCGCGACCGGCCAGGTGGACCTCGACGCCAACGGCGAGCCGAGCGTTTCGCTGCCGGTCGACTGGGGCCGCTACCGCCTGGAGGTGGAGACCGCCGACCCGGCCGGACCGGCCTCGAGCTACGAGTTCGATGCCGGCTGGTACGTTGCCGCAACCTCGACCGAAACGCCCGACGGCCTCGAAGTGGCGCTCGACAAGGAGAGCTATGCCGCCGGCGAGGTGGCCAAGCTGAAGGTTTCGCCGCGCTTCGCCGGCGAGCTTCTGGTCACCATCGGCGCCGAGAAGCTGATCAGGACCGTCACCGCCAGCGTGCCGGCCGACGGCGCCACCATCGACATCCCGGTCGGCGACGACTGGGGCGCCGGCGCCTATGTGACGGCCACGCTCTACCGGCCCGGCGAGGCGCAGGAATCGCGCATGCCGGCCCGCGCCATCGGCCTGAAATGGCTGGCGGTCGACCCCGCCGACAAGAAGCTCGGCGTGGCACTCACGCTTCCCGAGAAGACCGAGCCGCGCAAGACGCTGTCGATCCCGGTCGCCGTGACCGGGGCGAAGGCCGGCGACAAGGCCTATGTGATGGTCGCCGCCGTCGACGTCGGCATCCTCAACCTCACCAACTACAGGGCGCCCGACCCCGAGGACTGGTATTTCGGCCAGCGCATGATGGGGCTCGAGATCCGCGACCTCTACGGCCGGCTGATCGACGGCTCGCTGGGGGCGACGGGCAAGCTGCGCACCGGCGGCGACGGCGCCTCCATGACCTCGCAGGGCAGCCCGCCCAAGGAGAAGCTGGTCGCCTTCTTCTCCGGCGTCGTCGAGCTCGATGCAGACGGCAAGGCCACCGTCGACTTCGACATTCCTCAGTTCAACGGGACGGTGCGCGTGATGAGCGTGGCCTGGACCAGGGATGCCGTGGGACGCGCCGTCGGCGACGTGATCGTGCGCGATCCGATCGTGCTGACCGCCGGCATGCCGCGCTTCATGGCCCCCGGCGATTTCGCCGAGATGACGCTCGACGTCGCCAACACCGATGCCCCGTCGGGCGACTACACGCTGTCGGTCGACACCACCGGCGATCTTTCCACCGGCGATGCCGCCCTGCCGCAGAAGCTTGCGCTGGAGCCCGGCAAGCGCCAGACGGTGAAAATCCCGCTGATGCCGGTGACGGCGGGCACGGCAGGCTTGACGATCCGCCTCGCCAATGCCGAGGGCCTGACGGTCGAGCAGGAGCTTTCCATCCCCGTGCGGCCCGGCCAGTTGCCGGTGACCACGCGCATGGTCGTCGACCTCAAGCCCAACGCATCGCTGCGCATCGACAAGGAGCTGCTCGCGGCGAGCCTGCTGCAGGATGCCCATGTCAGCGTGGGCGTGTCGCAGGCCTCGGCCTTCGACGTGCCGTCGCTCCTGATGACGCTCGACCGCTACCCCTATGGCTGCGCCGAGCAGACGACCAGCCGGGCCTTGCCGCTGCTCTATCTCAGCGAGCTCAGCGGCGACTACGGCATGGCCGGCGATCCGCAGCTGCGCGAACGCATCCAGGGCGCGATCTACCGCGTGCTCAACTACCAGGCTTCTTCGGGCAGCTTCGGCCTGTGGGGGCCGGGCTCCGGCGACCTCTGGCTCGACGCCTATGTCTCCGACTTCCTGACCCGGGCGCGTGAAAAGGGCTTCGAGGTGCCGCAGCAGGCGATGATGCAGGCGCTCAACAACCTGCAGAACTCGATCGGCTACGACGTCGACGTCGAGGACCGCGGCTCGGAGATCGCCTATGCGCTCTACGTGCTGGCGCGCAACAAGCAGGCCTCGGTGGGCGACCTGCGCTACTTCGCCGACACCAAGCTGGAGGCCTTCACCAGCCCGATGGCAGTGGCCCAGCTGGGCGCCAGCCTCGCGCTCTATGGCGACGCCCAGCGCTCGGAGCAGACCTTCGACGCAGCACTTCAGCTCGCCAAGGCCGCGACCGACTACGACTGGTACCGCTCGGACTACGGTTCGCGCCTGCGCGACGGCGCTGCCATGCTGGCGCTGGCCGCCGAGAGCAAGCCGATGCCGTCGGTGGTGCCGGCACTGGTGAAGATGGTCGCGGCGGACCGCGTCACCGCGAACTGGACCAGCACCCAGGACGATGCCTGGATGCTGCTTGCGGCACGCGCGCTCAAGTCCGGCAACGAGGCGATCTCGCTCGACGTCAACGGTACGGCGCGCAGCGGCGCCTATTCGGAGCGGGTCGGCGGGGCGGACCTTTTGGTCAACCCGATCGTGGTGTCGAACACCGGCAAGGATGCGCTTCAGGCGGTGGTGACGACGGTGGCGCCGCCGGTGCAGCCGCTGCCGGCGGGCGGCGACGGCTTCACCATCGAGCGCACCTACTACCGGCTCGACGGCAGCGAGGCCAACGTGACCGAGGTGAAGCAGAACGAACGCTTCGTCGTCGTGCTCAAGGTCGGCGAGCTCAACGACTGGCCCTCGCGCATCGTCGTCGCCGACATGCTGCCCGCCGGCTTCGAGATCGACAATCCGGGGCTGGTCAACAGCGCCAACCTGTCGAACTTCCCGTGGCTGGAACAGACGGAGGCCGCACATCTCGAATTCCGCAACGACCGCTTCGTCGCCGCCATGGACAGCGGCGAAGGCGCCGACCAGGAATTCACCCTGGCCTATGTCGTCCGCGCGGTGACGCCGGGCGTCTATGCCCACCCGGCGGCGAATGTCGAGGACATGTACCGTCCGCAATATTCGGCGCGCACGGCCACCGGCATGATGGAGGTGAAGGCGGAGTAGCCATGTCTGCTTTCAGTCCGGCGCCGATTTTGATGGCAAGGTCTGCGCCGCCCCTCATCCGCCTGCCGGCACCTTCTCCCCGTCAAGAACGGGGAGAAGGGACAAGCGGCCACGCCGACGCCCCCCTCTCTCCGTTTTTCACGGGGAGAGGGTAAGGGTGAGGGGCAGAGCAATGCTCTCCGCACAGATCATCCGCAGGATCGCCCTCTGGACGACAGGTGCAGTCACCCTGGCTATGCTGGCCGTCGGCGGCCTTGTCGTGCTCGACCGAGCCTTCCCCCCGCCCCTGCCCGAAAAACTCGTCGTCTCGGACGAGGTCGTCGACCGCGACGGCCAGCTGTTGCGCGCCTATGCGACGCCGTCCGGGCATTGGCGGCTCGGCGTCGGCCTCGACGACGTCGACCCGGAACTGGTGAAGATGCTGGTCGCCTATGAGGACAAGCGCTTCTGGGAGCATGAGGGGGTCGATTTCCTGGCACTCGGCCGCGCCGCCTGGCAGTTCGCCAGCAACGGCAGGATCGTCTCCGGCGGTTCGACGCTGTCGATGCAGCTGGCGCGGCTGATCGAGCCGCGCGCCGAACGCAGCTTCGGCTCCAAGCTCAGGCAGCTTGCCCGCGCCGTGCAGATCGAGCGACGGCTGTCGAAAGAGCAAATCCTAGAACGCTATCTCACGCTCGCCCCCTATGGCGGCAACCTGGAAGGCGTGCGCGCCGCTGCGCTCGCCTATTTCGGCAAGGAGCCGAAGCGCCTGACCGTGTCCGAGGCGGCGCTGCTGGTGGCGCTGCCGCAACTGCCGGAGCGGCGCCGGCCCGACAGGAACCCGGACAACGCCCAGGTGGCGCGCGACCGGGTGCTGGGGCGGATGGTGACGGCGGGGCTGCTCGGCGAGGCCGAGGCGGCGCGCGCGGCGCTCGAGGACGTCGGCACCACCCGTCTCGCGCTGCCCGCCATGGCGCCGCACGCGGCCGACCTGGCGTTGCGCAATGCGCCCGGCATCGTCAGGCACCGGCTCACCTTGCGCAAGAGCGTGCAGGCCGGGCTCGAGGCGGTGGCGCGCGAGGCCGGACAACGGCTCGGGCCGCGCATATCGGTCGCCCTGGTGATGGCCGACGCCATGACCGGCGAGATCCTCGGCGAGGTCGGCTCGGCCGACTATCTCGATGCGTCCCGCTCCGGCTGGATCGACATGACCCGGACGGTGCGCTCGCCCGGCTCGACGCTGAAGCCCTTCATCTACGGGCTCGCCTTCGAGCAGGGGCTGGTGGCGCAGGAAACGCTGATCGAGGACCGGCCGGCCGATTTCGCCGGCTACCGGCCGAAGAACTTCGACATGAGCTACCAGGGCGACGTGTCGGTGCGCCAGGCGCTGCAGCTGTCGCTCAACGTGCCGGCGATCCGCCTGCTCGATGCGGTCGGGCCGCAGCGGCTGACGGCGCGCTTCCGCCAGGCCGGCGTGACGCCTTCGCTGCCGCCGGGCGAGGTGCCGGGGCTCGCCATCGGACTGGGTGGCGTCGGCGTTTCGCTGCGCGACCTCGTCCAGCTCTACACCGGGCTCGCCAATGGCGGCCGCGCCAAGGTTCTCCGCGACGGCACGGAGACACAGACTCCTGCCCCGCTTGCCAACGGCACGATCCTCGAGGAGCAGGCGGCCTGGCAGGTGGCGGACATCCTTGCCGGCGTGCGCGCGCCCGAAGGGGCGGCCAAGCGCAGCATCGCCTACAAGACCGGCACCTCCTACGGCTACCGCGACGCCTGGTCGGTCGGCTATGACGGCCGCTACGTGCTGGGCGTGTGGGCCGGACGCGCCGATGCCGGCGCGGTGCCCGGCCTGTCCGGCTACGTCTCGGCCGCGCCGATCCTGTTCGAGGGCTTTGCCCGTTCGGGCCTGCCGGCGATGCCGCTGCCGCAGGCGCCCGCAGGTGCCCTGCGCCTGGCCCGCGCCGACCTGCCGGTGACGCTCGAACGCTTCTCCTCGGCCGGCCAGCTGCCGACGGTCGTCACTGCCGCCGTCACCGAGCCCGCGCCGCAGATCGTGTTCCCGCCCGACGGCGCCAGGGTCGAGCTCGGCGCGGCGAGCGGCGGCACGAGCCCGCTGGTGCTCAAGCTGCAGGGCGGCCGCGCGCCGTTCCGCTGGCTCGCCAACGGCAAGCCGCTCAACACGGTCGAGCGTCGCCGCGAGGCCACCTGGCAGCCCGACGGCGCGGGCTATTCGACGCTGACCGTGATCGACGCGGCGGGACGTGCGGCGAGCGTGCGGGTGTTCGTGGAGTAGATCGATCCATGCCGTGACGGCTGCACCAATGCCCGTGCAGAATATTTCGACTGGGCGCAAATTCCGTGGGGCTGCAACCAAGCTCATCCCCGGCCGCGGCCCCTTGCCCGCCCCAACAACTCCGCTAGCTGTCATGGTCTGTGGCGAATCGTTGCTCCGCCGGTCAGGACTTTTTGGGCGAGCAAAAAAATTTCGCGACCGGTCCCGGTGTGGCCGAAAATTGCCCCGCGGCGGCAAAATTCGGAACATTCGCCGCATCTAATTTCTACCAGTTCGATAGACTATGCCTATTCGAACGGAGGCGGAAATGACCACTTCACGCAGAACGCTGCTCCTGTCGGCGCTGGTCGCCGGGGCCGTGCAACTCGGCAGCCTGAGCGTTGCCCATGCCGAGACGACGCTGCTCAACGTCTCCTACGATCCCACCCGCGAGCTCTACAAGGACTACAACGAGGCCTTCGCCAAGCACTGGAAGGCCGAGACCGGAGAGACGGTGACGATCCAGCAGTCGCATGGCGGCTCGGGCAAGCAGGCGCGTGCGGTGATCGACGGCCTCGACGCCGACGTCGTCACGCTGGCGCTCGAAAGCGACATCAACGCCATCGTCGAGAAATCCAAGGCGATCAATCCCGACTGGCGCGGCAGGCTGCCCAACAATTCCTCGCCCTACACCTCGACCATCATCTTCCTCGTCCGCAAGGGCAACCCCAAGGGCATCAAGGACTGGGGCGACCTGGTGAAGGAAGGCGTGCAGGTGATCACGCCCAACCCCAAGACCTCCGGCGGCGCGCGCTGGAACTACCTCGCCGCCTGGGCCTGGGCCAACGGCCGGTTCGGCGGCGACGAGGGCAAGATCAAGCAGTATGTCGGCAACCTCTACGCCCACGTGCCGGTGCTCGACACCGGCGCACGCGGCTCGACGGTGACCTTCGCCGAGCGCGGCCTGGGCGACGTGCTGCTGGCCTGGGAGAACGAGGCCTATCTCGCCCTCGACGAATTCGGCGCCGACAATTTCGACATCGTCATCCCGCCCGCGTCGATCCTGGCCGAGCCGCCGGTTGCCGTGGTCGACGCCAATGTCGACGCCAAGGGCTCGCGCAAGGTGGCCGAGGCCTATCTCGACTACCTCTATTCGGCGGAAGGCCAGACGATCATCGCCAAGCACCACTACCGGCCGTCCAAGCCGGAGCTGGTTCCGGCCGACGTGGAAAAGCTTCCCGAACTCAAGCTGGTGACCATCGACGATCCGATCTTCGGCGGCTGGGCAAAAGCGCAGCCCTATCATTTCGGAGATGGTGGTATATTCGACCAGATCTACAAGCCAGCGCAGTAAGCCAGCAGGGAAGTTCCAAACGACATGAGTTCAGCACCCGCTGCGGCGGGGTGGCGGTTCAGACAGCCGAGCGTCATTCCAGGCTTTGGATTGACGCTCGGCTTCTCGCTTGCCTACCTCACCCTCATCATCCTCATCCCGCTGGCGGCTCTCGTCTGGCGCTCGGCGGCGCTCGGCTGGAGCGACTTCCTCGCCATCGCCACGGACCGGCGCACGCTCAAGGCGCTCGAGATCAGCTTCGGCACCGCTTTCATCGCAGCCCTGGTCAATGTCGTGTTCGGCACGCTGGTCGCCTGGGTGCTGGTGCGCTACCGCTTTCCCGGGCGCCGCGTCGTCGACGCCATGGTCGACCTGCCCTTCGCGCTGCCGACCGCGGTGGCCGGCATCGCGCTGACCACGCTCTATTCGACGCAAGGCTGGATCGGCCGCCTGCTCGAGCCCCTGGGCATCAAGGTCGCCTACACCCCGCTCGGCATCGTCATCGCGCTGATCTTCATCGGCCTGCCCTTCGTCGTCCGCACCGTGCAGCCGATCATCGAGGAGATCGACAAGGAGGTCGAGGAAGCGGCCGCCACGCTGGGCGCAAACCGCTTCCAGACGATCACCAGGGTGCTGTTCCCGGGGCTGGCGCCGGCCGTCACCACCGGCTTCGCGCTGGCCTTCGCCCGCGGCGTCGGCGAATACGGCTCGGTCATCTTCATCGCCGGCAACCTGCCCTACGTGTCGGAGATCACGCCGCTGCTGATCATCATCCGGCTGGAGGAATACGACTACGCCGCCGCCACCGCGATCGCCGCGATCATGCTGCTGCTGTCCTTCAGCCTGCTCTTCATCATCAACCTCATCCAGGCGTGGACCCGCAAACGTTATGGCTGATCCGGAGCTTTACCCCGCAGACCAACTGCACGAGCACGTCTCGCTGGCCACCAGCGAAGCGCCGGTGGCACGCTTCCTGCTGATGGCGACGGCCTTCGCCTTCCTCGGCATCTTCCTGGTCGTGCCGCTGATCGTGGTCTTCGAGCAGGCCTTCGCCAAGGGCATCGGCGCCTTCCTGGAAGCCGTCAACGAACCGGACACGATCGCCGCGATCAAGCTGACGCTGCTGGTGGCGGCGATCTCGGTGCCGCTCAACCTCGTCTTCGGCGTCGCCGCCGCCTGGGCCATCGCCAAGTTCGAATTCAAGGGAAAGGCCTTCCTCATCACCTTGATCGACCTGCCCTTTTCGGTGTCGCCGGTGATCTCGGGCCTGGTCTATGTGCTGCTGTTCGGCGCATCGAGCCTGCTCGGGCCGTGGCTCAAGGCGCAGGGCATCGTCATCCTGTTCGCGGTCCCCGGCATCGTGCTCGCCACGATCTTCGTGACCTTCCCCTTCGTCGCGCGCGAACTGATCCCGCTGATGCAGGAACAGGGCACCGGCGACGAGGAAGCCGCCCTTTCGCTCGGCGCCAATGGTTGGCAGACCTTCTGGCACGTGACGCTGCCCAACATCAAATGGGGCCTGTTCTACGGCGTGCTGCTCTGCAACGCGCGCGCCATGGGCGAGTTCGGCGCCGTATCGGTGGTCTCGGGCCACATCAGGGGCCAGACCAACACCATGCCGCTGCAGGTCGAAATTCTCTACAATGAGTACAATGCCGTGGGCGCCTTCGCCGTCGCTTCCGTTCTCGCCGGCCTGGCGCTGGTGACGCTCGTGCTGAAAACCATACTTGAAATGCGCTACGGCGCCGAACTTGCCGCTACGCGCGGACATTGACCGAGGTTGTTTCATGGATGTTCGCGTTGCCAATGTGCGCAAGGAATTCGACCGGTTTCCGGCGCTTCGCGATGTTTCGCTCGACATACGCTCCGGCGAGCTGATCGCGCTGCTCGGCCCGTCGGGCTCGGGCAAGACGACGCTGCTGCGCCTGATCGCGGGCCTGGAGCGGCCGACCCGGGGCACCATCTACTTCGGCGACGAGGATGCCTCGAACAGGACGATCCAGGAGCGCAATGTCGGGTTCGTGTTCCAGCACTACGCCCTGTTCCGCCACATGACGGTGGCCGACAACATCGGCTTCGGCCTCAAGGTGCGGCCGGGCGGCAAGCGCCCGCCCAAGGCTGAAATCCGCCGCCGCGCCTCCGAGCTGCTCGACCTGGTGCAGCTTTCGGGCCTCGAAAAGCGCTATCCGGCGCAACTGTCCGGCGGCCAGCGGCAGCGCGTGGCGCTCGCCCGCGCCATGGCGATCGAGCCGCGGGTGCTTCTGCTCGACGAGCCATTCGGCGCGCTCGACGCGCAGGTCAGGCGCGAACTCAGGCGCTGGCTGCGCGAGATCCACGACGCCACCGGCCACACCACCGTGTTCGTGACCCACGACCAGGAGGAGGCGCTCGAGCTCGCCGACCGCGTGGTGGTGATGAGCCAGGGCCGCATCGAGCAGGTCGGCACCGCCGACGAGGTCTACGACCAGCCCAACTCGCCCTTCGTCTACGGCTTCATCGGCGAATCGAGCTCGCTGCCGGTGAAGGTCGAGGACGGCCATGTCTGGATCGCCGACCGGCCGATCGGGCTTGCGACGCCCGACCTGCCGAATGGCGAGGCGACGCTTTATTTCCGTCCGCACCATGTCGAGCTGCTCGACGAATGCAACGGCTGCATCGCCGGCACTGTGGCGTCGAGCCGCCGCGTCGCCGGCACGCGCCGCGTCGAGCTCGAGATCGGCGGCGGCCGCGAGCGCGTCGAGATCGAGCTGCCGGTCGGCCATCCGGCCGCCCACAAGAGCCGGGTGACCTTCCGGCCCAATCGCTGGAAGGTGTTTCCGAAAAATTCGGAGGGCTGAGGGGCAGCCTACGCCCCGAGAACTGTCGGAGGCAGAGCATGCTAAGCCGCTCTGGCGTGGAAGCGGCCTACTTCGTGAATCCCAGCACGGTTACTTCGCCGTTCTCGGGATCGATGCTTACGCGATAACCGCTCCACGTTCCTGCGGTAAGATTTTGGCCATCCCACTGTACTTCAGTGAAGCAGTCTTGCATGCCCTTGATAGGCGGGGAGGCTTTCCAGAGGATGTGGCTTTCGGCATCCATCCGCATGAGATTGCAGCCGTCCTGCATATCTTCCGCCATCCAGTCTTAAAGCACGATGCTTCCTGCCTTCCCGGCAAGATCTACACGGTCGATTGCCTGCGCTGACATTTGCGCCCCTGCTTTAAGTTGGTTTCCCCCAGGTCGGGGTGGGAAACGAGCGGTCCAGACGTCCCGATCACCACCAGCCGAATGACTGGCCGAATGGGTGAATGCCCGATAGCAGCGCACCAAGTGTTCCGAGGGTCAAAAGGATAATCTGGTAGGTCTGAAGCGTGAGCTTCTTCTCCAGTATGACTGCTTCACCCTTCCAGTAGAGGCGACCGTGCTCATCAAGCTGGAAATTATCGAGCGCTTCCATGCTGATAGTCTGAAAGCTCATGCCCGTTCTCCCTCCATGCGCCTCATTTCAAAGTGTCAACGACTGCGTTGCGGATCAATGACGAAATTGATCGATGCTCCGACACGTCATCGGGAAGATATATCTCTGATGCCGTCCAAAGGGCGAAGGCTTGCGATCACCCATGAGTACAGCCGCGACCGGGCCAGGCAGTCTATCGTTGAAACTTCCCACCAAAGGTTCGAAACGCGAAAAAGCCGGCCAACGGTAACGTGGCGCCTGTGATGATCGACACAACATCCTTGAGTTCGCCGGAGAGAATTGCAGAGACCCACGCGGCGCACGACAGACAAAACAGAACAAGGACGAGGAACCTCAGCCATGTTGGGTTCGGTTTGTCGCCTGCCATTGCCCACCCCCATTTCGACAACAGCCGAGGGTAACCAGACGTGGCGCCAACTGACAAGCAGCAGCGCTTCGTCGCCTACCTCCTTGCCGCCAATCAATCAGCTCGACGCATATACCTTGCATAGACGCCTAGACTGGTCCCGCGGCCAGAAACTACGACGCGTGTACCTGGGGTGAGGCTGTCCCTGAAGTCACTCGGAACGCCGCAAGCGCTATTGAACAGGAGCGGCAGCCCCTGCAGCTCCACCTGCGAACGACAGCCTTTGGGTCCGAAGCTGTCAGTGCGTTCTACAGTGAACTGCAGCTCGGTCTCCTCGCCCGCGATCAGCGCAACGGCCATCGGGCCGGTAACGTCCACGACGTTCTTGCCGATCATGAAGCCCAAGAACAGCACGCCAAAGACAGCACCGAACTTGCTTAGGTCACTGCGCGAAGGCCAATCGTCGGCGCTCCATACCAACCAAAGCCACAGCATCACGGTCCCTAGACCGGCAATCAGTCCAGGGCCGCGTGTTGTGGTTGCCCATTCAGTCGAGGGTACGAAGCCGCCGCCGAACATCTTGGCAAGCATGGGCAACAGGCCGAGCCACATCCAAGCGATCATCAAGAACTTCGCTAATCTGCCAAGCGCCCCCCTTGCCTCAGCCACATGCGCCCCTTTGAACGACAATCAAACCCCGATGCAGGAAATCAAACATGTCGCCCGGCGGCAATAGGCCGGGTGCTGGGCGCAAGCGTGGCGCACCGAACAAAGCGCCAGTAGAGCGCCAGAATAACGCGGCTTAGACCGACGAAGCGCACGGATACATTTTACCGGCTCTGAGCCCCTCGGATGCCAAGGGAACTCCGGGTCCAGAACGGCTGCTGCGCGCGCCGACTCCCCTCGCGCGCACCCCCCTACCGATACGACGTATTGAAATGCCTTTCGAGGAAACGGCTGTAGGCGCCCATCACGGCACTGAACAGGAAGTAGACCGCGGCGGCGAAGATATAACCTTCGAGCACCGCGATGCCCTGCCATTCGGGGTCGCGCAGCGCCGTGCGCACGGTGTCGAGGAAATCGAGCAGGCCGATGATCGTCACCAGCGTGGTGTCCTGGAAGAAGGCGATGAACAGGCCGACCAGCGCCGGGATGACCTTCTTCAGCGCCTGCGGCAGCACGATCTTGAACATGACCTGCCAGTAGTGCAGCCCGAGCGAGCGGCCGGCCTCGAACTGGCCCTTGGGCACGTCCTGCAGGCCGCCGCGCACCACCTCGGCGATGTAGGCCGCGGCAAACAGGATGATCGCCACCTGGGCGCGCAGCAGCTTGTCGATGGTGACGCCGTCGGGCATGAACAGCGGCAGCATCACTGCCGCCATGAACAGGATGCTGATCAGCGGCACGCCGCGCACGATCTCGATGAAGCCCGTGCCGAGCACGCGGATGGCGGGCAGCTCCGAGGCGCGCGCCAGCGCAAGGCCGATGCCGAGCGGCAGCGCAAACGCCAGGCCGACGAAGGACAGCGTGAAGGACAGCGGCAGGCCGCCCCATTTCGACGTCGGCACGGGGGTGAGGCCGAAGACGCCGCCGGCCATCAGCACATAGAGCAGCGGCAGGATGACGAACGCCCAGGCGAGCAGCAGGCCCCTGCCCCACAGCCGTGGAACCATTGACACGGCGCAGCTGCCGACGAACAGGATGAGTGCGGCGAGCGGCCGCCACTGCTCCTCGAAGGGATAGAAGCCGAAAAGCATGTAGCGCAGCTTGCCGGCCAGGAACGGCCAGCAGGCGCCCGAGCTCTGCTTGCAGTCTTCGGAGCTGCCGTCGAACACGGCATCGACGAAAAGCCAGCCGATGGCGAGCTTGGCCAAGAGCAGGATGACCGCACCGGAAACCAGCGTGACGACGGCATTGCCCGGCGTGCCGAAATAGGCCTCGCGCCAGCGTGACCGACGCGGCGGCCGGGCGACCTTCTCCGCCGCTGTGGGGAGTGCCTGGACGTCGGTCATGTCAGCGCTCCTTCAGCGCGACACGCGCGTTGTACCAGTTCATGAAGACGGAGATCAGCACCGACAGGCCGAGATAGACGCCCATGAAGATGGCGATGGTCTCGATGGCCTGGCCGGTCTGGTTCATGACCGTGTTCGACACCATCACCAGGTCGGGATAGCCGATGGCGATGGCGAGCGAGCTGTTCTTGAAGACGCTGAGATAGTTGTTGGTGAGCGGCGGCACGATGACCCTGAGCGCCTGCGGCAGCACGACCAGCCGAAGCGCCAGCGAGCGCGATAGGCCGAGCGCCATCGCTGCCTCCCACTGCCCCCGGTTCACCGCCTGGATGCCGCCGCGGACGATTTCGGCGACGCTGGCCGACAGGCTGAGCGCCAGGCCGAAGAGCAGTGCCACGAATTCGGGACGAATGTGCAGCCCGCCGGTGAGCCGGAACCGCCCGAGTTCCGGCACCTCCCAGGTGACCGCGACCTGGCCGCTGGCCCAGACGGCAATGATGGGCAGAAGCAAAAGCAGCGCGGCCATGGCCCAGCCCGAGCCGCCCGTTCCGCTGGTGATCCGCCGCCGGCGGGCGATCGCGTGCGCAATGGAGGCTGCCGCCAGGCCGATCGCCACGGCGCCGAGCAGCGCGTAGAAGCCGCTCTGCCACTGGATGGCCGGAACGGCGAGGCCGCTGTTGGACAGGAAGAAGCCGGGCAGGAACTGGATCGCCTGCTTGACCGGCGGAAACACCAGGATGATCAGCGAGTACCAGAGCAGAAGGTACAGCAGCAGCGGCACGTTGCGCAGCACCTCGACATAGGCGAGCATGAGGCGGCTGAGCAGCGGGTTGGTCGACAGCCGGCCGATGCCGACGAACAGGCCGATGATGGTGCCAAACACCACCGCCAGGAACGACACCTTTACGGTATTGGCGATGCCGACCAGGATGGCGCGTCCGACGCTGTCGGTCGACTGGAAGGCGATGGCCGCCTCGCTGATCTCGAAGCCGGCCTGCCGCGACAGGAAGCCGAAGCCGGTGGCGATGTCCTGCTTGGCGAGATTGGCGCTCGCGGTGCTGTACATCGCCCATCCGGCGAGCAGCACGGCGGAAATGGCGACGAATTGGTAGAAAGCGGCGCGGAATCGCGCGTCGTTCAGGAAAAGCATGGGCGCGCCGAGAGGTGGAGCAGAAGGAAAGGTCCGCGCCGGCTTGCGGCGGCGCGGACCGGTGTCGTCAGCGCACCGGCGGCGCGTAGAGCAGGCCTCCGGCGTTCCACTGCGTGTTCGGGCCGCGGGTCATGCCGAGCTTGGTCTTCTCGCCGAGATTGCGGTCGAACACCTCGCCGTAGTTGCCGACGGCCTTGATGACGTTGTAGCCCCACTTGTTGTCGAGCCCGAGCATCTTGCCGAGTTCGTCGGCGCCGCCCAGCATGCGCTGCACTTCGGGGTCCTCGCTCTTCAGCTTCTCGTCGACATTGGCCTGGGTGATGCCCTTCTCCTCGGCGGCCATGAGCATCCACACCGACCACGAGACGATGTCGCGCCAGTTGGAATCGTTCTGGCGCACGGCCGGCGCCAGCGGCTCCTTGGAGATCGTCTCCGGCAGGAGCACGTAGTCGTCCGGATTGTTGGCGACCGCGCGGATCGACGCCAGGTCGGAGCGGTCCGACGAGATCGCCTCGCAGCGGCCGGAATAGAAGGCGGCGCGGTTCTCGTCCGGGCTCTCGAACACGACCAGCTCGAACTTGCCGCCGATCGTGCGGAAGAAGTCGGTCAGGTTCTGGGCGGTGGTGGTGCCGGGCAGCGTGCAGATCGCCGCGTCGGTCAGTTCCTTGGCGCTGGAGACGCCGAGCGACTTGGGCACCAGCAGGCCCTGGCCGTCGTAGAACACGGTCGGGCCGAAATCGAGGCCGAGCGAGGTCTCGCGCGAGAAGGTGTTGGTGGTCTGGCGCGACAGAACGTCGATCTCGCCCGACTGCAGCGCCTGGAAGCGGGTGTTGATGTTGGTCAGGACGAAATCGACCTTTTCCGGATCGCCGAACACGGCGGCGGCCACGGCGCGGCAGACGTCCGCGTCAAAGCCCTCCATCCGGCCCTTTTCGTCCGCGGCCGCGAAGCCCGGCGTGCTGAGCGACACGCCGCAGATCAGCTTGCCGCGGCTCTTGACGGTGTCGATCGTCGCGGCCTGCGCCGCCCCGACGACGCCGGCAAGTGCTGCGGTTGCGGCGCACAGCGCCAGAAATCCACGTTTCATTCATCCCTCCCTAGGTGTTGATCCTCGTAAGATCCGCCCGCGCCTACCTTCCCCGGAGCGCGGCGCCGGAGCTTCGCCGGGCTATGTATGCATAGATTGTGTACGATTAGGAAGAGGGTGCAACGAAGTAGTGTATACAATTGTTCGTGCTTGTGAATAAGGCCGGAAAAGGCCAACGCCGGATCGACTGAATCCTGTTCTGCCCCGGAGCCAAATGCGACTGCGATGTCGGGCGATCTCCGAGAAATCGTGAAGATTCGGGAAAGTGCTTGACCCTCCATCGCCGGGAACGCGCAGCCTCACACCTACGCCAACCCGCCAGGAGACCGACATGACCGACAGACAGTTCGCCGCAGAAGGGGCCACCATCGCCTACAGCCTGACCGGCGGTGCGGGGATTCCGATCGGATATGCCCACGGCATCCTGTTGAGCAGGGCCGCCGTGCGGGGCCTGGGCATCTTCGACCTCGACCTCATCGCGGCCGGTCGCCCGCTGCTCACCTACGACCAGCGCGCGCACGGCCACTCGACGGGTCGGCCCAAATCCGCCGACTACCGGTTCGAACAGGTCGCTGCCGACCTGCTCGGCCTTCTCGACGAGGTCGGGATCGACCAACCCATCGACTTCGCCGGCTCCTCCTGGGGCGCAGCCGCTGCCCTCCATGCGGCCATTGCCGCGCCGCACCGCTTCAGGCGCCTGGCGCTGCTGATCCCGCCGGTTGCCTGGGAGTCCGGCCCCGATCAGCTGAGGCAATGGTATTTCGATACCGCCGACACCATCGAGGAGATCGGGTCGGCCGCATGGCGGCGCCAATGGGCCGAGATGCCGCCGCTGCCGATCTTCGCCGACTATCCGCAGGCGAAGTTCAGTCCGGACGTCGACGACGAACTGGTGCCGGCCGTGCTGCGCGGTGTCGGGCGCTCGGACCTGCCCGATCCGGCCGCGTTGGCCGTACTGCCGCACCCCACGCTGATTCTCGCCTGGGACACCGACCCGCTGCATCCCGTGACCACCGCCGAACGGCTGGCCGAGCTGATCCCCAATGCAACCCTTCACGTTGCCCGCAGCATCGACGACGTGAAGACCTGGACGCAGCGAACCGCCGCGTTTTTCGCCGAGTGATCGGCTGCACACTGCCAGGCGGCGCTAAGCCCGCGTTACAGCCGGAAGGTCGCTTCACGCGCGGTCATTTCAGCAGGGCTCTCAACGCACGGACCTCGGCAACGGGCGCGGGGATGTCCTGGCGGGCTTCGGCGATGAAATCCTGATCCGCAGCCGTGGCGCCGGTCAGTTCCATATCGTCCTGCCGACCAGCACCTTCGCCGACCATGATGAAACTCGAACCGCCAACGCGATCCCGGCCTTCAACATACGATTTCCACGGCCCCGTGCTCGCACGCCGGAATCTAGCTTCGATGATGTCGAGGTCGGCATCGGAAAGCGGTTTCTCATGCCCGTACCCTTTTGCCATCGAGGGGCGCCGGCGAACCGGCCCCCTAGAGTTTCGTCCAGGCGGCGTTCTTCCTCGACGAGCGCACGCAGGCCTCGATGAAGGCCACGCCCTCGACCCCGTCCTGAACGGTCGGATAGACGACATCCCTGCCCGGCTTGCCGCCCTTTTTCCGAGCCGCGCGGATGGCCCGGGCGGCTTCCTGGTAGATGTTGGCAAAACCTTCGAGGTAGCCTTCCGGGTGGCCCGAAGGCACGCGCGTCACCCGCGCTGCCGCAGCAACCGCGCCGACGCCGCCTCGGGTGATCAGCTGCCTGGGCTGGCCGAAGGGCGTGTACCAGAGGTAGTTCGGATCAGCCTGCACCCACTCGATGCCGCCCTTGGAGCCGTAGACGCGCAGCTTCAGCCCGTTTTCGTGACCCGGCGCCACCTGGCTCGCCCAGATCATGCCCTTGGCGCCCCCCTTGAAGCGCAGCATGACGTTGACGTTGTCGTCGAGCAGCCGGCCCGGCACGAAGGCGTCGAGGTCGGCCGACAGGCTGTCGAGTTCGAGGCCGGAGACGAAGCGGGCGAGATTGTATGCGTGGGTGCCGATGTCGCCAGTGGCGCCGCCGGCGCCCGACTGTTTCGGGTCGGCGCGCCACGACGCCTGCTTCTGGCCGGTGGCGGCGAGGTCCTCGGTCAGCCAGTCCTGCGGATACTCGGCCTGGACGACTCGGATGTCACCCAGAAGGCCCTTGGCGACCATCTCGCGCGCCTGCCGGATCATCGGATAGCCGGTGTAGTTGTGGGTCAGCACGAAGACCTTGCCGGTCTTCTCGACCAGCGCGGCAAGCTTCTTCGCCTCGGCCAGCGTCGCCGTCAGCGGCTTGTCGCAGATGACGTGGATGCCGGCCTCGAGGAAGGCCTTGGCCGCCGGATAGTGGACGTTGTTGGGCGTGACGATGGCCACCGCCTCGATGCCGTCGGGGCGCCTGGCCTCGGCCTTGGCCATCTCGGCATAGGAAGCGTAGCTGCGCTCGGGGTCGAGGCCGATCTCGGCGGCTGACGCCCTGGCGCGCTCGGGATTGGACGACAGCGCACCCGCGACGAGCTGGAAGTCGCCGTCCATACGGGCGGCGATGCGGTGGACGGCGCCGATGAAGGCGCCCTGCCCGCCGCCGACCATGCCGTAGCGGATCGGGCCGTTGCCGTTCCCCGAATTCGATGCACCGACCATGTAGTGTCCTCCCTTGAAAATGTTGGCGCTGCCCCTCATCCCCTGCCGGACCTTCTCCCCGTATAGTGACGGGGAGAAGGTCCGGCAGGGGATGAGGGGCAGCGCGACGTTCAGATCCCCATCATCTTCCTCAGCATCGCCCGGTCGCTCGTCCCGCCGGCGAAATCGTCGAACGCCTTGTCGGTGACGCGGATGATGTGGCTTTCGATGAACGGCGCGCCTTCGGCGGCGCCGTCCTCCGGATGCTTGAGGCAGCACTCCCATTCGAGCACCGCCCAGCCGTCGTAGCCGTACTGCGCGAGCCCGGAGAAGATGCCGGTGAAATCGACCTGGCCGTCGCCGAGGGAACGGAAGCGGCCGGCACGATTGAGCCAGCCCTGGTAGCCGGAATAGACGCCCTGGCGCCCGGTCGGATTGAACTCGGCGTCCTTGACGTGAAACGCCTTGATGCGCTCGTGGTAGATGTCGATGAAGGCGAGATAGTCGAGCTGCTGCAAAAGGAAGTGCGACGGGTCGTAGTTGATGTTGCAGCGCTTGTGGCCCTTCACCGCGTCGAGGAACATCTCGAAGCTAATGCCGTCGAAGGTATCCTCGCCCGGATGCAGCTCGAAGCAGAGGTCGACGCCGGCCGCGTCATAGGCGTCGAGGATAGGCCGCCAGCGCTTGCCGAGTTCGGCAAAAGCCTCCTCGATCAGCCCGGCCGGCCGCTGCGGCCAGGGATAGAGATAGGGAAAGGCGAGCGCCCCGGTGAAGGACACGCAGGCCTTGAGGCCGAGGTTCTGCGAGGCTTTTGCGCCAAGCTTCATCTGCTCGACCGCCCATTGCTGCCGCGCCTTGGGATTGCCTTGGAGTGCTGCAGGCGCAAAGCCGTCGAACTGGGCATCGTAGGCCGGGTGGACGGCGACGAGCTGGCCCTGCAGGTGGGTGGAGAGCTCGGTGATCTCGACGCCGGCATCAGCGCAGATGCCCTTGATCTCGTCGCAATAGGTCTTCGACGTCGCCGCCTTCTGCAGGTCGAACAGCCGCGTATCGGGTGTCGGGATCTGCACGCCCTTGTAGCCCAGGCTGCCGGCCCAGGATGTAATCGATTTCAGGCTATTGAACGGCGCCGCGTCGCCGGCGAACTGGGCGAGGAAGATCGCTGGTCCCTTCATTGTCGACGGCATCTCACATCCTCCCGATTCCGATCCTGCAACGTCCTGGGGCAGATGACCATCATTTGAGCCGGCTCCGCAAGAGGCGGCAGCGGGCCGTCTACCGAACCAGTGCCGGCCATGGATCCCGAGCCGGGCGTCGTGCGAAAAGCGGCCGGCGCGCCGAGCCGCCGAAGCGCGGGACCATGAATTACCCTCGCAGCAGGCGCTCGACCGCGAGACCCGCTGCAAGCACACGGCGGTCGTGGCCGTGGCGACCGACCAGCATGAGGCCGGCCGGCAGCGCCGTGCCCGCCATGGGCAGCGACAGGGCGCAGAGGTCGAACTGGTTGGCGACCTGGGTGTTGCGCAGCAAAAGCCCCTCGATGCGGTTGCCGTGCATCCCGTCGGCCAGCATCTCGGCGATGGGCTGGGCGACGACCGGCGTCGCCGGCAGCACGATCATATCGACGGCGGAGAGGCGCTCGTCCATCGCCGCAGCAAGCTCGGCGCGGCGGCGCATGGTGCGGATGTAGGTGACGGCCGGAACCTGCATGGCGCGGCCGAGCGAGCCGCTGACATGGTGGTCGACCGCGACCCTGGCGCCGGCGGACAGCCAGTCGGCATGGATCTCGGCGCCCTCGATTGCCGCGATCGAGGCCGCGCGGGTGGCGTCGCGCATGCCGGCGAGCAGGTCGTCGAGCGCAAGATCGCCAACGCGGGCGCCCGCGGCCGCAAGCCGCTTCAGCGATTGGTCGAAGGCGGCGGTGACGACGGCATCGCAGTTTTCCATCAGCCGCCCGTGCGGCACGCCGATGCGCAGGCCGGCAAGCGAAAGCGGCGCGAGGCCGGCGGGCTCCTTGCCGGCCATGACGGCGTCGGCGGCTATGCAGGCACTGACCGTCCTTGCCAGCGGCCCGAGCGAATCGAGCGACGGCGACAGCGGGAAGGCGCCGTCGAGCGGCACGCGGCGCGCCGTCGGCTTGAAGCCGACGACGCCGTTGAGCGCCGCCGGCACGCGCACCGAGCCGCCGGTGTCCGAGCCGATGGCGATGTCGGACGTGCCCTCCGCGGCCGACACGCCTGCGCCGGACGACGAGCCGCCAGGGATGAGCGTGGGGTCGGCGGCATTGCCGGGCGTGCCGTAGTGCGGATTGATGCCGAGCGCGGTGAAGGCGAATTCGGTCATCGCCGTCTTGCCGACGATGACGGCGCCGGCGCGGCGCAGGCGCTTCACCACCAGGGCGTCCTCCTGCGCGGGCGCCGCGTCGCGGCGCATCAGCGATCCGGCGAGCGTCGGCTCGCCCCTGACGTCGAGCAGGTCCTTGATCGAGACGATGGCCCCGTCGAGCGGGCCGAGCGAAAGGCCCGCCCTCGCCCGCGCATCGGCGGCATCGGCCGCGGCCCGGGCGGCTTCCGCGTAGAGCTTCATGAACACGCGCTCTTCGCCGGCGCGCGCGGCGAGACGCTCAAGGATGGCTTCGAGCCGGTCTCTGGACTTCATGGGTGCATCCGATTCTGAGCGATACGCGGTCGTCTAGGCTCCGAATAGCACGCGCTGGCCCCATGCAACACGGTTGTCGCGGCCAGCAAACATCCTACATTGCCCTGCCTGATTTCGGAGCCGCCATGACCACCCATCTGTTTTCGCCGATCAGCCTCGGCAAGCTCGAATTCCCCAACCGCATCGCCGTCGCCCCCATGTGCCAGTATTCGGCCGACGACGGCTCGGCATCGGACTGGCACCTGCAGCACTGGATGAACCTCGCCATGTCGGGCGCCGGCATGATCACCGTCGAGATGACCGACGTGGAACGGCGCGGCCGCATCAGCCATGGCTGCATGGGGCTCTATTCGGATGCCAACGAGGCAGCGGCGAAACGGACGCTGGATGCCGCCAGGCGTGTCGCGACGCCCGGAGCGAAGTTCGGCGTGCAACTGGCCCATGCCGGCCGCAAGGCCGCGAACCGCAGGCCGTGGAAAGGCGGCGGCCCGCTGGCGCCAAACGAGGATGCCTGGCCGGTGGTGTCGGCCTCGGCACTCGCCTATGCCGACGGCTGGCAGGTGCCGCACGCGCTGACGGAGGACGAGATCGAACAGACCATCGGCCATTTCGTCGAAGCGGCGAAGCGGGCCGAGCGCGCCGGCTTCGACTTCATCGAGCTGCATTCGGCGCATGGCTACTTGCTGCACCAGTTCCTGTCGCCGCTCTCCAACCACCGCACCGACCGGTGGGGCGGATCGCTCGACAACCGCATGCGCTTTGCCATCGAAATCGCCCGCCGGGTCGTCGAGGCCGTGCCCGGGCTGATGATCGGGGCGCGCATGTCGCTGACCGACTGGGTCGAGGGCGGCTTCACGCTCGAGGAAGGCATCGAGGTGGCGAGGGCCTACGCCGCAGCGGGCATCGCCTACATCTGCTGTTCCAGCGGCGGCAACTCGCCCCACCAGAGCCTGCGCACCGGCCCCGGCTACCAGGTGCATCTGGCGGAAGCGGTGAAGCGGGCGACCGGCATTCCGGTGCGGGCTGTCGGCATGATCGACCAGCCGCGCCAGGCGGACGCGATCGTCCGCGACGGCCAGGCCGACATGGTGGCGCTCGGCCGCGCGCTGCTCGCCGACCCGCGCTGGCCCTGGCGGGCGGCGGCCACGCTCGGCCACGAGTTCCATGCCGCACCGCAGCTGGCGCGCTCCGTGCAGTTGATGAAGCAGTGGGGTGCGGCAGTGGCTTGAGCCGCCTGGCGCGGCGGACGGGTGCGGCTGGATCAGGACGGCGCAGCCGCGGTCTGCTCTACCGCTCAGGCAAAAGAATCGAGGGGTCGAAAAGTTGGAAAAGAGCGTCGAGACGATCAGGGGCGACCGCGACGGCATCGCTTATGAATTTGCGGTGCTGCGCCTGAAGGGCTCGGCGGCGGACGCGCCCTCGGCCTATATCCAAGCCGCGCTCCATGGCGACGAGCTGCCCGGCGTGGTCGCCATCGACGCGCTGATGCCGCGCCTGCGCAAGGCTGAGAAAGAAGGCCGCATCCGCGGCAACCTCACCGTCGTGCCGCGCGCCAACCCCATCGGCGGCACGCAGCAGCTGTTCCATTCGACGCAGGGCCGCTTCGACCTCGGCACGCGCGTCAACTACAATCGCGATTTCCCCCTGCTCGACCGGCCCGACGTGTCGCTCCTGCCCGGCGACGAGGTGGCGATGACCGCCGACAGGCGGCTCAAGGCGCGGCTCCTGAAGCTGTCGGTCGGCCACGAGATCGTGCTCGACCTGCACTGCGACGACGAGGGCGTGGCCTATCTCTACGTGCCCGAGGAACTGTGGCCGGCGATGGCCGATTGCGCCGCGGCCATGGGTGTCGACGCAGTCATCCTGTGGGGCGGCCAGTCGGGCGCCTCCTTCGACGAGGCTTCGCTGCATCCCTGGCTGAAGCTGCCGCGCAAGGAGGCCCGCCTCGAAAGCCGCGTCATCTCCACGGTTGAATATCGCGGCACGTCGGACGTCTATGCCGGCACGGCCGAGCACGATGCCGACGGCATCTACCGCCTGCTGGTGGCGCGCGGCGTGGTCGCCGATCAATCGGTCGAAGCGCCGAAGCCGTTCGCCGGCGTGGTCGCGCCCATCGACCATATCGAAATGATGCCCGCGCCCTGCTCCGGCGCCATCCTCTACGACGTCAAGCCCGGCGACCGGGTCAAGGCCGGTGCGCGGCTGGCGACAATCGTGCGCGCGCCCGGCGAGGACGGCGGCCGCGTCGAAATCTTCGCGCCCCAGGACGGCTACATCCTCACCCGCCGCTCGCACCGCTTCACTGGCGCCGGCGACGATCTCGTCAAGCTGGTCGGGATCGGCCCGAGCAAGCGCGCCCGCTCCGGCGCGCTGGAGGCGTAGGCCGCGCCCGCGGTGGAGCGCCGGCCGTCTGCGCTTCGCCGAGCCGATCTCGACCTGTCATCCGACTGAATGGCTGGCGGGCTCTTGCGCGGCAGTGGCCAGGATGGCGGCGCGGATCTCGGGCAACGGTGCCGGCTGGTCGCCGCAATGGACCAGGACGATGGGCTCCCTGGCCTCGGCGTCGGCGACCGGCACCCGCGCGAGCGGCCTGCCGTCATAGCTCACCGCACCTGCCGGGTTGGTGTAGCTGATGCCCACGCCCTCGCCATTCGCCGCCAGGCTGCGCATCACCTCGACGGAGGCTGCCCGGTGCGCCACCAGCGGCGTCAGCCCCTGCGACCGGAACAGCCCCAGCATGTGGCGGATCGACAGGCCCTGATCCGAAAGGATCAGCGGCCGGCCGGCGAGCTCGGCGAGGCTGACCTCGACGCGCCCCGCCAGCGGATCATCCGGCGCAAACCACGCCTGCGGCGTCACCAGGGAATAGAGATCGCGCCGGAAACTGGCGTCGAGCCCGAGATCGTAGGTCAGCGCCAGGTCGATCTGGCCCGCCGGCACGGCTTCGGCGAGGGTCTCGAAACTCGCCACCCGCGTCCTGATCTCGACATCGGGGAAGCCTTCGCGCAACCGCCGCAGCAGCGGCGCGAGACAGGTCGGCGCCAGGTCCTCGAAGATGCCGAGCGTGACGCGCGCCAGCCGTCGCCGCCCCAACGCCCCGGGGTCCTCCAGCCGCGCCGCATCGGCCAGCAGCGCCTCGGCATCCGCCAGGAAAAGCCGCCCGAAGCCGGTGAGCATCACCGGCACGCCCTTACGGCGCAGGAAGAGTTTGCGCCCCAGATGCGCCTCGACCTGGGTCACGGCCACCGACAGCGCCGGCTGCGAGACGTTCACCTGCTGCGCGGCAACGGTCAGGCTGCCGGCATGGGCCACCGCCACCACATATTCGAGCTGCCTGAGCGAGATATATAACACCTGATTATATCTATCTTATTCATATATTATTGGAAGTTAAAATCCATCGGCCGCATATGATCGGGGCGCATTGAGGAGACAGCCATGCCCCACCCGCTCATCACCCAGGATCATATCGACAGCTACCGGCGCGACGGTGTCGTGCTCATCAAGGGCCTCTTCCGCGACCACGTGGAGGCGCTGCGGAAGGGCGTCGAGACCAACATGGCCGAGCCCGGCGAATACGCCGCCGAGAACCTGAAGGCGGGCGAAGGCGGCCGCTTCTTCGACGACTACTGCAATTGGCAGCGCATCCCGGAATTCGAGGCGGTGATCCGCACGTCGCCCGCCGCCGAGGTCGCCGCCGACCTGATGCAGTCGGACACCGTGCAACTGTTCCACGACCATGTGCTGGTCAAGGAGCCGGGAACGTCGAAACCCACCCCCTGGCACCAGGACTCGCCCTACTATTTCGTCGAGGGCCGGCAGACGGTCAGCTTCTGGTCGCCGCTCGACCCGGTACGGGAAGCCTCGCTGCGCTGCGTCGCCGGCTCGCATCTGTGGGAGAAGCCGGTGCTGCCGACGCGCTGGCTGTCGGAGCAGAATTTCTACCCCGACGCCGATACCTACATGCCGGTGCCCGATCCGGATGCCGAGGGGATGAAGATCGTGGAATGGGAGATGGAGCCTGGCGATGCCGTGGCCTTCGACTACAAGACGCTGCACGGCGCCCGCGGCAACGAGAGCAAGTCGCGGCGCCGCGCCTTCTCGCTGCGACTGATGGGCGACGACGCGCATTACGTCGAGCGTCCCGGGCGCACCTCGCCGCCCTTCCCGGGCCACGGCATGCAGCCGGGCGAGAAGCTGCGCGAAGACTGGTTCCCGGTGATCTTCCAGCGCTGAGATGCGCGAGACGGGACGGCGTCGCGAAGGCATTATCCTCAGCGGATTTTAATGTTTTCGCCGCGCCTCCCATCTCGAATTTTTATGCGTTGCCGATGTAGCCTCGCCGCATGGACGACATGCTGGACAGGCTCGGGGAGCAACTGGCGCAAAATCGCAATGCCGGCGTGGTTGGCGGGCTGGCGCTGTCCGCCATTGCGGACGAGGCGGAGGCTCTGGCTGTTCAGCAGACGGCCCTCGACGCCTATGACAGCGACTTCAAGGGCTATGCACTCGTCGGCACCAGCCATGCGACGCGCCGGACGCTGGGGTTGCGCGAGCCGATTTACGCCCCCATTCCGCGCAAGGCCTTCCACGACAAGCTGGCAGCCTACACCCTGCCGGCCGGAATGATCGGCGCGCAGTGCGAGCTGGCGCTGACGCTCGGCCGCACCTTCCCCGACCCCGGTGAAACGATCGGCATCGAATCCTGCGCGGATGCGGTGGTCGCCTGCCAGCCGGCGATCGGCCTCCTCGGCCGCCGCACCAGGCCGATTGGCGACGCGCACCTGGCGGCCATTGCGGATTTCGGTCTGCACGTGGCCACCATCTGCGGCGCCTCGACCAGACATCTCGATCCGCTGGCGACGGCCAGGCTCTCGGTGCGGGCGACGATCGACGGAAACACCGTGGCGAAGGCCGACCTGACGGGAGCCGACGAACACCCGCTGTTGGCCCTCGCCTGGCTCGCGCGGCAATTGCGCATGCAGCATGCCGCGCTGAGTGCCGGCGACATCGTGACGCTCGGTTCGTTCACCCCGATCCTGCAGGTCTTGCCCGACCAGGAGCTGGCCGTCGCATTCGCCGGCCTCGGCACGGTCTCCTGCGCATTCCGATAGGCTCCGGCCACTGGGACGCCGCAGTCCCGCTGCCGGACCATGGGTTTGACCCTCCCCGTCTGCAAGTCATTCCCGCCGGCATGCGCATGACGATCAAGAGGCCGAAAACAGTTCATGCCGCGCCTGCCATTCGGCCCTGAGGCGTTCGCCTTGGCCTTTGAACAGGCTTTCGGTGGCGACGCAGGCGGTCATCCTGTCGACGCGGAAATGCCGAAAATCCTGACGCAGCTCGCACCATGCTGCGAGCAGGACGTTGTCCACGTAGTAGACCAGCGCGATCGGGAGGACGGTGCGCTCGCTGGAGCGGGCTTCCGCGTCCCGATAGCGCAGGTGAAGCTTGCGCTCGTCCCTGATCGCCTCGCGTATGACCCGGTACTCCACCGAAGCGGGAGGAACGGCGTTCCAGTGCGATACGTGAAGAGGCGATCGTTCGATGCGTCTGCCCACGGCGTCGGGAAGGATGTCGGCGATCTTGCTGCCGACGCGGGCCGCCGCCGCCAGAAGCTCGGCATCGCCGGTACGCCCGATGAGCGACAGGCCGACGACGATGGCCTCCACCTCGTCGGCCGTGAACATCATGGGCGGCAGGTCGAAGCCCGGCTGCATGACGTAGCCGACGCCGGCCTCGCCTTCGATGGGAACCCGCATTGCCTGCAGCGCCACGATGTCGCGATAGATGGTCCTCTGGCTGACCTCCAGAACATCAGCGATGGCGCCCGCCGAGACCGGCCCCGCCGCCCGCCTCAGCATCTGGATGATCTCGAACAGCCGGCTCGATCGTCCCATCACGGTTCGTCCTGCACATGATTGACTATTAGCATGAGCATGCTGACACTAGGTGTCAGCATGGGGCAGCTAGGCTGACGATCATTCACCTGCGAGGCGGCAATGGTCGATCGGATATTTGAAACGAAGTCGGTACGGATGGAGCGGATGTGCCTGCTCACCTTCCAGGCGCCCTCCGAGGATGTGGACCGCATCATGGCCGAAGTGGTGAAGGTTGCGCCGCTGACCATGGGAAACTACGACAGCAATGCGTGGCAGTCCGGGCCAGGCATCGAACGCTACCGGCCGCTCGACGGCGCAGCAGCGGGGCCGGAGACGGACATTCGCAAGCGGCCGGGCACGCTGGAGGTGTCGTTCGAGCTTCCCGACGAGCAGCAGCTCGTCGAAAGGGTCATCGAGACGATTTTTGTAGTACACAGCTATCAGGAGCCGGTGATCAGGCTCCAGACCATAGTCACCGCGCGGTCCAAGGGTCTCGACGACAGCACCAACCCCAATCGCTGGTGGAATACGACCGGTGACTGGAAGAACAAGCCCGCCTCGCCCGGTACGGATCGAGGCCAGCCATGAATGTCACGGAATACAGGCTCGGCCTCGCCCTCGTCACCGCGTCGGCGATTGCCTGGAGCACGGCGGGATTCTTCACCCGCCTCGTTCCGCTGGATAGCTGGACGATGCTCGCCTGGCGCGGCATCTTCGGTGCCATCGGCATCGCCGTGGTGATCCTTGCCATGGAGCGGAGGAACGCATGGCGCGTCGTGCGCACCATGGCCTGGCCCGGCTGGCTGTACGCCATCGTCTCGGCGGTCGGCATGGTCCTGTTCATCACCTCGCTCAGGCACACGACGGTTGCCCATGTCGCGGTGATCTATGCGACGGTGCCGTTCATCGCGGCAGCGCTCGGCTGGCTGGTGATGCGGGAAAGGCCGTCGAGAAATGCCATAATCGCCAGCCTTGCCGCGCTCGCAGGCGTTGCCCTGATGGTCGGCCTGGGCGCCGAGGGCGGCCTGTTCGGAGATCTGCTGGCTCTTGGAATGACCTTCTGCATGGCTGCGATGATGGTCATTGCGCGGCGGTTCCACGACATTCCCACCATGCCGGCCGCCTGCCTCTCCGCGCTGCTGAGCGGATTGGTCTGCTGGCCATTTGGCGAGCCGCTCGCCGTCTCCGCGTACGACCTGACCATCCTGGCCATGTTCGGCCTGGTGAACTCGGCGGTCGGCCTTGCCATGTTCACGCTTGGCGCGCGGCTGCTGCCGGCGATCGAAACAGCCCTGATCGGCTCGCTCGATGCGCCGCTGGCTCCGCTCTGGGTCTGGCTCGCCTTTGGAGAGACGCCTGGCTTAAGCACTCTCGCCGGAGGGCTGATCGTGTTCATCGCCGTCGCCGTCCACATCCTGGTCGAAGCCCGAAGGCGGCAAGCGGTCGCCTCGCCTCCTGACGGAGAACCAGGTTTGGTTTCCTGAAGCCGACGCAGCCGACGATGACAGCATTTTGGCCTGATGCCGTGCCGGCATGTCACTGGTAATAGCCGACCAGAGCCACGCCAAGTCCGATCAGGATGGAGCCGCAGGCCTTGGGGATCACCCATTCCGCCCTGCCGGCCCTCAACCGGCCATGGGCGACGGAGGCGATGCCCACGGCGGCCACGTCGGCCGCCGAGAAGACGAGATTGACGATCATGCCGAGGATCATGAACTGAAGCCAGAGCGGCATCGACGCCGACGGGTCGACGAATTGCGGCAGGAAGGTCAGGAAGAACAGCGCCGTCTTTGGATTGAGAACTTCCACCACGATGCTGTCGCGCAGGGTGTTCGAGGCCGGGCTGCCCTTCTCGGATGCCTTGTTCCAGCCCAGCAACATGGTGAGCCCGAGCCAGACCAGATAGCCCGCGCCGGCCAGCTTGATTGCCGCGTAGACCGTCGGTGCCTGTACGATCAGCGACGCCAGGCCGATGGCGGCCGCAATGATATGCGCATAGCAGCCGATGTGGATGCCGAGGGCCGCCCTCAATCCCGCCCGCCGGCCATAGGTCAGGGTTTGAGCGGTCATGTAGAGTATCGCCGGCCCCGGCATGACAGCGAAAGCAAGCGTTGCGACGGCAAACGGAACCAACAGGACCAGCGACAGCATGACGGCTCCTCCCCGTACGACCAAGCCGCTGGGAGGAATAGGCGTGGGGCAGGTCGCGCGCGCTTTCGCCCACGCTTTGGATGGTTAAGGCAATGTATTCGGCGCGGCGATCGGGTCAGCCTGCCGGAAGCCCTAGGCGTACCGCGTAGCCGGTCAGTTCAGCGGCGCTGTGGAGATCGAGTTTTCGCATCAGGTTTTCCCGATGCTTCCGGGCAGTCAGCGGACTGATGCCCAGCCGTTCGGCGACCTCGCGTGCGGTCATGCCGTGCGCGACCAGCGCCAGGATTTGCCGCTCGCGCCGCGTCAGCGGGATCGGCGAGAGGGCCTCCTGCATGGGAACGGCCTGTCGGGACGGTTCGCTGACCGCGAAGCGAACGGTTCGCGCCAGATAGGTTCCGCCCTCCTTCACGGCCTCGATGGCCGCGCCGAGTTCCTCCGGGTCGCCGTCCTTGGTGAGATATGCACTCGCCCCCGCCTCCATCGCAGCGCGCACCGTCCTCGGCTCGACATTCGCGGTCAGCACCAGGACCTTCGTTCGAGGCGCAAGCTGCCTTATGTCGGAGATGAACTGGATTCCGGGAATGCCCGGCATGCCGAGGTCGAGGATCAAAAGGTCCGCGCGCGTGTCCCGCACTTGCCTCAACCGGGCCTCGCCATCCGCGGCCTCGGCAACGACCGTGACGTTGTCCATCACCGAAATAAGCAGCTTGAGGCCTTCACGGACTATGGCGTGGTCGTCGGCGATGATGGCGGTGAGCAAGCGATTCATCCAGTCGCTATCCACGAAATGGCAAGATAATGTCCAGTCGCCAACTTATGGAAAACAAGTTGCCGATAGATCAACCGTGCTAGCAGATATAGGGCAACTGGGGGAATACCATGCAGGAAGACAAGATACGCCAGGCTCTCGTCGAGCTTCTGTATCGTAATTCCTACGGCGTCGTCATCTCCAACATCGTCATCTCGCTCGCGGCCGTGTATGTCCTCAGCAGCGCCGTTTCCATAACCTGGCTCGCGGCATGGCTCGGCGCGCTGTATCTGCTGACCGCGATCCGCGTCCTGGCGTCCCGCCGCTTTTTCGGCCGCAAGCGGGATTCCGGATCGATGCTGCGATGGGCGTGGCTGGCGGCGGGCTTTTCGTGGGTTTCGGGCCTGCTGTGGGGCGGGCTCGGCTGGGCCGGCTTCCTTCCTGAGGCGCCCATCGTGCTTTCCTTCACCGTCATCGTGCTGACCGGCCTCGTCTGCGGCACCGTGCCGTCGCTCTCGGCGTTCCCGCCGGCCCTCGTCGGCTCGATCCTCGCCACGGCCCTGCCGGTCGCCGTCCGCACCATCACCACCGAAAGCGACATCTCCGGCGCCTTCCTGTTCCTGCTGGCGTCACTCGTGGCCATCAATTTCTACTATTGCCGCATCACCTATCGCATGTTGCGCGAAACCATCAGCCTGCGGCTGGAGAACGAGGACCTGGTCCTGAACCTGCAGGAGCAGCGCGACCGGGCACAATCGGCCGACCGTGCAAAGACGCGCTTTCTCGCCGCCGCCAGCCACGACCTGCGCCAGCCGATCCACGCCTTGAGCCTGCTGGTCTCCACGCTGGCCGTGCTGGGGCAGCGCGGCGACGTGCCTTCGGCCGATGCCCGCAGCCTGGCGGGCCGGGCAAAATCCGTCGTCGGCAACCTCAGCGGGCTGCTCAACGGGCTGCTCGACATCTCCAAGCTCGACGCCGGCATCGTCACGGTGACCCTGGAGACGGTGGCCCTGCGCGAGCTGTTCCGCGATCTTAACGGCGAGTTTGCCGAAGAGGCCAGGCAGCGCGGCCTGGAATGGCGCGTCGTCGACAGCAGCCTGCGGGTCGAGAGCGACCCGATGATGCCAAGGCGCGTCCTCAACAACCTGTTGTCGAATGCGTTTCGCTACACGACGCAAGGCCGCGTCCTGCTCGGCTGCCGCAGGCGTGGCGACATGGTGGAGATACAGGTCCTGGACACGGGCCCCGGCATTCCCGCGGAACAACAGGCGATGGTCTTCGAGGAGTTCGTGCAGCTGCAGAACCCGGCGCGGGACAGGACGCAAGGGCTGGGCCTGGGGCTGGCCATCGTGCGGCGCACGGCCGGCCTGCTGAAGCATCCGCTCAGGCTCGTCTCCAGGCCCGGCAGCGGCTCCCTGTTCGCGGTCACGGTCCCCATTGTCCGCACGGCGGCATCGCCCAGGCCGGTCGAGCAAGTCGCCCATGTCGGCGTCTCGGCCGGCATCATGGTCGTCGAGGACGAAGCCGACGTGCTCGACGCCATGGTGCAACTGCTCACCCTGGAGGGACACCGCGTCTATGCCGGCCGCTCCGCCGCCGAGGCGCAAAGCGCCCACGCGCAGGCTTCGAAAGCCGGACATGCGCCCGTCGACCTGATCGTCGCCGACTACCGCCTCGCGGACGGCGCCACCGGTTTCGAGGCGATCCAGGCCCTCACTGCCTATGTCGGCCGCCCCGTGCCGGCCATCATCATCACCGGCGACACCTCGCCGGAACGGCTGAAGGAAGTGAACGCGAGCGGCGCCCGCATCCTCCACAAGCCGATCGGCGGAGAGGATTTGCGGGAGGCCATCCTTGCAGCTTGCCGACAGGCCTAGAGCAACTCCAGGAAACCTGCGCAGCGGTTTTCCGTCCGGAATTGCGCAAAATCAAAAGCACAGAGCATTTCCGCGATTCGAAGAATAGCGGAAATGCTTTAGAGCCGAGCCGCCCGTCCGCCTCGACGCGCGGCGTACGGGCTATTCGCCATAGACCAGCCGGTCCTGGCGTGCCCTGAGTTCGGCGATCTTGGAGCCCGGTGCGACGGCGGCGTTGGCATAGGTGATGAGCTCGCCCTTCTTGATCGGGGCGGTGACGGTGCCGCCCTG